>CALVEG010000001.1 GCA_944326525.1 Candidatus Gastranaerophilales bacterium
TTTTTGGAAAAATACGGAGTTTTAGGTGAACTTGGCACCGGCGACACAATTCAGGTAATAAACCCTGAATATGAAGCAGCTTGGGATGATTATTACGATGAATATAACAAATGGCAGTCAGAAAAACCTGATCCAAATGATGAAATTTATTATGATACAGTAACAGAAGAATCAAATGTTTATGAACAATTTACTGAAGGTACAGCAGGAGGATGTTATACATCTGTAATAAATCCTTGCAGCAGCTGTTATCTTGGAGTTTTGCATTTTTGTGATGTTTTGGAACATATGCTTGACGTTGGTGAACATGAAACTTCTGATGGAACAAAATTTACTATAGATTCATTTAGCCCTTCTTATGGAGGTTATCCAGGTGGTCACTGGTGGGTTGATGGACAGCAAAGTGAAAGTATTCATAATACTGGTGGTAGCGCATCTATAATGGAAGAAATGCGAAAGGCACTTGAAGGCAAGTATTGTTGCGGCGAAGAACACGATGCCGATGATTCTACTCATTATATTGATTGTCCGACATCCTGGAGTGGATGCGGAAGCAAGCACGAGTTAGATTGTAACGAAGCTGAACCATGTGATGGCAATATGCTTGTTACCGACAAAATTGAAGATTTATATTATGATTTTTATTTGAGATTTTATGATAATTCTAAAGGTAGCAAGCTTGATTTAAATGATCCAGATGATGCTGATTTATTCCGTCGTATGATTCACCTTGTTGAACACGATTTAAAATGGGCTTTATCTGAAGAAAAATTTGACCAAGAAGCTTATGATGAAGATATGGCGGATTGGGAAGCAAGAAAGCCGACAGAACCGACGGTTGCACAATATATAGACCAAGAAACCAGAGCGATAAAAGATTTGGACAAAGCGCAATGGTATGTAAACTTGTGGCACAGAATGAACGGCACAAGTGATTTTAAAGCGGGCTTTGGCAACAGCGAAGACTACATTGCAGGTAACGGCTGGGCAAGCAAATCAGAAACAGATCAAAACTGGGCAGTCTTAAAAGACGGCGATATGAACAGTGAAGAATACTTAAAATATGCAATAGAAAACGGTTTAATTACTTTAGAACAAGTACAGTTTGTAGATCCATCCGACAGTACAAGCGGAATAGAAAATGCACAATGGACATCAATAGTATTCTCAACCGCTCAGGATATAACCGAACAGAAAGATCAAATTGCAATAACGAAGGCAGAAACCGAATACAATCAAACATTAAGAGAAATAGAAGCAAAAGACAAAGAATATGATACTCAGATCAAGAAACTTGATACAGAGCACAATGCACTCCAGACAGAATACGACAGCATCAAGAGTGTAATCGAAAAGAACGTTGAAAGAAGCTTCAAAATCTTCTCATAAATTGATTAATCTTTGAATAAGTCATAAAAATGATAAAATTGTAATGGACTTTTTAAAGTAATTTTTTCCATAAATTCGACGTAAGATTTTTCCAAATTACAAAGGTTTGAGAAATTATGTTTATGTAAATGAATTGTATAAGTATCGTTTTTAGTTTTAAGCGCAATAACGAAATAAATAGGAACTTCCATTAATTGGGCAAGTTTAAAGCTGCCGACAGGCAAGTCAATTTTATGTCCGAAAAGTGTTGTTTCAAAAACGGCTGCATTCGTGTTTTCTGCGAGTCTATCCCCTGCAATAAAAGTGACACATCCTTTATCCAAGCTTTCTTTAAGTCTTATTGATGTTGAAATTCCAATATCTTCTACATAAAAATAATTAACCGGAATGCTTGGAGCAATTTTACTTATGAAATTATTGAAAATTTGACTTTGGGTGCGGCTTAAAAATACGTTAACTTTAAATTCCGGCCAGAAATCATTGTTTATAAAAAAACTTCTCATAACGTCAGTGTTTCCTATGTGTGAACATAAACAGAAAACACCTTGCTTTTTATAAAAATCATTGTAAAAAAGCTCTTTTTCTTCTTCTGATGCAAAAAGGATTTTTTTCTTATCATAATTATTAGAAAAAATTTCTATTTTATCAGCAAGTAAAAATCCGTAAGAAAGAAAATGTTTAAAAGAATTCCATAAAGATGGTTTTAATCCAGTTAGAGGCTCAATTACCATAAGATATTTTTTCGAATATTTTCTTATTTCTTTCGCAAATAAAAAAGTGAAAAAAGTTACAATGAAAGCAACTAAATAGAGAGCTTTTTTGCCAAAAATCTTATACAAATACCATGAAAACCAAAGTCGTTTCTCTCCTGCAGCTTGTTCCTTTATTTGGTACCATTTTTTCATTTCTGATAATCTTTGCTTCTTTTTTTATTAATATGGTATTATTTTAGCATGGAAATATTCTATTTAGATATTAACAATTTTTCAGAGTTATTAAAGGACAGGATAATCGAAAATTTTCCGTCAGGTTCCGAATTAAAGAAAAGACAGATTGAATTCGCATTCGGAAGATTTTTAATTTCTATTGTGGGTAAAAATTTTTATAATATTTCAAATACTGAAATTATTATTAAAAATAAAAAACCGTATTTTGTTACGGGTGGAATTAATTTTAGTTTATCTCACAGTAAAGGGATTGTACTTGCCGCATTTGATAAGGTTCCAGTTGGGGCGGATGTGGAATTTATGCGTGATAGAAATTTTGAAAAGTTATTTGAATATTATAACCTTGAACCACAAAAAAAAGATGCTGAAACTTTTTACAGGTTTTGGACAGAATATGAAGCCGGAATTAAGCTTCAGCAAAAGCCCAAAAGTTATCTTTCAATGAAATTTTTACGGGAATTTATTTTATCAATTGCAAGTTCAGAATCTCTGGATATTAAAAGTATGCTTAGTATATACGAGCTTAAAAGCCCAAGTGCAAGAACAAACCCGAGTGAACTTATGAGCTTAAAACTTGTTAAAGCTAACAGTGAAAATGAAGTTACTGTTGTAATGCATGAGATAAATACTGCATCATTAGAATTTTTTGACCCGTTAAATCTGAAAACAGAATAATCAAGTCCAAAGCCTGTTATCAAAAATATTGCAAGAATGTGGAATAAATTTATATCTCCAAACAAGCTTACAGCACTGATTGAGAATAAGCTTGCTAAAATTGAAGGAAGTATAATTTTGTGAGCATTTTTGAAAGAAAAAATACACCCCAAAATTATGTACAAAACAACGAATATAGGTCCTAAAATCCATAAACATACAAGCCTGATTTCTTTTATTCTTTTTGAAATTTCTAACGGAAGATTAATGTATCTGATATTGGAAATTTCTTTTAAAATTTCAGGTGATTGGAAATTATAAACAATCATTAAAGAATGAGTTTTGTCAATTAAGAATTCCTGAGCCGAGGAAAGATTATTCAAGCCATCTTCAAGAGTTATAATTGGGGTAAGTTTTCTCAGATTTTTTATTTCATCTTGTGTCAAATATTCCGATAATTTGTCAATTTTTTTGTCATAAAGTTTTTTAATTAAATTTTGGTTTTCTATTTGTCGCATTTTTGATGGAATAAATTTACTCAAAGAATAATATGAAATATTGTTTCCGTTTAATCTTTTTGCAATTAATTCCTCTTTTTCAAGAAGTTGTTCCAAGTTTTCACCTTCAACGATAATGAAGGAAGAATTGGCATTTTGTAAAGAAACTTCGCTGTATAAATTTTCGGCATTTTGCATTTCTTTTGAAGGTCTGTACATGTTTCTGACATCATCACTGAAATGTATTCTATACAATCCTGCTGCTATTACAATCAAAAGGGCTGCTAAAATTATTTTACTGAATTTGAAGTTGAATTTTTGCTGTGATTTTTGTGGAGGCAAAAATTCATAAAACAACACAACAATTAAATATACTGTAATTAATCCAGCGGATGTGAATACTGCCATTTGTTTTAAAATTTCTATTCCGGAAATAGCAAGCATAAAAAGTGCACTTACGGTTGAAAACATGCTGACAGTCAAACTTTTTATAATTTTATTAACATCTGATTCCATCAAATAATGAAGTGAATAATCTACGCAGATTCCGATTAATGTAGTGGAAAAAACAAATGTGAGAATGTGGATTGAATTAAATAAAAGATTTGTTACACAATATCCAATTCCCATTCCTGCAGCTAATGTTGTTAATATTGGCAAAAGTATTTTTAAAGATTTAAAATACCATAGTACAATTACGCATACAAATAGTGTTGAAATTATGCAAATAAAATTAATTTCGTTCATGGAGCTTTCACTTGCATAATATGCGTGGATTGGAGCTCCTGTCAGATAGACATTTAATTCTCTGTTTGTATAATATTTTTGAAGTTCAACAAGTTTTTTTACTTCTTTGTTCATTAATGATGGCGAAAGTGCAAGTTTGTCATCTGCTTTAAGGTTTATGATTTCATAATATTTGCCTTTTAGTGAAGTTTGGACATTTATATTTGTTCCAAGATTCATTATAAAATTTGTTAAAAGCAAATATGGATCTTCCTCTAGAGGTAAAATTGAAAATCCAAACGGATCATATAAATTATTTATTGCATTCTGGCTAATTTTTTCGTAATTTTCGGATTTTAAAGTCTTGTAGTCTGATTCTGAAAGCAGACCTGATTTATGGTTTTTGTAAAATTCAAGTGTTTTTTGATAGTCTGTACGCTTAATCTTAAAACTTTCAGAAGAGATATTTTGTTCAAAACTTTCTTTGGTTTTTTCTAAAAGTTCAAGATTTTCACTTTCTAAAAGTACATTTATATTTGCAGAATATTTTCCGCTTAAATTAATTAAAATTTCGTCTTGAATTCCGTTTGAAAAAAATGCTTTTAATAAATTGGTTTCAACTTTTTTCGGATGCAAAAATGCAAGCGATGCTATTAAAACCAAAATTAATACAAATATTATTCTAAATAAATTTATCTTTTTCATAATTCGCAATAAAAGTTTATTTCTGTGGTTACTCCGTTTGTTGTTTCGATAATCATTTTGTTAATACTTTTTGTGCCGTTGATTGTAATACTTTCAAGCTGTCCGAAAGCCGGAGATTTTTCTTTCGGTTTTAAGACGAGAGTCCATTCTTGATCATTGGAAGTGTAGTATAAATTGAAATTTTTATTAATATATGAGTAATCTTTGTTTGCAATTCCTGTTATAATTCCGCTTATCTGTTTGTTGCTGTCGGAAGTGTAGGTTGAGGTTGATTTAACAGGGTAAAGGGTTTCAAAGATTACTCCTTTATCTTTTATAAATTTAAAATTTCCGCCGGATTTTAGAGTTTTATTTCGGATTGTTTTTTCTTGAGTAAATTTACAAGTTACGCTGTTGAGCTGAGGAAGCTTTTCGGCAACTTCTCTTGCTGTTGTCGGGCTGTCAAAGGTGCCTTCCGCATAAGAAATTTGCGCAAAAAATATTAATATAAATAATGCTAAATATTTTTTAAACATTCAAGTCCTTTTCTGAATTTTTCAGGTGCTTGGTATAAGCTTTTTCCTGATTTTACATCTACACAAATTTGCATTGTTTTAGCTTTAAATAAAACTTCATCAGTTGCGGAATCTTTTATAATATATTGTATATTTAATCCTGGCTCAAGTTCTTCTAAAATAGCTTTCACTGTGAGCTTTTGTCCGAAAATCGCGGATTTAATAAATTTCATTTCTGTTTTTGCTATAGGATACATAATACCGTCGAGTTTCATATTGTCGTAATTGTAACCGATTTTTTTCAGTAATTCACATCTTGCCGCTTCCATGAATTTAAAATAATTGCCGTGCCAAACAACATTCATAGGATCAAGATCGTAGAATTGCACTTCAATAGTAGTTTCTGCTTCTGCTAAATGCATACAATATCCTCTTTGCAAAAATTATACACCAAAATGTTATTTGATAAAAGTGCCTGATGAAAAAGGTTTTTCGTTATCAGTAAACGTGAAATCAACAGAAAGTTCATTGTTTTTGAGGTTTAAGATTACTTTGTTATCAGGTTTTATAACTCTTGAGAATTTTATTTTTTTTATTTTGTTTTGCGAAATTTTTATTCCAAAAACATCCTCTGCTAAATTGTGTGCATATAATAATTGAACAACTCCCGGCAAAATCGGAATATCAGGGAAATGCCCGTTGAAAAAGTTGCTGTTTCTTAAAAATGCAAGTGTGATTTTGGCAGATTCATTTGTGTTTTTTTTCTCGAAAATTAGCGGGTAAGAAAGATTTAAGTTAAAGATTTTAATGATTTTTGTTTTATCAATTTTCCCTGCTGAAGTTTTTGGAATTTCAGGTAAAAATCTCCATCTTTGCGGAATTATTTCGCAAAATTGTTTAAGATGCAGTTTTAAATTCTGTATCATTTCAATACTTCCAATATCTAAAAGCTTTTCTTTTCCTTCTGTTGTTAAAACTATTGCGGCTCCCGCTTTTTCTCCGATTTTTAGACAATAAGCATCTTCTACGTAATTTTGTTTTTTTAGATAATTTTCGATTTCTTCTGCTGAAATTCTTTTTTCTTGAATCTTTAATATTCTGTCGTTGCGGCCTATAATTTTAAATTTTCGGTCTATTTTTTCAATGTTATCATTTAGTATAAGCTCATCTTCAAGAAAATAAGGTGATTTGATTATTGTACCTTTGTTGTCGTCTGAAATTAGTTCAATATCTCCAAAAACTGTTAAAAATCCTTTGTCAAATGATGTTCTGTATCCGATTGTACCGGTTTCGGTGCTTCCGTAGCTGTCTACAATTCTTGAGGTTTTTGAAAAATATTCAAAAACTCTTTCCGGCATTTTATCGCCTCCTGCATATATAAGTTCTGCAGGGTGTGGGTTGTCATCATATTTTGCCATCATATCAAGAAATGATGGGGATGATACAAATACGTGTTTTTCATTTTTTATCTGTTCAGGAAATTTTATTATGTCTGTGTCGATAACGTGTCCGTATATAAGCGGATATAAAAATGCATAAACAAATCCGAACATATGTGACATTTTTACTGTAGAAACAAACGGTAAATCTTTGTTAACCGGAAATAATTTATCCATAACAACGGTTTCTAAATAAGTGTTTTGTAAACTTTTTCTTACACATTTAGGTATTCCGGTTGAGCCTGATGTGTAAAAATTAATTATTACGTCGTTAAAATTTGGAACTTTTAAGTCAAAAACTTCGCATAATTCTGGTTCTATATTTTTTATGTAGTCCTCGTTAAAATGATTAATCTTTGTGCTGTCAGAAAGAAAATATAATTCTTTTTCTGAAAAAATTCCTGCTAAAAAATTTTTAACAAATTCAAAATTGCTGTCGCAAGTTATTAAAAATTTTGTTCTTCTATCAGATTTGAGCGCACTAACTATCGGGCAGATTATTTTTTTTAATTCTTGCCAAGTAATATAGTTGCCATTGCTTCTTATAACAATTTTTTCATCACCAAAATTAAACATTATATTTTCTCTTAAATCGGAGTCGTATCAGATATTCTATTGCAAATAAAAGCCCTGTTAAAAGATACGAAATGCATCCGTTATAAATCGTCCATACTTTTGAACTCATAAATATTGTAGCAAAAGAAATCATAAAATTAAATATTAAAAATACACACCATACGTAAGTAAGTTTTCTGGTGTAATCTTTAACAATGTCCGGAAGCTCTTTGCCTTCCATAAGTTTAGCAAATTTTTGAATAATTGTTTCTTCGGTAAAAGTTGAGGAGAAGAATATTGTGAATATTACAAGATTAATTGTTGCAGGATAATACTTTAACGCAATCAGACCTGTAAAATGAAACAGACCAATAACTGCAAATGTGAATATTATCGGGAAAATCATTCTCATAATAATTCTTCAATAGCGTTTATAACATCGTTTATTGTTTTAATTTGCTTAAAATTTTCCGGTGGAATTTTCTTTTGCGTAAACTGTTGAACTCTTACTGCCAAATCTACAGCATCAATACTATCAAGGTCCAAATCTTCAAATAGACTTGCATCTAAAGTAATTAAATTCTTATCAACTTCAAAATCTTCGACAAGTATTGAAGTAAGTTTATTCAGTATATCATCTCTTGTTAATTTCCCGTTCATTCTTAATCCTGTTTGTTTTGTTTTTCAATAAAATCTGCAAGTGTTTTTACCGAATAAAAATATTCTTTATTTTCCTCGTTGTCAGAACCGATTGAAATATTGTATTTTTTCTTCAATGCCATGCCTAATTCCAAGGCGTCAATAGAATCCAATCCTAATCCGTCAATAAATAAAGGCGCATTTTCATCAATATCATCAGGAGTAATGTCTTCCAAATCAAGAGTATCTATGATTAGTTGCTTAATTTCGTCCGTAATCATCTTCTCACCTTCCATATATCCATGATAATCTAAGCTTTTTGTAAAGTCAAATTATCAATTTTGCTTGTATTAATTTTTATTTTGAAAATAATGTTTTAAAAATATTGCTGTTTTTGTCGTTTATTTCCAGAAAATGATTTAAAGCTAACTCTATAGGGTTGTTATTGGTGGTAGATATTACCTTGCTTGTTTTAAGTTGTTTATTTGGATTTATTAAAAAAATACTTGAATATGATTTAATACTATCCTTGTTTTTTAATTTGCCGGTTGTAACAAGAACATCTCCTTTAACAGGAGAAGATGTTAAAAGGTTTACTGCATTGTCAAAAAGTTGCTGTTTACCTTGTTGTTTAGCTAATTTTGAAATTGTTTTAAATTCTTTGGTTCTGTGTAAAGTAAGACCAAATGAAGTATTATTTCCATTATTTATCCCTATAATCATAATAAAGTTCTCCTTATGTTAATATATAACCTCTAAAACGTAACAAGACCGAAAACTATTTTTTCGGTCTTGTTATCCTAAAACTCTGGGGCGGAAGGATTCGAACCTCCGAATGCCTGAACCAAAATCAGGTGCCTTACCACTTGGCGACGCCCCAATATGGGTACTTTATTATTGTATTCTGTAAATCTTTCTTGTCAATATTTTTGATTTTTAAATTATTTTAAATTATTTTAAAGGGGCTTTCTTCTTTTGCATAAACTATTTCAGCCTTATTTTGCAAAAGTTTTTCAAATACTTTTAATACAGGAATTTCGCTTTCAAAGTGTCCAGCATCAAAAAGTACAATTGGACTTTCAAGTGCGGTGTGAAATTTCAAATCGCCTGTCACAAAGGCATCTGCGCCATCGTTTTTAGCGGTTTCTATAAATTCTGAGCCGCTTCCTGCACAAAAAGCTATTTTTTGTATTTTATTGATTTGCTGATTGTTTACGTATCTTAGATTTGGTGAAAGTTTTTTTAATTTTTGAGCAAATTCGTTTACTGAAATTGGTGAAAGTAAATTTACATATCTTACAAATCCGTTTTCATCAGTTTTTTTTAGCCCAAGATTATTTATAAGTGTATCTGTTGTACCGCCTTCTGCAAGGTCTAGATTTGTGTGTGCACAAAAAATATTCATATCTTTATATTTTATCGGAACGTAAAAAAGCGGATGATGGCTTATTATCATATCGCAGTTCTGCTCTAACGCCTGATTTAAAATATCATCTGTTACTGTCAGGCAAAGCAGAATTTTTTTAATTTCTTCCTTTTTATTTTCAACCAAAATTCCAACGCAATCCCAATCTTCTGCTGTTTCGGGCGGCGCAAATTTATTTATGAGTGCATATATTTCTGCTCTTTTCATATACCTCTTTTATTATTTCTTCTGCAATTTTTGCTTTTGATTGTTTTTCGATTTTTTTAACTTCAAGATTTTTATCAATTATATAAACTTCATTTTCATCTGATGAAAATCCGATATCTTTTCGGCTTACGTCATTTGCGACAATAAAATCACATCCTTTTTTTTGAATTTTGGTTTTCGCATTTTCGATTAAGTTTTCGGTCTCTGCGCAAAATCCAATAATTACAGGAGTTTCTGATATTTTTTTATTACATAAATTTTGCAGGATATCGGGGTTTTTTACAAGTTCAAGTGTAATTGTATCTTCTGCTGTTTTTTTTGTTTTTTGCGGGTTAAATTCTTTTACTCTAAAATCCGCAACGGCCGCAGACATAAAAATATAATCAGCTGTGTCGAATTCTTCTGTTAATGCTGTTTGCATTTCAAGGGCTGATTTTACTTTTACTGTTTTATAGTTTTTTTGAACATCTTTTGTTGTAATCAAAACGGTTTCTGCGCCTAATTGGTTAGCATAATCTGCAATTGCGGTTCCCATTTTGCCTGAGGAATAATTAGAAATAAACCTCACAGGATCAATGTCTTCAACTGTTCCGCCTGCTGTTACTACAATTTTTTTGCCTGATAGAATTTTTTTATTGTTATTTAGAACTTCGACAGTCTTATCGTAAATTTTGCTTAATTCTGCAAGTCGTCCTTCTCCTGTCGTTCCGCAGGCAAGGAAACCTGATTCAGGCGGTACGATTATGTAGGAATGTGATTCAAGTTTTTTTAGATTTTCCTGTACAAAAGGATTGCTCCACATATTGCAATTCATTGCAGGTGCAATAACAATCGGCTTCTTAAAAGCTAGAGCTATTGAGGTTAAAAGGTTATCTGCAATCCCGTTTGCTATTTTGGAAATAGTGTTTGCGGTTGCAGGAGCAATTACAAAAATATCCGCTTCATCTGCGTATGAGATGTGTTCAGGTTTGTAGTCAGTAATCTCAAATTGCTCCATTGCAACATTGTTTTGGCTTAAAGTTTGAAGAGTAAGTTTTGTTACAAAATTTAGGGCATTAGGAGTTACAACTATTTTTACATTTGCACCCGATTTTTTGTACATTCGGATAAGCTCGCAAATCTTGTAAGCCGCAATTCCGCCTGTTATACCTATGAGAATGTTTTTGCCGCTAAGCATTATTAATTTCTCCTTTTACAATTTCTTCAAGCCGTAAAATTGCATCTTCTAATTTGTCATTTACTATTCGGTAATCAAAATTTTCTGATCGTTTTATTTCTGCTCTAACTTGTTCTAATCTTTTTTGAATTGTAGCTTCGTCTTCAGTGTGACGACCTCTTAGTCTTGCTTCTAATTCTTCAAGTGATGGTGGTGCAATAAAAATTAAAACGGCTTCAGGCATTTGTTTTTTAACCTGCAAAGCTCCTTGGGTATCAATTTCAAGAATTACGTTTTTGCCTTCTTCAAGGCATTGGTTTATGTATTTTTTCTTTGTCCCGTAAAAATTTCCTGCAAATTCCGCCCATTCTAAGAATTTATTATTTTCAATGCAGTTTTTAAATTCTTCTTGTGTTGTAAAAAAGTAATTTATTCCATCAACCTCTCCTGGGCGAGGTTTTCTTGTTGTGCAGGAGATTGAAAGCATAAAATCAGGGTTTCTTTTAAGAAATCCTTTTAATACGGTTCCTTTTCCGACTCCGGATGAACCGGACAATACAAATAATTTTTTGTTCATATTACAATTATACAATGAATATTTTATTAGAAAAAAATATTTGTAAATTTTTAAAGAAAATAAACACGATTTCGACATCAAAAGAGCTTGCAAAGTTTACGGCTTTTGAATTTTTAAGTCTTACAGGTGCCGAAGCTTCTTGTTTTTGTCTTTTAAGCAGTGTGACAAATACGATTGAAATAAAAACTTATGCCTACGCTCAAGGCAAAAAGAAAAGCAGTAGACTGGTCCATGCCATAGAGCAGATTTCAAAAGTTGGTGTTGATATGCTGACTAACAATTTCGAAAACGAAGATATAATTGAATATCTTAACTCTATTTCTAAAGATCAGGTTATTATTGAGCCTATTTATTACAAGAATACGGTTTTAGGATTTGTTGCATTGGTAAACAAAAATCGGAACTTTAAAAAGCATAATGCTTTGATTGTAGAATCGTTGATGGAAGCTGTAAATTCCAGAATAGAAATAATTTCATTGAATGATGAATTAAAACGAACAAACCAAGAAAAAGTGCAGTTTTTGGCAAGTATTTCTCACGAATACAAAACTCCGCTTAACTCTATTATCGGTTTTTCCGATATGCTAAAAAAAGAACTTGAAGGAACAAAAAGTTATAAATATATAGATAATATTTCTAAAAGTTCAAAATTTTTACTGAGTTTAATTCAGGATATACTTGATATGGCAAGATCTGAGTATAAACAGCTTGAGTTGAAATACGAAACTTTTCGTCCAAAAGATGTTATCAAAGATATTATTTACAGTTTCGACGAGGTTATAAAGGAAAAAAATATAAATTTCAGTTATACATTAATGGATGTCGAAATAACCGCTGATTTGAAAAGGTTTAAGCAATTGATATTTAACCTGATTTCAAATGCCTTAAAATTCAACAAAATTGGCGGGAAAATTGTTGTTGTGACGTATGTTGATGAAAATAAAAATTACATTTTTGAAATTAAAGATTCCGGCGATGGTATAAGAAAGAAAGATTACGACAAAATTTTTAATTTCTTTTCTCAAGTTAATCGTAACAAGCTAAAACGCCAACAGGGGTCGGGAGTTGGGCTTGCTTTATGTAAAGTCATTACAGATGCGCATAGAGGAAATATTGGTTTTAAATCACGTTTGAATAACGGAAGTACATTTTGGTTCAGTTTGCCTCAGCAGGGGTGCGCTGATACGTCTTATATTGAATTTTAAAGGGGAATTATGTCAATAGAAAAAGTAAGAAAATATTTTGAAAAATTTGGATTAGAAAATGAAATTTGGGAATTTCCAGTTTCAAGTGCTACGGTTGCATTAGCTGCTAAAGCTCTTAATATTCAGGAGGCAAGAATTTGTAAGACACTTTCGTTTAAAACGGAAGATGGCTGTATTTTAATTTGTGCAGCTGGGGATGCCAGAATAGACAATAAAAAATTTAAAAACAGGTTTGGTTTAAAAGCCAAAATGCTGGATTCTATACAGGTTGAAGAATACACAGGACATAAAATCGGCGGGGTGTGTCCTTTTGCAGTTGAAAAAGAAAATGTTAAAGTGTTTTGTGATGTTTCTTTGAAAAGATTTGAAACGGTTTTTCCGGCATGCGGAAGTTCAAACTCTGCAATAGAACTTACACCCGAAAAATTGTTTGAATACTCAAACAGCCTTGATTGGGTTGATGTTTGCAATTTGCCTGATTAATCTTTACATTTTCTTTTCTTGTTTTCTTCGTAAATCAGCAGAATTGTACATATTAAAATACAAATCAAGGTTGATACCAACCAAAATCCAATAGCGCCGTTCCAGCCAAATTTATCAACTAAAAATCCGGTTCCGCCGGAAGACATTGCTGCTCCGATATACCCGAAAATTCCTGTAAATCCGATTGATGCCGATGCAACTTTTTTCGAACTGCTTTCAACGGCGCAAAGCCCGCCGATAAGCATTTGAGGACCTGATGTAAACATTCCTATCATTGCTGCGTAAACAAAATCAAGAATATTGTTTTCTGCCGGATTTTTAGCAAAAGCAAGCAGTGAGATAATTAAGCATATTAAAAATATTATATTAATTGGAGTTCTGTTACTTTTGTAGATTTTGTCGGAAATTACTCCCGCCAAAATCGCTCCGCCTGCTCCGACAAGTGCAAGTGTGCTTAATTTTGCGCTTGCAAGAGTTAATGAATTTCCTTTTACCTCTACAAGATATTTTACAAGCCAATCTTCTGTGCCAAATCGGATTATGTATACAAAAATATACGCTATTGCAAGCATCCAGATAATTGGATTACATAAAATATGTTTTTTGAAAATTTCGAAATAAGATCTTTCGTCTTTATCCTCAGGGTTTTCACATTTTACCTGCGGTTCATTTCTAAATTTTTCAACATCAGGAAGTCCGAGCGTTTGCGGCTTATCTCTGAGTCTGTCAAAAAGCCAAATTCCTGTGATTGCACATATAATTGCAGGAATGTAAAATGCTGCCATCCACCCGAGATGTTCAATTACAAACCCTGAAAGCATAACTGTTGAAAATACGCCTATTTGGTGTGAAGTTGACCATAATGACCACTTTGTACCTCTTTCGGAGTTCGAAAACCAATAAGACAAGCTCTTTGCAACAGGTGGAAATCCACATGACTGGAACCATCCGTTAGCACCCCAGAAGAAGCATAGAAGCCATAAAAGCACCGTCGCTGAAGGTAGTCCGAAAAATGATACATGCCCCGGAGTTACAAACAACGCACTTAAGACAAAGCAAATATTACATATCGCTGATAAAATTAGTGCAGTCGGTAAAAATGTTCTGACGTTTGACTTGTCTGCAAGAACTCCATTGATGAATTTGCCCATTCCGTATGTTATGTACAAAGACGAACCTAAAAGCCCAAGTTCAGTGTTTGAAAGATTTAAGGCTTTACCCATTGAAGGAAGTGCAACAGCTATGTTTTTGCGGCATAAATGAAATACAACGTATGCAATAAAACTTGAATAAAAAATTCTCCATCTGAAGTGTTCATACGTGTCTCTAATCTCTTCTTCACTCATTGTCACTTCACGAGCCGGGGGCTCTTTGAAAAATTCAATGAAACGATTTGTCATAAAATTTACTTCCCTGCTTTTATAATTTGAATATTGCGGGTTTCTGTAAGTTCTTGACGGGCTTCTTTTAGAATTTCCCGTTTTTCTTCATCAAGACTGCACCCGCCAACAAGTCTGTCAACAAATCCTGTGTTAAGCTTTACGGCTTTATCAAATGCGCCTACTTCTTCCAAAACCTCTTTTATCTGATGAATATCGTATCCAAAAGACTGTTTGGAGTTGTAAACTAAAGTTTCACCTGTTTGTGAACGTATTGGTGTTCCGCCCTGTTCAAAATAAAGCTTGAATACCGACTTTAAGTCCTGAAGTTCGGATTGAAGTGTGTTTATTGTATTTTGAATTCTTAAAAACCTTTCAAAAAGATATTCCACGTTATCAAGTTGTTTAACTTCCCAGTCGTATTTTTGCAGGTAAAGTTTTTTTAGTTTTGGATAAGCAAGCGCTAAGCCCATAGTATCAGCCATTGCTCTGTGGTGGTTTGTAAGATCCACATTGAATTTTTTCGTTAAAGCTTCCAAACCGTGAGAATCAAGATCCGGATATACTTCTTTAAACATTTGCTGGCTGTCTACACGGGCATTTTTAAGTTCTTCTCCTGTAGTTCTGAGGCTTGCCTCGTTTAAAAATGTGTAATCAAAAATGGCATTATGCGCAACAATCGGATAATCCCCGATAAATTCCAAAATTTTTGGCATTATTTCTGCTTCAGTAGGTGCATCAGCCACCATATCGGGTGTAATTCCGTGGATTGCAATACTTGATTTTCTAATATGCTGCTGAGGATTGATTAAAGTTTGAAATTCATCTTTAATTTTACCGTTTTCAAGTCTTACGGCTGCGAATTCGACCATTCTTTCTTTTGTGTAATCAAGTCCTGTTGTTTCTGTATCAAGAACGATTTCTATTGTTTTTTTTCTAACCATTTTTTTTATCCTGTGGAATTCTATCAAGATAATAGCATAAAAAAAAAATCTGTGATAGAATATCCTTTGTAAAAGTATAAATAACTTAAAGGAGATATGTATGTCTAATGCAGTAGATATTAATGATTCGGTGTTTGAATCAGAAGTTTTGCATTCAGAAACGCCGGTAGTTGTAGATTTTTGGGCACCATGGTGCGGACCTTGCAGAAAATTAGGACCGGTTTTGGATGAAATCGCGTCTGAGTTTGAAGGTAAGGTTAAATTTGTAAAAATGAATACTGATGACAATCTTGAAACTGCTAAAAATTATTCTATTAGCGGTTTGCCGAGTCTTTTGGTGTTCAAAAACGGCAAAGCTGTTGAAAGATTGGTTGGGTTGATGCCAAAATCTTCAATTATATCAAATATCGAGAAACATTTATAATTTCAAGATTGTAAAATTTTATAAAGCCGAATTGGAAAAGCGTAAAGCCTTGAAAATTCGGCTTTTTTGCTGTTTAATGCAAAGCTTTTTTAAAATTCAGTTTAAAGATTTTACTTAAGTCTGCCGTTAATTTAGACAAAGTATAACAAACAAGAAAGGCGCGCGTTTATGTCAAGTATTGATGCTCTTAAAAAAAGACTTTTAGAAGCTTCGTTTTATAAGACAACAGATAGTGATTCTGTTTATACAGTAGATGACAGGGTTGAAGACTTAAAGAAAGATCCTAAATATGCAGGTTGGACAGATGATGAATTGTACAATTATGCATATAAAATTATATCATCCCAAAATGCAAGTAGTTATGCTCAATTTATGAAAGGAATTCACCAACAGCTCGGATTGGTCGGGGATGGTGAATGGAGTGAATATACT
Organism: Candidatus Gastranaerophilales bacterium; assembly: GCA_944326525.1. Taxonomy (GTDB): domain Bacteria; phylum Cyanobacteriota; class Vampirovibrionia; order Gastranaerophilales; family Gastranaerophilaceae; genus Scatenecus. The sequence goes on from CALVEG010000001.1 coordinate 16,279, forward strand.
TATGAAGAAATTCTTCAAATGGAAGACAACGGGGTAGTTATCCCTGATGATGTTTTAAAATGGGCGCATTCAATGCAAGCTTCAAATGTCGTTGAATATGAAATAGAAAGCGGCGATGCAAATGATGTAAACGATACAGACAGTACGAAAAGCGATGTTGGTGAAGCCGGTAATATGGGGCTGGCTAATATTGCAAAAGTTTTTACTAAAAAAGTTGTTTTACAGGAATCAGTATTGGCTGAAGCGGAAAAGAATTTTGAGCAATATTCGACGCAGCTTAATATTGCTTCAGAGGATGCTTTAACCGTTCAGAATAATGCGCTTAAAGAAATACAAGCTATGATGAATGAATGGCAAGCTATAGATAATAAAGTTAAAAATGGCGAAACCTTATCTGCGGATGAACAGGCCAAATATGGTGAACTTGGAATTTTAATGAATAATACGGTTAATAATTCTACGGTTCAGATTGCAAATTATATGACGGATTTTGATGAAATTTCAAAATTATTGCAAACAACTTCAAAAGAGGCAAAAATTGCACAAGATTATGCTAACGATACATCTTTTACAGGTGCTTTAATTGCAGAGTATGAAGCTTCTCCGAAAAGCAGTGCAAGTACGAATTATTCACATGTTTACACAGGAGCAGTTGGAATTGTGGATTTGATTAAATCGAATGCTATTGGTAAAAACCTTTCGGTTGCTGCAATTCAACAGTCTGGTCATTTACAGAATGCTGCGTTTAATACTGACAAGTCAATAAAAGAAGTTTCAAAAATAATGAGTAATATGACTGATGAAGTTGATACAGGCAGTAGAAATATTTCGCTTGTTGTTTCTGAAAATGCAAGTGAGGCAGTAGGGCAAGAACCTAAAAAAGAAGAAACTCCGCCGCCACAGGATGTTACGGCAGAAGGAGAAGAATTGCCGCCACCACCTGAAAACGAAGAAGATGACGAAAATAAAAATGTTTTTGCAGAACAGGAAGATTTTAATGATATAAATTCAATAATCAAGCGACAGCAAAAACAAGCTCCTAAACAAGAACCTCAAGACATAATTGTTGAAAGCTAAATTTAGGTTTAATTAGGATTGTCGTTGGAAAAATGAGGCAATTTGTTTGTGCGGAAGAATTTTAGAAATAGGTCGTCCGTGCGGACAAGTATAGGGCATTTCTGTTGTTCGCCAGCGTTTGATAATTTCTTGCATCTGCCACAATGAAAGTTTTTGACCTGCTTTTACAGAAGCCTTGCAAGAAGTTGTTATAAGAATTTTTTCTTCTAATCCGTCAATATTTCCTTCAATGTTTTCTAAAATATCTGATAAAATTTCTTTTGGATTAACTTTTGCTATTAATTGCGGAAGCTTTCGGAAAATAAGTTCGTTGTCTTTTAAAAATTCTATCTCATACCCGAATTTTTCGAATTTATCAATATTTTCTTTTAAAATTTCTGTTTCTTCTGCTGTTACAGTGAGAACATCAGACACGAAAAGTAATTGCGAAACTATATTTTTTTCGGATTTTAATTTTTCATAAATGTATCTTTCTTCTGCTATATGCTGATCAACAATTTCAAGCCCTTCTTCTCTTTCAATCAAAATATAAGTGTTTCGATATTGTCCGATAATATTTTCTTCTGGTTCTGCCGGTGTTTGAGGTGCGGCCGAAATCAGCTTGGATTGAGTAACTTCCGGCGTGCGGTTTAATGGTAAATCTCTGGAGATTAATTCTGCCATTTTGTCCGTAACATACATATTATCATTTTGTTTATCGAAGTATATGTCTTCATTTTTTGCAAATCTTGCTTGATTAAAGTTTATAACAGGAGTTTTTTCAGCTTCTGTACTAACAGTTTGTAAGTCTGATGAAACCGAAGGTCTTTCTGTATAGTTGGAAAGTCCGCCCTGAATTGCGGTGCAAATAAAATTGAATACCATATTAGTATTTTTGTAGCGAACTTCTTTTTTTGTCGGGTGTACGTTTACGTCAACGTCAGTTGGCGGAATTTCAAGATTTAAAACAATAAACGGAAATTTTCCGCTTGCAATAAGGTTTTTGTAAGCGGTGTCTATTGATTTTTGAAATATCGGACATTTTACTGCTCGTCCGTTTATAAACATAAAATAATTCTTTTTGCTAGAGCGTGTAAAATTCGGTGTGCTTACGTATCCTGAAATTTTCATCCCTGAAAGTTTGTCTGTTTTAAGAACGTCTTTTAGATTTTGCGCAATTTCGCCGTTAAATAAATCTTTTATTGTTCTTTTTAAATCTCCAAGTCCATCAGTTTTAAGAATTTGTTTGCCGTCCCGTTTAAGTTCAAATGAAACTTCCGGATGTGCCAGTGCAATTGATTGGACAAGATCTTGGATGTATGAAAATTCAGTAGAAGAGCTTTTTAAAAACTTTAATCTTGCCGGAATATTGTAGAATAAATCCTTTATTTCCATAATTGTACCGACGGCACAGCCTGTTTCGGTTTGAGAAACTTCGGAGTTTTCGCATTTTACTTTTGTGCCTGTCTCAAAATCTGCAGTTCTTGTTGTACAGGTTAGTTTTGAGATTGATATAATACTTGCTAAAGCTTCTCCTCTAAATCCGAGGGTGTGAATATTATATAAGTCTTCATCATTTTGAATTTTGCTTGTCGCATGCTTTGTAAACGCAAGCAGGATGTCATCAGGATGAATTCCGCAACCGTTGTCGGCAATTCTAATATTTCTGCATTCGTTAGTAATTTCGATGCTTATTTTTTTTGCTCCTGCGTCAATCGAGTTTTCTGCAAGTTCCTTTACAACTGATGAAGGGCGTTCAATTACTTCTCCTGCAGCAATTTGGTTTATTAAATTTTTTGATAACTGTTTTATTCTTGCCAAAATATTTCCCTCTCTATAATATTGGGTTTACATAAAATGTGAGGTGAAGAAACTTTTTATAACATCGAATTTTATAAGTAAAAATACTGTTATAATTGATACAATAAGACCAATTGCAGCTTTTGATAAGTCTTTAAGAATATGTTTATACATTTTTTTAGGACTTTCAAAACGCAACCTGTGGTAAAGTGCGATTTCTCTGCCTGCTAAAAGCCCGATAAATACCCAAGTTGTAGACATTGGAACATTATTTAGTTGTATAAAATACAATAAGAGGAATGCGTAAATAAGATCGATAATAGTAGCGGATCTTGGATCTTGAACATTAGTTTTCATTTTGACTATTTTTTGAACTTCCCCGCCTCTTTTATATGCAACAATCCACATAAAGGCAGAAAAAGCTATTATGACAAGTGCAAGTTGCGTAAAAGATGCTTTTCTTGGTAAGTAAACGAATAGATTTGCAGCATCCTGCATAAGCCATTGTGACCATAAAAATGCTGTAGACATCCATTTTGCCGCAATCCACCATTTAGATATTTTTTTGTTTGCAGTGTAGTAGAAATATCTTTCTACTGGACGTGCAATCACTGAGTAGATTAATATTGAAACTATTGCCGCCAGAACATATCCGATTAACGACTTAGACAAAATCATTCCGATAACATTTAAATCACTTGCAGAGAATATGCTTAATATTAAAAATGTTGTAGAAACCGGAATTCCGTATCTTGTAAGGAAAAGAAGAATAATTGGCGGAAGTACGTGGATTAAAGTAAAAGTTTCCGGATAAGGGATTCTCTCTAACCTGCCAAAGGACATATCTCCGTCATTAACCAACCATCCCATAGAAATTGTAATCACAAGAACGGCGCTGGTGAAAGCCCAAATAAGCCAAGTTGGCATTTTTTTGCTGGAAGTTAAATAAGTTCCGAGTGTCTGGATTACGTCATTAGATACGCATGAGTACATAGATATTAAAAATCCTGTAATCATGTAGATATTGCTTAGTGTAAGACATTCCGGAAACATAATTCCTCCATACACCTTCAATCTACATCAAAAACAAATTCATCTAAACAATTGATTACAATTTTGAAACAATTCTATATGATGATAGCTGCAAGGGAAATTATACAATACTTTAAGAGACGTTAGGTAGAGGACATTGGCAAGAGTAAAAACAAACACCAAATTAAAACCTTTAAAGAAGGCAGATTTGCAGGTTGTAAAACCTGTTAAGACAACGAAATACAGTGATATTGATTTGAATAACTGGAAAGCATACGATCATATAAAGACAGATACTTTGTGGGAATTTCCATCACGTCTTAAAGACGGCGGGCATTCAAATGAATATCATGGAAATTATATTCCGCAGATTGCTCAGCAGTTGTACGAAAGATTTACAAAGCAGAATGATGTTGTTTTGGATTTGTTTTTTGGCTCAGGAACGTCCGGTATTGAGGCTGTAAATATGAAACGCCGCTGTATTGGAGTTGAACTTAAAGAAGATTTAGCAGAAAAGGTTTCTGAAAAATTTACCCCAAAACAGCTTGTCACTGATGTAAGAATTATTTGCGGAGATTCAGCTTCAGAAACTGTTAAAGATAAAATTCAGGCAGGGCTTGAAATTTTAGGTGAAGAAAAAGCTCAGTTTTTAGTTCTTCATCCTCCTTATGACGATATAATTAAGTTTTCCGATAAAAAAGAAGATCTTTCAAATTGTGAGTCTACTGAAGAGTTTTACAATTTGTTTTCAAAGGTTGCAAAAAATGGTTACGATATGCTTGAAAAAGGCAGATTCGCAGCATTGATTATCGGTGACAGCTACAAAAATTCAGAAGTTCAGCCGCTCGGTTTTGAATGTATGGCAAGAATGATGAATTTGGGATTCCGTTTGAAGGGAATAATCGTTAAAGATATTCAAGGAAACGAAAGAGCAAAAGGTAAAACCGCAAATTTGTGGAGATATCGTGCTTTAGCGGGGGGATTTTTTATATTCAAACATGAATATGTAATGATTTTCCAGAAAGTGTAAAGTTTTAAATTAAAATCTCAACCGTTTATAGGATAAAATTTGCCTTAAAATAGTTTATTCTAAGACTTGGAATATTGTACAGTGAAAGTTTTGTAATTTACGGGCATGCTCGAAGTCATGGGAATTTTCTTTATTATTACAAATTGTAACCAACATTTAAGAAATATTAAAATGGCTGAAATCATGTCAAAATCATGGTTTTAGAGAAATATAAACGATGATGTAGATACAAAAAACAAAATAGTTGTCCACTATAAAGGTATAGAGTACAATTAATTGTATATTCAAATGGTTGTTCGCCAAAAGTGGTGACAGTCAAAGTTTCTTGTAAGAGGAAGATGATATGCAGTTTAAGGTAAAAGAGAATCTTTCAAAAATACAAGAAGAAATTGCACCTTATAGACCAAATATTATTGCAGTTACAAAGTATTTTGACGGAGAAGCGATAGTTCAAGCGTTTGCGGCAGGGATACGAAATTTTGGGGAGTCAAGAACAATTGAAGCTATTGAAAAAATCGAAAAACTGCCTTTGGATGTTAAAACTAATTCAACTTTTCATTTTATAGGGCATCTTCAGTCTAATAAAGTCAAAAAAACTGTTGAACATTTCGATTATATTCATTCCGTTGATTCTTTAAAGCTTGCAGAACATATTTCAGAGACTGCCAAAAGTTTTGGAAAAGTTCAGAAAATTCTTCTTCAATTGAATAACGCCGGAGAAATTCAAAAATCAGGGTTTTCAAAGGAAGAATTGATAGAGGTATTTCCTGAAATTCAAAAACTTGACGGAATTAGTATAGAAGGGTTGATGAATATGGCGCCTTTAGGAGCTGAGGACAATGCTTTGTATGAACTTTTTAATGAAGTTGCGGAAACGAAAAAGTTTTTGGAAAAAAGATATAACTGCAAAATGCAAGAGTTGTCTATGGGAATGAGTCAGGATTACAAGATTGCAGCTCGGTGCGGGGCGACAATGCTTAGAATCGGTAGAAGGTTGTTTAGTTAAAGTAAGATAAATAAAAATAAACGGAGGAAAAACGGTGGCGATTGTAACAGACAAAATTAAATCAGTGGTTGATTTTCTTGTAAAAGGGTTTGAACCCAGAGAAACTATTTTCGATGATATGGCAGAAGACGATATGGAAGGCGGATATGAGGTTCAAGATAATCTTGCAATAGATCCAGCTTATTCATACCAGCCAAAACAAGAAAAAAGTCAAGATTTGAAAGTTGTAGCACATCCTAATTATAAAGGATATGAAGTAAGAATTATGGAACCGCGTTCATTTGATGATGCGGCACAAATTGTTCAGCATTTAAAAGACAGACAAACAATCGTCCTTAATTTACATCTGCTAGATAAAGAACAATCACAAAGAACAATCGATTTCGTTTGCGGGGCCGCACATGCATTAAACGGCAAACCGCAAAAAGTTGGCGATTTAGTATTTGTTTTCACTCCGAGCAACGTAACTTTGTCTGTTGATATCAACGCTGTACAAAATAAATTTAACGACTCTCTATGGAGAGCACCTTTACAGTAAGGTCTGTTCGTTAACTTGTTATGAGAAGAAGAGGATAGTTTAAAGGCGGTTTTTATAAGCCGCCTTTTGGTTTATTGTCGGAAACTTCTTGATATACAGGCTAAGTTAAGCTATAATTTGTACGGGAGAATATTATGAAACAGACATCAATAATAGATATAATCTCACCTGTTATGGTCGGTCCTTCAAGTTCTCATACAGCAGGCGCAATTCGGTTGGGACTTTTGGCGAGAAATATTTATCATGAAATTCCTGAAAAGATTACATTTAAGCTTTATAATTCCTTTGCAAGAACAGGAAAAGGTCACGGAACTGATAAGGGACTTTTAGCAGGTGTTTTAGGGTTAAGTGTTGATGATACAAGGATTAAAGATATATTTAATTCTGATATCGCAAAATCTATAGAGTATGAATTCCAATATTTAGATGATTTTAATCGGCATCCGAATGCGGTGGATTTTATTTTTCAAGGTAGACGGAATATGGTTGTATCCGGAAATTCTGTTGGGGCAGGCGAAATTGAGATTACCAAAATTGATGATTTTTCGGTTAGTTTGACAGGAAAATACAATACGCTTGTTTTATTTTACAAAGATGTTCCGCACATGATTGCAAGAGTTACTAATTCTATACATGTAAATATTGCATCTTTTCATTGTGACCGATCGGCAAAAGGACAGGACGCTTCAATGTGTATTTGTTTGGACGGTGAAGTGAGCCAAAAAGTTATTGATTTTTTGTATATGTTAGATGATGTTTATATGATTAGGTATATTGAGAAGTTAGAAAGTTAATTATGGAAAAAAGTATAAGTACATTTGAAGAGTTAAAAGCGGTTTGTGAAAAAAACGGAAAGCAAATTTGGGAGATAGTTCAGGTGCAGGAAGCCGAATTTGCTGAAGTGTCGGTTGACGAAATCCGCAGTATAGTAAAAAGAAGTCTTGATGCGATGAAAGAGTCTATACAATCAGGTTTAAAGAGCAAAGAGATGTCAATAAGCGGAATGTGCGGGGATGATTGTGACAGGTTGCAAAAAAGATTTGAGAAAGAAAATTCGCTTTTTGGCAAGACTTTTGAAAAAATAACAACTTACGCACTTGCAGTTATAGAGGAAAATTTAAGGATGGGAAAAATTGCGGCTTGTCCGACAGCTGGATCTTGTGCAATTGTTCCGTCTGTTTTGATTGGTGTTAGTGAAGATTTAGGCATAAGCGAAGATGAGCAGATTAATGCTCTTATAACAGCTGGTGTTGTCGGGAGAATTGTTTCAAATAAGGTAGCACTGGCAGGAGCAGTAGCCGGATGTCAGGCTGAATGCGGAGTAGCGTCAGCTATGAGTGCAGCAGCTTTAACGCAAATGCGGGGCGGAAATATCGACCAAATTCTTAATGCTGTTGCTCTTGCTCTTAAAAATCTTTTAGGGCTTACGTGTGATCCGGTTTGCGGGCTTGTGGAAATTCCTTGTGTTAAGAGAAATCCGTTTCTTGCAATTCATGCAGTAACTGCTTCAGAGCTTGCGCTTGCGGATATACGATCAAAAATTCCTTTGGATGAAGTTATAGATGCGCTTGAGCAGACCGGAAATTTGATGTCACCTATGCTTAAGGAAAGTTCGCAGGCTGGGCTTGCAACTACTAAAACAGCGCTTGAGTTGAAGGAAAAATTGTTTAATTGATTTTAAATTATTGTTTAATAATTTTGTCTTTTAGCAGGGGTAGATTTGTAATATAAATTTAATATAAAAAATTTTCTAGGGTTCCGCGGTGATACCGGCTGGTCCGAGAGAAAATTCACGAAAGTGTACACGGAAGGATAAAAGCCTGGGAGATAAAAGTATCTCTCAGGCTTTTTGTCAGTAATAGGAAAGGGAATAACAATGCATTGGATATTTTTACTTGTAGCAGGATTGTTTGAAATCAGCTGGGCTGTTGGGTTAAAGTATTCTCACGGGTTTACCAGAATAATGCCGTCTTTTATAACTGTTATTTGTATGATTGCAAGTTTTTATTTTTTGGCTTTATCACTTAAAAATTTACCATTAGGAACGGCTTATGCTGTCTGGACAGGTATTGGTACTGTCGGAACTGTTGTTTTAGGTGTGATTTTATTTAAAGAGCCTGTCACGGTTTTGAGAATTTTGTGTATATTACTAATAATAGGCGGGATTACGGGACTTAAACTTTTAACGCACTCTTAGAAAATTTTTAGTGTATTTTTGCTCATTAATATATGTAAAGATTTTATAAAGATTTGACAATATTTCGATTTTTCATGGTTTTATATATATACAAAGTGGTAGTATGTGTATTTAATTCTCAAATTATAAGTGTGAAAAAGGAGTGTTAATGTTTAGCCCTGAATTTATGCGTTATTTGATTAACTATCAAAAATCTGATTTTGCCCCTGAAAAAACAAAGAAAGAAATCCCCTTGAAAATAAATAAAAAAGGCAAGTTTGCCTGGGTCGATATTCTTGTAACAAAATAGTTTTCCAAATTAAAGTTCATCCGAAAATATCAGGTTTAAAGCCTTGGAAGCACATTAAACCTGATATTTTGACGTGTCAAATTTCGTAAAATTAATCAGGGAGTATAATCTTCAAATCATCTGCTATACCGAGAACAGTTTTAATATTCATCTGCATTTCGTCACCGTAATGTTTTTTGATTAAGTCCTGCATCTCTTCAAAATCCTTTGTAGGCAGCCCGCCTTCCGTATCCATTTTCTTGCAAAGTTCGGCAAGATGTACGTCGCGTTTGGCAATCTGTTCGTAAAACATTTCATTAAACTTTTCGCATTTATTTTTTCCGTAGAGTTCTTCCAGTTTCTTTTCTACCGGTTCAAATCTACTCTTATAGCGACCAAGCTCCACAATCGGCTTTTGCCCGTATGCATCTGAAAATTTTGTCTTTTGGAACAAGCCGGCATCTTCAAGTTTGTATTTTAAATTTTTCTCGACAAGCCTTGCATGCTCTTCTATCGGCGAGAACTGGTATCGTTCCGCATATTTTATCTCGGCAAATCTGCCGGTGTAACCTTTTTTTGCAAGAGATATCTTTTCTTTTCCATCTTTAATCATTGAGTTTGCATTGAATTTTTGATGATTAATTATTAGTTTTGCGCCGTCATACCCTGTAACTTCTGTTTTCTGTAAACCGCTCATCCATTTCCAATCATTTTCATCTATATTTTCTGACATTTTTTTGTACCAGCTGTGATTTAGAGGCTCGTCGCCATGTAATTTTGGATGACGCATAAGTTTTTCAAATTCTTCTGCGCCGATTTTTTTGTATAATTTCAGAAAATCTTCCATGTGAACGAGTTCATGTGAAAGGACAAACGCAATGTCCTGATGGGTTGCGCTATCTAAAAATTTTGGATTTGCATATAATTTCCCTGCCAAAGCATCAAAGGCCATAAAATATTCCGAAGGTTCTTTATCTATTTCAAGTGTTACAGATTTCGGATTAAAACCCATATCTTTGACCAGAATGTTTTTGGCCTTAATAATACTTTCTTCAGTGGGTTTTCCTTGCCAGCCTGCAATTTTTACAGCCTCATCAAGACAATCGTTTATTGAATGAATTCTTGCTCCTTTGTTTGAAATAAATCTGCTCAATTTAAGCCGCATTTGATTTATATCTTTCGGCTTTATTTTTTGATGAGAAGCTAATTCCTTCAGCATTTCTTTCGGAATTCCGGCACTTACTGCAAGATTTGAGTCAACATAAGAGTCAGCCAGAAACGCAGGACGCATATTTTCATCTCTTATTGCAGTTGAAAGTTTTTTACCGCCTTGCATTTTTCCTGTAAAAATTCCGCAGTTTTTCGGATTCAGTGCAACATTTGAATCATACAGCGCATTAAAACTGACAATTTTATTTTGAGAATCGCCAAGGACTCCTCTATATTGCAATATAGGGGCCTTGCCTCCGGTTGTATCTATTCCTACAGCAAACTTTGCGGTTGTCTTGTTGCCGTCACGCACCGCAATGCCTAAAACTCCCTGACCTTTTTCAGAAGATTTTGTACCGATTAAAACTTTCGGTTTCTTAAGCCCTGCAATCAATGGCTTAAGTCCGGCAGGCAATTCCTCCAGATATTTGCCTTCCAACAAAACAGGCGAAGGCTTTCCCGCTCCGTCCGTCAATGTTTTGAAAATATTAAATAATGCTTTTTCATCACGTCTGTGAAAAGTTTCCAGCTGTTTCAACTGTTTTAAAAGCCGACCGATTTTTGTAACTGCGACCATAATAAATTTCCCTTAATTTTCCCCTTGTATATATTTATAAAAAAATTTTTGATGTAATTATTGCTTCAAAAAAAGAAAAAGATTACATTGTGTAACAAATAATCTCTACGCCCTTTACACTTTGAGGCGGAAATAGTTCCTAATCCGACACCGATATCTTAACGCACACTTCGTGTGCAAAAAAAAGAGCCCTTTTTTAGGGGGCTCCGGAATAAACTTTGATTCATTCCTCAAATAGTGTGAAGTGTAGTGTGTGCTTAAAATCTGTCTGTTTTTCTCAATTTTAAGCGTTCCTCGTGTTCATCTATATAAAAAAATTTTGTTATATAAAATTGCTATATTAAAGCTGTTATTTTTATATTTCGTTACAAAAGTTAATATTAAGGCTTGCAGAAAAGTTTTAGTAATAGCCCTAAACCTCTGATAGTTAAGGATTTTAGGTTCTAAAAATTAGAATATGTAAATTGTATAAAATAGTTAAATACTAGCTTTTGAATGATTAAATAATGTGTTAAAATTAATTTAACAGATTATGGTGAGGTAAAAAGATGAAAATATTGATATCAAATGATGACGGGATTGCAGCAAACGGGATAAGAATGCTTACAAAAGAGCTTTCACAGGATCATGATGTATATGTGATTGCGCCTGACAGGGAAAGAAGTGCGGCAGGACATTCGCTGACACTTCACACACCTTTAAGGGTTGAAGAATTGGATCCGATAAATGGTGCGAAACGTTCTTGGGTAACGACTGGAACTCCGGGTGATTGTGTAAAAATCGGGATTAATGCTATTTTGTCAGCTGATGAGCAGCCGGATATCGTAATTTCAGGTATAAACCATGGTCCGAATTTAGGTTCCGATATTTTGTATTCAGGAACTGTTAGCTGTGCTATGGAAGGTGCTATGATGGGTATTCCAAGTATTGCAGTGTCATTAGCGAGTATGCAATCGGATTATGACGATTTTGAATTTACGGCAAAATTTGTCCGTGGTATGCTAAGACGTTTGAAAGATTTTAATTTTCCGCAAAAGACGCTTTTAAATGTTAATGTGCCGCTTTTGGATGCGGATGATATTGCCGGGGTTGCAATAACAGAGCTTGGTTCAAAGATGTTTACAAATACTTACGAAAAGCGAGTTGATCCAAGAGGCAAGGTTTATTATTGGATGGCTGGAGAACTTACAACCGAGCCGACCGACGCAAATACCGATCTTGCGGCTATCAGAAACAACAAAATCTCCATAACTCCGGTAACTTACGAAATGACAAAAGAAGAAGTTATGACGGATTTAGAGAAAACCCTTTGCAACCACGATGTCTGCGACTGGATGTAGATAAGCTAATTCTTTAAGAAATTTATAAATATTTTGGAGCTGATATTAAGCTTTAATATCTAGCTTGTTGGAAGTAACATGTACTAGTTTTATGCCATTTTCTTTAAGATATTGCATGCTTTTTTCAAATGATTTGTTAACAATTGATTTTGCGTTATATGGGTTTCTCAAAACCATTTTGGCAACCATTTCAGAAGGATTGTTAATAACCCCATAAGGCGTTTTTAATTTAGTAATTTTCATTTAAACCTCATAAATAAAAATGTCATAGGCGGGACTTGTCTTGGATTTGCTTCACGCTCTCAGAGTTTCGCCTAAGTAGCGTTGCTACGTCGGCTCAATCTGTTCGCTCACCGGACTCGTTTCACTCCGTCCATAAATTCGCTGTCTTGGTCGCTCGCATTTAACGGCAATTCCGTGTTTTGTTTTCTGTAATTTCATTACATCAAACAAAAGCACTCCAGCCTCAGCTCGCTCCCGCTTGAACCTATACAAGGCTTCGCCTTGTGGGGTTCTGCGTCCCAATACAATCAACAAGCATTAAAAAAGACTCCTTACGGAGTCTTGATATATGGTGTCTATAGGCTCCCTAATATGGAACCTTTTAGCTACAGTGCAAAGACATTATATAGCGAACTCATATCACTTATGAAACAATCTATTCACGAATACTGCAATATGAGAATTGCGTTACGCAGAAATCTTCTTTAACTTTTCTGTTATCTTAGTTTTAACGTCATTATCTTTTATTTTAACTAATACCTTTTTATATAAAATTGATGCTTTATCAAAGTCTTGTTTTTCATAGTATAAATCTGCTAAATTTAGTATACTAATTAAATTATTTGGATATCTGTTAACCAAATCATTTAAAATATCAAATGCTTCATTTTGTTTATTAGTTCTTAATTTTATGATAGCTAAATTATTAAGTAATAATATTTTTAATGATTTATCTATAGCACTACTACAATTTGGCAGGCAATTCATAATAACCTGTTCAGCTTCATCAAATTGTTGCTCTTTAATTAACAGAGTTGATTCTTGAATACCTAATAATAAGCTAAGTTTTTTGTTATATTTTCTTGTTTTTGCTGAATTTATACAAACTCGAGCTTCTTTATATTTTTCCTGTTTTATATATAAAGTAGCTAAATTAAGATAAGCAAATCCAATTGAAACGGCTGATTTGTTTTTGTCAATAATTGCTAGGTACTTTTTTTCTAAATTATCCATATTAGTATTGCATAACTGAAATTCGTGATATTTAATTTTTATAAATATAATTAAAAATATAATAACACTTGTTAAAAAAAGCGGTAAAATAATACTTTGCATAACTCATCCTTAAAATTGACGTTGGGGCTGTTTTGTTGCGCTTCGCGTCCTATTTCATACAACTATAAATAATTGAGGCAAAATGCGTCATTATTTTTTATGGTGTCGTAGGCGGGACTTGAACCCGCACGGATCTCTCCACACGCCCCTCAAACGTGCGCGTATACCATTCCGCCACTACGACATAACGATAAAATATAAAATTTTCACTGTTCCTATTTGAACTGCCTGTGGCGGAAGTACTCGCTTCGCTTGTACCCTCTCGAGTTTCTTTCGCTAGAGTGCAACCTCAACTCAACGTAATTGTTGCTTTTCTCTACCAGTCCACAATTCTCAATATATCATAAAATATTTTAAAATCAATCCCTAACAATTACTCTAAAAAGTCCTCTTAGTAGTGCTGCGGCTCTTTTATATTTTATTATTTCTTATGTCCTATTATTTTAGATATTACTCTTATTTATGTAATCGGTTATTTCTTTCATTGTAGGATTTTGAAATGTTTTTGTATGTTTATATATTTTTTCTGATGGTGCCCAAGATTTGTGTGGAGGAGGTTCCAAGAAAATACAAATTGTTTTTGCTCCGACTGCATATCCTAAATGCATTGTGCCTGTATCTACGCTGATTAAAATTCCTATACTTTTTAATATCTGTCCTAATTCTACTATGGTTGTACCATTTACCAAATTAATAAAATCACAATTATTTTGTTTAAGGGTATTTGCATATTCTTTTGATTTGTTTCCTGCTCCTGTAAATATAACATTGTATCCTTGTGAATTTAAATTATTTATAAGCTCCACAGCCATGTTAATAGGCAGATCTCTTGTTGGGCTTGTTGATACAGGACAGAATATAATGTTTTTCTTTGAAGTATCAATTATATTCGAAAATTTTTCAGGAATTTTATTCTCTACTTCAAATTCGACAGGATAATTTATAATTTCTTTATCTGTAATTTGTTTTAAAACACTGGAACGGTACTCTTGCATTGATAAATTACTGTCTTTTTTCCTGATATATAAAGTCTTTTTGGCTATAAACTTAGAAAGAACCCAGCTTCGCTCATTAACATAGGTCATAATTGCGTAATTTGCATTTCTGTAAGGAAAGGAACGAATAAACTTTATCATTCCAAATAAACCTTTATGAATCCCTTTTTTGTCGTATACAAAAACTTCATCTACACCTTTTTGATACCTTGCTATATCTTGATAGGTTTTATTAGCTATGAAAACAACTTTAGAATCCGGATATATGTTTTTTATATTTTGTACCAAACTATTGCATATCATAACATCACCAAGTGCCGAGGTGCCGATGACAACAAATATTTTCCCCAATTGCTCAGGCTGAAATGTTTTTTCCATACTCATCTTACTTCCTTCATGATTTTATGTTATTATAAACATTTTATTTTAAAAGTCTGTATCTAAATCTTGATATAAATTGTTTTATTTTTAAACGCCAATATCCATCAGCTAGAGTTGGATTATAATATTTCCACCAGCCATCACAAATGTTTTGAATGTGGGTTAATAATTCGATGTATTCACAATAGTATTCTTTTTTTAAATCTTTATCAAATCGCCCAAGCCATGAGGTCGCTTTACTAAAGTATCTGTCAATTGCTATTTTAAGGTATTCATCTGTTTTATCCAGCCTTTTTAAAAGTTCTTCTATTGCTCTTGTTACGTATATCGGAGAATAATTCTTTTTACGTTTTGTCGAAGTTACACTGCCTTGGCGTTCTTTTCTGTAACAGTACAAATATTCATTCAAAACTTTTATTCTGTTTGCCAAAATCATTGAATGGAAAAATAATAACTGATCTTGTCCAGCTTTTATGTGTTGGAATTTTATGTTGTTTTTTATTAAAAATTCTCGTCTGTAAAGTTTGGTCCAAGCTGTTGATGGAAACTTGAAAATATCCTTTTTGATATCTTTTGCGCCAAAAACATCATTAAAATATTTTTTATTTAAGGTGTCAAGTTTATAACTTCCTTTCCATTTGATTAATTTACCGCATTTGGTATAGCAGGAATATCCGCCAAAAATTAGGATATCTAAACAATCTTTTTCTGCTGCATTGTACATTTTTTCAAGTGCGGTATTGTTTTCAAGCCAATCATCCGAATCCGCAAAATAGACATATTCCCCTGTTGCTATTGAAAGCCCCAAGTTGCGGGCAATACCGGAGCCTTCATTTTCTTTATCTATAATTTTAATCCTACTGTCTTTTGATTTGTATTCCTGCAAAATAGCAAGGGAATTATCACTAGAGCCGTCATTAATACAAATAATTTCAAAATCTTCCAGGGTTTGAGAAATTATACTGTCCAGACATTCTGGCAGGTATTCAGCAACGTTATAAACCGGAATTATTATTGATATTTTGGTCATTAATCACCTCTGCGACTATAATATCACAAAGATAAAAATGGCATTATGTTTTATAAAAATTATTAAATATTTATCTTATATTTATCTGCCGATTTCAGTTGCTCTTTGTGCCATAGATTTTGTAATATTTACAAGTGCAAGGTTTGCTTCATAAGCTCGTTGGGCAAGAATTGCATCTGCCATTTCAACCATTGGGTTTACGTTTGAAGCTCTTATGTATCCATTTTCATCGGCATCTGGATGTCCTGGTTTGTAAATTTTTTCTCCTAAAGTCGGGTCTTCTACACATCCGTTAAATACTACTCCACCCTGTAATAACGGTAGTGTTCCGATTCCAAAAACGTCTTCTTTCATTTCATTTAAAAGCCCGTGAAATGAAATTTCTTCTGTAGCATTCAATACAGGAATACGTCTTATATAATTTGGCGTATCAACGTTAGCCATGTTGCGAGAATGTACATCAAGCCTTAATCCGTGTGTGCGGAGAGCTCTTTCGCCTATGTCCATTGATCCTAATAAACTCATAATTTACGCTCCTGTCTTATTTTGTCCCGTTATTACAAGACGATTAAAAATTACTTACCTACGTTAATTACCGTTTTCATCTCGGTGATAATATTAGACATACGTCTGGTTGCCATTGTGTATAAAATGGCGTTGTTTTGAAGTTCCATCAATTCCTTATCCGGCCTTATTTCTTCGTAAGTTCTTTCAGAAATTACGGCAGACGCCCCAAGTTTTTCAGAAAGTTTAGTTTCAAGAGGGCTGTTCATTGTACCGAGATATTCAGAAAAATCAATATCACGTCTTACATAGCCGGGTGTATCCATGTTTGCAAGGTTTGAACCCAATGCTACCTGTCTTTGAGTAATCAGGTCCAACATTAATCCTACTCGCCCCATGTGGTCTAATGATGTAAACATTTTTATCCTTTCTTCTTTTTTGCGGTATGTTTTTACCGCAGATAAATTTTATTATTCTCTGATATTTATTGACTTGTTGTACATATCGTCGACAACTTTCATCAATCTTGTACTTGCAAGCATTGAGGCGTTAAGTCTAAGCATTGTACCTACATTGTCAAAAATATCTACGTTTGAATTTTCAAGATTATTTTGAGCAAAATATTCGTGGTCTTTAACGAGTTTTGCATCGCCTGAATCCGCTGTTGCAACGAGTTTGTTAAGTCCTCCTTGTTCAAGTCCTTCGGGGTTGTCAAATTGTACAAGTGGAATATTGCCTGCTTTTCGTCCTGGAGAGTCAACAGCATCATAAACGTAAACATCTCCGTTAGGTTTAATCAAGAACTTGTAGCAATTTGTCGGAATTTTAATACCTTCACCGACAAGCCAGTCATCATTTGTAACCAGATAACCATCTTTACCTTGTTTAAAAGCTCCGTCACGTGTATATTGGACTTCTCCGCTCGGGGAAATTACCGGAATAAATCCAGGACCTGTGATTGCGACATCATAAGGATTGCTTGTTACACGGACAGATCCGTTACTGTGGTCTGTTCTTATTGCTCCTGTAAGGTAGCCATCCTCATTAAGCATTTGCTCAAATCTTACAGCTTTATATCCGTGGGTATTGTAGTTAGCAAGAGCATTAGCAACGTAACCAAGTCTGTCCCATTGATTCGTAACGTTGTTTACACCTTTTCTGATTATCGCCTGTAAATTGTGCATAATTTTATTCCTTTATCCTTTAAGATGCGCTTCCAAGTTGTGATATTACTTTTTGCAAGTTTTGGTTCTGAATCATAAATAATTGCCTATTTGCATCGAAATTTCTGATAATTGGCATCATTGTCATAAATTCATTTTGAAGAGCAACATTTGAATATTCGTTGTAACCTTGCTTAATTTGCGGTTCCATAACAATCATTCCGTTTGCGTCAACAACACCGATGTGACCTGCAAGAAGGAGTTCTCCGGTGTTTTTGTCCAAAACTTTAACAAGCCCGCTTTCATCAACTTTTATATCTTCAACTTTTTCCGGTACTATAGGAAGCGTAATCGGCATTCCTGCGTTAGAAAGTACTCGTCTGTCATCAAGTGTGAGAAGATTTCCGTTTTTATCAAGTTTAAATCGACCATCTCTTGTAAGTTTTATCCCGTCATTTCCTTCAGTTTGAAAATACCCTTCGGTTGCAATGGCGAAGTCAAGCGGGTTTTCAGACATTGCGATACGGCCGATTTTGGTATCTGTTGTTTTTGAGATTCCGTTTACACCTATAAATTCTGAAAATGAAGAAACGACAGCTTCTTGTCTTTGATAGCCAATTTTATCAAAACCGATTATATTTTCATTAGCTATTGACATCAATTCAGTTTGAACCTGCATAGCCCGGATTGAAAGGTCTATACCTCTTTCAAAATAACGAATTCCGCCATTAATTTTCATAACTTCTACCTCTGAACATTTTTTATAAATATACGGCCATACTTACAGTTTGACGTAATTTTATAAAAAAAAATCATCTGTTTGGATGGGTTTTTTCATGTAAATAATGATAATTAAGCGAAAGTCAATACTTCAAAAATAAAGAGTTCTTAAATATTAGCAGGAGAAGTTCCCCAGCGAAGCTTGTTACGCAGAAGCGAGTAAAAATCAGAATTTTCCAACAGGGCAAGTTTAGCCTTAAAATCCGATTTCCTAATGTCAATATTAGACTTACACTCATAAAAATTTTGTCCATCTGTAGAAACTGCAAACCCATTTTCGCAGTCACTCATAGATACGGTTATTATTTCAGTATCCGGAATTACTAAAGGTCTTGCGGTCAAAGTATGCGGACAAATAGGAACGATAACAAAAGCTTCCAAATTTGGGGCAAGAACCGGCCCGCCTGCAGAAAGTCCGTAAGCTGTAGAACCTGTGGGTGTTGAAATTATAAGCCCATCAGCAAGATAGTCGCAAACTGCTTTTCCGTTAATTTTAAGTGTAAGTCTTGAAGTTCGTCCTTGAGAGTTTCCTTTTATGACAAAATCGTTAAGTGCAAGGTTTTCACCGCTTTGCAGCATAATTCTTTCATCGATATAATATTTCCCGGCAAGAATTTCATCAACAGCTTCGGAGAGTTTTTCTTGTGACGCTTGTGACAAAAAGCCTAATCTTCCGAGATTAATTCCGAACACAGGCGTTTGATATTTAGCAAAAAAGCGTGCAGATTTTAGAATTGTTCCATCTCCTCCAATTACAAATGCAAAATCGCATCCTGATTTTAAATCATCAATGTCTAAGGTGTTAAAGTTCACTTTTTTTTGGCTAAGAATTTCTCCGAGTGAAGTCTTTACCTCAACTGAATTTTGGATGGTATTATTACAGCAAATTGCAAACTTTTTGTTTATCATAACGAGTAGAATATAGCATATAAACTATAAATAAGCAAGAAATAGGTAAATTTTATAGTTTTAATTAATAATAATTTTAAAAAAACAAAATTCCCCTCTTGCGCCCTAAATTGAAATAGGTTATAATAAGATATGATGTGAAAAACACGAGCAAAGGAGCAAAGAGGTATGAAACACAGACAGGATAAGGAATTCAGGGGGGGGGGGCACCCGTATAATAAGCTCCTGAGCAGAATAGAATGGTCTCAGATAGTTGAAAACTGTGAATGCGCATTAAAAAGACTTTTACCATTGCCATCCGCAGTAACATTAGGAGAGATTTTAATATCGATGGCAATAATAGGCGCATTGGTGCTAATATTAATGCCGATATTGCAAAGTGTAAAGCCTGATGAGAATGAGGCAATGCACAAGAAGACGACATTTGTGGTAGAGCGTGTCGTAAATGAGTTATCAAGCGATGATTACTTATATCCGAACAATGGAGAATACAGTTCATTAAGTAATACAGATAGTGTAACATATAATGGCGTAACCCATGGCGGATTAACGAAGTTTTGTACATTATTTGCAAGCCGAATAAACAAAAAGCCAGGCACGGAAGTAAATTGTACAATGGGTGCAGTAAGTGTAACGAGCGTAGAGGGCGTAGACTGGTATTTACCGATAAGTAATTTCCGTAATGGTTCAGAGACCTTGATGGTAGACGTAAACGGCGGTGAGGAACCGAATGAATTAGGTGAAGACCGATTTGAATACCAGATCCAACCGGGCTTTAAAGTACCGACAATAGAAGTAACGCATTATGAAAATGCAACAGAGCGTCCGGATGATAAAGCAACGGTAGGTAATGTAGTAAAGCCTGATCATGAAGATAAAGCAGGCTTAGGCAAATATAATATAGCATGTACCGGAGATGGACATGCGACGATATTAGGCGTAGGTTCAGGCAAAGTAAACGGGAACTATACCTTAGTAGCGATACCGAAGCCGGGATATAAATGTAACTGGTTTACTCGTCAGGTAACAGTAAAAGATGCAGATGTAACAGATTGTGCATTGAGTTGTTCACCGGATAGTGTAGTACCGGAATCAGATGGTGGTACAACCCCAGGCGGAGATGACGACGATGACGACGATGACGACGATGACGAAGAACCGAAAAATCCAGTAAATGTCATAGTTAATTGGAGCGGCGAAAGCGGATGTAATTATATATGCGACAAGAACGATTGTATGTATTACGAAGGTGAATTGTATAAAGTAACAATAACCGGAGATAATGGCAAGCACTTAGAAGCAGTTTGGTTACCAGGCTCAAGCGGAAGCGGCGTCATAATGGGTGAAGAAACCGTAATCGAGCGAGCAGAGTGTAAAAAAGTAGAGACACAGAAATGCTATGACATAAAACCGATAGTAGATAATCCAAATCATTGTCCTTATCAGTTGCCCGCCGGAAACTGTCCTAACGAAGGCGAAGAAAACAAATATTTACCAAATCAGGATTATGGAATAGTCGTATCCCCCGAAGAAGGATACACATTTAATAATACTCCGGATAAAAGTACTTACACAGTAAAGCTGGGTAACAGTGATGCAAAACCTGATTTCAGAAACTTGTGTAAGAGTTCATCGGATAATGAAGCTACAATTGTTATAGATACTGAAGAGTTTAAGAGCTCTTCAGCTAACGGTGCAATACAAACTGTGAGTGCAATTACTAGCGTTACAGTAACTAATGATGCATCTGTTTCTGGAGAGATGACTATACCCAAAAATGAATTTCATTATCCTCAACGCGGAACAGGGTATGATAGACCTACAGATCCAATAAAGGTTAAATTCTCAATAGGAAAACCTTCTGCAAAATATACAACTTATCATGCCGAGGTTACGAATACTCTAACGATGGATGAAAAGGGTTATTATGGTTATTACCCTGTAACTTGTGATTTAAATATAAACGGAACAAAAGTTGCTTGTGATGCAAAAACAGCAACAGTAAATGATGTTAAATACACAATAATATATACTGGTCCGCCAATAGTCTCAGCCGGACCTCCAGGTGTTGATCCTGATACGCAAGACAAAATAGAGATAAAAGTTGGCAGTTTGAGTGCGACCTATGGTGGTTATAATCCAACAGGGACAACACCAAGTGTAAGTTACAGTAATGGAACGGTAACAGTAAAAACAGCTCAGGATGTAACAATAAGCGGTCTGTCGGTAGTGCCGAGTAATAGTTCAAAACCATGGAAAATTAAGAAAACCGGAAGTGAGGAATCCCATGTAGTTCCAAGTTCTGGAAGTGGAACAAAAGCGTTTACAGTGGAACTTGCGAAGAATCACTTTACCGGTGGTTGTGTATATGCAGAATATAATGACAAGAGTGCATCATCGGATCGGGTATGCTTCAAGAACGAAGATATTCCTGGCGGAGGCGATGCTTGTTCTGCATCTAATAAATACAATATAAAAGTAACCGAAAAACAGGATTCTACTGTTGATAAATATTTTGAAGCAATAGGCGATCCAAATTCATCAATAGTAGGAGGCGGTCCATGGTATTCATCAAATCCCAATTTGTCATACCATGGTGAAGGTACTGTAAATGGAGGAACCAAACTTGAACTTACCTTTAATAAACCATCTCCGGGAGGTACGGTAAATGGTGTTACCTATGAGGCTTACGTAAAAAGTGTAACTGCAAATGGTAAATCCCAAAATACCGGATCATACAGTGTTGTTGTATGTGAGAATCAAAATATAACAGTAGAGTATGGAATGAAAGAAAAAACAGCTCCTGCAAACAATTGTGCCATTAAATTTACAGGCAGCGGATCTACAGGAGGAGCCGCTGAAGGCCAATGTACAGTAACAAGCGGCAATAATGGACCAAGAACTATAACATTAAATAAAGGAAATAATTATACATACACCTTGTCAAACTTAACTTGTGGTATTGGCTATTCGTTCGGTTGTAGCGGAACCGCAACCGGAGCAACATACAAATTGACACCATCTCCTGCAAGCATAGCATCACTTTCAGGAACTCAGGATGTTGATGTTAATTTTGAGAAGGTATATGGTCCTGATTCCTCAGTAAATGTAAATCCAACGATAAGATATGGAAATGTATGTTCAAATCACAGTGAATATATGGATCATTCTTGGAGGCCAAGTGTAAGAGTTACTTTTGAAAATACTATTACACATCAAGAATATTATTTAAGTTCAGGAAGTTGTCAGGGCAAATGTCAGTTGCAGGATTTCGGTTATCAACTGCCTCCTGGTCCTTACAAAGTAACCGCAACATTGACCATATCTGCTAATGCTAGTGGTGATGCGCCTCCATCATCAGACATAGAATTACAATCAGGATCAATCCCATCAAAGATAACATTAAATGCAGGAGAGTCTAAGACACTAACACCAACATGGGATGTTTGTGGTGGCGGCGGAACAGGCTTATGCGCAATCCAACTAAGCGGAAAAGGCGATGTCGGTAATGGCGTTGAAGTTGAAGTATCTGGCGCTGGTGACAATGGTATAAGCAGAAGTGCAACACTGACCAATTTGAACTACTACTCTGCAAGATGGGATAATCTTAAATGTAATAAATCATATGTTGTAAGTGTAAAATCAGTAAAAGATACCAATAATAGTTCAGCTAAGTTTACAACATCAATTTCACCATCATCAACAGTCTATTTCCCTGCAACGCCAACAACTGAACTTTTAGATATAAACGTAACGAGAAAAGTTGATACTTGTAGCTTTAAATTCATAGGTACAGGTGCAAAAGGAAAATGTGCATCAGTTGTTGGAGCAGCCAAGGTCAATATAGGAACAGATATCTGTTCAGGTGAGGAAAAGACAATTGACGTAAATTGTGGTTTGTCGTATTACTTCTCTACATACAACGGAGATAAGGCAAGCGTAAGTCCTACTTCAGCAACAGCTACAGCAGGTGTAAAAGAAATCACTGTTGATTTCGAGGAAGCAGGATCTGAGGAAACTGGATCAGTAACATTAAATGGATCCTTATATAGTGCCACAACTAATCCGGTATCTGGTGAAGCCCAATGGTATGTTCAAATGCAAAACGTTAAGACCGGAGAAACATATGAATTGTCAGGATCTGGTCAAAAATCCGTAAGTCACAGTTCTGTTAGTTTCAGTGCTGGGCCAATTTCGGTTCCAGTTGGAGAATATACTTTCCCTGTTTATTGGTTTAAAATGACCGATTCTATAACAAATACAGAGTACAAAGTAAGCAATACTCTCAATGTTGGAGATCCGATGAATATAGTTGAAGGAACAAATTCAATATATATGTCGGTGTATGCATCTAAATAACAAAGCTTTTTGCTCAATATAGGCGCCCAAATCTTTAGTAATTACATAGGGCGCCTTTTCCTTGTCTTCTTTTATCCTTTATTAATAAATCTTAATCATACTTTATTTTAATTCAGGTTATTTTTTGTGTGCTTTGTGCAGAGGTTGTTGTATCGTGTTTTTAAATGAAAAAATTTATTAACTTTTGTTCATAATTCGCCTAAAATTCTTGTACTTTTTTCCTATTTAAAATACTATGTTATTATATAATTGGGGAGTCCGGAATATCTAATCGGGCTAATGAAACCGGAATTATGTAATTATATTTAACTATAAAAGAGGTAACAAAGTGGAAAATTACGTATCAGATATCTTCGCAAAGAAAGAAGATCCAACAAACAATCAGGTTCAGTCGCCTCGTTCTGCTGTAAACCCTACCAAAATTAAAGTTGTAGGTGTCGGCGGTGGCGGCGGTAATGCTGTTAACAGAATGATTAAGGCAGGACTCTCAGGTGTTGAGTTCTGGCTAATGAATACAGATTTACAGGTGTTAGAGTTTGCTCAAACTCCTAATAAGATTCAACTTGGTGCTAAATCTACATCTGGATTAGGTGCTGGTGGTGATCCGTCAGTAGGTGAAAGAGCTGCAGAAGAAGCTCAACAAGAAATTACTCAAGCTTTAGACGGCGCAGATATGGTATTTATCACTGCAGGTATGGGTGGCGGAACCGGAACAGGTGCTGCTCCTGTAGTTGCCAAGATCGCAAAAGAACTTGGTATTTTAACTATCGCAGTTGTTACAAAACCTTTCTCTTGGGAAGGTCGTAAACGCCAAAATCAAGCTGTTCAAGGTCTTGAAAAGTTAAGAGAAGCAGTTGATGCAGTTATTGTTATTCCGAACGATAAGTTGCTTCAGGTTGTTGATAGACAAGTTTCTTTGAATGAATCATTTATAATTGTTGACGAAGTTCTTCTTCGTGGTGTTCAGGGTATTTCGGATATTATCACAGTTCCTGGAACTATTAACGTTGACTTCGCTGATGTTAAAAATGTTATGCAGGCTTCAGGATCAGCTCTTATGGGTATTGGTCGCGGTCAAGGTGAAGGCCGTGCTATCAAGGCTGCTGAAATCGCTATTAATTCACAACTTCTTGAAACTTCAATCAATGGAGCATCCGGTGTTATTGTTAACATAACAGGTGGCCCAGATATGACTCTTCATGAAGTTACTGATGCTGCTAACATTATTCATGATGCTGTACTTGATGATGCTACTGTTATTATCGGTACTGCTATTAATGAAAATATTCAAGGAGAAATTCAGGTTACTGTTATTGCAACTGGTTTTGAACTTAAAAATCAGCCTGTTGAAGCTCCGAAAAAGGATGTTAAACAGCTTAGTGCATCTGACTTTTTCTCAGGAGCATTCAATAACAATGCAAATACTGCTCAGCCTAGAAGAAGTTCTATGCCTCAAATGGGTTCAGGATTTACCAATATTGAAATTCCTGATTTCTTGAAAAAATAAAATTAAGAATGCCGAGTAAAGTTAATTTATTCGGCATTCTGTATAAAAACTTTGTTATTTGCTATTTGCAAGTTATTTGATACATTTATAATCACAATATAAGTTGGAAGTATGGTGACTGGCTTTAAGGTATTGGCGGTCACTTTTTATTTGGAAGAATTGAAAGCTGAAATTATAACAAACGCAAAAATCCCGCCTATATAAGACGGGATTTTAAATTTAATCAATATCAAAAATGATTAATCTTGAGCGTGTCCTGCAGTTCCAAGAACATCTCTCATTTTGTGAATAACCATTTCCTTAACAGCAGTTCTGCCAGGTCCCATATATTCACGTGGGTCGAATTTTTCAGGGTGTTCAATAAAGAATTCTCTGATTGTAGAAGTCATTGCAAGTCTTAAATCAGTATCAATATTGATTTTTGCAACACCGTGTTTAGAAGCATAATTAAGCATATCTTCTGGAACACCTTGAGCATCCGGTAAGTTGCCGCCGAACTTATTGCATTTAGCAACGAATTCAGCCGGAACTGATGATGAACCGTGAAGAACTAATGGGAAATCATATCCTACAGCTTCATTAACAGCTTTTTTAATTTCAGCAAGTCTTTCAAAGTCAAGTTTAGCTTCACCTTTGAATTTGTAAGCTCCGTGAGAAGTACCGATAGCAACTGCTAATGAATCGCAACCAGTTTCTTTAACAAATCTTGCAGCTTCAGCTGGATCTGTATAAGTAGAGTCTTTAGCGTGAACTTTAACGTCATCTTCAACGCCAGCTAGTTTACCAAGTTCAGCTTCAACTGAAACTCCGCGCGGATGAGCATAATCAACAACTTGTTTAGTCAATTTGATGTTTTCTTCAAGCGGGAATCTTGAACCGTCGATCATAACTGATGAGAAACCGCCATCAATACAAGCTTTACAAATTTCGAAATCAGCACCGTGATCAAGGTGTAAAGCGATCGGAACTGTAGTTGTAGCAAGAGCTGCTTCAACAAGTTTGATTAGGTATGTTTGATTAGCGTATTTTCTTGCGCCAGCTGAAACCTGTAAAATAATAGGTGATTGAGTTTCTTCAGCAGCTTCAGCAATACCCTGAAGAATTTCCATGTTGTTAACGTTGTATGCACCAATAGCATAACCGCCAGCGAGTGCTTTTTTAAACATTTCGCCTGTTCCAACTAATTTTCTTTCACTCATGTGAGTTCTCCTTCTTTTAAAAAACTTTTTATACACCATGAAAGTTACTACAAAAATACGAAGGGTGCAAGTGTTAAGAAATATTAAAATTGTATATACAATTTT
This sequence comes from Candidatus Gastranaerophilales bacterium, assembly GCA_944326525.1. Taxonomy (GTDB): domain Bacteria; phylum Cyanobacteriota; class Vampirovibrionia; order Gastranaerophilales; family Gastranaerophilaceae; genus Scatenecus. The sequence continues at coordinate 42,602 of CALVEG010000001.1, forward strand.
ACAAACTCTATAAAGCATACTATAATGCAAAAAACGGGGAATTAATGAATTAAGAGAAAGATATTGTTAGCAAAAAAATATTTTTTGCTGTTTTGTAGCATACAACAAATTTATATGTGAAGGGTTAATAAAAAATTAAAATGGAGTAAGAACTATGATGATTAGTGCAGTTACATCAACAGCACCTGCTAGAAGCTATACAGGGGTGAATTTTAGTGGAAGAAAAAGAAACGTAAATGAAAATTATTCTGAAACAAATTCAGAATATTTAAATTCGATAAAGAAATTAGCTGTGCCATTAGCTGCAACTATATTAGCAATGAGTCCGATGAGTTCATCAGCATCAAGTAATATGGATATAGATGTAAATTCAATAGATAGTGAATTGGTGGTTCCGCAAAATCAGCCAAAAGAGACATTAGTTGCAACAGTTGATATTCCTAAAGATATCAAACAATTTGGTGGTGGATTTATTTGTTTATATAGTACAGATGATAATTTGAATAATGCAGAAAAGGCTTTATTAATTAAAACCCAACCATCAAGAGGTCGAATTATAAAAATTGATATGACAGATGGATTGCTGGTTAAAAAGTTGTATACCCCGAAGGGTGATTACGCAACGACAGCTTATTACATAAAGGGCGGACAGCAAATTACAGAAAACAAGAACGGTAATACAAAGAAATTTAAATTAGGTTCAACAACTCAAATAGACAAGGGCTTTTTCGATTTTATAGTAAAAGCTTTTGGTGATGGAATAGATGTTGAGCATCAAGAAATAAAAATGGCTGGTTCAGGCAATAATCTAGATGTTTTGTTAAGTATAGATTAAGAGGGCAATTGAGATACAAACCAAGTTAATATGTACCAAGTATATAAAATGTAAATATTTGTAAAAACATGTTATGAATGGTGAAATTTTAGTATTCATAATGTTTTTACATGTGTAAGGTGTTACAAACCAAGAGAGTATCATGGAAATACAAGTAAATAAAACGACTGGTTTCACGCCGGAAACCACAGTTCAGGGCAGTACCCCAACCAGTGCTGCAAGTTCATCAACAAACAATGTTCCGGTCGGGCAAACCCCAAAAAATGAAGAATTAAAAGAGTTATATAAAAAGCTGTGTGTGACAAAAGAACAGTTTGAAAGGTTGTGCAAAGAATATCCCGGATTTGAAACCTACGCGTTTGATAAACAATTAGAAATAGTAAATTTAAACTTTGCCAATGAAAAGGTTCAGGAAACAACTTCAACGTCGAAAACTCAAGCTGATTCAAAAACTAGTTCCGAAAGTGCGGTGAATGCTGAAACTACAGCGAATGTTGCACAAAAAAATGAATCGGCTATAGAGGAGCCTTTTAATCATAAAGAGTTTGCAAAACTTTCAAAAGAAGAAAAAGAAAAGACTTTAGCTTTAGAATTGGCAAAAAATAAGTTTTTGTATGCTGATCAGGCTAATCCCAAAAGTATAGAAGAATGGAATGCATTAAGTCCTGAAGAACAACAGTCATTAATTAAGGAATCAACAGAGAATTTGCAAAAAGCAATGAGCATGTTTCCAAAGCTATTTGATATGGATACTAAGGGAAACAGTTATGAAATGTTAATGACAGTTCTTCAAACTGCTAATGAAAGTAATATAGATTTTAAAAAATTCTTTGATAGCATTACAGATGGTGATGTAAATGCTAAATCACTGATGCATGATTATATATTTAATTTGGATGAATCAAGCAGATCAGATGCGCAAAATTCTTATATAGAAAAGCAAACATTTACATCAACAGCTATTTCTCATGCTCTTAAAGAATCAGGCGATTTTATAGTTATTCTTTCTCCTGAAGAAATGAATCAGAAGTTAAAAGAACTAGGTAAAACAAAAGAACAGGTTGAATTAGATTATTTAAACAGTAAAAAGGATAAGCTAACTCCAAAAGAAGCTGCGATGAAGAGCCATTTGGAAGCTATAATAAAGAAGAACAAAGAGGTTCTTGCAATAATGGAGGAACGAACAAAAGATCCTTCAAAACGTTCAAACTACGGAATTTTAGAAGGTTTGCATAACACAAAATTTGGCGAATTGTATAAAGCAGCACAAACCCCAGATGAAAAATTAAAAATTTTAACTATATATTCAGCTCATGCAACAAAAGGAATGTCCCCAAAAGAAAAAGCTGAATTTATGGGAAAAATGATGGATGAATTGTGTAACGATCCTGAAAACCTCGAAGTTGTAAACAAAATTTTTGGCATGATGGCAGGGTTTAAGGAGATTAGAAGTCACATGGCAAGGCGAACAGAAGGTGTAATGCCGGAAGTAAACGCTGCAAACGTAGATAAATATGAAGGTGACCAAGATGCCTTAAATGCTATGGTTGAAGCACAAAATGAAATTCAGAAAAACGATAAAGAACGTGCTGAGAGATTAAAGCTTCAGACTTCAGAAAACGCTACAGATGCTCAAATGGTTATATTAGCAGATGATTATTCTGGTGATGAATCTTTGGATGTTCAAAGACAAGTTAAAGAACGAGCTTTAAATGCAGAAAAGACAGAACATCAAAGTGCTATGGTCGAGAAAATTAAAAAGAATTCATCAGAAGTTGTGATCGCCGAGACCGCAGCAAGAGCTGATGAATTAAATGAAGATTATCAGCTTGAAGGTTTACAACTTTTGACAAAAGATTCAAAACTTGCAACGAAAGCGGCGAATGAGTCAGGTGTTGTTACAAGAATGTCAAAAGAAAACCAGACTGAGGCTTTCAATTATTTGAAGGAAAATATTGAAAAATTATACACGAATAAAGAAGAAGCCGTAGAACAATTAAATAAATTATCAGATCAAATTAAAGATTTGCATAAAGACAACCAGCTTGCAGCTCACACTACAATGATGACATCAGAATATAGTGAGGTTCAAGAACATACTGCAGCGAATATTAATAATTACGATCCGACGGTTCAATCAGAAGCGATGGATGTTGTTTACCGCTCTGGTAACGAGAAAGCAATTCAAGCTGCGTCAGAAGTTATTAATAAGATGTCTTCACCAAATGTTCAGCAAACGGAAATTGTAAGAGTTGCAGCTGAAATGGCACTTAATAGTGCAACAGATTCCGAGATTAATTCGGTAATAAGCACAGGAACCCTTACAGCAAAAGAAATACGAAATCTTTCGCCGGCACAAAGACGTGAATACTTTGTAAAATTATTTGAAAGTGCTCCTCCGGCTAAGAAAATAGAAATGTTGATGAAGTTTGCGGAACTTTCAGGATTAGCCAATAAGCGTTTAATTTATACCTTAATAGCAAGAACATCAATGCTAACAAGTGTAATTGAAAGCGGAATGGCTTCAACAATGTTATCAACAGGTCTTCCTGTGGATGCAGTTAATAAAATTATAACAGTTATGAAGCGTTCTACAACTTTCCAAGTTAAAGATCAACTTGCAGAACTAAAACAAGATTCAGGATTTTCTCAATATTTTAGTAAGGATGAACTGGATGAAATAAAAGAGAAAAAAGATGTGCCGCAAGATATGAAAAGGGCATTTACAGCTCCTATAGATTCTAAAACAAAAAAGAAATTACAAGAGCAAGATTCAACACTATATTTAAATTCATAAATTACAGGTGCAAAATTTGTAGCAGTAATAGATGCAGGTTTTATTCTTAAAACCTGCATTTAAAGCTTTATAAATGGAGAAAAATCGGAATTGGACTTGCCAATTTGTTATTTTTGTAATTTAATACAATTACAGCGGTAAGATTTACTGCAAGTCTAAAAGAAAGAAGACAATTTTAAATTGCCGAAAAAAGTTAAATTAGCTAAATATGCGGGTTTTTGCTACGGAGTCAAGCGTGCAGTGGAATCCGTTCAGAAGTTAAAATCCGAAAACCCCAATAAAGAAGTATTTGTGTTGGGCGAGCTTATACATAATGCGAATGTAATAAAGGAGCTTGAAAAGACAGGTATAAAGACTTTATATGAACTTCCTGAAAAAGGGGAAGGTATTTGTGTGATCCGCAGTCATGGAGAGAGTCCTGAAGTTATAGAAAAGATTAAACAAGCAGGCTTTACACCTGTGGATTTGACTTGTCCTGATGTTAAAAAGGTTCAGCAAAAGGCTATAGAGTTGGCGAAAGAAGACTATTTTGTTGTAATAGTTGGCAAGGCCGAGCATCCTGAAGTTGTAGCGATTAAGGCAAATGCTTTATTGTGGACTGATAAAGTCGCAGTGGCATCAAATATTGAGCAGTTAGAGGGTTATGCAAATGCAATTAAATCTCACAAACGTGTGGGGGTTGTCGTTCAGACAACGCAAATGATTTCGACGTTAAATTCAATAGTTGATTATTTAACTACAATTGCTAAAGAAATTCATATTGCCAATACAATTTGTCCAAGTACTTCAATGCGCCAGAATGAAGCAAAGGAACTTGCTAAAACAAGCGGATTAATGGTGGTTGTGGGTTCTAAAAAGAGTGCAAACACAACTCATCTGGCAGAGATTTTAAAAAATATAACTAATACAATTCATATTGAAAAAGCAGAAGAATTGGATGAATTTAAAGATTTGATTAATGAAAATGATGATATTTCAGTAACAGCAGGAGCATCAACTCCGCAGAATATTATAGACGAAGTGATTAAACGCTTAAACAGTTTTTGATATAACAAATGAAAATAAAAAACGAAAGGAAAAATACAAAATGACAGTTACATTAGAAAAAACAAACATGGATGAATTTGAAAAATTATTAGAAGAATCATTTTCATCAAGCAACACAGTTGCAGACATTGTAGAAGGAACAGTAATTAAAAAAGAACAGGATGGATATCTTGTAAGTGTTAAAGGTGCAAAAACCGAAGCATTTCTACCACAAAAAGAAATTCCGTCAGCAGAAGGTGTTGATTCAGTAGCCGTAGGTGACGTAAAAGAATTTTATATTTTAAAAGAAGAAAATGATGATGAAGGTATGCTTTTATCATTGAAACGTTTAGCATTTGCTCAAGCTTGGGCTCAGTTAAACGATGCTAAAATCCAAGGCGATACAATTTTAGCAAAAGTTGTTTCAATCGTAAAAGGCGGAGTTCTTGTAGATGTTGCAGATTTAAAAGGTTTTATTCCTTCATCACAATTAAGAACAGGAACACCATTTGATGGTTTGATTGATACAAAAATCGAAGTTAAAGTATTGGAAGCAGATCCAAAGAAAAACAAACTAATCCTTTCACAAAGACAAGCTGTAGCAGAACAAAGAGATCAAGTTGTTGATAACATTCTATCAACATTAGAAGAAGACCAAATTGTAAAAGGTGAAGTTGTAAGAATTGCTGATTTTGGAGCATTCGTGGACATCAACGGAATTGACGGACTTCTTCCGATTTCAGAAATTTCTTGGTCAAGAATCAAACATCCTTCAGATGTAATTTCTTTAGGTGAAACTATAGAAGTTAAGATTATCAAAATTGATAATGAATTAAAGAGAATTTCGCTTTCATTAAAGAGAATGGGCGAAGATCCGTGGCAGCAAATTGAAGGTCAATTTGAAGAAGGTCAGGTAATTACAGGAACAGTTAATAAAGTAACAGGTTTTGGTGCATTTATTAACATATTCCCAGGCGTAGAAGCATTGTTGCCGGTATCAGAAATGGCTGAAGAAAACGTAAATCCGTTCAACAGATACAAAGTTGGTGACAGTGTAGAAGTGTTGATTAAAAAATTCACTCCGCAAGAACACAGAATTGCTTTAAGTGTAAAAGATATCAACAAAGACGCTGAATAGTTTATTATAAAAAGTCAAATAAAAAAATCGCTCTGAAAATCGGGGCGATTTTTTATTTTGTGAGTGGTAAAACTGAAAATTGGGGCGATTTTTTAAATTTTTTGAATGATAAAATGGTGCGTCAAAACGACGCACCCTACTTTGTTAAAAGCGACGCAAATTATTTACGTGATAAAGTTTCCTATTTTCACAAAAGCGCAAACACAGATATTTACCCAAAGGTAGGAGCACACTTCGTGTGCTATTCGCCGAAGTAGTTTTTAAGTCCGACTGTGAGGTGTTTATTTTTGCAAAGTTTTTTAAGTTTTGCGATAGCTCTATTTTCGATTTGTCTGATACGTTCACGTGAAACCCCATATTGAGAACCGATTTCATCAAGAGTTTTTTTCGTACCGTTGTTATCCAGACCGTAACGAAGAATAAGAACATCTCGTTCTTTTGGGCTTAGTTGGTTAAGCATTTTTCTTATATCTTCAAATAAGTTTTCTTGAGAAACTCTTCCGTCAGGAGTAATCGTAGAATCATCCACAATAAAGTCAGCAATTTTAGAGCTATCTTCGGAACTGTTTGCAGGAGTTTCCATACTGATAGTGCTTTGAGCCGATTTAATTATCGAGGTTAGTTTGTTTACGGAAATTCCAAGTCTATATGCAATTTCCTGTTTCGTTGGGGTGTGGCCGAGTTCTGTTGTCAGGTCAATTGTCGCACGACGAATTTTACCAAGGGATTCAATCATGTGTATCGGAAGCCTTATGATACGTGCTTTATCGGCAATAGCGCGAGTGATTGACTGCTGGATCCACCATGTTGCATAAGTTGAGAATTTGTAGCCTTTTGTATAGTCAAATCTTCCTGCGGCTTTCATTAAGCCCAAATTCCCCTCCTGAATTAAATCAAGAAATGAAAGTCCTCGTCCTATATATTTTTTTGCAATGCTAACAACAAGTCTTAAGTTTGCGTTTACAAGCAGATTTTTTGAAAATTCATCTTGAGATTCGTAAATTTTCTTTGCTAAATCAAGTTCTTGCTCTGATGAAAGCAATGGAATTTTACCGATTTGCTGCAAGTATATTTTTACACTGTCATCAGAATTTACAGACGCTAAACTTTCTTGAACTTTTGGATCTTCTACAGAATGAATAAGCTCGTCTTCTTCATCCATAGGTTCAAGTTCGTGAAAATCAACATCTTCATCCGAAATATCTTCTGATATAAGTCCAAGTTTTTCGATTTCTTTTTTCATTTATTATAAAACTCTCCATCTCTCAAAATTATTATAATATGATTTTGTATATAAAACTATTTTTTAACTTTGCTTAAAATTTTATTTTTTAATCCGTTGTCTTAAGCTTTCAAAAATAATAACACTTGCTGCATTAGAAACGTTAAGTGAATTAAAATTATTCATCATTGGAATTTTAACTTTAAAGTCGGACATTTTAAGAAGTGATTTTGACACTCCTGCGTGTTCAGCCCCCATGATGAGAGCAAAGTTCATATCGTTATATTTGATATCATAATAATTATCGTTTGCTGAAGCATCTGTCGCAATTATCCACCAGTCGGAATCTTTCAACTTTTGGACTGCGTTTGTAAGGCTATTGACTTTTATTATAGGAATGTGATTAATAGCGCCGGCGCTGGTCTTTTCCACGACGGAATTTACTTGGACGTTACGTCTGGACGGAATTATAATTCCGCTAACTCCTGCGCAAACACAAGAACGAATTATTGCGCCAAAATTGTGCGGATCTTCAACTCCATCAAGAATAACAAGCGATGAATTTTGGTGATTTTGTTCCAAAAATTCATCAAGATCTGCGTATTTTAAAGGTGAAATCTGTGCAATGACTCCTTGGTGATTGAATTCAGCGTAGGGCTGGAATTTTTCTTTTGCTACAAATTGAAAAACAATTCCTCTTTCTTTGGCAAGAGTTTTAATTTTTTCGATTTTTGCATCAGTGTGAATGCTTTTAGAAATCAGAATTTTGTTGATTTCTCGTTCTCCGTTAATTAAAGCTTCAGTTATAGCGTTTTTACCAAAAATTATGTCATCCATTTTAAAATTAATCCTATTTTGAAACTTCGAGCATTCTTTCGATGCATTTGAGTGCTTTTTGTGCGATTTCTTTATCTACCGTAATTTCCGGAGCTTCATTTTGCAGTGCATTATAGATGTCTTTAACAGTATTTAATTTCATGCTCTGACAAATTGATGGGGTGTTGTTTATATCATAGAATTTTTTGTTTGGGTAATCTCGTTTTAATCTGTCAAGAACACCTTTTTCTGTTGCGACTATAAACTCTTTTTCGTTGCTGTTTTTGACGTAATTCATAATCCCTGTTGTGCTGCCGACGTAATCTGCAAGATTTAAAAAGTCTTCTACGCATTCCGGATGTGCTAGTACAAGAGCATTCGGATATTGAGATTTTGTTTCTTTTATTCCTGTTGGATTTAGTTTGTTATGAATAGGGCAACATCCGTTGTAGGTTATAACTTCTACATTACCAAGCTGTTTTTCAACCCATCTGCCTAGATTTTTGTCCGGTAAAAACAAAACTTTAGGTGATTTAAGACTTTCAACAATTTTGATTGCATTTGAACTTGTGCAGCAAATGTCACATTCAGCTTTTACTTCAGCAGTAGAATTTATGTAACATACTGTCGGAACATTTGGAAATTTGTTTTTAAATTCTCTTAATTGTTGTAAATTTATCATATCAGCCATGTCGCATCCGGCTTTAAGGTTAGGCAGAATAACTTTTTTTGATGGATTTAAAATTTTAGCAGTTTGAGCCATAAAGTAAACTCCTGCAAAAATAATTATATCAGCATCAGTTTTTGCAGCCATTTGACTTAAATAAAGAGAGTCCCCAATATAATCTGCGACTTCATCAATTTCTATATTTTGATAGCAGTGTGCCAGTATTACTGCATTTTTCTCTCTCTTAAGCCTCTGTATTTCAGTTATATAGTTCATTTGGCAGATTATCCTCCGTATAGTGTAAATTTATGTTAAATTTGCAACCTCTATAAAATATATTGTATAATAAAAATAAGAATTAAGTACATAGGAAGAAAATAACTAAAATGGGTTCAAATTTTATTAATGATTTTGTAGATAAATTAACAGCTGGAAATCGCCCGGATGTTTATCTTTCAGTCACTCCTGGGGTTGGGCTAGAAATGCTTCAAATTGATGATTCCAGCCATACGATTAAGAATTATGCTGTAAGGCCCCTGGCTTATAATGAATCTCTTAGAGAAATTGCAAATATGGAAGATTTCAAAAAAGCTGTTGGCGAAATGTTTGAGGAGCTTAAACTTAATCCAAAGTGTAACATTACATTGAATCTTCCAACAGTTTTGTTTGGTTCAATAGAAATGTCTTTGATGCTTGGAGATGAAGCGATTACAGGTGCAATAACATCAGAGGTTGAACAGTCTTATGTGTTTAAAAGACATGATCCGATTGTTCAATGGTGGGATTCAAATGTTGGCAGCGGAGAAAATCGTAAATTGTTTTATTCTGCAGTTCAACAATTGGTTATTGAAGGTATATCAGCTGCATTGACTGAATTGGGTGCTAATTTGGTAGGCGTTGAAATGGCAATTCTTTCAACTCTTAGAGCACTTGATTATACTGGGCTTGCAGCCTCCGAAATGCAGGATGGTGTTACTTGGAATTTGTTAACTGTAAACTCAAACGGATATACTTTAGCATCATTGTCCGGGAAAAATATTGTTGATTATTATGAAGAACCAATAGCTATTAAATCTTATGAAGGCGATGAAATTTATAATGTAATAAGTTCATCAGCACAGATTACATTAATGAGCTATCCTACAAATTATTTGTTAGTTCTTTCAGATACAGATGCAGTAAGTGCTGAGGTGCTTGCCAAGGCTCTTAATGTCGATGGTACTATAGAGTATATTGAAAATAATAAATTTAAACGCAAGGAATTTTTACCTGTAAGTTTGGATGTATTACCGGATAATATCCTGAAAATTTCTCTTCAGGCTATAGGTGTTGCAGTTTCAAAAACTTTTAATTATCCGATAAGTTGTAATTTTCTCGCAGCTTCCGGTGGTGAAATTGCTACAGCAGAAGAAATTATAAGAATTCCAATAGGTGAAAACGAATATACAACAACACCAACTATGGCAAGAGTTATGTCAATAGCGATTGCGATTTTATTATTGGTGCCTGTTGGTATTGCGATGTTGCTTTTACCTAAAATACAAGCAGATAAGCAATCTGAGCTGGATGAATTAAATGCGAGTATTCAGCAAGTAGAAAAAGAAATTAAAACTTTGAAAGATGCTCAGCAAATGGCTGGTAAATTTAGTGTAAAAAATGAAATAATTAAAACACTTCAAGATAATAGAATAAAATTGATGGCATATTCAGCAATAGGTGAATCAGTTCCATCTCAATTATGGCTTTCGTATTTCTCAACAGAAGGAAATGGTAAGATTCTAATTAAAGGTGGAGCAAGTTCTGTCGAGGATGTGTACACTTTTTATAGAAACTTAAAAGAGTATCTTGTTTCAAGTGATTTAAAACTTCAAAAACTAGAGATGATATCGGATAATGTTGATGAATTTATGTCAAATCTTCCGGTAACTTATGATTTTGAAATTTCAAATATTTCAGCAGCTCCAGCGTCGGTGGCAACTGAAGAAGATGATAAAAAAGCCGGTAATGCTAAAAAGAACAAAGGTAAGGCTAAAAATAATAAATCCGGTAAAACAACCGGAAAAGCTGCAAATATGCCACCTGATAAAAAATTAATAAGCGATACGCCAATAAACTAATTAAATACGGAGATTTTTTATAAATTATGCCAGAGGAAATTAAAGAGATTTTAACTAAATTAAAAGATGCAGTGGCAATATTGGTTTTATCCATATTGGTTGTTGTGTTTTTTGTAACAAATAAGATTGTTCCAACAGTTCAAAATATTATGGAGATGAATGATCAATATGCTGCGCAAACTCTTGTTTTAGCTGACAAGCAAAGAGAGTTAGATCAATTAAAAGCAGAAGCTAAAAAGCAGGAGGATATGTCAGGTATTGAAAAGACATTTTTCCAATCTGATGAAGTTGGTCTAGATGCAGAAGGGCTTATTGCTGGTGAATTCGAGGAAATTCTTAAAATCATAAGAGCTAATACTATTAAGATGTTGGCAATAAATTATACTTATGATCCAAAAGATGATAAGTTTGTTCAAGGTGTTCCAGGCAAGTACAGTGTTGCTCTTCTGGATATGGAATTAATATCTAACTACAAAAATTTTGAAACGTTCTTAAAGGCCTTATATCAGCATGAACATTTTCTTGATATTTGCAAGGTTGAAGTTGAGCCTTATGAAAAGAACAAATCTATTTTGATGATTAAGTTTGCGCTGAAACTTTATGCAAAGAATTAATTAAGTAAAGTTGTCGAAATTAATTGAAAACATTTGTGTTTTGTTTTTGATGCATGTTGCACAAAAGTCAGTTTCAAGAATACTTTTGTCAGAGTAGTCATTAAAATCGCTTCCGGATCTTCCTCGGTGATCATTTGCAAGAAAGGGGCAAGAATATACACCTTTTGCGGTAAGTATTCTGCCATATTCGCAATCCAGGTTTTGCCATTTATCTGACAAGTACTTCGGATCTGTATTTTTTGAGTATGGGGTATTTATTTTGAAATTATTTTCAGTTGCAGCAAATCCAATTTTTTCACATACATGTTTAAAACCATCAAGAAGTTTGTTTTTGCCTTCTTGATAAAAGTCAGTTACACATAAAATAGGATTAAATTCGTAATTGACAAGACTTTTTATTGCAAGAAGAGTTTGTCTGTAAGTTCCACGTCCTCTAATGTCATCATTTTTAATTTCATTATAGTGATCCAAACTTAGTTGAAAAATGATTTCAAAATCACTTTCATCTTCGACACGTTTTAAAAATCTGGCTTTTTTTTCGTTTATAAAACTACCGTTAGTACATATACATACGTTAGTGCGTTTTAAACAGAGCCTTAGTATACTGTTAAAGTCGGGGTGTGTCATAGGTTCGGCACCGGTCAGATAAATGCATTGAATATTTTCTGTTTTAGTGTCAGAAAGAGCTTTTTTTATTAAATTTTCGTCAATAAAATCTTTTACGTTTTTCGAAATCGGGAATTCAATATAACAGTTTTTGCATCTTTGGTTGCAGTTTTTAGAGGTAAGTTCAATAAAAAGATTGTTTAAGGCTTTAAGGTGGCTGATTTGTGATTGGTAAATATTATTCATAGTTTATTTCTCCATTTAAAATCTTCGATTTATAAATATTTTAGATTTTAAAGGTTAAATAAAATCCGACAGGCGGGTATTTAATGTGCTATTTTTTAAAATCTTGAGGATTTTTATCATCCAGCCATTTTTGCATTATATAGTGTTCGTAACTTAGGGCAAAATTATAAAGGGCATTTACAAGAGTTCTTCCGCTTTCGGATTTTGCTGTAATAAAAAACTCTCCATATTTGTTTTCCGCAAGAAGGATTTCTGTCTGAACAATTTTATCAACATGGCCTTTAGGGTTTTTCTTTATAACAAGCCGAATCCAGTCACACAAAATTTTAAGAGCGGTGGATTTACCAGAAATCAGATCATTTTTTCGGTTTTGAATGTAAGAAGCAAATTCTTGTAAGATCATTTATTCCTCAAATGGGGTTGTTGCGGCAAAACATGTTATATCAAAAATATTGTGTTTTGCAAACTCTTTTATCATTTCTTCAAAAGTAGAGCCTGTGGTGCAAATGTCATCAAGTATCAGAATTTTCATTGGCAAAAGGTTACTTTCATCAACTTCAAAAGCGTTTTTAAGATTATTTTCGCGTTCGTGTTTCTTCAGATTGTATTGCGGTTTTGTGTTTTTAATTCTTTTTATCAAATCAATGTTAAGAGTGCATCCTGAAAGATTACAAAATTCTTCAGCTACAAGATTCATGTGATTATATTTGCGTTTTTTTTCTCTTGTTTTGTAAATAGGAACAGGAACTACTTGAAAGTTTGATTTGCCGTCAATTAGAAGCCAATATTCATACATAAATTTTGCCAAATATTTGGCAAGTTCTCTTTGGTTATGATATTTAAGTCCTCGAATAAGTTTTTGCAGATTTTTGTCATAAACACCGGCACAGTAAATGTTTTTGCTTTGTACAATTCTGTTTACTTCAGGGCGTAGATGCTCAAGCGATTCATAACATTTTGAACACATTCTGACACACTCATCAGAGTGTTTGCAAAAATAACATTTCTTCTTGTAAATCCAGTCTAAAAGTCCTATAAAAAAATCTTTCATAATCAAAATTATATAATAAAAGCTTTAATAAAACATAAACTTTTCAATTTGTAGGAAATGTAATTAAATATAACAAAAATTACTATTATAAATTGACAATTGAAGCGTTTAAGACGACAATAATTTCAAAAGGGGGAATTATGACAAAAGAAACTTTTTTGCATGACAAGCATATAGGATTAGGGGCAAGAATGGTTGATTTTGCGGGTTGGAGTATGCCTGTTCAATATACATCAATAATTGAGGAACACAAGACCGTAAGAGAAAGTGTTGGTTTGTTTGATGTTTCACATATGGGAGAGGTATTTGTTTCAGGAAAGGATTCCTTGGCATATTTGAACAAGATTGTTCCTCAGGATATAACAAAATTGACTTATGAAAAAGCTGTTTATTGCCAGCTTACCAATGAAAAAGGCGGATTAATAGACGATTTAATAATTTATAAACTTGGAATTTTAGAATACCTTATAATATGCAATGCCGCAAGAATTGATGAAGATTTAAACTGGATGGTAAGGAATAAAAAAGGATTTGATGTAAAAATAGATAACCAATCCCATAATTATTCACTATTGGCTGTGCAAGGTCCGAAAGCTGCTGAGGTTTTAAGTTCTATGGGGCTTGATATAAACCAAAATTCTTTTACAATAAGGCCTGCAAAAGTTTTTGGTATAAAGCTTTTGGCTTCCCGCACAGGATACACTGGCGAAGATGGGTTTGAACTTTTGGTTGAAAATGAATTTAGCGAAGAATTATTTGATAAGATTTTAGAATGCGGAAAACCTTTCGGAATTAAGCCTATTGGTTTAGGTGCCAGAGATACGTTGAGATTGGAGGCAGCCTTACATTTATACGGAAACGATTTGGATGAAGATACAACTCCGATAGAGGCAGGACTTTCTTGGTCTGTTCCAAAGGATAAGGAAGCTGATTATAACGGGAAAAAAGTTATAATGGAGCAGATTAAAAACGGTACAAACAAAAAACTTGTCGGGTTAAAAATGCTTGATAGGGGAATCGCAAGACACGGATATGAAATCTATTTTAAAGGTGAAAAAATCGGAACAGTTACAAGCGGCGGAATTTCACCTGTGTTAAATACTAATATTGCGCTTGGTTATGTTAAAAATATTGAAGAAATTTGCACAGGCGCAGTTGTTCAGGTTATGATAAGAGAGAAATTGCACGATGCTGAAATAGTAAAAAGACCGTTTGTGACAAAAAGGAACATAGTTAAAATAAATTAAGGAGAAAAGAATGAGTATAACAGAAAAGATTTTATGCGCAAAAACTCATGAATATATTTATGAAGATGAAAATGGCGGATATACAGTCGGACTGACAGATTATGCTGTAGAACAGCTTGGAGATATCGTGTTTTTGGAATTACCTGAAGTTGGTACAGAATTTCATAAAGGTGAAACTTTCGCAACTGTTGAATCTGTAAAAGCCGCAAGTGAAATTTATATGCCTGTTAGCGGAAAAGTTACTGAAGTAAACAATGAAGTAGCTGATAGTCCTGAAATTCTTAATGAAGATTCTTACGAAAAGGGCTGGCTTGTGAAAATTGAAAAAACGGGCGATGAAGCTGAACTTGGCGATTTAATGGAATACGAAGATTATAAAGAAGAATTGGAATAATGAAAAATTTTTTAGTACATAATGATGAAGTAAAAGCTGAAATGCTAAAAGTTTGCGGGGTAGATAAAATTGAGGATTTGTTTGCCGATATTCCGCAGACGGCTTGTATGAAAACTCTTGATTTGCCTGATGCAATGAGCGAAATGGAAGTTCAAAGAACAATTAAGTCGCTTGCAAAAAAGAATAGAACTGATTATATAAGTTTTTTAGGTGGCGGGGTTTACAATATGTTTATTCCTGCTGTAGTGTCGCAGGTTGCTCAAAGATGGGAATTCTTGACTGCATACACTCCTTATCAGGCTGAAATTTCTCAAGGTACACTTCAGGTTATGTACGAATTTCAAACTATGATTTCTCGCCTTACGGGTATGGATATATCAAATGCTACGGTATACGATGGCGGAACAGCCTGCGCTGAAGCTGTTTTGATGGCTAAAAGGATTACTAAAAAATCTAAAGCTCTAGTATCAGAAAAATTAAATCCTGAATATAAAAAAGTCATAGATACTTACGCATGGGCAAATGAAATTCAGGTTGATTATTTTAACGAATTGCCTATGAATACTGCTGATTATGCTTGTGTTTTGATGCAAAATCCTGATTACTACGGTGAGATTTCTGAGCTAAAACCGGTCGATACTCTTTTAATTGTTTGTACGAACATATCTTCACTTTCAATCTTAAAACCTCCGTCAGAATACGGTGCAGATATTGTTGTTGGTGATATTCAAGCTCTCGGTATTCCGCAAGAATTCGGCGGGCCACATGCAGGATTTATTGCGTGTCGTGAAAAATATATGCGCCAGATTCCGGGAAGACTCGCCGGAAGAACTGTTGATGCAGATGGTAATCAAGCTTTTTGCCTCACAATACAAACCAGAGAACAGCATATAAAAAGAGAAAAAGCTACAAGTAATATTTGTTCAAATCAAGCTTTAATTGGGCTTTGTGCGACTTTGTACTTGTCTTTATTAGGCGAAAAAGGCTTTAGACAAGTCGGATATCTTTCAGCAAAACAAGCGCATAAATTATCTCAAAAACTTTCTCTGAAAGGATTTAAAACGCTTAATAAAAACTTTTTTAACGAGTTTGTACTTGAGGTCGAATCATCGGACAGATTCCTTAAAAAGCTTAAAGAAAACGGTATTCTTGGTGGTATAAAGCTTGATGAAAAAAGAATTTTAGTTGCTGCTACAGAAATGATTTCTGACGAAGATATTGAAAAATATTTGCAGAATGTTTAAAGCAATTGCTCTAGTCTGGATTTTTGTCGTAAATCATTTGTTTGTAATCTAACACTTCAAAGCCATGCTTCTTGTAAGCAGCATAAGCTCTTGTGTTTGAAGGGCAAAGTTCAAGTCTTAGTCTTGCACATTTAGTGTTTTCTTTTATAAACTTAAGAAAGTTACCCCCAAGTCCTAATGAACGAAATTGCGGCAAAATGTAAATTTCTTCAATCCATAAAACAAGCCCGCCGGCTTCTTGAGAAAATGTTTTTGCTAATAATGCGTATCCGGCTTTTTCTCCGTCCTTTTCAAATATGTAGCATTCGGCGTATTCATTTGAGCGCATAAGCTCATTAAAGGTGTTTTCTATATTTCTGCAAGGTACTTTGTGATCAACAGCATTAGAATCGTAGAATTCGTTTGCTGTATTAATATAAAAAGCTTTATCTTTTTCTTGAATTTTTCTAAACATAGTGAAATTCTATCAGAAAAATTTTTTTTTACAAAATAAAAATGGGCGATACGTGACTCGAACACGTGACCCTCACAACGTCAATGTGATGCGCTACCAACTGCGCTAATCGCCCAAAATAAGTTATTAAATTATCAAAGTTTGAGCTTGTTGGTAGCTTGCGCTACCTTCCCTCCATCTTTTCGATACTCAATCGAAAAGCGGAGTCCTTGCTAATCGCCCCAAATAAGTCTATTAAATTATCAAACTTGAGCTTGTTGGTAGCTTGCGCTACCATCCCTCCATCTTTTCGATACTCAATCGAAAAGCGGAGTCCTTGCTAATCGCCCAAAATAAGCTATTAATTTTTCAATTTTGCATTTCTGAATTAAGAATTTTGTTCTTGTTGCGCATTAAGTTTTTTCTTGTTGGCTACAAATATCCAGATTGCTGCTCCTGCTCCAAAAATTGGGATTAGTAATAACCATAACCAATTTTTATTAAACGGCTTTTTTAATCCATTTGCATCAGGAACATTTCCAAAATGTTCGATTTTTTTGCCGTCAATTTTTCCTATCATATCAGCCATTAAATATGTTCCGCTTATAATTCCGTCTTCATATTTTCCGGCTTCAAAATAAGGTAAAACATTTTTATCTATAATATTTTCAAGTTTTTTAGGCTCAATACTGCTAACAAGTCCATCTCCTAAAATTATTTGGAGTTGTCTTTCTTCAATTGAAATAACAAATACAAGTCCGTTTTTCTTTGTATCGTCACCAATTTTGTATTCGCCCATTATGTCATTTGCAACTTTTTCTATTTTTTCATCTTTTAAGTTGTTTAGGGTTATTACAGCTATAGCTGCGGTTGTTTTTTTGTTTAAATCGTGTAAAGTATAATTCAAATTCTCAAGGGATTCATTAGAAAGAATTTTTGCGTTATCTGAAATATATCCATCAAAATTCAAATCTATAGCAAATGCTTTTCCTGCTACTAATCCCAATAATACAAAAACAGAAATTAAAAATCTTTTAAGCATGTACACCCCTTCAAGTTTAAAAATAAAAAGGCGACACCCAGATTCGAACTGGGGGATAAGAGCTTTGCAGGCTCCTGCCTTACCACTTGGCCATGTCGCCGTCCTCGTTTCTTTATAATAAAAAAGACATACCTTAATGTCAAGGCATGTCTTTTTTATTAATTTATATAAAGCAATTATAACTGTATGTACATTTCGTTGTATCCAAAGCCGCCTTTATCAAATATAATTTTCTGTGCAATAGAAGGGTGTATTGAGCCTGCAAGAGGTGTTGCCGGAAATTCGGATTCCCTGTTTCCGTATGAGATTACTGTGGTAGTTGAACCTCTTCCTAATCCTGAATATTTGTTTGCTTTTTCTTCTATTTTTCCGGTTTTTGTGTTTATCAACACTTGTCTTTCGTGAAAGCTGCAGCCTGGAAGATATTTTTTCAGTATTGAAATTAATTTGAAGCCTTTTTCGGAATTTCTATTTTCCCTTTCTGTTATATTGTTAACTCCGTTTGAATTTAAAAATAAAGTTTTTGTGTGATTTGTATTTCTTGATTTCGTTTCGTGTTGAAGCACTATTTGACCATTTGGCAAGTTTTTTTGATAAATATCAATGCATTCGTTAGTAAATGAGCGTATATTTTTAATTTCTTCATTTGCCACTCTGCCTGTTGGGGTAAAGTAATTTTTAAATATTGTTAATCTGTTTACTTTTTCTATCATGTTTAAATCTCCGTACTGTGATTATTTTAAAAACTCTGAAAAATTTTTTTGCTGGAAAAAGGAACTGTTAAATATTTAACAGTTCCTTTTTATTTGGTAAATGTGCAAAACTATTTAGCTGGGTTGTAATCTCTTACAATACCTTCAAAAGCGTCTTTGTAAATAGTTTTAATATCTTCCATTAACGGATAAGCAGGGTTTGCACCTGTACATTGATCGTCGAATGCTAGTTCAACCATTTCGTCTAACTTAGCATTGAAGTCTGCTTCTGTAACTCCAAAATCTTTGATTGAATTTGGAAGATTTACAGCCTTCATCAATTTGTCGATAGCATCGATTAATAATTGAACTTTTTCATCGTCGTTCTTTCCGCCCAATCCTAATTCATCTGCAATTTGAGCATATTTTGCTTTTGCATTCGGGAATTTGTATTGTGGGAAGATACATTGTTTGTTCGGGCAATCTGTTGCATTGTATTTGATTACCTGTCTGATTAACAATGCGTTAGCTACACCGTGAGGTACGTTGAACATTGCACCTAATTTGTGAGCCATTGAGTGGCACAATCCTAGGAATGCGTTTGCAAATGCCATACCTGCAATTGTTGCTGCATAGTGCATTTTTTCTCTTGCTATTGGATCATTTGCTCCTTCTTTCCAAGATCTTTCCAAATATCTGAATACAAGTTTTGTTGCTTCTAATGCATTTGAATTTGTAAAGTTTGTTGCCATTGCTGATACATATGCTTCAATTGAGTGTACTAAAGCATCAATACCTGAAGCTGCTGTTAAACCTTTTGGCATTCCATCAACAAAGTTTGGATCAATGATTGCCATATTCGGTGTTAATGCATAATCTGCAATTGCGTATTTTACGTGAGTTTCGTCATCAGTGATGATTGCAAATGGGGTTACTTCTGAACCTGTACCTGATGTTGTCGGAATTGCAACCATTGTTGCTTTTTTGCCGAGTTCAGGTATTCTGCAAATTCTCTTTCTGATATCCATAAATCTCATTGAAATATCTTCAAATACTGTATCAGGTTGTTCGTACATTAACCACATGATCTTTGCAGCATCCATTGGTGATCCACCACCAAGTGATATGATTACATCCGGTTCATATGGTCTGATAATATCCATTGCCTGATTAATTGTTGATAATGTCGGATCCGGTTTTACATCAAAGAAGATTTGGTGATCAATACCGATTTCATCCAACACATTTACTATGCTGTTTACCGCACCTGAGTTGAATAGGAATCTGTCAGTTACGATGAAAGCTCGTTTTTTGCCTTGAAGTTCACGGAGAGCTAAATCTACTGCACCTCTTTTGAAGTAAACTTTCGGCGGAACTTTGAACCAAAGCATATTTTCTCTCCTTTCAGCAACTGTTTTGTAGTTCAATAAGTTTTCAACTCCGATGTTTCCGGATATTGCGTTTTTACCCCAAGATCCGCAACCTAATGAAAGTGACGGTTCAAGTTTGAAGTTGTACAAATCTCCGATACCGCCTTGTGCTGATGGTGAGTTGATTAATACACGGCAAGCAGGCATTTTTTCTGCAAATTTGTCTACTCTTTCTTGTTTACGTGTATCGGTGTAAAGGTCTGCTGAGTGACCTGCGCCGCCTTTTGATACAAGCTCATATGCCATTTCTGTTGCATGATCAAAATCTTTTGCTCTGTACATTGTCAAGATCGGTGACAATTTTTCTCTTGAGAACGGATCTTCCCAATCTACTGAAGGTCTTTCTGCAAGAAGTACTTTTGTATTTGCCGGAACTTCAAAACCTGAAAGTTCTGCGATCTTACGTGCAGGCTGACCTACGATGTCAGGGTGTGCTGTTCCTCTTTTTGGATCGATGAACGGTAATGCGATCATTTTCTTTTCATCTGCAGCGCTTAATAAGTGGCAGCCTCTGTAGATGAATTCTTTTTTAACTTCTTCGTATATTTCATCAACAACAACTACTGACTGTTCTGAAGCACAAATCATACCGTTGTCGAAAGTCTTTGACATTATGATTGATGAAACTGCCATTTTAATATCTGCTGTTTCGTCAATAACTGCTGCTGCGTTACCAGGACCTACGCCTAATGCTGGGTTGCCTGATGAATATGCAGCTTTAACCATTCCTGGACCACCTGTTGCTAATATGCATGAAATTGATTCGTGTTTCATTAATTGATTTGATAAATCAATTGAAGGAATATCTATCCAGCCGATAATATCTTCCGGTGCTCCGGCTTTTACTGCTGCTTCAAGAACAACTTTTGCTGCTGCTATTGTACATTTTGTTGCTCTTGGGTGTGGTGAGAAGATTATTGCGTTTCTTGTTTTTAATGCTATTAGTGATTTGAAAATAGCTGTTGATGTCGGGTTTGTTGTCGGAACAATACCTGCGATTACGCCTAAAGGTTCTGCTACAACTTTAATTCCGTTTGCTTTGTCTTCTTTAATAATTCCGCATGTTTTTGCGTTTTTGTGTTTGTTGTAAATGTATTCTGATGCAAAATGGTTTTTAATGATTTTGTCTTCAAGAACTCCCATTCCTGTTTCTTCATAAGCCATTCTTGCTAAAGGAATACGTGCTTTGTCTGCTGCTGTTGCTGCTGCTTTGAATATCGCATCAACTTGCTCTTGAGTAAAATTAGAATAAATCTTTTGTGCTTTTTTTACTCTTTCAATAAGCAATTCCAATTGCTCTGCGTTGTCTACCAAGGTTGACTTGTTTAAAGTCTTTTCAAGGTTTTCAACTGTCTTTTTGCTTTTTGTTGTCATAATTATTTTCTCCTTAATCGTAACTTGACAATTGCTATTTTTATTCCGTATGTTAATTTTAACAGGATAATTTTAAAATTACAATTCGTGAATAATTTCACAATTGTATTATAAAATAAAGAATATTGAAAAGCAAGTGTATTTTGTACAATCTTTATACAATTTTAATATTTAGTCTTTTTGGATGAAAGCCTTGTCTGACAATTGTTATATAATGCTTTATATGAATATATTTAAAAAAATTATTTATCTTTTGTTAAAACTACAGGAAAAACGTCTTTCTGCAAGACTTGACAAACATTTGAAGACCAGTACGGCGAATAAAACCTCTAAAACTATTCTCGCGTCTAATGTTACGGTTACTTTGACTTCAGAAACCGAAAAGAACAAAGAATTGGTCTTGAATACAGTTAGTGAAATAGTTTCAGGGGTTAAAAATAATCCTGCGCTTTTGCTTGAATATATAAAATCTCACGGAACAAAGGTTGTTAAGCTTAATAATGCCGACAAGATTCTGGCATTTATTTGTGAAGATGAGGGGCTTGTTTGCGAATTAAAAGGGCTTGAAGCTTTGTATATAAATATTTTAACTGATAGCGGGTTTGCATTTAAAAGTAAACCTATGTTTATATTGAGAAACGGTGAGATTGATCCTTATTATATGCTGCATCAGTTCTACAAGTGGTTTTCGCTTTATAAGGGGCTTCCGGGGTTTGATTATGAAGCGCAGAAGCTTTTTAAAACTTATCTTAATTCTAATGACTTGAAGGGTATGGAGAATTTGACGCTTGAGCAAATGATTGGTTTGAAAGAAGCTATTGATCGGGATAATGAGGCGATAGATTTTACGGTTAATTACGCAAAATCAATTGACGGCAGCAAAAATGTTCTCGATAAAATGAAAAATGACGGCGGGGCAAATATTTAATTAACTCACAATAAAAACCCGATTTATCGGGTTTTTATTGTTCAAGTACATTTGTATATTGAATTTTGATTATGATTGAACTTTATTATCGGGTGTTTGAGTCTGTGTTTTGGGTTGTTTATCTCTACAGCATAAATATGTGCCAATTCCGAGGGCTGCGGCACCTAGTGAACCGTAAATCGCAGCATATTTACCTTGAATTTTTCTTGCGACACCTTTTATAGCTTTTCCGACAGCATCATTTTCACAATTTTCGAAAACTTTTTTATCAGTATTCCAATATTCATTAAATAAACCTTGAGTGATTTTTCTGGCAGTTTCAGCACTTTCCGATTTTATATGTTCTTTTACCTGTTCGAGAGTTTTACCTTTCCATTCATCTTCCAAACACCTTTTATATATTTCTTTCATTTCCGGTAAATCTTTTGCTTTACTTAGTTTTTCAGCATAAGTCTCCTTTATTCCGACTCCAGATACTACATTTTGACCCTGTTTAATTATATCAATATCAATATCATCTAATACATTGAATGCATTATCGAGCATTAGTTTCTTTATTTCTTCTATGCTTTTTGCATTACTTATAGCTTTTAACAAATTCTTTCCGGCCTCTTCAATATTTTCTGCTAAAATTTTTTGGTCAGGTGTTAAAGTATTTTTTGCAGCATCATTTACCTTTTTGACAAACTCATCGGTTACTACACCATTTTTCAAAAACGGTTTTGTTAGGTATCCTGTTGCAACTCCTGCTCCGGCTCCAGCAACCGTGCCGATACCAGTATATAAAGCGGTATTATTATTTCCACTCACACTATCTACCGTCATTTTGTATTTTCCTTTCTGTGTTTTTACCTACATGATTATAAAAACACAAGTCCTGAAAGATTTGCTACTGGCGCATCCTATCCTATCCTATCCTATCCTATAGCAGATTATAGGAGGGTTTTAGCCATTTTAAATTCATATTTACATTTCTTAATAAACAATTTTACTTACGTCACTGCGAACCTGAAATCCTCTTTCCAGACCTGAAAACCGCCTTCCAACAACATCACGGGATACTCATAATCCGCCAGAATCAAAGCTGCTCTTGCTCCCAGATGACATTGCTGGTTGTAACAATAGACAACGTTTATTTTATCTTTGGAAAGCCTTGTAATATTATCAGCAAGCTCATCTTTAGGAATAGAAATTGCACCCGGAATATGACTGATTTCGTAATCCTCAGCACGTCTGACATCCACGAGTTCGACCTCATTTTCATCCATAAGTTCTTTAAGTTCCACAGGACCCAAAGTATAAGCCAAAATTTTCTCAAAATAAAACTGCGCCTCTTGTGAATTGCTGCGCAGTGCTTCTATTTTTTCGTTCATAACCTGAATTTCCTTTCTTTTTCAAAAGAATAAATCAGGTTATGAAAAAAATATTCGGTTAGTGGGGTAAAAATAATTTAGTAAGATGGGTAAATGTCTATTATAATTCTTGTCTGGTTTTTGCTTATTACTAAGCTGTATAACTTAAGTGATTGTATATATCAGAGTTGATATTAGATTCTTTTGCAACAGGAGCTGTTCTTTTAAACTCGCTGATTGCACGACCTACTTTGTTTATGAAAGCAGTTACAAAGTTTGGGTTTTGAACCATATCTGATTTGCTTGAACGTTTAAGGTCGTTTTCAAAGTTGATTTTAGCGTTGGGGTTTTGTAAAGCTAAAATTGCAACACTTGGGGTTATGTTATTCATGTTTCCTTCGCCGAAGGATATATATTTTCTGCTGTTGTATCCTATTCTGTCTACTTTCATTGTAATCCTCCTCTCTTGAGGTCTTATTAAGTGTTTGATTAACACTTCATCCTTACATTCTTACTATAAACTACAAAAAAATATTTGTCAACCCCTATTATAAAGTTTTGTTAAGTGGTCAAAAGCCTTATAAATACTATTAATAAGGCATAAAGTGACAAAAATACACTTATTTATATAGTGTTTTTTTTACACTTTTCTTTAAAAATCACCCATGCTTCTATTTTTTTCTTGACTTGCTCGGCTATTTTGATTTTTTAAATACCCGATAACCGTGTAATTGTCCTTTTTTAGTAGTTCAGGTTAAATATAATTAAATCTTTTTCATACTTCCAGCTATTCTTAATTCCAACGGGAGCAATTCAGCTCCCTTTTTTTTGTTTAAAAAGTTTTATGATTTTACCAATATCAGATGCGTCAAATTGCATTCTCTTTTTTAATAATATGCCTAATGATATTTATTTAAATGGCGCGGTTTTCTTTATGAAAACCGCGCCATTTAATCTTTATAAAATATTTTTGCTGTTAAACGTTTGGCAAGTCGCCTTTTACTACAGCTGTTTCGTTGCCTTCAAGTTCAAATATGCTGTGAAGTGCTTTGAGTGCTTTATTTGCATCTTCTTTATCCACAAGACAGCTTATTTTAATTTCACTGGTGGAGATCATTTTAATGTTTACACCAAGATCTGCCAATGTTTTAAACATAGTTGAAGCTATACCGGGTCTGTCAATCATTCCGGCGCCAACAATTGAAACTTTTGCGATATTGTCATTTATTTGAATATCACCGCAGTTCAAATCTTTTTTAATTGCTTCAAGTGTTTTAATTGTTTTATCTAAATCTGCGCTGTCAATTGTAAAGGCTATATCGTTTGTGTTTGAAACTTTTCTTGCGTAAGACTGAATAATCATGTCTACTGAAATATGTTCTTTTGCAAGATTGCCAAATAATTTTGCCGCTTGTCCAGGGGTATCCGGAACATCGCAAACAACAATTCTTGCTTGAGATAAGTCTGCTGCTACTCCTGTGACGGGTTTATATATTTCCATTTTGTCAACTCCTAATATTAATGTACCTAAATTATCGGTTTTAAAACTGCTCCTTACGCGTATCGGAACATTGAAAATTTTTGCTGTTTCAACGCTTCTCGGGTGCATAACGTTTGCACCAGCGTGAGCAAGTTCAAGCATTTCTTCATAAGAAATCTCTTTTAAACGTGTAGCTTTTGGAACTATTCGCGGGTCTGTGGTGTAAACACCTTCAACATCTGTATAAATATCGCATCTTTCTGCGTTTAATGCGGCTGCTAATGCTACGGCTGAAGTGTCAGAACCGCCTCTGCCAAGCGTTGTAATTTCACCATCCTCGGTAACCCCTTGGAAGCCTGCTACTACAATGATTTTTCCTTCTTTTAAATTCTTTTTAAGTTTGTCGGTTTTTATATCGGTTATTCTGGCTTTTGAATGGACATTTTCTGTCATAATTCCAATTTGCATAGCATTGAAGCTTACGGCATCATATCCTTGTGCTTGTATAGCCATTGCTAAAAGCGCTATTGATACGCCTTCTCCTGTTGAAAGCAGCATATCCATTTCTCTGCTTGAAGGATCTGGCATTATCTCTTTTGCCATCTTGACCAAATAATCTGTTGTGTGGCCCATTGCTGAAACTACAACTACTACATCATTCCCGTTTTCTTTTTCTTTTATAACTGTTTTAGCGACATTTTTTATCTTTTCTGTATCTGCTACAGAGGTTCCGCCAAATTTTTGTACGATTATCTTTCTCAATTGTTTTCCTTTTCCTGAAGTTTATTTAACATCTCAGCCAGCTCTGCTGATTTGTCAGGGTATTTAAATCCATCTTCATTTATACTTCTAATCTTTTTCTCTAGCTCTAAAGCTTCCTTTATATTATATTCACAAACGTTTTCCTTGACAAGTATGTAACTTGTTAAAAAAAGCATGTTTAAAATTTCCAGATTGTTTTCTCCGTATTTAAGTGATTTTCGAAGCTTCCTTCCTGCTTCTGCAATTTTTTCTTCAGATATTAAGAATTTTGCGTAATCAATGTATGTTTTTAAGTGTTTCGGGTTTTCTTTTATGGCATGCTCAAAGTATTCCTTTGTATTCGTGTTGTCGCCAAGGTGCATGTAAGCTTTAGCTATATAGTAGTAATTAATCGGATCGTTTATATCTGAAGATAGAGCAGATTTAAAGCAGTGAATGCCTTCTGTATAATTACCTTCTATACAGTGTAAATATCCAAGTCCCATATTTGCAAAAGAATTAGTTTCGGGAAGTTCTAAAGCATGCTCAAAAATTTCTTTGTTGGTTTCTATTTGTCCGTTTATTGTGTTGAGATAGGCATTAATTAGTTTTACTTCCGGATTTTCAGAATCCATTTCTGATGCTTTTATAATTTTTTCTCTTGCTTCGTCATATTTCCCAAATCTGATAAGTGAAAACGACCATTCTATATATAAACTTGGGGCGATTAAAGATAGGCTTTCTGCTTGTTCGTAGTTTTCAAGGGATTCTTTTTCGGAGTCTTTAATCCTATAAATTTCACCTTTTAACAAATAAGCAGGAAGCATGTTTTTATTAAAATTTAGTGCTTTATTGGCATAAAAAAGTGCATTATCATAATCTTTTTGTAAAAATTTTAATTTGGCATATTCGTATGAATTACCCTCGTTAGGTGCAATATTTGCAAGAAATTGAAGCTTGCTTTCTGCTTCTTCGTACATTTTAAGCTTTATTTCCATTACGGAAGCCAGAAAAAGGGCGTTAAGATTATATTTGTTTGCTTTAGCTGATTCTACAAATTTTTCTCTTGCTGCGGCTTCTTTTTTTTGTTTCATTAATGTCATGCCCCAGCCCATTAAAACTTCTGAGTTTGCAGAGGTTATTTTGTCAGCATTTTCAAATGCTTCTATTGCTTCATCATATATCCCTGTGTTCAGAAGTGCAAAACCTAAATGTTTCCATATTGTTTTATCATCGTGATTCAGATTTGCCGATTTCTTATATGCCTTAACTGCATCTACAAATCTTAAAAGTTTGTCGTAAACGATTCCTTCATATTTATAAACAAGGGCATCTTCTTGAGGAAGGCTTTTGGCTTCGTTCAAAATGTCAAGAGCATCTTTTAATCTGCCGTTTTCAATACACTTCTTTGCTCTGTTTACGTAGGCTATTGAGGGAAGTGATTGAATTACTGTATCTTCTTTGTAATTGTCAATTTTGTCATTTATATTTTGTATTTTATTTATAAGTTTTTCAAACCAATCAGACACTCCGCTACCTCTCTAAATGCTCCGCTTCCACCATCATTTTCTGTTATTTGTATCCCCGCAAGTTCCTTTAATTCTCTTGGAGCATGTGGAACTGTGAGTTTGTGTTTTGCATATTCTAGACTCTCTAAATCGTTTACGTCGTCGCCTATGTATAAATACTCATCTTCTTTTAAGGAATATTTTTCTACTATGCTTTTAATTATATCTATTTTTTTTCTGATGTTGGTGTGAACTTCTTTTATTTCAAACTTTTTTGCAAGCATTTCTATTGCATAGTTCTTTTCCCCTGAAACTATTGCGATGTCAAATCCGTTTTTCTTTAATCTTGAAAATCCCATTACATCTGCAAAATTTAATCTGCGTGAAATGTTTCCGTCATCTGAAATATATACGCAATTGTCGGTCACTACTCCGTCAAAGTCAGTTATTATCATTTTTATTGTATTTGGTAGTTTTAAAGTGGACATAAAATACAACAATCCTCATTTTATATTATTAACACGATTGATGTTATCTGTTATAATAAATTATATCATAAAAGGTTCGGTAAAAAACTAAAGGTTAAGATTTTAAATGCTCTGGTATGTAATTAATTTTGCGATAATTCTGGTTTTCATTGCTTTGTTTTTGATAACTAGACAAATGAATAAAAGATGGTCAAAGATTAACGATTACCTCGGAATGGTCACGAATACAGTTAATTCTGTCCGTTATGGTAATTTGTCTACTAAGATTGATAAAATTGAACATTCAACTTATCAAAATGTTACGGATAGTATTAACAGAATGGTTGAAACGCTTAACGATCGTGAAAAAATGATTGTTGAATATCAGGCAGAACTTATTAGACAAAACAAGCTTTTGGAAAGTGTTATTAACTCACTGTCGGATGGTATTTTAATTGTAAATGAACAAGGTAATATTTTAAGAGCTACTCCAAAAATTATTAAGTGGTTTGGGGTTAAAGGGAATGATATTCTGGGGAAAAATGTTTACGACTATATAGAAATTGCTGACGGTAATACTATCGAAAAACTTTCTGATAATGATGTTTTTATTAAAAATACTCCAACTAATAATTTTATTATAAATTCCGTTCGGCTTTCTCTTGATGATAAAAAACGTTATGTGCTTTTGATTAAAGATGTTACAACTCAGCGTGAAATTGAAACTCTTAAAGAAGATTTTGTAGCAACTTTGACACACGATCTTAAGGTGCCGATTGTTGCAGAAGCTAATATTTTGAATTTCCTTATTGATGGAAAGTTCGGAGAAATTAACGATAAACAAAGAGTTGCACTTTTGAATATGAAGTCTTCTAATGAAGAACTTATTGATCTAGTACAAATTGTTCTTGAAACATACAAGGTTAAAGAAACTGGTATTCCGCTATTAAAAGAAAATATAAAACTTAATGAATTCTTAACGGATATTGTTAATGAAGTTCAGCCGATTGCCGCTAATTCAGGGCTTGTGATTAATTTTACGCCGGCTGAGAAAAATTTAACGGTATCTGCTGATGTTATGCAGCTTAAGCGTGTAGTTAAAAATCTTATATCAAACGCTATTTCTCACAGTAATACGAAAAAAGATATCGATATTAAAATGTCTGAAATTCCAGATTTTATAACTATTTCCGTAATTGATTACGGGCAAGGTATTCCACAAGATGAATTAAAACTTATTTTTAATAAATACTATTCTGCTGCGAAGAAGTTTCGCAAAATTGGTACAGGGCTTGGGCTATATCTTTCTCAGCAAATCGCTAAATCCCACGGTGGTGAAATAACTGTTGAGAGTGAAGAAAATGTTAGAACTGAATTTTGTATTAAACTTCCTAATTAACTTTTAAATTTATTTATATTAAAAAGCGCTTTGCATATTTTGCAAAGCGCTTTTTGTATATTCGATAATAAAATATTAACGTTTTGAGAATTGGAAACGTTTTCTTGCACGTTTGCGACCGTATTTTTTACGTTCTTTAACACGTGGGTCACGAGTTAATAGTCCTTCCAAACGAAGTACATTTCTGTATTCTTCATTTGATTTTACTAGTGCTCTTGCAATGCCGTGTCTAATTGCGCCACATTGTGCTACAACGCCACCGCCTAATGTTTTTACTCTTACATCATATTTTTCTTGATTGTCTGTAAGTACAAGCGGTCTGTAAACTAACATTTCAACTGCAGGTCTGTTGCCGATGTAGTCTCTTAATGTTTTACCGTTTACAAAAATTCTGCCTTTACCTTTGACCAATTTTACCACTGCTATAGAGGTTTTTCTGCGGCCTGTTGCCATAATTTCTTCTGCCATTATTTAGCCTCCTTTTCCAGTACAATCGGTTTTTGTGCTGCGTGCGGATGTTCGCTGCCTGCATAGATTTTTAATTTTGTTAATTGTTGAGCTCCTAATGTGTTGTGTGGAAGCATACCCTTAACTGCTTTTTCTAATGCTAAAGTACCGTCTTTTTCCATAAGTTCTTTGAAGCTTGCGCTCTTTAATCCGCCCGGATATCCGGTATGATGATAATAGATTTTATCTGTTTCTTTTTTGCCTGTTACACGAACTTTGTCTGCGTTGATTACTACTACGAAATCGCCTGTATCAACATTAGGTGTGTATTCAGGCTTATTTTTTCCTCTTAAAATATCAGCGATTCTGCTTGCTAAACGGCCAAGAATTTCGCCTTCAGCATCTATCAGATACCACTTTCTTTCTACTTCAAGAGGTTTTGCTGAATATGTCTTCATGCTAATGTCTCCATTTATTACTTTTAGTATTGTACTTCCAATAATGTCAGACCATACGGACTGACTGTTTGTCCCGCCTTGCAACGGTCTTTTGCCTCCAAAACATCTTTCATATGTTCCGGCGGTAATTTGTGACCTTCTATTTCTAGAAGAGTTCCGACTATCGTTCTTACCATATTATACAGAAACCTGTCTCCGATAATATCTATAACAACTCTGTCGTCTTCGAGTCTTTTGCACTCGGCTTTTTCGATAAAACAGACTGTGCTCGGGTTTAGCGTTCCGGAGCTTTTGAAACTTGAAAAATCGTGCTCACCTAATAGGTAATTTAGCGACTTTTGCATTTTCTCAAGGTTAATTTCATATTTTATCCTCATTAAATCCCCGTCAAACGCGTCTTTGTTCCGTCTGTTAATAAATTCATAACGGTAATGTCTACGTTTTGCGGACTTTTGAGCATGAAAATTCTCATTAACCTCGATTAAATCTCTGATAGAGATGTCTGGGGGCAATATTTCATTTACTGAATATACAAACCGTGAAGCAACAATTGGTTTGTCATATCTGAAATGAAGTATTTGACCTTTTGCGTTGACACCTTTGTCAGTTCTTCCGGAGAAGACTGTCTTAATCGGTCTTTTATTTTCTTCGGTGATTCTCTCACCTGTCACTGTACAAATTGCTTTTTCTAAAATCCCTTGTATTGTCGGTTTAGTTATCTCTTGACCGTTTTCAAATTGAATTTGGCTTCCGTGATAATTTTTTCCGATATACCGAACTTTTAAAGCATATTTCATTTTGGCTTATACCAATTGGATTAAAGCCATTTCTGAAGCATCACCGCGGCGTGGTGGTAATCTGTATATTCTTGTATAGCCACCTTTGCGGTCAGAATATTGCTTTCCGATTATTACAAATAATCTTCTTAACACTGTTTGTGGTGTAAGTTTCTTATCTGCTACTGGTGCTTCAAATTCTTCGCCGGTTGTCATATCAATGAATTTACCGGTTTCTTTGTTATAAATGTGTCTTGCTGCTTGGCGGATTGCGTGAAGATCTCCCTTTTTAGCCATTGTGATAATCTCTTCAGCATATGGTCTAAGGGCTTTTGCTCTTGCCATTGTTGTTTTGATTTCACCGTGGACAAAAAGTTCAGTCGCTAATGAACGCAAAAGAGCATCTCTTTGATCCTTTGCTTTGCCAAGCGTATGTTTTTTTGTCATGTGTCTCATTGTTCTTTTCCTTTTATCTTTTATTTCGTATTATTTGTTTTATTAACCGATTTCTTCTTCGATTTCTGGGTTTGGAGCCAAGTCAAGTCCAAAGTGATGTAGTCTTTCGATTACTTCGTCAGATGACTTTTTGCCAAAGTTTTTGATGTTTAATAAATCGTGTTCTGATTTCTTAAGCAATTCTGCCATTGAATTGATGCTTGCTCTTTTTAAGCAGTTGTATGCTCTTACTGAAAGTTCAAGTTCTTCAATTGTCATTGATGGAACGTTTGAATCTTCTTCTGCTTCTTCGTGAACACTTATTGTCGGTGCAACTACAGGTTGACCTGTGATTGATGCAATTTGAATAAAGTGATCAATTAGAAGATTTGATGCTTGGCTCAATGCTGTTGTTACTTCAATTGAACCATTTGACCAAATTTCTAGAGTCAATTTATCAAAGTCTATTGAATCGCCTACACGAGTGCTTTCTACGTTGTAGCTTACACGTTTAATCGGCATAAATGTTGCATCAATCGGTAATACGTCGATTGCAACACCTTTTGAATCTCTTGGTACATCGTGAGCAACGTAACCTTTGCCGGTTTCAACAATTACATCAGCGTGGAAGCTGCCGCCGTCTGCTACTGTACATATTAACCAGTCAGGGTTTACTACTTTTACCCCTGCCGGAAGCTGAATATCACTTGCCAATACTGGCCCAGGACGATCTATATCTATTCTTAAGTGTTGAGCATCTTTAGAATCGGTTTTTACCACAAGTCCTTTTAGGTTAAGCATTACATCAATAACGTCTTCAAGAACGCCAGGTATTGCTGTATATTCGTGTGTAATACCTTCTATTCTTGCTGAAGTTACTGCGGTACCTTCAAGGCTTGAAAGAAGTACACGTCTTAATGAGTTACCTATTGTCGTTCCAAAGCCCTTTTCCAACGGCTCAATTACGAATTTTCCATATTGAGATCCGTCTGAACTTGTTGTGGTATTAACGCATTTGATTTTTAATTCCATGTTTTAATCTCCTAGTTTTTTAATTAACTATTGTGGATTTCTCCGTTTGGTTTGTCTTAAAGCTCCCAGATTATTGTTCCACTCTTTGGGCTTTTTGCCTTTTTGAGTGTTTTATAAATCCGGCTACTTAGAATAGTACTCAATTACGAGTTGTTCTTTGATTTCTGGATCTAATTCTTCTCTTTCCGGTATTCTGTCAAAAGTGATTTTCAATGCTGCTTTATCTATTGTCATCCAAGCTGGTGCGCATGCCATATCTATCATTTCTGTTACTGATTTTAAGAATGCTTCACTTCTTGATTTGATTGTGATTACATCTCCTGCTTTTACTTGGTATGACGGAATATCTACCTTTTTACCGTTTACAAGAACGTGTCCGTGATTTACGATTTGTCTTGTTTGTTTACGTGTTATTCCTAGACCTGCTCTGTATAAAATGTTGTCAAGTCTTGATTCTAATAGCTGAAGAAGAATTGTGCCGGTTACGCCTTTTCTTCTTGCTGCTTCATTATAGTATCTTGCAAATTGTTTCTCACTTACGATGTAAGTAAATCTGATTTTTTGTTTTTCTGCTAAGTGTATTGCATATTCAGATAATTTCTTTCTTACTGCACCGTGTTGACCTGATGCGGTTTGGCGCATTGATGATGTCAATTTTCTGTTTGATATGTCTTTTACTTTTTTATTTCTGAATAATTTGTTGGTTGGTCCTGAATATCTTGCCATTTTAATTTTTCTCCTTTTATTTGTTGCGGGGCATCTATGGTTTGCGATTTTGGCTTAACGCAAGCCCCCGCAGTTTGTAACTGTGATTGTTCCGCTGTTATTATACGCGGCGTTTTTTAGGCGGACGGCAGCCGTTGTGAGGAATAGGGGTTACGTCTTTGATTAACGTGATTTCTAATCCTGCTGCTTGGATCGCTCTAATTGCTGTTTCTCTGCCTGAACCAGGCCCTTTGATATGTACTTCAACTTTTTTCATACCTTGATCTATTGATTTTTTTGCAACAAGTTCTGCTGCTGATTGAGCTGCAAACGGAGTTCCTTTTCTTGCGCCTTTGAAGCCTGTTGCGCCTGCTGTTGCCCATGCGATAGCATTACCTTGTGTGTCTGTTGAAGTTACTATTGTATTGTTAAAGGTTGATTGTATATGTACAACACCCTGCAATACGTTTTTCTTTTCTTTTTTCTTTGTTTTTACTGGTCTTGCCATTTCTTTATCCTTTTTCTTTGTTACTTTTTAAATTATTTCTTTTTAGCTACTGCACCGTTTTTCTTGCCACGGCGTGTTCTTGCGTTTGTTTTTGTTCTTTGACCTCTTACTGGAAGTTTTCTTTTGTGTCTAAGACCTCTGTATGAACCGATTTCTTGTAGACGTTTGATGTGCATTGTTACTTCACGTCTTAAATCACCTTCGATGTGATAGTTTGCTAGTTCATTACGCAAGTTTTTGATATCTTCTTCTGTTAAATCATCTGTTCTTAAGTCAGGTGAAATTCCTGTTGCTGCAAGTATCTTTGCGCTTCTTGTTGGTCCTATACCGTATATATAGGTTAGTGCTATTATCATTCGTTTGTTACGGGGTAAATCCACCCCAGCTAATCTTGCCATTTTTCTGTTTTCTCCTTTTCTTGTTGTTAGATTTTTTTGTGTATGAGGCTTAAATACTTCCTCACCATCCGCCGATTTTGCCCGCGGATCCGGCTCTTTGTTGTGTGTACTGCCTGTTTTTGCTTCACGCTCCGCTGTCATTCGCTCTGTCGTTCGTTAGCTCCGCGTTACTTCGAGTTCCGTTCGCTCACGCTCACTTCACTCTAACCTTCCGGATTATTCGGCTTTCCAGCTTCTTTCGTTCGCTTTAAATTCCTTCGGAATTTAGCCGCTCACTGCGAAGCTTCGGACGTTTCGGGTTTCGCTCACTTTGTTCGCTTCACCCTGCCGAAAATCCGCTACCCTTGTCTTTGTTTGTGTTTTGGGTTTTCGCATATGATCGCTATACGACCTTTTCTTTTTATGCATTTGCATTTGTCACACATTGGTTTTACTGATGATCTTACTTTCATTTTTTTGTTCCTTTATATGGTTTTGTATCTTGCTTGTTTTTTATTTTGCTGTGCTACTTAAGACGGAATGTTATACGTCCTCTGGTTAAATCGTATGGTGTCATTTCAACTTTTACTTTATCGCCAGGTAAAATTCTTATGAAATTCTTTCTGATTTTACCTGATATGTGTGCCAATATTTCGTGATCATTCTCTAATTTCACCCGAAACATCGCATTCGGCATTGATTCTATTATGGTACCTTCGATTTCTATGACGTCTTTTGACATTGTTTCCTCTATTCGGCTATTTGTATGTGCACAATTGTCCCCTTATAAGGGAACATGTATATATTACTTGGAAAATATTTCAATGCAAGTGTTTTCATAACGTTTTTTAACAAAATCTTTTTTATTTAAGTTGATTGTTTTTATAATTTTAGCATTCAATCAGGTGTTTTCAAATACTTTAAAATTCTTATGTCGGGCAACTTTTAGACTCGTTTGTAAATTTTTCTTAATATTTTTAATGTGTGTATTTTTAAATAAAAAATTAGTATAAGCTTTTTTTAAATAGCTTTAAAATTGAATTGAGATATTATATTAAGTTATGTTACAAAAATGTTTTTTGTTGAATTTGGGCGGGAATATTTTACTTTATATAGTTAAGAGGTGTATAAATCGTTTCTTAATGTTCAAAGGAGAGTGTTATGCCGGACAGAATTAATAGCATAGAAGATTTGGAAGAAGTTAGAGCAGCAGCTGCTGCGCAGGGTACTACCGTTCCTAATTATAATGAGTGGTATCAAATTATGCAGCAATTGGAAGAACTTGGTGTTGAATCTACCGGATCTTATGCCGGCGATAAAGCTAAAATTGAACAGGTTCAGCAATCTGTTGAAGATTATATTAGAGAAGCTCAAATTGAGCAGGCTGCACAAGAACGCAGAAAAGAGTCTCAGCAGGTAAAAGAAGTTTCTGAAACTGACAGTGAGCAAACTGTTAAGGCAAATGTTGCAAACGCTACAAGTTCACAACTTATGGCTGATTATATGAAAATTTATCATTTCTTGCCGTAAATTTTGGTGTTTTAAGCTTCAAAAAATTGCTTTTATAGTTTATTACTTTATTTGGTAAGGGTTATTAAATAATGATTTTATGCGTGTAATCGGCCAAAATATTGTAACGGCACGGCCTATAAAGCGGTCTTTAGGCAAAAGTCCCCAATATCTTCCGTCTTGGGAGTTGCCTCTGTTATCTCCAAGCATTAGGTAATAGCCTTCCGGAATATCAAATTTACATTCTATTGCCTCGGAGCATTGCGGATAATCATAAGGGCTGTTTACATAAGGTTCTTCAAGCGGTGTTCCGTTTATGTAGACAGTATATTTTCCGGTTTGGTCGGATTTTATTTCTACCTTTTCGCCAGGAAGTCCTATAACTCGTTTTATGTAAGCTACATCTTTGCAGAAAAAGCCCGTTAATCTTGAAAATACCTTAATCGGGGTGTTTTTTAATCTTTCAAAAGGAGGGTAAAATACCATTATGTCACCGCGTTTTGGGGTTCTATAAAATCTTGAAAATCTTTCTACTACTATTCTGTCCCCTTCAAGAAGTGTAGGATGCATTGAGGCTGAAGGAATCCAACGTATTTCTCCTACAAAATATCTTATGATGATTACCATTACAAGGACAAATACAACTGTTTCTATTATCTCTCTTGTAATCGGATTTATTGATTCATATTTCGTTTTTATAAGATTAAAAATTTCTTTTAATTTATGCATTGTTTAAAAGTCCTAAAAGCTCTCCAAGTCCTGTCTTATATGGATTATCATTAAAAGTTTCTATAATTTCTTTCGACTTAACTACATAATTATTTAACAAATCTTTAGTTTTTTCAATACCCTGTAAAAGGTCATTTGTATTTTGGGCAAAAATTACGGGGGCATTGTAAATCCCGCATTTTATGTCATTATTGGACGGTTTTAGGTTGTCATTTTGTATGATGTTTAAGAGATCGTCCCTTATTTGAAAGGCTATTCCAAAATTTGTTGCAAAGTCAGCAGATTTTGTGGTGTCTTTTAATCCGCTTAATATCATTGAGCCTTCTATTGCAGCTCTGAAAAGTCCTGCGGTTTTTTGTTCTGTTTTAGTTAAGTACTCTTTCAAGGTTGGAATTTGACCTTTCATAAAGTCTTGGAATATTTCTCCTTTACACATTTCTCGCATAGTTTCTGCGCATATTGATGTAATCTTTGGGGTGTTAAGTTGGTTTAGTTTGTTAAGAGCTGATGCCAGAAGATAATCTCCGCATAAAACTGCTGTTTTGTTGTTAAATTCTTTATTCAGGGTAATGTTGCCTCGTCTGGTGGAGCATTCGTCTATTACATCGTCGTGAAGAAGTGATGCATTATGAATTATTTCAATAGCGCTTTGTAGAATATAGTGTTTGGTATCTGGTTTCAAGTCGTTTGCTCGTAAATATAAAAAAGCAATTGTTGGTCTTATTCTTTTGGATTTGCCGGTCAAAAATTTTTCTAAAAATGGATTAACTGCCGGAAAAACATCAATTTCCGATTTTAAGTATTCCTCAACCTTTAATAGATCTTCGCTTACAAGATTTGCGATTTTTTGATATTCTTTTTCGAAATTCATATTTTTATTATATCATGAAGCAATTTTGTGAATGTTTAATATATAAATTATTTAAACAAAAAAAAACGGCTTTGCGGCCGTTGAAAATTAATAGGAAAAAGGGAAAGGAAATGTTTAAAAAACTTTGTTATTCATTAGCTTTTTTCCTGAATTATTTATATGAAATTCTTTTTACAAGAATTTGTTTTAATGGCGAAGCAGGGTTTAAACTGCCTCTTTGTTTGATTAACCGAATGTTTTGAATGTTGATTCTACGTTCTTTTCAATAACTTTTTCTACAGCATCCATTTCGGTTTGAATTGCGCTTTGTTCTGTGTCTAATTGTTTTAATCTTAATTCTAAGTTTTTGTCTTGTGCCTGAATGATTTCAATTTTTGCGTTGATTTGATCGATTGATTGGTCGTAAAGGTATTTTTCGTGTTCGTATTCATTCATAGCATCGTTGTATGCATCTTGGTCTGTTACTGTTGATGTTGTTAATGCGTATGTTGAATATGTACCTGTTCCATCATCATTCGGGATAGAGATTGAGATAAATCTTCCTGATGAATCTCTTTCTACTTTACAATCTTCTACGGCTTTTACTTCTCTTACTTTTGTATCACTGCCGATTGTGTAACAGTTGATGTTTGATAAGATGTTGCCGTTATCATCTGTTTTATCTTTGTTGTTGTCGATATCAGCTTTTTTGTAGAAGTATGGAACTTCTTGGCCTGTTGTGGTGTTTTTTACATATCTTATATACCATTCATCAGTGCCGTATTTTTCATTAAGTTGAACTTTCCAAGCTTCTTCTTCTTGTTGTCTTGCAGCTTGTTCAGCAGGATCTGTTATGCTTGCATCAGGATCGCCAAGACCTCTTAATTGATCTGCGCCTACGAAATATGCATTGCCTTGAACGTTAATAATACTTGTTGAGGCTGCAACTGGTACATAGTCATCTTGCCATTTTGAAAGATAGCTTATTGTGTATGTTCCGTCTGTATCTGCTATCATTGCTGTTATTTCGTTTGTTAGAGAACCATCTTCAAATGTATAAACTGTTTTGGTATAATCATCAACTGACGGAGGAACCGGTACAGTCATACCTAACAGGTCATTATAGTAGTTTGCAGACTGGTTAGATAATGAGGTACGTTGTTGGTTGATCTGCTGACCTTCGTACTCTACATTAGTCTTGCGGGCTGTCAAACCTAAAAATCTAGCTTGTGACGCTGCCATTCCCATGACTGTCTGTTTTCCTTTCGTCTTTTCTTGTGTACTTACATGCATGTTTACGACATCATGAGTTTTTATCTTTAATTTTTGTTTTAATCATGTTAAGAATTTGTAACAATTCTTTGTGGCAACTAATTTCTAAATCTGTCTGAAATGTATGCTAGTATTGCTCCTCCGACTTCTTCATTAGGATCGAAATTTGATTGTGGCGGATTAATAGAATTCCTTATTAACATGGCGACAAGAGGTCCGAAGGCATCCGGAACTTGTATTTTTCTGTAAATTCCTGCTAAAAAAGTTTGGATGTTGGGTGAATTTGTATTGTTGAAACGAGCTAAAACCGGATACATTTTGTCAATTCCTTCGGTTCCTGCTTCTATTAAACGATCTGTTATATATAATGTTTCTGTGATTTCTGCTTCATTGTTTGATGTTGCGAGTACATTATATATATATGGAAGAGCATTTTCTTTCTGTTTTACAAATGTATCAACCTTTATGGGATCTACAAGAATATGGTTTCTTTTGCCTATCGGCATTTGAATAGTTTGTGTTTGCGGTATTGGATTTGGATTTAATATACCGTAATTTTGTGCGTATGGGTTATTAACATTATTATATATATATGGTTGGACTGGTTGAATCATTGCGAAATCCTTTTCTTTTCAGATTAAACTTATACTAAGAGTATACAAATGGCGGGCCGTTTTTGATTTCAAGAAGAATGTTTTCGGCCATTGTTTTAAGTTCTTCTTTCGGTTTTCCTGATTTTGCTTGTCTGTAAAATTCGTCCATTAAAGGCTGTATTGCAGCGTCTTTCTTCGATTTGAAGTTTCGTAATTCCGTTGATACAAGTCTTTGTTGTAAATTAACTTCGGTTTCGGCATTTAGTTTTTTAACTTGAACGTCTTTTATCGCTTCTCCAACAAGTTTTCCGCCGTAACCTACTGCTGCAAGTCCTGTTGTCCCGAAGAAAAGTGCTTTGAATTGCTTGTTGTCTGTGTCCAGTAAGTAGTTGTAAAGAAATGCTCTAAAGTCATCTACGTGTGAATAGAAAGTAACTTTTGGCGTTGAACCGCCTCCGCAGCCAGGATTTGCGTCTACTGTTGAACGCTTAAGATCTTTTAAAACAGATTGAATAAAATCCTCTTTGTTTTCAATTTTAAGGTCTTTTAAATATTCTCTTATCTGCTGTTCTGATGGTTCTATTGATTTAAACAGGTTTTTGAGATTTGCTATTGTCTGTTTTTCGTTTTCTTTTGTGGAATTTAATACTACTTTTTTTATTTCTTCTCCCGTTTGTGTTATAAAATCGTTAATGTTTCCTTTGCTTTTGGTAAGGTTTCTGAGGGATAAAAAACCAAGCCCGATTATTCCTGCAAATGTTGCAAGTCCCATTAATATATAATTAAGGTTGTTTTTTGAGCTTTTGTTGTTGTTGGGTTCATCAGTGCCTTTGAACATAATCGCTTTAAAGGTCTCGTCAGGATTTTTTCGTGTCTTTTGAGGTTCGTATTTTAAATATTTTCCCAATTCGATTGCTTTTTGTGAAAGCATACTTCTGGTTATTTGAATTTTGCCTGCAAAGGATTTTGTTTCAATATCAATAAGCTTTTCCTGAAGATTTTTCTGAATGTCAGCTTCGCGTTTTTTAACCCAAACATCACGAAATCCGTCAAAGAAGGTTTTACCCATAAATGCCATCGCTGTAAGTGCAAAAACTCCTGTTCCGGCGGTTATAGTTTTCCAGTTCGGACATTCTACAATTCTATATAATGCTTGCACTGGTTCGTCGTTGATTGCGACGTTTCGTAAAGTAGGCGGAACTCTTTTTAGGGAATCAATATTGAGATTAATTTTTGCGCTGTGGTGGATGAATGTCGTGATTCCTGCAATAATCCCCATTACTCCAAGTGCGATTCCGCTTATTGGAAGAAGGCTTTTTTCACTTTGGGTGTCTTTTTCATATAAAGTGTTTGGTAATTGTGTATTTTGGGATATTACAAGAGTATCCATTGTTGCATCAAGAGTGAGACTGTTGTTTTGCTCAGTATCTTTTATAAACTGATTGACAAGAACGCCTTCTTTTGTATCGGAGTTTGTTCTTCTTTGTGCCCGTGTCAGATTTTTTTGTTGGCGCAAAGTTTCATTATCATGAAATGTGTTATTGTTGACGTTCATTGTTTTCTAAATCCTTTTCGTTTTCAGTTAGCTTTTTGTATAAGTCGTGAATAAATGTTCTTAATTCAAAAGTTTTTTTCGTTTCATCAATTTGTTTTTCTTCGTTGTCTGCGTCCAGCGGTTGGAAT
The DNA here is from genome assembly GCA_944326525.1 of Candidatus Gastranaerophilales bacterium. Taxonomy (GTDB): domain Bacteria; phylum Cyanobacteriota; class Vampirovibrionia; order Gastranaerophilales; family Gastranaerophilaceae; genus Scatenecus. Next base: position 82,842 of record CALVEG010000001.1, read on the forward strand.
ATTCCAAATAACGATTTTATTTTTTTCTTAAATTCGTTGAAGGTTTCTGAAAGCTTTTTATTTATTGCGGCTTTCATCTCGCCGAACATTGCTGTTAATTTATCTGAGATATCCGCAAGTTTTTGTACGATAGCTTGGAAGGTGTTTGTTATTGCGGTTGGTATATTTTTTATAATATTTAAGGTGCCGCCTATAATTGTGTTAAGAACAAATACTGCAGGTTTTGCAATAATTGCCGGCATGTTTCCTTTGAAAAATGCCGCAAGTTCCGCCATTCTTCCTTTTGCAGCTTCCATTGTGTTTTGAAAGTTCTGTATCTGAAGCGCATAATTCTGTGCATCCTGCTGTCTTTGCGCCCTTGCATTTGCCTGTGCTTTTAAAAATGCTCCGATTGCGGCACATTCGTTCCAGCTCATTTCGCCGGGTTTGGCTGAAAAATCGGCTTTTCGCATTCCGCCGCCTCCGCCCATTCCGTTACATATAGGACAAGCTCCCAGTGGTAGTCCGTGCGGGCAAGTGCCAGCCTTTATTGTTGTAGTTTGCATTGCTGCAAGTTGCATTAAAAAATCCTCTCGTTTGGAACTTCTTCCGTTCGCTAATTCCTTAATTCACGAGGGGACACTTAGAAAAATTATCGCCACTCCAAACAGCACGTGGAGATGGTCTTTTTCCGAGTGTTCCGGCTTTTACGGCTGCGGCTACAGCTGGAGATATTCACTCCATTTCCTCTCTTTTATCACACTAAAATAACCACAATCAGATGTCAATTTTTTGTTAATTTAAGTAAAATTTGAAAGTTATTTGTTTTTCTGCTTTTCAAGTAGTTCTGCTATTTTAGCAATGCTTCTTGGAAAATTTTGTTGTAAAAAGTATGTTCGGGTTTCCGTGTGTGAGGTTGTTAATATTTTATTACTTTCTGCAATCGTTTCTGCGGTTGCTGAAATTTCGTCTCCATCGTGATCTGTAAAATAATCAACATATAATTGCATTTGGGATGTAGAATTTTTCTTGAAGTTTTCAAGTTCTTCGTTATATATTTTCAGAAATTCCTGATCCTTTGAAAGTTCACCAAATTCACTGCCATTTATTTCTGTATCCAAAAAATGCCCGAATTCGTGCATTAGTACCCCCATCTGTTCAGTTTCGTCCAGTGCAAATTCTATTGATGGGATCTGTAATATCCTTTCATATTGCGACCAGTTACCGCCAAAATTATCTGTACCTATATTTTTTATTCCTCGCTCTGCTATGTCTATCAAGGCATCTCCTGATAATTTTTTTATTGCATTCATTATGTCTTTGTTATTTGTGTCGGTAAGTTTTGATAAATCAAGAGTTGTGATTTTATTTTCTTTTTTGTCGGTTATTTTTACGGTGTTTCCAAGGTATTCAATCTCATATACTTTATCATTGCATGATGATATAAATTTGTTCGGATTTCCTTCTACTGCTTGGAAAGTTCTTTCTTGATTTAGTAAAATGTTTCCGTCTTTGTCGGTTATTTTGTAAGAGCTGATGTAGAATCCTTCAGGGGATTGTTCCCAATAATATTCGCTTTTGGTACCGTCTGGAGAGGTGAAATTTCTTTGAATAACCTCATTTCCGTCATCTGCGTCTTTTGAAATCCATTGTATGGGTACTTGTTTGCCACTTTTATTTGTTATACTTGAGTTGCAGGTGCCTTTTGGGTCGATAATTAGTGTTTCTTTAGATATAGTATTTCCTGCTTCATCTAATCTTTCAATGCTGTCTTCAAGCTCTAAACTCGTTTCGTTGTAAAATTTAGTGGTTTGTCGTATTTTGTTTGCTTTGTTTTCTACAATTTTAGCGGTTATTTCATCTGAAATCTTTTTGTATTGTATGGTTTCAGCGATTTTACCTGTTTCGGTATCAAAAACCAGATATCGTTCTTCACATTCTTTATTATCTGAAAAAAGATCTTTAATTTTAACTAAATGAGAATTTATACATTCAATATCTGCATTTGGATCTTTTTTCAGAATTCTGTCAATTTCTTCTTTATCCAGATTGGATAGCATATAAAGCTCTTTCCCGTTTAATTGCATGTATCTGTCTTCTATTTTTAAAAGTTCTTTAGCTCGAGCAAATTTTTCGTCGTCAAGCATTGATATTTTGTTAAGGTATGTTGGGAATATTGTTCTGCTGTAATCGTCACTGCTTATAATTTCTTTTACTCTGTCAAAGTTTTTTTCACTGTTGTCTTTTATTATTGTGTATATTTCTAAAGGTTCATAACTATTTGTTTTATCAGCTTGAATGAGCTCTTTTGCTAATTTAAACTCTTCATCAGTAAAATTTACAAAATATTTAACATCGTCAAATAAATATTTTTTGCCTAGTGTTGATTCTAAATCCTGTTTAATCTTATTTTGTTTTGTAAGTTTATTAAGCCATTTGAAAACAGGGTTTTCTCCATTTCCAAAACTTTTAACTTCAACAAAATCTTTATCGGAAGCCTTCATAAGTTTGTTATAAAAATCAATTGATTCTTCCTCTGAAAGTTCATCCGCTTTCCCGTCTTTTGCAGCAAATACCGAAAGCTCTTTTTTTAGCTGTTTAATGCTTTCATCTGTAAATATACCGTATTCATCACCAAAATTTTTTAAAAAAGTTTCATCAGTATTTATAAGTATTCCTGATCTGATTAAATCAAAATTTGGTTTTATACTTTTTGGGTAATTCTCCATATTGCTAATCTTAATTTTTTACTCTTTGTGTAGTCGGCTTATAAAGTAAAAAACTTAAGTAAATTTTTGTAAAGATAATAAAATGCTTGAAATTAAGTATTAGTAATGTGTTTTAGAGAAACGCGGATAATGTAAATCAATTTTATTTTACACTAGCAAAAAAATATTTTCTCGGTTATTATATAATGCATATTAATATTCATCGGAATTTTATATGCAACTGTTAATTGATAAAGAATTAAATTCAAAAGATAAGATTTTGAAGCCTGACTTCAATTCAAGGACAGGACGCGAGCTTCTGGCCTTTTATCTGCAGACAAAATTCAAGCAGATATTTGCGTATGACCGCAAGAGTTCAACCCCGCTTTTTAAGGAGATAAATCCTTCGTTTATCGGTCACTTTACAAGAAGGTTAATAACAAATCCTCATAAACGTATATTAATTGGGATTACCGGAGAGTCAGCTTCCGGAAAGTCAACAATTTGTCACGAAATTAAAAACCTAATAGAACAGCTTTCAATGCCGGTTTCGGTTTTGAGTACCGATAATTATTTTAACGATATTTCTGAATTGATTAAAAAGTATGGAAGTTTTGATAATGTCAGGGATAACGGCTATGATATAGACGCGCCTGAAAGCTTTCAGTTGTCACTTTTAAGAAAAGATTTGTTAAGTCTTTCAGAAGGTAAAAATATAAAAGCGCCGAGATACGTTCCTAATGGCACAGGAGTTTCAATACCAGAGGCTTTGGAGGTTAAATCCGATAAGCTTATTGTTGTAGAGGGTATTGCAACAATGTATGATGAAGTCAAGGATGTTTTTGATGTTAAGATTTATATAGAAACTGAAAATGAAATAAGACGCAGACGTTTTATGCGAAGAGCTACGCAGGAAAGAAATCAGACCGCTGAAAATGCTAAAAAACAATGGAATTATATTTTTGAAGCAGGTCAAAAGTATGTTCAGCCGGGTCGAAATTCTGCCGATTTTATCCTTGATGGTAATGTTGATTTAAATTATTTTGATAAAATTCTTGAATATATTCATACTATAACGAATAATTTTCAATAAATTTTACAAATCCTTAACACTTGTAACCAATTTTGCACTAAATATTGAAATGTGGTAGACTAAAATAAATAAATTGTAAAATTTGTTTAAACTGGGAGAGCTATTAGAATTAAATACATTAAATAACCGATACTTTAATTTATTAATTTTAATATAATCAATATGTGTAAAACCAGAACAAGTAAAAGGTGGCGAGTGATTAAAACTTTTATGGATAAAATTAATGAAAAGATGGAAGTGATGAGAGCTTTACAGGGAAATAAAGTGGGAAAATTGGTAGTAGCAGCATTTTTGATGGTGTTGATATTTGTTGCAACCGGTTGTACCGGAGGCGGAGGAAATGCTGATATGGCTGCAAATATTCCTACGCCAGAGACAGGTGCATCGGCATCTCAACCTCAGGATGCCCAATTACAAGATCAAAATCCTGAAATGGGTTCTGATGTTATTGATATAGAAGCAGGTACAGCAGCTCAGAAACCTGATAAAGCCTCAAAAAAGAAGAAAGATGCAGCAACAGCTGAAGGTGAAGATGTTGATGTTATCGCTTCTCAAGACGATAAAACGGTTTTATTAACAGTTGAAGATTCAGGACGTTCAGATCCGTTTTTGCCGTATAACGAGGCTAAAGCCGCAGATGAGGCTAATAAGGGTATAAATTTAGAAAAAGCTAAATTAGAATATGATTTGGTAGAGCCTCCGAAATCTGCAAGTTCAGATCCTGAGGCTGAAAAAATACTTACTACAAAAGTTTCAGGAATAATGTATGATAAAGATAGCCCATCAGCGATATTAAACATTGAAGGTGCAGATTATCTTGTAAGATCTGGTGATGTGGTAAACGGATATAAAATATTATCAATACAACCAACAGTAGTTACAGTTCAGCTTGGCAGCAATGTTTATCAGGCCGGTGTAGGACAGCTTTTGGTTACGGATGGTATTAATTACAACACGATATCAAATTTGGAACACAAATTTGGCGGCAGTAAAAAATAAGTTAATTAAATAAGCAGGAGCAGATATGAAAAATAAAGTAATGAAGAAAGTTTTAGCAGGTTCAATGTTGTTAGCGTTTACGTTAACAAATTGTTCATTGCCGGTGTTAGCTTATGGAATTTCCGATTATATCGCGGATAGCGCAAATGGGATTTTGCTTGCTGAAGATATGAGTGGAATTAGAGGATTTAACTCATCTTCGGTCGCTCGGGATGTTTTTTCGGGCGCTTCATACGAAAGCGGCGATGTGCATAAGCCTACTGAAACTATAAAACTTCGTGGAGATGTTTCGCTTACTGATAAAAATATTCCAGTTACGTTGAGTTTAAGAGATTCCGACGTAACTCAGGTTATTAGAATGTTTGCTGATAAAGCAGGTTTAAATGTCATATTTGCTCAAGACGTATCAGGATCTGTTACAATGGATTTGGTTGATTATCCAATAAATGATGCTTTTGATCTTATTATGGAAATGAACCAATTATTTTATCTAGTTGATAACAATACATTAATCGTATATTCAGAACCGGGCGGTTCAACGATTAATATGAAAGAGATGATAGCTATTCCTGTAAAATATATTGACGCAATGCCGATGGCAAGCTTTTTGAACCAGAATATTTTTGGGTTAAAAAAGCCTGGCTTGTCAGGATCATATGTTGCGACAACCAATCCTCGTAAAAATGAAATTCTAATTTTCGGAACTAAGAGTGATGCAGAAATGGCTAAAAAGATCGTAGCTCAGTTTGATACAAAACCTGTATTCAGAACGTATAAGGTTAATCACGTAACGCCGGATGTAATGGCAGAAATGATATGTACTCAGCTATTGCCGACAATTATCGATATAGATTCAGCTAAAAAAGGTGATATTGGTCAGATTACGGGTGCAGCATCAGGCGAGAAAGGTTTGTCAATAGGCGGAGGCCAGATTGCTTGCGGTTATACATCTGATATGCAGACAAGCAGCAGAGGCGGAGGCGGATCAGTTGATTTTGCTTCATTACCGCTTTTGGCACTTGAGGTTTCATATTCTCAAGGGCTGGGTACTATAAATGTAATGGGTGCAACAGATGCTCAGTTCGGTATGATTGAAGATTTCATAAAGAAAAACGATATTAAAGAACCTCAAGCATATCTTGAAATTTCAATTATAGAACTTAACGAAGCTGGTAGCCGTACATTTGATAACGCATGGAGTTTTATAAGTAAAAACCTGAAAGTTTCGTTTACGAGTGAAACAGGTACAGGAACCGGACAAAATAACCCAATATATATCATAGATCATAAAAATGATAAAGTCGGTCCTAAGGACGAAAATGGTAATGCGCTTAACTATCCGGCTATGTCGTTATCATGGACAATCAACTACATTATAGAAAATAGAAAAGGACGAATAGTTGCTAATCCGAGAATTTTGGTTACAAACGGCAAGGAAGCAACGATTGACTTGACTTCAGATTACGTAAAAACAGTAACCTCTCAGATTGTACAAGGTGTAAACAATGCAACTTCACAAAAAGATTATGAAATCGGTGATGATAACGGTATAAAAGTTACATTGACACCGTTCATCAGCCCTGACGGCTACGTAACTCTCGATATCAACCCTGATTACGCTACAATCAGCGGTCGTGAATATACTTACAACGAAGAGCATGAACAGGAGCTTGCGGCAACACTTCTTCAAAGACGTAACCTCGAGTTGAAAGGCGTTCGTATCAAAGACGGCGAAACTCTGATTATCGGCGGTATGATAAGAGATGAAGAAACTAAAAACATCGCAAAAATTCCGTTCTTAGGAGATATACCTTATATCGGTGCTATATTTAGAAGTACAAACACAGAAAAGACAAAAGAAGAAATGATTATAATGATAACACCTAGAATTATTACGGATAATGAGGATGCAATAAGCGAACAGGATACATTATAATCGGTAGCAAAGCATAGTAATGAATGAAGTTTTAAATAAATTAAAAAACAGTGTCAACAGTCAGATTCTAAACAAAGTTAAATTTTCGCTTATGGAAGAATATAATTTCGTACCAATAAGCGTAAAGGACAAGTTTCTGTTTGTTGCGATAAATTCAAAATCCGATAAAGATGTTGTAATTTTAAGATTGAAAGAGGTATTTCCTTTTCAGATAAAATTTATACAAATAGCGGATAATGATTTGCTGCAGTTAATTAATAGTTTAAAACCTATGTTAGCAGCTGATTCAGCGACGTCCAACACAACTGAAAATCAGGCAAAGTTAGGTGAACTTTTAATTAAAAAGGGTTATATATCAGATTTGCAGTTATTGCAAGCCTTGGCCGAAAGCAAACGCTTAAAGATGCCGATAGGTTCGACCCTGTTTAAATTAGGTTTTATAACACTTCAGCAGTTAAAAGAAATATTGCATGATCAGACCGGTTTTGAACTTGTAAGTCCGGAGCAGTTGGCCAAGCAGGATAAATTTATTAATATGCTGCCGGAAGACTTTATTAAAACAAATAAAGTTGTACCGATATCTTCTGATGGCAAGACAATATTATTAGGTGTTGTAACACCATTAAAGCCTGATGTTTTAAGAGAGGTAATATACTTAACAGGTCAAAATCCAAAGCAGTTACTGATGACCCATTATGAGTATCAGAACTCAATGGATACATTTTTCTCGGAGCAGAAAAAAGAGACCGAAAGAATTATAAAAAAGATAGAAGAAGAATCTGCTGAAATAGAGAAAGAAGAAACATTATGGGAGCAGGTTGATAATGAACTTCAAGATTCAACCGGTTCAATTGCAAAGTTTGTAAATCAGATAATCACAACAGCAATCGATAATAATGTTTCCGATATTCACATAGAGCCGAGGTTAAGCGGATATATAGTCCGTTACAGAAAATTTGGTATGTTGCAGAAAGTTCTTGATATTCCACCGAAGGCAGAGTCTTCGGTAATTGCGCGTTTCAAGGTATTATCAAGAATGAATATTGCTGAACACAGAAGACCTCAGGACGGAACTTTTTCTATTAAATACAGAGACGGGTCTTATGACTTCCGTATAAATACTCTTCCTGTATCAGGCAAAGAGAAGGTTTGTATTCGTGTCTTGGCACCTGCTGTAAGCTTGAATGCTGCAGATAAAAACATAAAACTTATAGGTGGTTCAGACGAAGATATTGCAAAAATTAAAAATATGGTAAGTTGTCCGAACGGAATCATCCTAACTTCAGGTCCAACGGGTTCCGGTAAAACAACGACTCTTTATTCTGTATTAAAAAGTTTGAATAACGAAGACGTTAACATTACGACGATTGAAGACCCGATAGAAATTAAATTGGAAGGTATTAATCAGTCTCAAATTAACGCAAAAGCTGGGATTACATTTGCATCATGTATGAGAGCTATATTAAGACAGGACCCGGATATTATACTTGTCGGTGAAATTCGTGACTATGAAACCTTAGAAATTGCAATTTCAGCGGCACTTACCGGTCACTTAGTGTTGAGTACGGTACACACAAACTCAGCTGCAGCGACGGTTACCCGTTTAATAGAAATGGGCGCAAAAGATTATTTGGTATCATCAACATTGTCCGGAGTTATAGCACAGCGTCTTGTAAGAAAACTTTGTGATGAATGTAAAGAAGAATATTATCCGACATATGAAGAAGCGAGCCAAATTTTGGTAAATGAGGAAGATATTCAAAAATTAATGAAAACCCCGATTTACAGAGCCAGAGGCTGTAATAAATGTGAATTTACAGGTTATAAAGGACGTTTAGGTGTTTATGAGATTATGCAGATAAACAAAGAGATTAAACGTTTGATAGCGATGGGTGCGCATGACTTGGAAATAGAAGATGCAGCAGTTAAAAACGGAATGAAGACTCTTCATCAATCATGTATGGCCCATATTCTTGCCGGATATACGACGATAGAAGAATTCGTCAGGGTTCTCGGGGTTGTTAATGAATAGGAGTTCCGATGACAATTTATAATTATGTAGCATTAAAGAATAATAAAGATATAGTAACAGGAAAAGTCGAGGCCGAAAGTTTACGAGAAGCTAGAGATCAGGTTCGTAAACTAGGATTTTTGCCGACAAAAGTAACGGAAGAAAACCTTAAAAAAGAAGAAGTAAAAAAGAACGACGGCCCTGGAATGATGAAAAGTCTTGGTCTTCAGGACAAGATCGAGTTTACTTCGACTTTACAAATTTTGGCTCAAGCCGGTATTCCTATTATTGAATCTTTAATGTTTATAGAAAATGACGCGGCGAAATTAAAGCAGAGGCTAGTTTCGAAAGAGTTAAGACGTCAGATTATGGGTGGTGCGACATTTGCAGATACAGTTTCAAAGTATCCGGAGATTTTTGGTCAGGTATATATAGGTCTGGTAAAAGCCGGTGAAGATTCAGGTGAATTGGAAAAGACCTTAGAGCGTTTGCTTGAACTTTTGAATAAAGAGGCCAATATTAGGGGTAAAGTTATTGGAACATTGATGTATCCGATGTTCGTAATTATATTAGCTGTCTTAATCGTACTTGTCATGTTAATGTTTGTATTCCCTGTATTCAAAGATATGTTTGATAATATGGGACAAGAACTTCCTTGGATTACTGCAACATTAATGAGTGCTGGTATATTCTTAAAGACATACTGGTATTTTGTACCATTGATTTTTATTGCGATATTTGGTGGTTTGTCATTTTTGTTTAAGTGGGAGCCAAGCAAAAGAAAAATTGATGAAAACGTATTAAAAATACCGGTTTTATGCGACTTAATACAATATTCAAACTTTGCAAACTTCATTGCGGTTTTACAGGTAGCATACGATGCAGGTGTTCCGATTATTGAATGCTTGTACCTGTCAATTTTAACATTAACGAATTATACGCTAAAAGATCAGGTTGCTATAGCAACTGGTAAGGTTCAACAAGGTCAGCATTTGTCAACTGCATTAAGAGCGACAGGTGTAATGCCGAAAATGATTTTATTTATGATTTCAACCGGAGAACAATCAGGTCGTTTGGGAGATATGATGGGACAAGCGACAAAGTTTATTGATAAGAAACTTGATACAATTATTGATACAATGACCAAGATGATTGAACCTATAATGTTGATTGTAATTGGTTCTATCGTACTTGTTTTGGCTTTGGCGTTGTATTTACCATTGTTCGGATCTTATGTAGGTCTGTAAAAAACGATGAAAAAGTATGTAATTACAGGTTCAACATCAGGAATTGGCAGAGCTTTGGTTGAGGAACTGTCTAAGAGTAATATTGTTTTTGCGGGTTATAGAAATTCTGCAAAAGTTGATGAATTGTTTAAAAATTCAGAGAATATTATTCCTTTTTACATTGATATGAAAAATTCTGCTTCAATTTCAGATGCGGCTGATTTTATAAAGTCTAAAACTGACAAAATAGATACTTTAATTAATGTAGCGGGCAGTGTTTTAGCTGGTGCTGTTGAAAATTTGGAAATACAAGATTTGAAAGAGCAATTTCAAATAAATACTTTTTCACATCTGGAATTCTCAAATCAATTATTATCTATTTTGGATGGGGGAAAGATTATCAATATAAGTTCAATGTCAAGTTTTGGGATATTCCCGTTTATCGCACCCTACTGTGCATCGAAAAGAGCATTGGATATTTTATTTAACTCACTAATGGTAGAAACAAAAAAGAATATAAAAGTGATTTCTATTAAGCCGGGAGTTATAGCGACTCCATTGTGGGAACGTTCGGTAAATGAGAATTTTGAACGATTAAAGGATGATAGTGCTTATGGAAAAGAAATGAAATTCTTAAAGGAAAATGCCTTAAAAAACGGAATAAAGGGGTTAAATGTAAAAAAAGTTGTAGAAGTTATTAAAAAAGTTGATGAATTAAAAAATCCGAAGTCTTCATATTTGGTAGGAAAGGATGCCGTAATGGCATCAATATTTTTTCATTTGCCGGTAGATATGTTAAATTTTTTAACAAAACAATTAATGAAAAAACGAGTTAATACCAATATTGGGGAATAAAATTTTTATAAAATAGTCAAAAGATTTAAGAGGAGATAATTATGTCAAATGAATTAAACTCAGGTATGCCGCAAAATATAACCTAAAAGCGAATTTCACAAAATTGGAATAAATTGACTCCGGCCGAGCAAGATTCAATACGTAAATCAACAGCCCAAATAGAAGAATACTTTAAGAAGCATAAAAATGATAAAAATATAGATAACGTTTCGCTGGAAGACATTATAAAAAACGAGAATAATAAAGTTGAAGAAAAAAGGACTACTTTGCCCGATGGCAGAACCCAGATAACACAATTTAAGAATGGAAAAGAAACTGGAAGAATATATTACGATTCAGTTGGAAACCTAATGGGTTCAGAGCGTTATGAATATGACAAAAAAGGTAATGTAAAAAAAGAAACATACAACCGTAGTGATGGAACCATTCAACAGGTGAACGAATACAAAAACGGAGTGATGGTAAGAGTTACTGAGTATAACGAGGGTGGAAACGTTGAGCGCCGTACAGAATATGATAATGGCGGAATGTTTTCAAAACCCAAAATTACTGTATATCGAGGAGATGGCACAAAAGAAACCGAGATTATTCAGGATGGTGAAGATTCGAAAGAAATTCATTACGCAGAAGATGGCAAAACTGTAATATTTGAAGAATAGTAAATAAAATAAGATACCTTAGTAGGTCTGGATAATTACAAAAAATATTATTCATGCTAAACTTGATTTGTAATCAAAAAAGAGGTGAATAATGAAAGTTGCATTGGTAAATCACGGATGTGCTAAGAATTTGGTAGATTCAGAGTTAATGTTAGGTCTATTGAGTGAAAAAGGACATGAGATTACTCTGGACGACAAAGATGCAGATATTGTAATTGTGAATACCTGTTCATTTATTCATGATGCAGAAAAAGAATCAGTTCAGTCGATTTTACAGATGGTAAATGAAGGTAAAAAAGTTATAGTAACCGGATGTTTGCCGCAGAAACATAAGGCAGAATTGAAAAAAGCGATTCCTGAAATAAGTGCAATGTTAGGCACCTCAGACTTTGGACAAATAGTAGAAACTGTTGAAAAAATTGCCGGTAATAAGACAGATGAATATGTAGAAAGGATTTCAGAAAAACCCGAATATATTTACCCTGAAGAAATTGAACGTCAGCAGATAACAATGGGCGCAAGTTCATATATAAAGATAGCAGACGGATGTAATTACCATTGCGGATATTGCATAATCCCGCAACTTAGAGGCACTTATCATTCAAGAACCATTGAAAACATAATTGAAGAAGCAAAACATCTTGTTAAAAAGGGTGTTACAGAAATAGATTTAATTGCTCAAGACACAACAAGTTACGGGGCAGATATTTACGGAAAAACTTCACTGGCGAAACTTCTTGAAGAATTAAATAAAATCGAAGGTTTGGGGTGGATAAGAATAATGTACGCTTATCCTTCGCAGATGAATGATGAGTTAATTGAGGCAATTGCAAAGCTTGACAAAGTTGTAAAATATATAGATTTACCCTTACAGCATTCAGACCCGGAAATATTGAAAGCAATGCGCAGACCTGTTTTTGATTATGAGGTATTAATTAAAAAATTACGTGATAAAATTCCCGATGTATCAATAAGAACAGCATTTATCGTGGGTTATCCGGGCGAAACGGAAGAACAATTTGAGCATTTGTATAAGTTTGTAGAAAAAATGCGTTTTGATAGAATGGGTGTATTTGAATATTCAAGGGAAAAGAATACAACATCATACGATATGCAGGATCAAGTTCCAAAGAAAATAAAACATGAACGCTTTAAAAAATTAATGGCTTTACAGCAAAAAATTTCTTACGAAAATAATCAGGCAAAAATCGGAAAAGAAATACCTTGTATAGTTGAAGGTTTTACCGACGACGGGGTAGTTATAATGCGTTCATACGCAGACGCTCCGGAAATAGACGGACTTGTTTACGCAAACAGCGAAAGTCCTGTTGTTCCGGGAGATATAGAACTGGTTTTAATCGAAAAAGCCGATGAGTACGATTTGTTCGGCAAGATTTTATAAAAATCAGTGTTCTATTTGTGTTTGTAAATACTATTTGCTCGTTTAACAATACTTTGGTAGTTTGGTTTTAATGCTTTTACCATCATATGGCAATCACGGGCAAGTTTTGCGCAAAAACATGTACATCCGTAAGATATCAACATATTAGAAAGCATGTGCGACCTAGCATTATCAATTCCGATTTTAAGATTTATTCCAGAAGCCAAAATTGCCATATTTCTTGTAAGTTTGGCATGTTTGTACCTTCTTGTTACCATAAATTTTGATGTATCTAAACTGTTTATTTTCATGACGTTTTATATAAAATTCGAACATAAAATTTTTTGCTAACTTTTGCTATAGCGCAAATTGGAATTTTATAGTAATATAAATTTAGTTTTAGTTTATATGGAATTTTTTGATGAAGTTTGCGGAAGATCAACCGGTAGATAAAGAGCAGTTGAATGCTATATTTAAGGATATAGTAAAGTATTCACCTTCCAAATTGTGCGGAATGTTAGGTAATGCTTTAATCGTACCTGTTTATACAAATATTCTTCTTCCTGAAGAATATGGTCTTTATTCTTTATCAATCGCATTTTTATCATTTTTATGTATAATTTTTTCGGACTGGGTTGGACTTTCAGGATTAAGGTTTTTCCGCTCATTTCAGTTAGCGGACGAATTGCCAAAGTATCTTTCAATGCTTGTGACAATTTTGACATTCAACATCTGTACGATGTTTGTTTTCGCGTATGTTTTTAGAGGAAATTTTTACGACTTTTTTAATATTCAGCCAAAATACTTTTTTTGTATTTTGTTTTTGATAATCCCTGTTGCGATAAGAGCTTTATTATTTCAGCTTTTGAGGGCACAGTTGAAATCTGTTGCATTTACATTTTCAACTATAATAAACCAGATTTTAACAATGGGCTTATCTGTTCTGATTGTAAAATTATTTCATTTAGGTGCGTTATCGCTTCTTTTAGGTATGGGAATTTCAATTTCTTTGATAGATATTTTGCTGATATACCAAAGCGGAATTTTGAAATACTTTAGAAAGCCAAATTTACAATTAAAGATATTACTTCCTATGTTTCAGTACGGGATACCGATAGCAGCAACCTCTTTAAGTGCTTGGGTTATCAACCAAAGTAATAAGTTTATAATGAACAGCATAAGCGGTTTCAAAGATGTAGGACTTGTCGGTGTTGCTTATGGTCTTACTCTTCCTCTATTTATGACAGTATTCTCAATAATTACGGTTGCCGCAATCCCCAGAATTTTCAATATGTTTGAGGAAAAACAAGATGTAAGACCGATAGTTACAAGATTTACAGGATATTTTTTAGTTATATCTCTGCCTATAATAACGATAGTATCAATATATGCTCCTGATTTTGTAAACCTATTTGCAAATACAAAATTTTCTCAAGCATACAGATTAATTCCATATTTTTCTTTTGGTTGTTTATTTATGGCATTGTCGGACTATACAACATTGCAATACCATTTAGCAAACAAAACTTACATAGATTTTATATTAAAATTAATATCAGGCATAATTGGAATTGTGGCGAATATAGTTTTGATTCCGAAAATGGGTCTGGAAGGTGCTGGAATTGCTACATTAAGTGCAAATTTTGTATATTTCTTTTTAAGCGCGATAATCAGAATTCCAAATTTAGGTATTTATTTTCCAATGAAAACAATAATAAGAATGTTGTTTGCATTTCTTCCAACAGGGCTTTTGTATGCAGTATTCAGAAATACTGAACTTGTAGGCATAATACAAATGTCACTACTTTTGGTTGTATTTTACGGATTTTATTGGGTAGTGTGCAAAACTATGATAAAAAGTCCTGTCGCATAAGTACTTAATAAAAATTAACAAAGTAGCAATAAAAAAAATCTTCACTTTTTTATATAGATATGCATTTATGTCCGAAAAATCGTAATATAAAGTAACAAAGAATAGAAAAATAAAAATCAGCCTGTTAATATAATATGACAGGATTTTACCAGATAATCGGATAATAAATTCAGTTAGGGAAAAATTGAAAGGAAATAATCATGGCTCAAAAGAAAGCTGGGAAAATGAGAGTTGTACTTTCTGCACTAGCATTATGTATGGTAGCACAGCAATCCTTATATAATAATGTGCAGGCAGGCATGATAACAGGAATAGCTCCAGAAATAGGAGCGGATGGAAATAAAATCTATAACATTGACCCGTCGGTAATCAATGGTGATATTGGGTTTAGATTATATGAAGAATTTCAGCTTAATAAAGGTGAGATAGCCAATTTAATTTTCAAATATTACGGAGATAAAGAGCCAAAAAACATAGAAAAGTTTGTAAACTTGGTTGATAACAAAATCAACATCAATGGTTTAGTAAACACAATGCGTGACGGCAATTTCTATAATGGTCAGGCGATATTTGTATCTCCAAACGGAATGGTAGTAGGTGCGTCAGGTGTATTGAACGTTGGTTCTTTAACGGTATTGACTCCTGATCAAAACCAATACAACAAATTTAAGACCGATTATGATATAAAAGGACCTTTAGGCGTAGATCCGACTGACTTATATTCTCAAGGAACCGGCATAGTAACTGTTGACGGTAAAATAATAGCAAGAGATGCTGTAGATATAAGAGCTGCAGGTGTAAATATTAACAATTCAATAATGGCAGGTGTTGGAAATAACACAGATGTTCTAACAACTCACAGCCAGGCAGATGTATTGTTTAATAGTTTGGTAAATACCGATAATATGAAGGCTGGTAACAGCTTTGCAAGTGATAGCGGAAGCATAAAAATTACAGCTTATTCAGGCGATAACGGAATAAAACTTGCTGAGGGTTCAACTCTTAAGAACTTTGGAAAAGGCAATATAGAACTTACAAGCATGGGTTCAAAGGGCATTGTTGCAGATGGCGATATTAAAAACCCGAACGGAAATGTATTGCTAACAACAACCAAAGGTTCTATGGATATTGCAGGTGACATCCATAATAGAAACGGAAATATAATTGCTGATAGTGCAAATGGTATTTATCTTGCACAGTCCGGTTCAATGAAGAATGAAAACGGAAACATAGAACTTAAAAATAAAGGAACAAAGGGAATAAACATCAAAGGTTCCGTAGAAAATGAAAATGGAAACATTTTGATGGACAATTACGGACAAGAGGGAATTCTTCTTGATGGCGCTCCAATTTCTAATACAAACGGAAATATTGATGTAATCAACAGAGGTGAAGGCGGAACAGAAATTAACGGAACCGTCACAAATACCAATGGAGATTCAACATACACAAATGAAGCTGGCGCTTTAACAGTAAATGGTAAAGTAACAAATAAAGGTGGAAACCTAAAATTTGATAATACCGGAACAGGTATAGATGTAAATTATGATGCAAATATATCAAATCAAGGCGGAGACCTTAAAATGTTAAATACCGGAGTTGACGGTATTAATATTGCTCAGGGTGCAGAGGTAAGTAATGAAACCGGAAACACAATTGTAAATAATAGTGGCTTAGGTGGAATTTCAATTGGTGGAATCTTTAAAAATACTGATGGAAATTCAACCTATACAAACGAAGCAGGCGGATTTACCGTAGATGGCAGCATAACAAATACCAATGGCGATTTGCTAGCAACAAACAATGGTGAAGGCGGTCTAACAATCAACGGCCTAGCATCAAATATTGGTGGTAATTCAACATACACTAATACTCAAGGTGCAATGACCGTAAATGGCGAAGTAAAAAATGAAGGCGGAAATCTAAAACTAGATAACAGCGGAACCGGAATAAGTATAAATAGCGGAGCATCAGTATCTAATAAAGGTGGAAGCTTAGATATATTGAATACTGGTGTCGACGGAATTTTGTTGGAAAAAGATGCTACAGTAACAAATGAAAATACCGAAGAAATACCAGGCGACTTAACTGTATATAATAGTGGAGAAGCCGGAATAAGTATATACGGCGATATAACAAATACCAACGGAAATTCCACTTATACAAACGAAGCAGGCGGTATAAATGTAGCCGGAAACATATTAAATAAAAACGGTGATTTGAATGTAACCAATAAAGGCAAAGGTGGAATTTCAATTGGTGGAAAATCTACAAATGAAAACGGAAATTCAACCTACACAAACGAAGCTGGTGGTATAAATGTTGCCGGAATTATTTCAAATAGTAAAGGAAACTTGGTCGTAACCAATAAAGGCGAAGGTGGAATTTTAATCGGAGGAACTTCAGAAAATACTGACGGAAATTCAACCTACACAAACGAAGCAGGCGGATTTACCGTAGATGGCAGCATAACAAATACCAATGGCGATTTACTGGCAACAAACAATGGTGAAGGCGGCCTAACAATAAACGGCTTAGCATCAAATATTGGTGGTAATTCAACATACACTAATACTCAAGGTGCAATGACCGTAAATGGCGAAGTAAAAAATGAAGGCGGAAATCTAAAACTAGATAACAGCGGAACCGGAATAAGTATAAATGATGGTGCATTAGTATCTAATAAAAATGGTAATTTAGATATTATAAATACAGGCCATGATGGAATTTTTGAAGATAAGAATGCTTCTATTACAAATGAAAACGGCAATATGTATGTTTCAAACAGCGGTGAAGGCGGTTTGACAATCAATGGTGTTGCATCAAATACAAAAGGAAATGCAGAATTTAATAATACAAACGGTTTTATAAATGTAAATGGCAAAATTTCTAATAATGATAAGCTTCTTGCAATCAAAAATACAGGCGATGGCTTAAATATTAATGAAAATGCTGTTGTAGACAGTGAAGGCAAGCTTTTGATAGACAATAGCGGTATTTATGGAATGAATATTTCCGGCAATATTAAAAGCAAAGGCGATGCTGATATAATCAATTCAAACGGTAATTTAAATATTAATACAAGTGCTGATATTAACCACAAATCTGTAGAAAACAATTATATTAATATTTCAAATTCTGGTAACAAACTTTACATAGATGGTAATATAGAGTCTGAAAACGGCAAAATGAATATAACAAATACAGGTGCTGGCGGACTTCATATTGATAAGAATGGAACAATTACTGATGTAAAAGTCGAAGTTGACAGCGGTGACGGTGATATAAAATATAACCATACACCGGAAATCAATATAAGCAATGATAGTATTGCTTCAATGGATATAGACGGAACGATTAATTCTTACAATAATCACTATAACATCACAAATTCCGGCAAAGGCGGTATAAATATAAATGAAACTGCTAATATAAACGGAGTTACTAGTGAAGAATCAACAATAACAAATTATGGTGATGGTGGAATTAAAATAGCTGGAAACATCACTAGTGGGGATTCAAAGCTTGGTGATCTTTATGGTAATGCAGGTTTGACAATAAAGAATGAAAATTCAGTATCTGGAATTCACGTAACAGAAACCGGAAATATCAATTCAAAAAACATTGATCACACATATATTTATAATAATGGTGAAAAAGGAATTGTTGTAGACGGAAAAATTTCCCAAAATTATGCAAAGAATACACCAAATTCTTTAAAGATAGTAAACACTGGTAAAGGTGGAATTAATCTTACTTCAACAGGAAGAATAAACAATACATCAAGCACATATATTGAAAACAGCGGCAAAGACGGAATTAAATTTGCAGGCTTGACAAAGACAAACGGCTTGACCGTAAATAACAAAGATTCAAATGTTGTAATTGGAGATGATACAAATAATGACAAATACATCACTTCAAGCGGTGACGTAAAGATTGCCGTAAACAACGGAAGTATTCTTAACTACGGAGTTAATAAGACATTAATTAATATCGAAAACTCAAGCTTATTGAATATGGATGTTACAGACGGAACAATTGGTCTTGATGATGGCAATTGCGGCTCTGCTTGTATAGGAGTAGGTCCTGATTCAAGGGACTTTACAAAGTCAATCAATGTAACTTCAGATGGTGCAATTACAGCAACAACAAGACAAGATGCTTCAGCTGATGATTTGGTAATCAATATAGCAGGTAAAAATTCAGACTTAAATATAGATCGTGTAAAAGCAGACGGCAAAGTTATATTAACGACCGCGGACTTTGACGAAAATAATAAAGGCTATTCAATTCTTAATGCATCAACAGATCCTTCAAAAGCAAATATTGAAGGTAAAGGCATTGCATTAATAGCAAGTGACAAAATTGGTGAAGCAGATAACAAGCTAACATTCAACCAGACAGCCGGCAAGTTTAATATGGAAGGTTATGATTTGGATAATCTTACATATCAGCCGAATGCAGAGTATGGAATGGATGTACTTGCAATAAATGATATTAATATCAAAGGTCAGGACGACAAATATGATACAAATGTATGCACAATGATTTCAAGAGAAGGTTCGATAAATGCAGAATTTTCAGGAAACACATACATAAGAGAAGTAACAGCAGACAAAGAACTTAACCTTGTAACACGAGGTGCGGAATTTGTAATAGATAATTTAGGTACAGTTCCTTATACTCCGGAAGATTACTTTGGACCAAACGGAAACAATGCTCCAGATACGGTAATAGTAAAAGCTTTAGATATTAACCCGAATACAAGGGTTGATGATGCAGGGCTGGTTGATGGCGTACATAGTCACTGGGCAGATTCTCACATAATTATCAAGAACGGAAAAGTTGATGACAATGCAAAAATTGTTTTCACCGGAGATAATGTATATGCCGGCGGTTACCGCTTCTATATGGGCAAAGACAGAAACGAAGACGGAAAAACTTACTGGGTATATGATGACAGAACTGCAATGACTGATATGAGCGGAAATGGCCCGACTATCAGAGTAAATGCAGTAAGAGAAGATGATGTAACATCAATAGGCAGAAAAGAAGAAGAACGTAACTATTATACAGGCGGCAGTGTTCAGGAAGATGAACCTTGGTACGGCGATGATGACGATGATGATGATCACTTAATTGTTCCTGAACCTGGTGACGATGACGACGATCAGCCGGATCCGCCGGTAGGTGACGACGATGACGACGATCAGCCGGATCCGCCGGTAGGTGACGACGATGACGACGATCAACCAGATCCGCCGGTAGGTGACGACGATGACGACGATCAGCCGGATCCGCCGGTAGGTGACGACGATGATGACGATCAACCGGATCCGCCGGTAGGCGACGACGATGACGACGATCAACCGGATCCGCCGGTAGGTGACGACGATGATGACGATCAACCGGATCCGCCGGTAGGCGACGACGATGATGACGATCAGCCGGATCCTCCGGTAGGTGACGATGATGACGACGATCAACCAGATCCGCCGGTAGGCGATGATGATGACGATGATGATTTGCCGGCAACAATGGATGATGCAAAACGTACTTGGAAAAAAATTATAGCTGATGATGTTAATATTATTGACAAACGTCAGTATATAAGATTCCGAGTTGCACAAAACCCGAATCCTGTAGTATTCGAAAGTGTTCCTACAGTTTCATCACTTGTCGATATTTCAAGAGGTGGTGTTGCTTTAACTCATAGCAATTCACTTAAAGTTGGAGATGTCGTTCCGGTTCACATAAAATATGGTGACTTGAATATTGATGCAGATGTAAAGGTTGTAACCGCATCAGATAGAAGAGCCGGTGCAGAATTTGTAAATCTGGATCAATCAACGGCAAATAGATTACTTTACTTGAATTTAATGCTTGAAGAAGATCAGAAATTAACTTTAGGCAGTAATAATCAGATATAATGTGAAGTATATTATATAGACAGAGGCTGGCAAGTAAAATGCCGGCCTCTTTTCTATGGCATAGAATAAGAATGAATTTTTTTAAAGTTTAAATTTTTATTGAAATTTGCTTTAAAAATATATTTTTGATATTATCAAAGATGTAAATAGAATTTTTGATGAGGGAGAAATAATTATGAAATTAATGGAAGGCAAAAAGGGTGTTATTTTTGGAGTTTCGAACACACATGGTATTGCATACGCAATAGCAAAGCAGCTTTATGAAGCAGGTGCCGATATTGCATTTACTTACGCAGGTGAACCTATGGAAAAGAGAGTTCGACCACTTGCAGAAGAAATGGGCGCAAAAATTATAATGAATTGTGATGTAACTAAAGAAGATGAAGTTGCAGCCGTATTTAAAGAATGTGAAAGAGTATATGGAAAAATTGATTTTGTAGTTCATGCGGTAGCATTTGCAGCAAAAGAGGATTTACAAGGTAGATTTATAGACACATCACGTGCAGGCTGGGATTTAGCAATGGGCGTAAGCGCATATTCACTAATTTCTTTGTGTAAACATGCAGAGCCTATAATGAATGAAGGTGGTTCAATATTTGCACTCACTTATTTAGGTTCAGAATACGTAGTCGCAAACTACAATATTATGGGTGTAGCTAAAGCAGCGTTAGAATCTTCAATGAGATACTTAGCAGCAGATCTTGGTAAAAAAGGTATAAGAGTTAACTGTATTTCAGCAGGTGCTGTTAAAACTCTTGCAGCAAAAGGGATTTCAGGATTTGATAAAATGCTTAAAGCTGCAGTTGCAAAAGCACCTCTTGGACGTAACGTATCATTGGAAGATGTTGGCAAAGCTGGTTTATATTTGGCATCAGACTTGTCAACTGGCACAACAGGTCAAATCTTGTACGTAGATTGCGGATGCCATGCTGTTTATGCTTCATTGGAAGAGATGGAAATTATTGCAAATTCTATTCCAAAAGCATAGGTAGCATAAAATTGTAGGTATATAAGAAGGACTGTCAGATTATGGCAGTCCTTTCTTTATATGGTTTAAATAATTTTTGGCGTAAAACTTTTTTTATGTTATTCTTTAATACAGAAGTGTAAAAAAGAAGGACGAAAGATGACAGAAACTGCAATAAAAATCGAGGATTTACCGACGGTATATGATCCAAAGACAACAGAAGAAAGCATTTACAAATTTTGGGAAGAAGGCGGGTTTTTCAAGGCTGACGCAAAGAGTGACAAACCTCATTATTCAATAGTAATTCCGCCGCCGAATGTAACAGGAGTGCTTCATATGGGCCATGCTCTTGATGAAACATTGCAGGATATTTTAACTCGTTATCACAGAATGTCAGGTTTTGAAACACTTTGGCTTCCTGGAACAGACCATGCGGGAATTGCAACTCAGAATGTTGTAGAGAAAAAACTTCGAGAAAAAGGGCTTTCAAGATACGATTTAGGTCGTGAAAAGTTTTTGGAAGAAACTTGGAAATGGGCTAACAAGCACAAATCAGCAATTTTGGATCAGTGCAAACGTTTAGGTGCTTCTTTTGACCGTTCAAGAGAAAGGTTTACATTTGATGAAGGGTGTTCAAAAGCTGTAAAAGAAGTTTTTGTAAGACTTTATGAAAAAGGATTAATTTATAAAGGCAAGTATATTGTAAACTGGTGTCCGAGATGTAAAAGTGCAATTTCGGATGTAGAAACTGAATACGCAACAGAACAAGGACACATGTGGGAAATTTCATATCCATTAAAAGGTGAATCAGGTGCGATAATTGTTGCAACAACAAGACCTGAAACAATTTTTGGGGATGTTGCAATTGCGGTGCACCCATCTGATCACAAATATTCAGAACTTGTCGGAAAAACTGTTGTGATACCTCTTACAGGACGTGAAATTCCGATTATTGCGGATGAATATGTTGATAAGAATTTTGGAACAGGTGCGGTTAAGATTACTCCTGCTCACGATCCAAACGATTATGAAGTAGGAAAACGTCATAATCTGAAGCCTATTTGGGTAATTGATGAGGAAGGCAAAATGAAGGCATGCGGAGAAGTTCCGCCGGAGCTTCATGGGTTAGACCGATATGAAGCAAGAGAAAAAATTATTGGAATGCTTTCATATAAGAATTTCTTGTTAAGAACTAGAGATCATGAACACAATGTTGGTAAATGTCAACGTTGTGGAACAACAATTGAGCCATTACTTTCTGAACAGTGGTTTGTAAAAATGGAACCTCTTGCCAAAGAAGCAATTGCCGCAGTAAATGATGGTCGTATAAAATTTGTTCCGGACAGATGGGAAAAGAACTATTTGGGCTGGATGGAAAATATTCGAGATTGGTGTATTTCTCGTCAATTATGGTGGGGACATCAAATTCCGGCTTATTATCATAATGTAACAGGCGAAATGGTTGTTGCAAGGGAAAATCCGGATCCTGAGAATTATACACAAGATCCTGATGTTCTGGATACTTGGTTTTCATCAGGTCTTTGGCCATTTTCAACAATGGGTTGGCCAAATACGGAGTCAGAAGACTTTAAAAAATTCTATCCGACAACTACTTTAGTTACGGGATTTGATATTATATTTTTCTGGGTTGCCAGAATGATTACGATGGGACTTGAATTCACAGGAAAAGCACCATTTTCAACAGTGTATATCCACGGTCTTATCAGAGATGAAAAAGGCCAGAAAATGTCAAAATCAAAAGGTAATACGATAGATCCGGTTGAAATTATCGACAAATACGGTAGTGATGCTTTAAGATTTACAATGACTTCATTGTGTACTTATGGCGGTCAGGATATCAAAATTAGCGATGAAAGATTTGAGTACGGACGTAACTTTGCAAACAAGATTTGGAATGCATCAAGATTTGTATTGATGAACCTTTCAGGTGTTGATAACAAGGATATTGATTTCGGTAAGCTAACAATCGCAGATAAGTGGATTTTGAATGAATTAAATAATACCGCAAAAGAAATTAATGAAAACATAAAATCATACAGAATTGGTGAAACAGCGCATGTTTTATATGATTTCTTCTGGAATAAATATTGTGATTGGTATGTAGAGATTGCAAAAATTCAATTACAGGATGAAAGCTTGAAGCTTAATACACAAAGAGTTTTGAGATATGTTCTTGATATGTCATTAAGAATGCTACATCCGATAATGCCTCATATAACAGAACGTGTATGGCAGCTTATACCAAAAGAAACATCTACAAAAGCTCTTATCGTTGCAGAGTTTCCGGTATATGAAGAAAAGCTTTCATTCCCTAAAGAAGCAGAGGAAATGGAGCTTGTGTTCGAAACTATTAAGTCGTTAAGAAATCTTCGTCAAGGCTTTAACATTGCAATGTCGGTAAAATTTGACATAGAAATAAGAGCAAGCAAAGACGAAAAACCGATATTTGAAGCAATAGAAGCTTATATTAAACGACTAGCACGCGTAGAGAATATTAAATATGGAAGAGAAACTGATGAAGCGCCTAAAAAATCAGCAACAGCAGTTGTATGGGCATCAAAAATAGTCGTACCGTTAGAAAATCTGATTGATTTTAATGAGGAAATAGCGCGTCAGCAGAAAAAACTTGACAAACTTACAGCCGAAAAGAAATCTCTTTCAGGCAGAATAAATAACCCCAAGTTTGTGGCAAATGCACCACAAGAATTAATAAAACAAACAAAAGAAAGAATTGAGGAGATTACCCTTCAGGAAAAAACCATAGAAGTACTGATAAATTCACTTAAAAACTAAATAAAAAGCTAAAATAAAATGACAAAATATGGGCTTAATTTTAATCTTTTTTAAGATTTATTGCTAAAGAATGTTAAAAAAGATTTACAAATTGGCCATATTTTGTTACAATAAAACTTGTATAACATAGATAATCAGTAAAATGGAGTAAAGATGGCATCAAGTGAATTAGATTTTGAGGAACTATTAAAACAGTATGACTATAATTTTCAGAAAGGCGATTTAGTAAAAGGTATAGTCTGCGGCTATGACAGTCAAGGTGTAATGGTTGATATCGGGGCAAAAACAATTGCTGTTGTTCCGACAAGAGAAGCCGTTGACAAAGATGAAAACGTTGAAACAAAATTAGAAAAAGGAAAAGAATATGAATTCCTTATTATAAGAGAAGAAGATGAAGATGGCAAATTTCTTCTATCTCGTAAGAAAGTTGATTTTGCTTATGCATGGAAAGAATTGGAAAAAGCAAAAGCTGCAGATGAGACAATTCTTGGAACAATCGCAGGAATTGTTAAAGGCGGAGTTCTTGTTGAGATTTCAGGAGTTAGAGGTTTTGTACCGTCATCTCAATTGAGAAGCAAAGAAACCGATCTTGAAGTTGGTGGAAAATTAGAATTAAAAATATTGACACTTGATAGTCAACAAAATAATTTTATATTGTCAAATAAAAAAGTATATGAAGATAGCGCAGTAGAAGCACGTAAAAATGTATTCTCACAAATTGAACCAGGACAAATTGTAAAAGGCGATGTTGTAAGAATTACAGATTTTGGCGCATTTATAGATCTAGGCGGAATTGATGGTCTTCTACCGTTGTCTCAATTAAGCTGGAGATGGATAGATCATCCGACAGATATTCTAAAGGTTGGCGATAAAATAGATGTAGAAGTAATCGCAGTTGACCATGACAAGCAAAGAGTATCTTTAAGTCTTAAAAATTTAGAACCGGACCCGTGGCTGGAAGCTGAAAAACAGATAAAAGAAGGCGACAAGGTTGAAGGTACAATTACAAGAATTAAACATTTTGGAGCGTTTGTTGAAGTGTTCCCTGGTGTTGAAGCGCTTTTACCGCACAACGAAGTTGTAGAGATCCAAAATAAAAAGGATTGTATTTTGCAGGTAGGAGACAAGGTTGAAACTTATATCCTTAAGTTTAATCCGACAGATAAGCGTATCGCTTTGACAGTAAGTGAACCAAGCACTTCAACTGAAGAATAAAATATTGCATAATAATTAGTTTAAAGCCGGCTTTACAAAGCCGGTTTTTTATTAGGTTAAATGACTGAAATTTTACATAATTCTACACTAAGCAGATGATTTTTGATAATCCCAATGTTAAAAAAGCTTAAAATTGCCGTATAATTTAGATAGAAATATTGACTTTTGAAAAAAGATAATTATAAGACAAACTGTAGCAGGTATAGAATAAGATTTTATACAAGAAGGAGAGAACTTTATGGGCATGGCAGCATCACAAGCGAGATATTTAGGTTTGACCGCAAGAAAAACAAACGTTGAATACGAAGGACAACAAATAAACCAAGCCCGTACGGCTTTAGCAAATCAGAGTGCAAATACTTTTAATGAACTGTTGGCTTTAGAAGTTCCGACAGCACCGAGCACTCAAGATTATACAACGACGCAATATTCTTATGAAGATGGAACTGTTGCTGAAACAATTACAGAAATGACACCTTTGGAAAATGATCCGGATGGTTATAACTATTTAGTTACTCACTATCATTATGCAGATGTTTTCACTGGTATTGAAAATATTAAGCGTAATCCGCAAGTTTATGTAAGCGACAGAATTGAAAAGAATGAAATTGATAAAAATAAAGTAGGAAGTACAACAGATCCGAATACAGGTGAAACTACATATACAGTAAGAGGATATGAATGTAAAGCTTATGATGAAACAGATCCAGCACAGAAGGATTTATTTGATCAATTGGCAAACAGTTACACAGCATTACAAGAAGCAGATCCTGCTGATTTAATGACTTATACCGATTCTGGCGGCAAACTTCATATTGTGTCAAAACCTGAAATTGAGAGTGCATTAAAAGGTGAAAGTGCCGCAAACGATTATTACATGAGTGGTTCCAGAGCTGCAGTTATGGAAATAGAGGCGAATCCTATAGGTATAACTTCTAATCCAGAAACCGGTGAAACTTCTTATACCGTAAACGGTTTTGAATGCACAAAATATGATGAAACAAATGAATCAATGAAGATAGCATTTGACAAGGCTGTTGCGCAAAATGCTGAACTTGGCAAATTGGATCCAAATAGCATATACATGTATACAGATGATAATGCGGCAGTACACTTTATATCTCAAAATGATATAAACGGAGTTATTTCAGGTGACGCCAATGCGCAAGATTATTCGGTTGCAACAGGTGTGCCGACAATGCTAGGTAATATTGAGCTTTCAGTTTATGATCCAACAGACAAAGAGCAAAAGGAACAGTATGAACAGATTTTGCAAGATTGGCCAGATTCAACATTTGCAGGATCTCCATCTACTATTTATACTTGGGAAAGTTCCGGTCAAAGATATTTTGCTTGTTATGAAGATTTGATGGCATCTTGGGAAGGTGCTGTAGATCCATCAATGCCTACAGAAAATCAGCCTGAATTAAAATATTACTGTGCGCAGGATATATCAACAAAAATAGAACGAACTGAAAAAGCGCTAATTGATTTTAACAGTGAAGGCCGTGCAGAATCTATCAGATATGAGGGTTCATCAGCAGTAAGATCTTTGAATACTGAAACAATTACAGATGAGGCTGCTTATAATGATGCCATGAATCAGTATTATTACGATCAGCAGGTATATGAAAAGAAGATAGAAGATATAAATGCTAAAACAAAGAAAATTCAAGAGCAGGACAGAACCCTTGAATTAAGATTAAGACAGCTTGATACTGAACAAGAGGCTCTTCAAACAGAAATGGAAGCTGTAGCTAAGGTTATTGAAAAGAATATCGAATCAACATTCAAAACATTCGAATAATATTAAAAAGATTACAAAAACAAGACAGCATTTACAAAGAGGTAAAAATGGCATACAAAAACGACAGTTATCTGGTAATAGCAAACAAATTTGGCTCTGCAAGCGGAGATGCCAAAGCACAGTTGTTCGAAACATACGACAAGCTGCGTGATTTAACTGTATCAGGTAGCGGCTCAGGAACCGGTTTTGAAATGACTGGAAGTTTCTTGTATAGAATGGCAAGTTTGCTGGCGCCATCGTCCTTTGCGAATGTTTTTGGCGCTTCAGAAGTTATGAATATTCCGGGAACCTCTTATGCTTCTCAGTTTACAGGCAATTCAGCATTCGGGATTGATGATTTGTATAATTATTCAGGTTTTCCTGGTGGCGGTGCTGCTCCAATATCTTGGGGTTTAGACGGATATGCAACAGGTGGGGCTGCGTCTATAGTTTCCGGCTGGGGAACAGATAGCGGCGTTGCTACCGGATACGCATCAGGTATTGGTGGAATTGCAGATATCGCAAGTGCTGCGGCGTATGGAGTCGGGACTGCAAATGGTTTTGGTATGGCGGCTCGTAATATTGTTCTTCCGATTGCAGGTGTAATTTCAGGATGGGGCGGTATTATGCAGGCAGCGGCTCCTTATCTTGGAGAATATGGGCTTCCAGCTCTTGTAATGGGGAACTTAATGCAAGGTACAACTTCTGCTGCTCTTGCGGCTTATCAAAATGTAACCGGTAATATTACTGCAAATGCGGATGTTATGCTTTCTAACAAAGTTCGTAATATTGAAACAGTTTGCAAAATGCTTGATACACAGGGTGATGTTGTTAAAAAGATGCTTAAAGAGTCTATTGATGGCGATAGTAAAGCTATTCAAAACCTCTAATTTAATTGTAAATTTTGTTTAAAATCCCCTAAAGTTTTTATTATTTTTTACCGATAAGTACTTTGTAATGACACAAAGTAAGAGTGGACTTGCAACGTTAAGACATGTTAAGCGAATCTGAAAAACATGGCAATTTCAGTATTTAAGATGTTTTTATATAGTTGTAGGTCTAAAGTGTAAAGGATTAATATGATTCGAGATACTTTAGAGATGAATGTAAAGCGATTTTTAGATTTCGCAATATATTCAAAGAACTTCCTGATAAGGAAAAACCCAATAAAAGCATTGATAAATTCGTTTGTGGAAGGTTTAAAAGATTTTCTTACGATGAACAAAAAAAGAAAAATGGCTCAATACAGATTGAATTATCATATGCATCAATTTAGAAAGATGGAACAGTTGATTGCAGAAAACAATCAGCACACCTTTTTAAAAGGTAACAATCTAAACGAAACCAGATAAAGGAACGGAAAAATGGGTGTCATTACAGATTCCATAAGAATGCAGTACTTGAATAATCAGAAGCTGGATTTGGAATACAAAATTCAGCTAATAACTCAATCCAGAATGGGTTTAACTCAGGCTGCAAGTGATTTGATGCAAGTAGGCACCGATTATTCTCCGGATTCTCCGGTTGTGAAACAGTTAAATCAACGACAAGCAAAACTTAAGGTGTTAGAGCAAAAACTTGAACAACAAATGATTCAATATCAAACAAGATTACAGATGGTAACTACAGAGCTTGAATCTTGTCGTGGCAGATTATACGGCAATATAGGCAAAGCATTCTCTTATAATTAATGAAAATTAATTTATAAATGATTTTAATTTCCAGCTTGAATAAATAAGCTTATTATATCGTTAAGCATAGAATATTGGCGATGGATTTTTTGTGTTTGATTTTCAAGAAGTCCAATTTGTCTTCTGCATTCAGCTATACTATTTTGGCATTCACGAGCAGAAGCGTTAAGGTTTTCCTGAGCGGACTGAGCTTCTTGCAAAACACCTTTCATTGAAATTCCGAGAGCTTCCATTGTTTGTTTAATAATCTGAGCGCCTGTTTGTTTAGAAACATTTGAAGGAATTTTAGCAATAAGCTGTCTTAATACTTCAACGTTAGGCGGAAGCTCAAATATATCAGAATCATTATTAAATGCTTCATTTATAACATTGTGTGAAGTTTGGTGTGATTCGGGTATTGAGCCGAAATTATAGGTATTCTTGGTAGGAATAGACAATAAATCACTTGAGGGGTCGATATTATTTTTTTGACCTTGTGCGCCATCCTGTAAAAAATCAAATGGTGGCATTTGTTCATTGTAGATAGGTTCTTCAACCTTTTCTGGTTGGGAAACATTATCCTCAATATTTTCCTGCGGCATAATATCAACATCTGTTTGTTTTTTAAGTGCATCAACTATTTTTTTACCGACACCTTCGGTCATTCTGTTATTTACCATTGTTTTCCTCAAATAATTCTTATAACCACCTGAATTATACAAAGGACACAAATATATTTCAAGAAAATCAGGGGGGAAAGTTAAAAATGATTACAAAACGTATCAGTTTATGGCTCAAGTTGGTATTTCAACTTGCCAGAGGTGTTTTGGTATGTTATATTTAAACTCGGGCAAGGGGAATTATATGAAAAAGAAAGTTTACATAAGTGTTTTTGAAAATGAGTCAATTGCGGATTATGCAAAAGTTTTAGTAGAAAAGTTTGATTATGAAATTGTTTCATCCGGTAGGACTCTTAATTTTTTACGTGAAAGAGGTTTTGGGGTATCGGATATAGAAGAAATTTTGGATGACAATATTGGAAAGTTATCTATTGAGAATCTGGTTAAAGAGTATTTTGATATGGTTATCGTAATGCTTCAGCCTGTTGATGATATAGCGGAAAAGACGGATGATATAAGACAATTTATGGATGCTTTAAATGTTTCGGATTTTTCTATCCTCAGGGCTGGTGCAAAACATTTTGAAAACACGATTGTCGTTACAGAACCGGAGGATTTTTATAATTCAATAAATGTTAATTCCTATGAAAAGCAGATGCTTGCCTTAAAAGCTTTTCAATATTTGGCAGACTATGATTCAGCTGTTTCAGAAAAAATCGGGGTTTATTCAGGGGAAGATGAACGCAAACTTTTTAGTTGGTCGAAGCTTTATGATTTAAAATATGGTTCAAATCCTCAACAGAAAGCTGCCTTGTATAAGTCTGACGTAATGGCTGATTATATAATATTGAATGAGAAGGAACTTTCACATAATGATATTTTGAATGTAACGACAGCCGTTAACTTAGTTAGTGAGTTTTATGATGTAAATGCGGTTTCTATAGTAAAGCATAATCTTCCCTGCGGAGTTGCTTTGGGTAAAAGTATATTTGAAGCTTATACAAAAGCTTTTGATTGCGATCCTTTTGCGACTTTTAGCGGGACAATTGCGTTTTCGCAAACTGTAAATTTTGAAGTTGCAAAGCATCTCAATTCAATGTCAGTAAAGGTTGTTGTTGCGCCTTATTATGATGACGACGCTCTTGAACTTTTGAGAAAAAATAATGACCTAAAGGTTGTTCGTGTTACGACAGCGCTAAAGGATTTCAAGAAATACATAACGGAAGAGATTAATGTAACTCCTTTTGGTATTTTGGTTCAGGATGCAAATAAGAGCGAGTTAGACAAAGATTTGTTCAGAGTTGCAACTAAAACAAAACCAACAACAGAGCAGTTAGAAGATGCTATTTTTGCTTGGAAAGTTGCAAAATATGCAAGAACGAATTCTGTTGTAATAGCGAAAGATTTTAAAACATCGGCTATAGTTCAAGGACAGGTTGATGTTATATCTGCAACAGAATTGGCTTTAAATGTAGCCTGTGAAAATTCAAAAGATGCGATTATGGCTTATGACGATCCTATTGAAAGTGAAGATTGTATCAACGCAGCAGCTCAGGGACGAATATCTTTAATAATTCAGCCTGGTGGAGCATTAAATGATTCTGATATATTTGCTGCAGCTGACAAGTTTGGTATCGTTGTAGTTGTAACAGGTATAAGAAATCTTAAATTTTAGGTTTATGTAAAAGTTTATTTTTTTATGTCTGAGAGGATTTTTGCTTTTAAATCTTTGTAGTGATTTAAAATATTTTCAAGTTGAATATAAAAAAGTTTTTCTCCGTGGTTATTAATTTCTGCCAGACTTGGGGTAGAATATGTTTCTTCAATAATAATCGGTTCGTCAATGTTGTTTTTGACTTTCATAATTCTTGTATTGTTTAATACTGCGGCTGCCCAGAACCATAAATCGTCATTTGTCGGTGCAAGTTTCTTAAAAAGTTCTTCATTTGTAATGTCTTTAAATAGTGAATGCGGGGGGTATAAAACTCCGCCAACACCTACAAGAATATTTCCAAATGAGGGATATTTATAACATTTTTTTTGTTTCGTTTTTATTTCGTTATTTTTAAATGTAATTTTCTTTGTTTTGTGGCAGTGAATGTGGTTTGGATATTTCAGGTAAGATTTGTATAATCTCTCAATCATTTCAGGATGATAAAAAACGTCATCATCAGCTGTAATAATTATATCTTCCGGAAATTCTTGAATGGTTGGGATAAGTTTTTTATAAGATCTTAAATCTTTACACCAGCGGATTGTAAGCCCAAAGTTTTTAAGTCTAAGAATTTCAACAGGTAAATCTTGTTCTTTATTGGGAAATTGTTCTTCGGCAAGCCACAAAATAAGCATATCAGGTTTAACAGTTTGGCTAAGTAATGATGAAAGGTTTTTGTGAAGGCTTGGAATTCTGTCAGGGAAAGATGTCAGAGAAACAATGATTTTTGGGGTTCTTATTTCATTGTTTAGCCCGTTTGTATTAATTTGCTTGAATTTAAATTTTTTTGCTTTGTTGTAGCAGAGTTTTAGCCCGAAAATTGTAATAATTCGTTTGCTTCCGATTTTTTCTTTCTTGAAAAACAAAATTAAACCTCCGATTAACTCTGATTTTAATAAGACTTAATATTTATGTCAACAAGGCTTATTGCAGAAGATAAAAAAAGACGGTAGTATCACCACCGTTCACTTTTACAAAGAACAGTATAAAGGTTACTGTGCATACCTTTTGTTCTTTTTAAATAGTTTGAAAAAGTTTTTGGAATTATAATGTCTGTTTTTTGTTTTAATTATTAAAATTTGTCTAAAACAAATAACATCTAAAAATTACGGTATTTTGGAGAATATTTCCAATTTAATTTTATTCCATTATATGACGTTACATGTCTATTGTCAATTAATAATATAAAAAATAAGACTTTATGCACCCTTAAATCGTTACAACAATAAAGTTAGTATATTAAAAGGATGGCATATATGTACAAAAATTTAAAAACTGCATTCGGCGAAAATTTAAAATATATAAGAAAATCAAAAGGTTATACACAGGAAAAGCTTGCGGAGTTTTTAGGGATATCCCACAGACAACTTTCAAGAATAGAGTCAGGAGACAATTTCCCATCAGTTGAAACGTTAGAAAAAATAAGTTTATATTTAGAAACGGATTTAAAGATTTTGTTTGATTTCGAGTGGGATAAGAAGTATGCAGTATTGTCAAATGGAACGGATGAGAGGCCGGTGTTTGAAGTATCATTGAATGAATCAGTTATAAATCTTGCAGATTACAGCAGGAAATTTTCGCAAAAGCAAGCTGAAAGTTTTTCAGAGTTTGAAAATATAGAAAACTCAGATAAAAGTATGCTTAACTCTGCCAAAAATATAAACAAACCGATTACAGTAGTTTATAAAGATCCAAATGGCGAGCTTTCGCACATAAAAACCTATTACCCTGACGGAACAATAGAAGTTGCTATGTCTAAAGAGCAGGTTGAAACAGGTAAAATTCGTAAATTAATAAATGAAGATTTGGATAAAATCGGGGATGATTTGAATAAATTGAATTTTATAAGATTGGCGGCTGAATCCCTAGATAGCAGAGAGAAATTAGAGCAATTAAAAAATCTGATAAAGGGAATGGAAATAATTTTGGGCTCAAAATAATAAGCTTTGCAGGAATTTTATTTTATACTAGAATATATTTAACGAAAGGGATATGAAGTATGGAAATAAAATCTTGGAATGATTATTTTTTAGATTTGGCGAAGACCTGTGCAAGCCGCTCAAATTGTATAAGAGCGCAGGTAGGGGCTGTAATAGTCGGGGATGATAAAAAGATAAAAGCGACAGGCTATAACGGAACCCCTTCAAAAGTTGAATCTTGTTACGAAAGAGGTGAATGTTATCGTATAAAAAACAATATACCGTCAGGCACAAGATACGAAACCTGCCGATCAATTCATGCTGAACAGAACGCCATAATACAAGCAGGTCAAGACAGATGCAAAGGTTCAACAATGTATATTTGGGGACACGATTTTATTTGTATTTTGTGTAAAAGATTTATAGTTCAAGCAGGAATAAAAGATGTTTATTTGAAAAAGAACGAAGATTCTCCGATCAAATACGTGACTGTTGAAGATATAAGAAAAGAACTTGATGAAACAAGATAATTTTAGTAAGAGTAAAATTTAGGAAGTTAATAAAATCTCGTCAAGACATGACTTTAGGCGAAAAATCATTAAATAATTTGTACGAAATCTAGTATTTTGTCTACATCAAACGGTTGATTTTTAGGAAAAATGACTTAACAAAACCGCGTTATATAAGTTAATATAAGAAAAGAAAGGCAGGGAACAGATGGAATACAATGCAGGGTGGATGCCTAAATATGATTTAGAAGCGAGAATTCAGCACACAAAGCTGGATAGCGGGATTTATGGTATGGAGCCTGCAAGATTAAGACGGGTAGAAACACCTGCCACTGGGGATTTTAAGGCTGTATTTTCAGGACTTGTAGAGAATTTAAATGCTGAATTGAATGCACCTGACAATCTTTTGAAGGATGTAATGAGCGGTAACAACAACATAGATATACATGATGTTATGACCGCGATGGCAAAATCAGAAATTAGTGTAAACGTAGCGACACAGATTACGGGAAAAGTCATACAAGCGTATGATAAAGTAATGCAGATTCAAGTGTAGAATATTGTAGTATTCTATATTTATTAGGGAAAACAAGACTAAAAAATAAAAACAGACCGGGGAAGAAATGGACTTTCAGAAATTACTTGAGAATAAAACTTTATTATACGGTGTAATAGCGGCAGCCGTAATAATCGTAATTGCGATTATATCAATCGGGGTAATTGCCGGTAGCGGAAAGAACAGTAATGGGGCAGCCCGAGTAGTCAGTGAAAAAGTAATAAAAGAGCCTTTGGATCTTTTACAGACGGATAATCTTGGAAAAGCGATAGAAATACAGGCTCTTTTGGCTCGAGAAGGAATAGTTGCAAGCCGTAAAGAAAACGGAACAAAATCAGTAATATTTTTGAAAGAATACACTCTAACGCAGAGAGATCAAGCGCTTTTAGCGATAGTAAAAAGCGGATTAATGGATCAAAATGTTGGTCTTGAAATTTTTGACAAGGGTGATTTCACATCAACCAAAGAAGATAAAAAGATAAGATTAGCAAGAGCAATAAACGGAGAATTGTCAAGACTTATAAGAAAGATTCCGCCGATAGAGAATGCATCAGTATTCATCTCAATACCGGAAGAATCAATGTTTACCTCAATGCAAAAGCCTGTAACAGCGACGGTTCAGGTTTCAATTCCTGCTGGAGATAAACTTGATCCTCTAAAAGTAAAAGCGATAACTAATCTTTTATTAGGAAGCGTAAGCGGTTTAGTTGCAGATAATGTATCAATCACAGATACGAACGGAAATGTTTATTCCAGCATGATAGATGCAGATGACGAAATGCTTGCAAAACTTCAAGAAAATGATAAATACATGCAGCAGAAAGTTTCAAGACAGCTTGACCGATTGATAGGAGCGGGAAATTATACAGCAACCGTCAGTACATATCTTCGACAGGTTCCGATGGAAAGAACAAGGATAGAATACGATCCGACCAAAAAAGCTTCTGTATCAGAACAGTCATTTACTGAAGGTTTGGGTGATCAAACACGTGACAGCAATCAAAATCCGAATGCTGTAAGCGTATATATTCCAAACGGAATAGCAGCAGGCGGACAGAATTCAAGTCAGGATAGAAGTTATTCTCGTTCAGCAACAGAAACTCAATACGGAGTTACAAAAACACAGACAAACGAATATCTAAAACCCGGAGTGGTTGAAGAAATTTCGATTGCCGTAACGATGGAAAAAACAGCAATTCCTGCAAATACAACAGTAGAAGAATTAAAAGAACTTATTGCGACAACTGCAAGTCCGAAAGCTTTACCTGAAAATGTCACAATAGCATTTTCTGATACATCAGAACTTAACCTAGCAGGTGACAGACAGGCAAATCTTCCGAAACCTGATGAAAGCGGTAACCCTTGGTGGATTACGATTGCATTATGTGTGATAGGTTTAATAGGCGTTTCAAGAGTAGTTCACAGCAAGTTGAGAAAAGCTCAGGAAGAACACGAAAAAGAAGTTGCTCAGCTAAGACAGAAAGAAGCAGAGCAGGATAAGTTAATTCAGGATATGAATGCAAGAGCAGCTCAACTTACGGAAAGACAATCTGAACTTGCACAAGGTTTATTGGAAGCTCAACAAAGAGAATATCTTGCACTTCATACAACTGATGATTTGGTAAATACTCTTGCAAATATGTCTGCAAATATCTCCGAGTCAGACGAAAAAGATGCCGCAGATAAGATTAAGAGTTGGATAGAAGAGACATAACAAATTAAAATAAAATAGGAAAAAGGGAAATTTAATGGCAATAAAAGGGTTTGATTACTCGGAATTTTCAAAAAATTTAGCAGCGCAGGCAAAAGACATAGTGCCTGGAGATTTCAACGATAATCAAAAGCAGTTTGTCATAAATACGTTATTTAATTTGTCGAGTATGGCAGGTAAAGCTTTATCTGAG
This sequence comes from Candidatus Gastranaerophilales bacterium, assembly GCA_944326525.1. Classification (GTDB taxonomy): domain Bacteria; phylum Cyanobacteriota; class Vampirovibrionia; order Gastranaerophilales; family Gastranaerophilaceae; genus Scatenecus. Next base: position 119,169 of record CALVEG010000001.1, read on the forward strand.
GATAAAGAGAGCAATTTCAATGCCGAACAGGCGATGCTTATCACTCAGATAATCGCTGAATGGTCATTTCATAAGTCAGTTGACCTTATAAGGTCAGGAATTCCTCAGCAATACTGGGATCCTATAATGCAAAAAATCGCATATACGATTTTTGAGATAGCGCAGCAGACATTTAGACAAAATTTACCTCAGGATCAGATATTGCAGCTTATAGAACATCACGTAAAGAAAGCTTATGATGAGGCGATAAAGGAATTAAAAGATCGGAATTTAATTTCTGAATCCTTGATGGAGCAGGCTGTAAAACAATCAAACATAGATACAATGATGCAGCAGATGCAAGATGATCAGCAAGTTCCACAACAAGCACAAGCGCCAACTCCAGCGCCAGCTCCACAATCAGCTCCGGCTCCTGCAAGAAGCGCATCGCCGGTACCTGCAAAAGGTAATGTTCCGTCGGCCCCAGTTGATATGTCTAAGCCGATTGAAAAATATAAACCTCCAAAACTTCTTAAACTTGTAGCAGTGGCATTGTTGCTTAAACGAGTAACTGATGATAGAGTTCAATCAATATTAAACCACTTTGAACAAGATGATGCCGGAACAGTTTTGAGATACATGTATGTGGACAATTTGGAAGAAAAAGTTGATCCATCAGTAACTATGCGTGTATTAGAAGATATTGGAAAAAATCTTCCGTCTGCAACAGAAGTTAATACAAATTTACTTGTAGAAAGAGTGAAAGCAACAGCTTCGATGATGGATAAGCAGAAGCTGGAATCAATGGTACAGCTTGAAAGACCGAATGTTCGCAGATTTGTTTTCAACGCATTAGAGGGTGAATTTTATAAAATGTCGCCGCGTGTTGCAGCGGTTATTGCCTCGCATCTGGAACATAGTGTATAATAAAATTGAATCATGATTATTAAAAAGAAAAGAACCGGAAAACCAAAAATTTCCAAACCGGAAATCATTAAGGTTCAACCGGAAGCGAGAGATTTGGGATATGAAACGCTTCCTGAAAATGAACCGGATTTTGGCATGCCCGATTTAGAAAATGTAAATGTTGATAACGCACAGCCGGAGTATGAGGAAGTTGAAGCTGAAGTTGAACAACCTCAAGAAGAAGTCCAAGAACCTGAAGAAATTGATTTGTTCAATTTAGATAACATTGATTTTTCTCAGCGACATGAAAGACGCAGAGGAGATCGTAGACGCGGATTTAGGCGTGTAGATGAGCGAAATTTAATTTCAAGAGCAAGAGAGGAAGCTGATAGTATAAGAGAAGCTGCGGCAAAAGAAGGTTATCAGGAAGGTTTAAATCAATCCACGGAAGATATTGCACAGGTAAGAGAAGCTTTTAAGGATTTTTTAAATGCTCCGCAAGAGGTTTTTGAATACATAGCACCTGATATTCTGGAAATAAGTATTGATATAGCTCAAAAAATAATTAAAAATGAGGTAACACAAAACCCCCAGATAGTGTTATCGAAAATAACAGAAATTTTGAAAACACTTTCAAAGGAAGAACCAAAAGTTACGATAAGGGTAAATCCGTCACAGGTAAGTATTGCAAAACAGGGAATTCCCGAGATGCTTAATGAGGCGGGATTGGAAACGAAAATTGTAGTTTTGCCGGATGAGGAAGTCACAGAAGGCGGATGTATTGTTTCAACCAATAATGGTGTAATTGATGCAACAATAGAGAGTCAGATTGCAATAGTTATGGAGGCGCTTAAAGAAGTTTAATGGCAGCACAAGGATCAGCAGGGAGTACAAATTTAAGTGAAGTTGCAATGGCGGTATTCGTCTTATTGCTTATTGTCTTGTTGCTTGTTGAATTACCAAACTGGGTTGTAAACGTATCAATCTGTTTGAATATAACGCTCGGTGTTGTTTTGCTGATGATATCGTTGTATGTTAAGAAGACTTTGGAATTAGCGGCATTTCCTTCTATAATCCTTATTGGAACAATGTTTCGACTAGTTCTTTCAATTGCATCAACGAGGTTAATTCTTTCAAAAGGGGAAGCCGGAGAAGTTATCCACGCATTCGGAACCTTCGTAACCGGTGGTAACATGGTTGTCGGTGGTGTAATCTTCCTTATCATAACGGTTGTACAGTTTATGGTAATCACGAAAGGTGCGGAACGTATTGCTGAAGTTTCTGCAAGATTTGCGTTGGATGCTATGCCAGGTAAACAGATGACGATTGATGCTGACTTTAATGCGGGGTTAATTTCACCGGAAGAAGCAACACAAAGACGTGAAGATTTGCAGAGAGAATCAAATTTGTTCGGTTCAATGGATGGTGCGATGAAGTTCGTAAAAGGGGATACTATTGCGGGTATTATTATCGTACTTATCAACATTATCGGCGGTTTATGCGTCGGATGTCTTATGAACCAAATGCCTATAGCTGATGCTGTTAGCCAATATACGATATTGACAATAGGTGACGGTTTAGCATCTCAGGTGCCTTCATTGTTGATGTCAATTGCAGCAGGTATATTTATGACACGTGCTTCTGCTGCTAATTCATTGGGTTCCGATGTTACGGCAGAAATTAAAAGCAAACCGAATGCTTTGTTTTTATCGGCTGGTTTCTTGCTTTTGCTGGCATTTACGGGGCATACTTGGTTTTGGCAAGGGACGGGGCTTCCGTTTTTACCGTTTTTCTTATTTGCAATAGGACTTGGTATTACGGGATTCTCTACTCTTATTAATGCTGATGTTCAATCTCAATTGGGACAGTTGGAAAGTGTTAGACAAAACATGCAGGATTTGGTTAACCCGAACAGAATGTATGAGCGTTTAGGGGTTGATATTTTGAGCCTTCAGGTTGGATCAAACCTTCTTGTAATTGCCGATCCTGATCAGGAAGGTCAATTACTTGCTAAAATTGCTGCTTTGCGTCAAAGGGTTACTGATGAATTGGGGTATATTTTGCCTAACATAAGAATTATGGATTCGTCTGCTCTTGATGCTAATGAATATATGATTCAAATTCGTGGAAATACCGTTGATACCGGGTATGTTTATCCTGGTAGACTTATGGTTATTGCTGATCAGTGGGATGCGATAAAGAAAGAAGTGCCTCAGGATGCGATAATTGGTATAGATCCGACTTATCAAACTCAAGCATATTGGATTACACCGGACGATGCCAAAACCGCAAGATCTGTTACGGCATTTGATTCTACGGATGTAATTGTTACTCACCTTCAGGAATGCGTAAGAAAGCATGTTGATGAAGTTATGACAAAAACCGATGTGTTGAAGCTTATGGAACTAGTTAGATCTCAAGACCCGACACTTGTTAATGACCTTGTTCCGACGATTATATCTACGAGTGACTTGAGAAAGATTTTTGTTAACTTAATTAGGGAAAAAGTTTCAATTAAGGATATTATTTTTGTGTTTGAAAGACTTTGCGATTATGCAAGATTTTCAAAAGAACCGGATATTTTATCTGAGCGTTTAAGAGCCGCTTTAGGGCGTCAGATTTGTCTTGCAAACGTTGAAGATGACAAAGTTTTATATGCGTTGACACTTTCACCTGAGTGGGAAAAGACGCTTGATGACAGTTGTCAGAGAACTGAGCTTGGAACAATGTTTCTTTTAAATCCTATGCAGGTACAGGAATTGATTGAAACGACAGCATCAACGATGGTTCGTGCGCATCAGGCATGCGGCAGAAATCCTGTTGTATTGTGTTCTCCAAGAATAAGGCTTCCTCTGTATCAGCTTTTGGAACGCCATATTCCGACTGTTGTTGTTATTTCATATTCTGAACTTATTACTGATATTAAGGTTGAGGCCGTTGATACTATCGGTGAAAGTTATGCTATGTAGGGTGTAGAAATGTTTAAAAAAATTGTTTTATTTTTAATAGGAATTTATCAAAAAATTTCAAAGTATACTCCTGCAGTATGCCGATATTATCCGACATGTTCAGAATACACTCGTCAGGCTATTTTGAAATACGGGCTAAAAAAGGGTGGGTGGCTTGGAATAAAAAGAATTTGCCGCTGTCATCCATGGCATGAAGGCGGATATGATCCGGTTCCATAGCGTAATTCATAATGTTTGATTAAGCTTAGCTTTTTAAAAGCATTATCGCAAGAGGTGACTCTGTTCTGCCGTTTAGAGTTTTATCTATTTCTTTAAGTTTTTGTGAAATGGTTTCCATTTCATCTGTCCAGATAAAGTTTGAAAGAACATAGTCTTCGGCTTTTTGAAAATCTGCATCTATTTGAATCCTTACAATTTCAGCGAGCATTTTCTTTGCTGTCGGAATCATTTTATCTATATTGACGTGAATTTTGCCTTCAGAATTAAGTTCGATTGCGCCGTTTTCAACAAAATATTTAGTCTGCATTACTGTTCTTACTCTGTGGGCTTGTGATAGAGTTGGTTTTGATTTTAAGAAATTATCCGCTGCAAATGTTACAAGCATTTGTAAAACTTGTTCGTGTGTGTACATGCCTTTTTCTTCAAGAAGGTCAAGAAATGCAAGTCCGCCCATATCTGCTTTGTTTTCTTCAATTATACTTTTATATTTGCCAAGGGCTTCGGTCCCTTTGTTTGGCCCGAGAGAATGGGTGTTTTCATGCCCTATTGTAAACCAATGATCCGCTTCATCAAGGTAAAATTTATGCTGATCTTTTTCTAATATTGCGTCAAGTCGTTTCTGGAGCTTTTCTTTGTCTGAAATAAATCTGATTTGCCTATGATAAACATTTCTTCTACCTCCGCCTATTGTGAGCGAAAGCTTGTCATCGTTTGGAAGATTCTCCGCAAGCGTAATTCCTGCTCTATATGCTCCAACATCTCCCGCTAAAACTACAATGTCTGCATCTATCATTGTTTGTTTAGTTTCTTCTGTTTTGGAAATGTTTTGTTCATATTCTTCATGGTATGGCATGTTTGCCGCAAGAAGCGGTAAATATTCCTTTATTTTTAAAATTGCTTCTGTGCCTTTAGGGTTTACAATCCCAACCCTGCCACCAAGAAAATCTTTTGAAATCGGTTTTATTTTATGTTGGTCTAAAAGTTTTTTTAGTTCTTCATTTTCTATAACACTTTCAGTCATACCATCGGCATAATTTTCTCTTGTTATTGTAAATTCCAACGGAGTGTCTTGCAATTCAGCCCATTTTTTGTCTGCGTATGCATCAAGCATTGGATCAGCTTCTCTAAGAGCTACTGCTTGTAATCTTAAATATTCATTAAAATCATCGTTTGTTGAAGTATCAGCAGCCTCTTCCAACTTTTCTGCCGCCATACGAAATTCTTCACTAAAATACTTTACATAGTCAATTGCAGTAAGTTCATCATCTTTTCTTTCAACTACTGTACGTTGATTTAAAATTTTTCTTACGTCTTCAATTTTCCCTTCGTTTAACATCTTTATCAGAATATTATGAAATTCTTCTTTTGATAGGTCTTCTGGATATAAACCTTTGCCCGGAAGTTCTGTTATGCCTTTTGCAAGATTAATTGGGGTGGTTTCTCGGTCTATCGCGCACATTCCTTTTTGAGCTGAAAATAATATGTGGGTTAATTCGGCTTGCTCATTTCCTTTTAGCATAAGGTTTTCTAAGAATGCTTCAAATGCTGCATTGTGAGGATTGTCCTGACGCTTGAAAACCTTTTCTATAAAATATGCTGCTTTTACAAGATTCTTTAAAGCTTTTTTGTCGCCGTCTGCCAGCGCTAAATATTCGGGAGCATCTACTGCAAGCATCTTTTTCGTGCTAAGATATTCTTTATCTGTACGTTTTTTTAATTCTTCTACAGAATAGTTAAATTCAAAAGTTTCCATTTTATCTCTCCCGTCTATTATTTATTTCATAATTATATCATTTTTCATAAAAATTGTAAAATTATTTATGATAAGTTTCGCCTTTAATAATCTTAAAAGCCCGATAGATTTGTTCAATAAGGATAAGTCTTGCAAACTGGTGAAGAAAAGTCATTTTGGACAGACTTATTTTAAAATCGGCTCTTTGGGAGATGATTGGTGAAAGTCCGTAAGAAGATCCTATTACAAAAATAACCTCAGTAATCCCATCTTTTGTCAGATTATCAATTTTTTGGGCAAATTCTTCTGAAGATAGCATTTTGCCATTGATTTCAAGGGTAATGACATAAGAAAGCGGTTTTATATGAGCCAAGATTTTTTCGGCTTCTTCGTCTAACGCTTTTGAAATTAAATGTTTATCTTTTATTTCAACAGGTTGAAGTTCTATTATTTCAAGACTTGTGTATGGCGTAAGCCGTTTTTGAAATTCTTCAATGCCGTCTTTTAAAAATTTTTCTTTAAGTTTTCCAAGTGCAATAATTTTTATAATCATAATTATGCGCCTGTTTTTTCAATATAAACTGAAGTTGACGGGAATGCAAAGTTAAGACCTTCTGCTCTAAAGCGTTTTACGGCTTCCAGTAATAATCTTGATTCAATTTTTTTATATTCATTATAAGAACCGGTTTTTGCATAAGCGATACATCTGATATTGATAGAACTGTCTGCAAGTGTGTCAGCAAAAACTAAGTAGTCATTATGAATGTCATTATCTTCTTGAAGAATTTCTTCCAAAATGTGAATCGCTCTTTCTAATTTGTCGTCCGGGGTATCATAAGTGAGTGTGAAAACTTCATTAATTCTGCGTTTTTTAGCTGCAGATATATTACATATGTTACTGTTTGAGGCGCTGCTGTTTGGAACAAGGTATAAGAAATTATCTAAGGTTCGGATTTTGGTTGACATTAAATTTACATCTTCAACGTATCCTTCAATTCCGTTTACTATAACGTAATCGCCTATTCTGTAAGCTTTGTCGCTGAAAATGGAAAGTGTGCCAAAAATATTTGCAATGGTTGCGTTAGCTGCAAAACCTACAGCCAAACCTGTTATCCCAAAACCTGTGATTAGAGATGTAACCGAATAACCAAAGCTTTGTAGGAATGATGCGACAATAAAAAATACAATTAAAAATTTTAAAATTCTGTCTAATATTGGTAAAAATTGAATTAATTGATTTTTAGAGTCTTTGGCTAAAACATGTTCTTTGAGTTTTGAACTAAATATTTCAACAATTTTGAAAAGAATTATGATTAAGCAGATGTTAATTATGATTCCTAAAATAAAATCAAAGTGTGTAGATTTTAAAAGTTGGTTAATTTTATCAAGGTGTTCAATAATAGAGTCAATAAATTCCATAAAAGCTCCTATTTTTAAGTAATCTTAGGTAGAGAATAACACAAAAAAGAAAAATATTGCAAAAAAAAAATGTTTGAGTTAGAATCTTCATGCGAAGGCACATGATGCGGAAGTAACTCAATGGCTAGAGTCCCTGCCTTCCAAGCAGGTTGTTGCGAGTTCGAGTCTCGTCTTCCGCTAATAAAGAACACTCATCGTCAGATGGGTGTTTTTTATTAGCCTGAATGACTATGGACGAGAAATCATTTTGAGTTCGAGCGGCCTGCGAGCAAAGTGCGGAGGCTTGAGTGTGAAAGAACTATATTCTTGAACACTCAACCGGAGACACGTTTAATGCGAGCAGGCCAAGACAGTCTCGTCTTATTATAAATCAATATCCGTAGTAGTAATTATTTGTTCTTATAGTTCCGTTTATATTATGATTCATTTGCCCATATATAGTATGATTTACCTGTATAGGTTGTCTAAGGGCATCCGCCGCATTGTTAATTGCCTGTATTTTTTTCAATTCCTTTATATTTTCCAAATACTGCTCATAAGAACCGTCACAGTTTTGATCATAACTTGGAGTATAAGAATTTGGAATATAAGGATCGGTGTAATTTAAAAAAGTTTGATCATATATACGTTTAGCTTCACAATATTTTATTATATATTGTTCCACACTACCATCGCAAGCAGGATCATATTCTGGAACCCGCCAATAATAAACCTTTTTCCTTTTATTGCAGCGACATTGGTTTTTTATATAATCAGGCTGACTCGCTATACATTTTTTGTGACATGGTTTCTTTTCACAATTCACAGCATTGGCAGGAAGCGCAATCATAAGTACTAATAAAATCGACAAAACCTTAAATTTCATTTTTTATTCTCCTTTTAATTTCTTCTTCTGAAATTGGCAAAACTTTTATTCCATTTTCAGATGATTCATTTTTAATAATGTAAGAATTTGTATTACTTTGTTTCAAAGAAAAATGAAAATGTCCACTTTTAGGTACAGCATTATCCATCATTGGTTTTATATCCTTATAATCAGCCAATAGAAATAGTTCCTTATCAATTAACCGCAACAATAAAAAACACCTTGAACCTGTATTTAACTCTTCATCAATCAAGAATTTCTGTTCAGGTCTTATCCCAAACCAATTAGCGGTCAATGCGGGTGAGATAATTAATACAGAATTTTTAAATAGTTTTGTTCTTCCGATTCTTTTTAGATTTAATTCATTTTCTAAAAATTCTTCCTTCCATTCTTGATTATTCATAGCTCATCAGTCCTTACTTTAAACATTCCTAACACATTATAAAACATCATTAAAATTAATATATCTTATTAATAATTTTTACACATCATATGATTATAGGAATATTTAAACACAAAAATTGTCATAACTTATTATGTATTTTATTTGAATAGACAATTATTCTTTTATATGGAGGCTGTTATGACAAACATTAAACAAAAATTCGGTAAAAGAGTAAAAGAACTTCGAAAAAACAAAGGATTTACGCAAGAACAGCTTGCCGAACGTATTGGAATAGAACCTCCTAACATTTCAAAATTAGAAAAAGGAACCCACTTTCCACTTCCTGAAAATATTGAAAAAATTGCAAAGGCCTTAGATGCAAAAGTTGTAGATTTATTTGATTTTGAACACTTTAACAATAAGAATATTTTATTAAAAGAGATTCATACTTATCTTGAACATGCAGACGAAAAAGAAATTGAATTCTTATACAAAATGATCTATAATTTGAGTCTATTTAAAAACAATTATAAATCTAATTCTTAAGAATTAGTCCAATGTTGCTAATTTACGGAAATAAAAGTTATTCTTTTGAGTGGTGAAAAAGTCCCAAAAACAGGGTATAGTATTATAGTAAGCTTGTTATATCCAAGCACTTTTTTCGGGGTTGCGACAAGATTTTTTCTTTTGCGGTTTGGTTTAAAATATAGCAAGCTTATCCCCTCAAAATCAATCTTCTCATAATATAAGTTACATCTTTAATACTATGTACAATTTTATAAATATCAATGGTTTTCACGTTTGATATACTAAGGCTTGGCAGAAATGACAGGTCTTTTTTTTGAGGTGTAAAATTTTTTATATTTCTAAAACAGGAATGTCATTTTCCAATTTGATTTCAAATTCTGTGCCTTCTGGAATTACGACTTCATTTCCTGGGAGAAATAGTGCAACAATCGGCGCAATAAAAAGATCTGCTGTTTGAAGTAGTGCTCCTGTTAGAAAGTAAAAAGGTTTTGTAACAGTGCTTACGCATTCGTCCGCTGTAGTTTTGCAAGGGTCTTTAAAAATGGTATGTATTGTACCGGTATTCACAGCATCAGCAAGATTATCTTTATAATTGGAAGGACCTGCTACGGCACCTAACAATACCCCTTTTTTGTTCATTTTTGTAATATATGCTTCTGCAGGATATGTAATATTTTCAAGTTTTACGTTTTTAATCATAACTTTTAAAGTCCCGCTAGAACCTAGTTTTCCTGGCGGTTTGTTTTTTACTATTTCTCCTGTAAACACAAGCTTTACAGGATCTTTGTCCGTAAAAACTCTTTCTGGATACATTGATTCAAATTTAATTTCTGCTCCTCCAGTTGTTTCGTAAGACATTGATTGCATTGATTTAACGTCAAATTTTCTTCCTTTTTCAAGTATGGTAGCCTCAAGTTCTTTTCCTGCAAGGCATTTGTAAGCCGATTTAAAAGCTTCTACGGTACCGTTTCTCTGAACCGTAATAGGACAACCTTCTATGTTTTCGTTATCAACGAGATTAATATTATCAGAATTTATATTGGAGTTTTTTTCTTCTTTAGTAAGATTATTTTCTTCAGAAGTAAAATTTTCGTTAGATTGATTATTAGAAATTTGTTTTTCAGAAGTTTCTTCCTCGTAAAAATCTGCAGGTTCTGCAAAAGGAATACTTGAAATTTCTTCGTTAAATTTTCTTTCTTCTGCAAAACAAGGCGTAAAAGTTTGGGATAATATTGCGCTAAGCAATAAAACACTAAATAATTTTTGCATAGTTTTATCCTTATAAAAAGTGGGGTAAACGTTTCAGGATATCCAACCGATAGCCTGAACATATATACAATAAATCAAATAATCTTTTTAACAATCGTTCAGAAAAACGATTACATTAAAAATGTTCAAAATAGAATTATTATTTATTATTTGCTTAATCTAAAACTGGGATACTGTTGAACTTGTTGAAATATGTATAAAGAACCCAATTAATATTAGCCGCATGGTTAGGGTAAAAATTAAATTAATCCCAAATGATATAAACGTAACTATATACAAAAACAAGATTTATGTGCTAATATATAATTGTTGAGATATAAAGAAGGGGAAATAAAATGTCAAAGATAAGATATATTGTACCGGCAACAGTATTTTCACTTGTGTTTGGAATTGCTGTAACAGGCGGAATTTCATTTGCAAATGGTGCGGGAATAAATCTTGAAAATCCGTTAATTTCAGTTGCGGCGCCGGTTGCAACCAAGACCTATTTGAGTGTGAACCCTTTGGATATGGTTAATAATCCATCTTTTTATCTTAATAAAAATGTAAAAATTAAAGCGAGATTTGATAAATTTTCGACGCTTGGACTTGATTACAAGCCGGCGATGAAAAGTTCAGAGGATTACATATCATTTTTAATTCAGCGTCCTGATGTTTTGGATCATAATGTTCCTCTTTCTGAGCTTAAGATTTTTATAAAGCGAACAGAAGCTGAAAAACATATAGACCTTGATGCAGGAGATATAGTTGAGTTTTCTGGAAAAGTATTTTCGACTGCTTTAGGAGATGTTTGGATGGATGCTGAACAGTTTAATGTTTTGACAAAGAAAAATAAGGGAACAGAAAAGAAAGCTAATTAGGTTTTAACAAAGAAAACTATATTAGAGGAGTTATAGAATGACTGAAGCAGTACAAAAAGAAAAATTTTTAACTATACACGGACATTTTTATCAGCCACCGAGAGAAAATCCATGGTTGGAGGCAATAGAGCTTCAGGATAGTGCACTCCCTTTTCATGATTGGAATGAGAGAATTAATAAAGAATGTTATAACCCAAATTCTGTATCTAAAATTGTCGACAGCAGAAATAGGATTCTTGACATAGTAAATAACTATGAGCATATGAGCTTTAACTTTGGGCCGACTCTTCTTTCTTGGATGGAACAGTTTGCACCGCTTACGTATGAACGTATAATAAAAGCTGATATAGAAAGTATTGGTGAGCATGACGGGCATGGTAATGCGATGGCGCAAGTTTATAATCACATCATAATGCCATTAGCAAATGAAAATGATAAGATTACCCAAGTAAAATGGGGTATAAGGGATTTTGAATACCGCTATGGCAGAAAGCCTGAAGGCATGTGGCTTGCAGAAACTGCAGTGGATGATGATACTTTAAGAGTATTGGAAGAAAACGGAATAAAATTTACGGTACTATCACCTTATCAGGCTTTAAAAGTCAGAAAAGAAGGTGATAAGAAATGGACTGATGTAAGTTGGGGTAATATAGATCCAGCTCGTTCTTACAGATATTACATAAAGTCTGCTCCAGGCAAATTTATAGATTTATTCTTTTATGATGGCGCAATTTCAAAGTCAGTTGCATTTGATGAACTTTTAAAAGACGGAAACAAATTTGCAAAGCGTTTAAAGGATGGAATTTCAGATTGCAGAGATTATCCACAGCTTATAAATATAGCAACGGATGGTGAAAGTTACGGTCATCATACAAAATTCGGTGATATGGCGCTTGCTTATGTTCTTCAAATTAAGGCAAAAGAAGAAGGCTTTAAAATTACAAACTTTGGAGAATATCTTGCAAAATACAGAAGTGATTATGAAGTAGATATAAAACAAGCTTCAAGTTGGAGTTGTTTCCATGGAGTAGGCCGCTGGAAAGAAGATTGCGGCTGCTCAACCGGCGGACATCCGGGGTGGAATCAAAAATGGAGAAAACCTTTAAGAGATGCGCTTGATTATTTGAGAGATGAATTAATAAAATTATTTGAAGACGAAAGCCCAAAATATTTTGTTAACAATTGTTGGGATGTCAGAAATCGTTATATTGATGTAATTCTTGATAGAAGTTCTTTGAGCGTTAATAAATTCCAAAAAGAAAATTTCCTTCCAAATTTGTCTGATGAGGACAAGGTTAAGGCCATGGAGTTGTTGGAAATTCAGCGACAAGCGCAGTTGATGTATACAAGTTGCGGTTGGTTTTTCTCTGAAATTTCAGGAATAGAAACCGTTCAAATAATGAAATATGCTGCTCGTGCAATGCAGCTAGCAGCTGTGTTTACGAAGAAAGATTTTGAAGCACGGTTTACAGAAATTCTATCTGAAGCCAAAAGTAATATCACGGAATACGGAACGGGCAGAGATATTTTCAACAATTTTGTAAAACCGTCAATTGTTACGACAAAACAAGTAGCAAGTTTGTGGGCAATTTCATCTTTGTATCAAGATTTTGAAGATGAAGAAGATGTATATTGCTATAAAATTATACGAGATGATTACCAAAAAGTTCAAAAAGGTAATTCAAATTTTGTTGTCGGGCATATTGAAATTCGTTCAAGAATTACAATGCAAAAATCAAATTTAATGTTTGCTTTAATGCAATATTCCGGCGGAGATTTTCATTGTGCAATAAAAGAATATTCTGACGATATTGAATACAACAAAATGAAAAATGATTTGATAAAAATATTTATGCTTAACCCTCTGACAGAGATTATAAGGGCATTGGATGAAAACTTTGGCAAGGATTACTTTACGCTTAAAGATATCTTTATAGAGGAAAGACGCAAAATTTTGCAAAGACTGTTAAAAGATAAGATGGAAAAATTTGCGCAGATTTATCAGGATATGTATGACGAGGGCAAAGGTTCAATTTATCATATGCAATCACTTGGACTTGCGATTCCTGATGAATTCAAGATTGCTGCAGAATATGCTTTAAGTCGAAAATTTAATGAATTAATAAAAGATTCAAACGGATTTGTAGAACCTGCGGTGCTTCAGCAGGCAACAGATATAAATTATGAAGCTAAATCAATGGGCATAAAACTTGATAAACAGCCTTCTAACAAAATTTTCAGTAAGAAAATTCTTCAAAATATTAACAGGCTTGCATACAGTTTTGAAATTCAGCAAGCGGATGTTGTTTTAGAATTGTTTGATTATGTTGAAAAATTGGAATTGGAAGTTGATATTTCAGAAGCTCAAAACATATTTTTCTCAAAAATTTATATGAATATAGAAGATATAATTTTATCAAGTGCGAATACAAAACGTAACAGCGATAAGCGTTTTGCAGAAATGCTTTTGGATATTGGTTCAAAACTTAATATAAATACTGAATTCTATAGAACAAAGCTTGTAAAAATTTAATCTTACCAATCGTAAGAACCGTAGCGTTTGTATAGTTCAATAGTGTTTGAGATTTTGTGTTCGACGGAAGCTATTTTTTTCAAAATATCCGGTGAAGGATTTTTTTGTTTTAAAAGTTCAAGTTCAAGAAGATCTTCTTTAGCTTTTCTCACACGTTGTTTTGTGTTTTCTCTTTCTAAAAACAGCCACCCCTCAAAACCACAACCCGGAGGTACAATTGACCAAGGTGTAGCAGGGCAGTGTTTGCACAAAACAGGACGTTCTTCATAGATAGAACATAAATTATTATCCAGAAGATATTTACATCCATAGAAAGTTAATTTGTTTTCATCATAGTTGTTGTCTTCTTTTAAAAGCTCAATTACGTTATCAACAACTTCAGCGTCGACTTTTCTTGCTGCTTCAATGGATGGGTAAGGTACAAAAATTCTTAAAAATTCGCAAGCACCCTCATCATTTTCAGCTTGAAGTTTAAGTAATTCGTCATAGGGTTTTGAAGTTGTAACAACACGACAACAGCGTCCGCACATGTTGCAGAGTTCTTGAGGTCGGCGAGCGAGGTATGTATCTTCGTAATTTCCCATAATTTCATTATATTCAAAATTTCTTTTAAAAAAAATATATTTAACATTTCTTAAACTTTTAAAAATAAAAGCAATAAATCACCCAAAAATTACTTTTAATATATAAGTAGTTTAAAAAGGTAGTGTTATGACATCAGTACAAAATCAGGGAAATCAACAAATTCAAGGTGCAATACCACAAATAAAACCTGCACATCAGCCGGTTTCGCCACAACCACAAATTCAGCCTGCTGCGCCAATGTATAGTACAGTTCCGACATCATTGTCGGCACCTGTTGCACCGCCGATTGCACAAGCTCAGACAACACAATCAGCTCAATCACCGAGTTATGCAGGTGTAAATATTCAGATATATAATCCGTCTGTTGGAATTCCGAATATAAATCCAACGGGTAATATGCCGCAATCTCAGTCATTGCCTGGTATTGCTTATCCATCCAATTATTATACCCAACAATTTGCACCTCAACCGCAGCCACAAATTATAGCGCAAGGCGGACAGGGTGGAAATGCTACAGTTTATAACACAAATAATGTTCCCCCGACATCAGTAGGCGCAAATGGAAATCAGTTAGGGAATAGTCAAGATACTTCAAATGCCTCAGCGAAAGATTTAACAAATTCTTCAACGACAACAACTACAACAACTGAAAATAAAGAAACAACAAAAACAGAAGAAAAGAAAAAAACGGAAAAGCGTAAAGTTGTAGAATTAACGGATGAATATATTAAAAATCTTGAAAACTATTTAAACAGTCAGGACAAAGAAGTCAGAATGATGGGTGCAAAGGAAGTTGTATCAAGACTTCAGGAAGATGACAGCAGAAAAGATGATCCTGCATTGACTGCATTAATCAATAAAATGCTTCAAGATCCTGATCAACACATAAGAATTCTGGCCTTAAGCATGTTAGATTCAAGAGTTTGCACAGGAAACGATTATACAGTAAATGTATTGAAGAAAATGCAGAATTCAACATCCGGTTACGGACAAGACGCAGCGCAAGCAACAAATATTCTTCTGAAAATGTCAGGGAAAGTAGTCGAAAAGGAATTTGAAGTTCCAGAAAATTCATCGAAGAAATAAGGTTATAAAAAATGAACATAATAAGCGCAGTAAAAAACAATTATGGTAAATATTTAGCAAAAGGAGTCGGAGTCGTCGGCCTTGGGCTTATACTCAGGGATGCGCATACAATCGGAAAACTTCAAGCAGATGTCCGTTCTCAAAGCAGAGATGCTGATATAAGCATGGATTTATACGAAAATTCACAGCGTTTGGATTCTCCAAGCCTCTTGAAAAGTGAAGTTAAAGATAAAGTTATGAAATGGCATATGGATAGTAATCTTCCGACATTTTTCAATTCTGCAATCGGATACTTCTCAGGATTGGGTTCAATGCTTGTTGAATGCGTTGTTCCTTTAGGGCTTTCTGCCGTTGCGCTGCTTGCAAAAGGTAAAAAATTGGCTTGCGGTAGTGCTATTGCTCTTGCTGCTTATGCCGGATTTAACTTTATCAAAGATGGTTTTGGCATAGGTTCAACTAAATTTTTGCAGAAATAGATTTTATAATCTTTTTCATCTTAAAAAATTCGTCTGTTAATTCTCTGCCATTTTTTATTCCGATAAAATTTGCGTAAAAATCAATCATTAAATGCTGCGAAAATCTGTTTTGACCGTAATATGCCTGATGGGATTTTTCAATAATTCTTTTAGAAAGCTCAAAAATTTGCATTTTCTGTTCTTCATCAGCAAGTAATAAGAACCGTGAATAATTTTGAAAATCCAGAAGTGCCATTGGCATTACAAGGTCGCAGTTGAGAAATCGTGTTGTTTTGCGTTTTATTATATCAACTATATTAAAGGATTTTGTTTTTTCTTCAAAAAGTACGTTTTGAGAGTTCACAAAATCAAACATGTGCAATCTTTTGTGAATTGTTTTGATTTCTTTTTCAAAATCGTCGTAACTTTCTTGGGGAAACTCTGAAACTTTTCTTAAATAATCAATAAAATCGGGTAAATCTGCTTTTGTAACCTGCTGGTATTTTTTGTTTTCAAAATGTTTTATCCCGCACGGAAGCCCGTTTTGTCTTATTATTACTGATGCAAATTCGTTAAGTGATGCAATTTTTTGACCAAGATTAAATTCAGGAAAGTAATCTTTTTCAGGTTTAAGAGATATTTTTTTTAAAGGTGAATCCTCAAATTTGTCAACTTTAAGCATAAATGTATCATTTCCGCAGATAGAGTAGACTCTGCTTGAAAACCCTTCTCCAGCTTTAAAATCAGGAGATAAAGATTCTCGTAAAAGCGTAACGGAATCTTTCTGTTCAAAAAAATCACAAAAATTTTCGTAATTTTGCCAGTTTTCTCTTCTTCCGTTAAATGTAATTTTATTAGGCAGATTAATTTTCATTGTGGGTAAATTTATATCCAAATCAGTTCTATTTTAATAGGTCGGGGCGTTTTAATCTTGTTCTGATAAGTCTTTGGCTGTTTCTGAACTCTGTAATCTCTTTGTGATTTCCGTTCAACAAAACTTCCGGAACTTTTAAACCTCTATATTCTCTTGGTTTGGTATATTGGGGATACTCCAGAAGCCCGTCTGAAAAACTATCATCCTCTGCGCTTTCAATTTTGCCTAAAGTTCCTTCAATCTTTCTGCTTACTGCATCAATTACGCAAAGTGCAGGAAGTTCTCCGCCTGTTAATACAAAATCCCCGAGAGAAATTTCTCTTGGTTTTATAATGTCGCGGATTCTCTCATCAAATCCTTCGTAGTGTCCGCAAAGACAGATTATTTGGTTAAATCCTGCAAGCTCTTTTACAACCCTTTCGCATAAAGGTTCTCCCTGCGGTGAAAGCATTATTGTGATTGAGTTTTCAAGCTTTTCAACACTTTCATAAGCTTCCACATAAGGCTGTGGCATCAAAACCATTCCAGCTCCGCCGCCGTAAGGGGTATCATCTACTTTTCTGTGTTTGTCATGTGTAAATTCTCTTGGATTGATTGTATTTACTTCAATTACATCAGATGCTATTGCACGCTTTAAAATACTATAGGAACAGTGGGTTTCTATCATCTCAGGGAAAAGGGTTAATACATCAAATCTCATTCCAGAAGCCCCTCTATGTTGTTTATTGTTATTTTTTTATCTTTGAGGCTTACTTCTGTTACTATCGCTTGAACAAAAGGTACAAGTGATATGTGTTTTGATTTAGTTTTTACTGAAAGCAAATCATTTGCTCCGTTATTTGATACCCCAACGACAAAACCTACTTTTTGCCCGTTTTCATCTACAACCTCAAGTCCGACAAGTTCATCTATCAAAAACTCATCTTCTTCAAGTGATTCTCTAATTGTATCTTCTTCTACAAAAAGAAGACTTCCTTTATACTCAAGAAGTTCATCTATAGAATTAATGTCTGCAAACTTAACTATAGCAGCATTCTTGTGAAGTCGGACATTTTTGAGTTTTAGTGGCTTGTATTCATTGCCGATTTTAACAAAAACTTCTTTTAAGCCGCAAAAGAAATCCTCTTGATTTCTTGAAAATCCGACCTTCGCTTCTCCTTGAATTCCGTGAAAATTCAGAATTTTACCGACTGAAATAAATTTTGTCATGATTCGGCTGTTTCTTCAACTTCGACTTTTTTAGGTTTTCTTCCACGTTTTGGTTTTTCTGGTTCTTCAGAAATCTCTGCACTTTCAGCAGTTTGAGCTGATTCAACTTCTTTTTCTTTTACAGCAATTTGTTGTTCTTCAGCTTCTTTTTTAGCGGCTTTTTCTGCTGCTTTTGCAGCTGCCTTTGCTTCTGCTGCGGCTTGATGTTCTTCCATTTTCTTTTTGAATTCTTCAGGTAAATCTGCTCTGTCCTGATTCCATCTCTGTAATCCCATTTGTGAGCGGATTAATCCGATGCCTACGTGAACTCGCCATTCATCCATCTTTAATTGTGCCGCAATAATCTTGTGGCAACCAATTGGAGGAAGCGGAAGTAATGGTTCATATAAATTCTTAATTGCAAAAAGTTGATCTGGTGAGATTGCAAGCTTACGTTTCGGGAATGGAATCTTTGGAAGCATAAGCTTTTGTCTTACAAGATTTATACCAAAAAATACTTTTCTTGGTTCAAGTCCGATTTTTTCTCCGATAACTTCATGCGCATCCGGATTTGGAAGTGGAAGCATCAACTTGTAGAGCAATTCAATTTGTTCTAGCTGTTCCTTGCTTACTAAAAGCTGTTTTGGAGCTTTTGGTTTGCCCTGAGGGCGTCTGTTGTTAAATCTGTTATTTCCTTGAGGACGTCTGTTATTATTAAATCTATTGTTGTTATATCCGCCCTGTTGAGGTCTTTGATTGTTACGACGCTGATTGTAACCGCCGCCTTGATTGTTTCTGTTATAACCGCCCTGACGGTTGTTGTCACGTCTAAATCCGCCTTGGTTATTATAATTGCGTTGCTGCGGTCTTCTGTAACCTTGGTTTTCGTTTCCACCGCTTGAATAACTGCTATAGAACTGTGGTCTGTCTTCAGTGCTATAACTTCTTAAATTCTGTTGTTCTCCTTCACTTGCCGGTTGGGGAGCACTGTAGGACTCTCCGCTATCTCCGGAGGATGGGTTTATCATCATCTTCTTATCAGGATACAGACAATCCGGACATATTACTCTTTTGGGGTTTTTTGTTTCAAATTCACGCCCGCACTTAACGCACTTGTTTACATACATATTAAAAGCCTCTTAATTAGAAAAAATAATTGCATAATAAAAATTAATTTAAAAAAGATTACTCCTCGGTAAAATATAAATATCAATATACTTAATACTCATATAATAACACAGATACAAAATATTTGCAAGTGGCGATTAATTATTTTTCAAGCCAAAATGTTACCGGACCGTCGTTTATAAGCGATATTTCCATCATCGCGCGAAATTTACCTGTCTTAACAATAAGTCCGGATTTTGATAAAAGTTTTACAAATTCCTCGTACAATCCGTTTGCAATTTCAGGGTTGGCTGCGTTATCAAAACTCGGGCGGGTGCCTTTTTTGCAGTCTGCGCATAGGGTAAATTGTGATACTACAAGAATTTCTCCTTTTATATCCTGAATGGAAAAATTCATTTTTTCATTTTCGTCTTCAAATATCCTTAAATTTAAAACTTTTTGAGAAAGTTTTTCAGCGTTTTCAAAAGTATCAGACTTTTCTACACCTAAAAATACAAGCATGCCGGAGTTTATTGAGGAATAAATTTCTCCGTTAATTTTGACTGAAGCTTCTTTAACTCTTTGAATTAGTGCTTTCATTTTCTTTATCAACCCTTCCTTTTAACTGTCCGCACGCAGCATCTATGTCTGAACCTCGCTCTAACCTTACCGTAACCTTTTTCCCCGAATGCTCAAGCAAGTATTTGAACTTTTGGATCGAATTGTTTGACGGACGCTTGTAATCGTTCTTTGCCGTCGGATTGTAGGGAATTAAATTTACATTGCATTTTATGTCGCTTAAATATTCAGCAAGCTCTTTGGCACTTTCTATTGTGTCATTTAAATCTTTTATCAGTAAATATTCTATCGTAATCCTTCGCCCTGTTTTGTTTACGTAGCTTTTCATTGCTTTTTTTAATTCTGCCATATCGTATTTGTTTTCTATCGGCATTATCTGTTTCCTGATAGCGTGGTTCGGGGCATGAAGCGAAATCGCAAGCGTTGATTGCATATCATTTTCTGCAAGTTTGTTCATTTGAGGGATTATTCCGCTTGTTGATACAGTTATCCTTCGTGCGCCTATCTGGAAGTTTTCGTTAAAGATTTCCATTGCTTTTAATACGTTATCAAGATTTAACAAGGGTTCTCCCTGTCCCATAAATACTATGTTTGTTACTTTTAAGCCTGTATCTCTTTGGATTGTTAAAACCTGTTCTATAATTTCTTTATATGTTAAATTTCTGATAAATCCGCGTTTGCCCGTTGCGCAAAATGAGCAATTTACTGCACAACCTATCTGCGAGCTTACGCAGGCTGTCAGGTTCGCACGATTATCAAATCGCATTAATACGGTCTCAACACATTCTCCGTCAGGATATTCCAGTAAATATTTTATTGTCCCGTCTGAACTTACTTGTTTAACTTTTATTTTTACATCAGTTACGGTCGCTATTTGCTTTAATTCTTCTCTAAATTTTACCGATAAATCTGTCATTTCATCAATTTCTTTTACAGATTTTAGGTAAATCCAATTGTGAATTTGGCGGGCTCTAAATTTCGATGCCTTTAATTCGTCTGTTATTTCTTCAATTTCTTTTAAATTTAGTCCTGATAATATTTTCATAACTTCACCGGAATTTTTTCTTTGTAATATTCCACAACCTCAATCATAGCATGAAGATATAGTGTTGTGTCTTCTGTCTTTTCTCTCCAATCGCAAAAACCGCAGGATGAAGGTAATATACATAAAGGGTTGTCCGGAAAGTCACGGCATATCTGAGGCCTGTTTGCGTAATCAGAACATCTTTTGTCTTTTGTTAGTTTCGGGCAGTGGTAAAAATATACTTCGTCCTCTTTGTTTGCTTCCAAAAGGGCAATATATTCAGGATAAACTTTTCGGGCTTCCTCTTTATCTTTATATGGAATAAAAATACTTAAAAATTGTTTCGAGAAATTGTCCCCGTTTTCGGCTCGTTTTTGGAGTTCCTGCGGGGAATATTCACTGCAAGCTAAGTTACAGCAGGTTGCACAGCCCAAACATTTATAATCTTTACGCTCTTTTAGTATCTCTTGAAATTGCAGGTATATTTCTTTAGATATTTTATTTTCTAATATTTCAAGAAATTCATTCTGCCATTTTCTGCCATTACTATCAGGCGGAAATTCCGTGAAAATGTCAGCACTTATACTTTGGGGTTTTATCTTTTCTGCCTGATTTTGAACATCTGATACAGCTTGTTTAAATTTTTCCCTAAATTTTGCTCGCTGTTTGTTTACTATGTTGTTTAAATCTTTCATAGTAAAATCATAGCATAAAAGCCTGTTTGTAGCTTATTTCAACTTGTCTATTTAAAAAGCTCTACAAAGAAGTATTATTCTTCATTTGAAAGCATATTGTATGTATAAGCCATTTTTTTATCTAGAATATTTTCGTTTGGATCGTCTAGTATCGACATGTTTGCATAATAGGAAACGCTGTCAATTGAACCGTTTCCGACATTTTTGTTATCAAAATCCATTGCATAATAAAATGCAGACATCTCTTTTGCTGAAATTACTCCGTCACCATCAACGTCAAGCCTTTTAAATACGTTATTATTGCTTGCTTCCATATTTTGGATTTCAGCATCTGATAATCCTTCATTCTGGAATTTCATAAATGCTTCTTTGCTGATTGTTTCTCCGCCATCACCGTATTTTTCAGAAATAAATTTGGTCATTGATCCGCCAAGTTTTTGGAAACCTTGACTTAATGCGGTTTGAATTTTTTTGATATCTTCAGGTGTCGGATTTTTCTTTGACATTAACGACGATATCTCATTAGAGATTACAGAAATTTTAACATCTTCTGCATTCATCATTTTATTAAACAAGTTATTTGCAACGCTGCCTGTTTTAAAATCTCCATCTGTGGGGGTTTGGGCGACTATGTTTGCTTCACTTGCACTTGATTTTGAAGTAGGTACAGTTTTTTGATTATTAACGGCATTCGTGTTTGATAGAGTCTGATTTCCTCTTATAGGCGAGGTCTGGGATTTTGCAGCTGCATTTCCCATAAGAAGATTTCCTATTTCACTTAAAGCGTTGCCGGCTGCAATGAATGCATTGCCCGTAGAATTTTGTGTTGTTGGTTTGGGTTGTAACCAAGCGCTGTCAGAATTTATTGAAAATCCGCCCATAATAAATCCTCGTTTATATTACTTTAAATATATAAAGTATATATACCCAGCAAAATTTCATTTACTTAAATTTTTGTTAATAAAAGTTTACAAAACCCTAGTTTGTTATATCCCATCTTCCGCAGGTGCCGCCCCAACGTGCAATAATATTTCCTTTTATGTCTTTTATTTTTTCAACGTGTTGAATTTCGTCATTTCCTTCAATGATGGTGATAACTTCACAGTTGTTTGAACATCCGTTGCATTCGCAGGTGATTGAGTGGAAGTGCATATCTCCAACTTCCCAGCCTTTGAATTTAGTTTTAGCATCCGTATATTGGTGGTTTTCCATCGCTAACAATGCTGCACCTATTGCGCCCATTGTCTGGTGATTTTCCGGAACTATAACTTTATGACCGAGTGCTTCTTCAAAAGCTTTTACCATACCTTGGTTTGTTGCAACACCACCTTGGAATGAAAATACAGGTAAAAGTTCTTTTCCTAAAGCAAGGTTTGACAAGTAATTACGAACAAGTGCCTGGCATAGACCATAAAGAAGATCTTCTACAGGGTAACCAAGTTGTTGTTTGTGGATAAGATCGCTTTCTGCAAATACTCCGCAGCGACCTGCAATTCTTGCAGGATTGGTTGATTTAAGTGCGGTTTCTCCAAATTTTTCTATCGGTACATTTAGTCGGTTTGCCTGCTGGTCAAGAAAACTTCCTGTACCTGCTGCACAAACTGTGTTCATTGCAAAATCAGTTACAATACCATCTCGTAAAATTATAATTTTGCTGTCTTGTCCGCCGATTTCAAGAATTGTTTGAACCCCCGGAACGTTTATGCTTGCGGCAACTGCGTGGGCTGTTATTTCGTTCTTGATGATGTCAGCTCCAACAAGTGCGCCTGCCAAATTTCTGCCCGAACCAGTTGTTCCTACTCCCATTACATTGTATTCAGTAAGTTTTTTTGAATAGAGCTCGTTCAAACCCTTCTGTACAGCCATTACAGGTTTACCTGCGGTTCTTAGCATGTAACTGTCAACATATTTGCCTTTCTCATCAACTAATGCAAGTTTTGTTGTTACTGATCCTACGTCTATCCCTAAATATACTGTTAAACTCATATTTTCACTTCCTTATTTAAAGCTGCCGAAGGCTTTTTTTATCATTTTACGGCTATTATAAATTCTCTGAACTTAGTCTATCATAAAAAAAACGTACCGTAAACTTATAACTTAATTCTTCTTTTATTGTAGTTTTTTTAGATATTCTTTTTTGGTTTCTTCAAGATGGTTTTCAAGAATTTTTAAATGTTCTATTGCTATTTTGCTGTGCTCGTCGACAGATTGTTTCCATACTTCTAAATTAGCTTTTTCTGAGTCTTTGGCACTTTCAAATGTGTGATGCATCATTAGATTTTTTACTGTTTGGGCAAGGTTTTCTCTTTCTTTTTTGATTTCTTCCAGTTGATCTTCTAGATGTTTTAACATTAATTCTGTCTTTGTTTTTGAGTCGTTTTGCATATAAATAGCTCCTCTTATTCTTCGTATTTCAATTTTCTTACAAACATAGTTTAAAAAAAAGTGCAGGTTGTGACCTGCACTCTTGTTATTTAATATTAGTTGCTTTAGAAGGAATATTTATTGTTTTAAGCCTAATTTATTTGTATGAATGTATTCAATAAAACTTTTATTTTCTGAAACCTCTGTATTTTGCTGTGAATTTAGTTCAGTTTACGTTTCGTTTTTTTGTTGTTCAAGTAATTGTTTTATAAAATCAAGGTTTGGTCCCATTGCTTTTTTGAGTTTTTTATTTTCTTCATCAATTATTTCATCAAATCGTTTTGGGATGTGTAGCCTTTCTTCGTTGATTGATTGTTTTTGTTTACTGGAATTGTTTTTATCAGTTTTTTGGCTATTTTGATTTCTGGTTGGAGCTTCTTGTGAGGTCTTTTTTTGGTATTGTTGTTTGATTTCTTCATCTATTTTTTGTTTCTCAAGTTTTGCTTTTTCTTCTTTTGAGAGCTTTTTGCCTTTAGTGCCTTCTACGTTGTTCTGTGAAAAGTTTGCACTGTTAATTTCATTTGTACCCATGGTAAATTTTCTCCTTGTATTCTCTACACAGGATGTATTTACGGGAAGATTATTTGAAATCTTTAAATTTACAGGAATGTTTTTCATAAAATGTTACAAATGAAAATCGCCCCGATTTGTATCGGAGCGATTCTTTATATGAGAAATACTCATATTCCCTAGTTTTGGTTTATTTAGCCTTCGGCTTCGGTTTTAGTATTCGATTTTGATGGAATTCTCATTGCATAGAAAGATCTGATTACGAAAATCAATGCAATAACTAGGAATACCCATCCTGCAATTGGTGCAATATCTCTGAATGCAGCTGAGATCGCAATTTCCATAGCAAGAAGTCCGAATAGTGTTGTGAATTTGATAATCGGGTTCATTGCAACTGAAGATGTATCTTTGAAAGGATCTCCTACTGTATCACCAACTACTGTTGCTTCGTGAAGCGGGGTTCCTTTTTCTGCTAAGTCAACTTCTACGATTTTCTTAGCGTTATCCCAACATCCGCCGGCGTTTGCCATAAATACAGCTTGGAATAGACCAAATACGGCAATTGCTACCAAATAACTTACAAAGAAAGCAACAGGTGCTGATGTCATACAGCTTGGTGCAGACAGACACGCAAATGCAAGTGCAAATGCAAATAATGCAATAAAGATATTTATCATACCTTTTTGTGCGTATTGTGTACAAATTTTTACAACTTCTTTTGAATTTGCAACATTTGCACTCTTTGAGTCTGCATCACCAAGTTTAATATTATCTTTGATGTATTCTGTTGCAGAATATGCACCGGTTGTAACTGCCTGCATTGAAGCTCCGCTAAACCAGTAAATTACAGCGCCACCAGCAAGGAAGCCCAGTAATGTGTAAGGATTTAATACATTCAAAATCATTTCAGGTTCAATTCCGAGCGTAGATTTGATGACTAAGATTAAAGAGAAAATCATTGTTGTCGCACCTACAACTGCTGTTCCGATAAGTACCGGTTTTGAAGTTGCTTTGAATGTATTTCCTGCACCGTCGTTTTCTTCTAAGTATTTTTTAGCGTTGTCGAAATCGGGTTTGAATCCGAAATCTTTTTCAATTTCTTCTGAAATATTTGGAATTTCTTCGATTAAAGATAATTCATAAACCGATTGAGCGTTATCTGTTACAGGACCGTAAGAGTCAACTGCAATTGTAACAGGCCCCATTCCTAAAAATCCGAAAGCAACAAGTCCGAAAGCAAATACTGACGGATAAATCATCAGAGCTTCCGGAATGAATGTTGAAGCAACATAAGCCAATCCCATCAAAAGCACGATAACCATGCCGATCCAGAAGGCAGAGAAGTTACCTGCAACAATACCTGAAAGGATTGTCAGGGATGCGCCGCCTTCACGTGAAGCTGTAACAACTTCTTCTGTGTGTTTAGCTTTAGGAGAGGTAAATATCTTTGTAAATTCAGGAATTAATGCTGCACCTAAAGTTCCGCAAGAAATTATGCAAGAAAGGATTAGCCATAAATTTCCTTCCAAACCTCCTAGAAGCCAGTGGCTTACTCCGAAAGTCATACCGATTGATAATATTGAAGTTAACCAAACAAGATTGGTTAAAGGTTTTTCAAAATCGAATTTTTGAGTTTTAGCTGCGTAAATTCTATCTGCTATACCGTTAATCCAGTATGCAACAACTGAAGTTACGATCATCAAAAATCTCATTACAAAAATCCAAGTTAAAAGTTGAACTTGATTTTCAGGACCTGCAACTGCAAGTAATATGAATGAAACGAGTGCAACACCAGTTACACCATAAGTTTCAAAACCGTCAGCAGTTGGTCCAACTGAATCACCAGCGTTGTCACCTGTGCAGTCTGCTATAACGCCAGGGTTTCTCGGATCATCTTCTTTGATACCGAATTGAATTTTCATTAAATCTGATCCGATGTCGGCAATTTTTGTGAAAATTCCGCCTGCAACACGAAGTGCTGATGCACCTAAAGATTCACCGATTGCAAATCCGATAAAGCAAGCTCCTGCAATTTCTCCAGGAACAAATAACAAAATTGTTAACATCAAAATTAATTCAACAGATACAAGGCATACACCGATTGACATTCCGGCTTTAAGCGGAATATTCAAAACATTTAAAGGCTGCCCTTTCAATGATGCAAATGAAGTTCTTGCATTTGCTAAGGTGTTCATTCTGATCCCGAACCAGGCAACGGCATAAGAGCCTAATATACCGATTACTGACCAAGTAAGGATAATTAATACGTTTTTCAAAGGCATTCCTTGCAAATACCCAAAATAAAATGCTATACATAAACCGATTAGCACTTCTAATACAAGTAAAAACTTACCTTGTTGAATTAAGTAAGTTTTACAGGTTTCAAAAATTGTGTTTCCAACGTCAGCCATAGCCGCGTGAACTTCCAATTTTTTAATTCTTAAAAATTCAATAAATCCGAATATCAAGCCGATTACCGAAATTGCAATCCCGATTAAGAGGAGATTGTAACTTGAAAGGCTTGCGTCTTTAATACTCGGAACAACTAAATCAGCTTCGCTTGCAAGGGCAGGCGTTACTGTACAGAACAACGCAGCAAGAAGAGCCGCCATCGTTCCGGATGAAAGTAATTTCTTAAACATAAACTCTCCCTCTTTAAAATTAAGTCGTTTCACGCCCAATATTATAATCGAAATTAAGATTTGTGACAACTTTGTAACAATAAATCATACGCTTAGAGGGGGATTTTGTGCTAAAATTTTTTTGTAAATCGGCGGGGGAAAATGAATAAAGAAAATTTGATTAAATTATCTCTTATTTCAAAGGATACTCAAGCGGATTGTCCGTTTAAGGAGGATTATGACTGTACAGTTATCAGGCATACTGATAACAATAAGTGGTATGGGTTAATTTTTGAGATGGATGGCAAGTTGTATGTAAACTTAAAATGCAATCCTGATTTAGCGGCAGTTTTAAAGGATGAATATCCTGCGATTACAAGTGCTTGGCATATGAATAAAAAACATTGGATTAAAGTTGATGTGAATAATATTGATAAAGAAGCGCTTTTAAAACTTATTCAAATAAGTTATGATTTAACCGCCTCAAAAAAGAGGGTTCATAAACTTAAATAAACATCTTCCTGTAATTTAATTTCGAATTCGCTGCCTGCTGGGATTGAAACTCTTCCGCCCTTATGCCCGATTGAGAATATCGGAGAACCTGCAAAGTTCACAACATAGGTAACAGCACCGACTATTGTCGGAATTGGAGAAATTATGACTCCAATCGGGTTGTCAGCAAGTTTTTTTGAGGTGCTTCTTGTTTTTTGATAAAAAGCTTCTCCTTTATCTATCTGGTTCAAAACCCCTTTCCAATATTCACGTTTACCTTTTATGTTGTTTAAGAATATTTTTTTATGGTTTGCTTTTGTTACTTTACCGTGCGCAGAGTAAGTCCGTCCGTTGAATTTTACGCTTTCAATTCTTAATACTACAAGTCCGCCGTTGCCTGTCATTTGCGGAAGATGAGAGTCTTCAACCGAGGCCGTAAACACTGTTCCTGCAGGAATTGTTACATATCTCTGGTAAACCGGAGTTAAGGATGTGAAGCTTACTTTGTAGCCTTCTTTCAGGTAATCCGATACGAGATTATTTGATTTAAGACGGAATTTTGTACCTTTTTTAATTTTTATCGCGGTAAAATCATCTTTTGTAAGTGTTGTTCCCGGAAGATTTTTATTAACTTTTTTCTTAACGGGTTCTGTGACTGTCGGGGTTGTTTTGGGCGGGGTAGATGTTGTTGTCTTTGTTGTTGTAGGCGTTGTTTTGGGTTGTGTTGTTACAGTCTTTGATGGGGTAGCCGTTTTAGGAAGTGGCGGAAGATTTTGCTGCTCAAGTTTTGAGGGGTTGTAGTTTTTTCTTATCTCCTCGTCCACTGACAAATCAAGCTCTAAGGCAAAAGCAGGTGCAATTGTTAAATATAAACCTAATATAGCAACAACTATTCTTTTCACAATTCCCTCTCAAAAAATAACGTCACTTTTATTCAGCCATGTAAAAAGCTTTAAAAGTGACGTTATAAAGTTATATTATTCAGCTAAAAGTTCGTTAATAGCTTTAGCTGCTTTTTTACCAGCACCCATTGCATTGATTGCGTTAGATTCACCGACCGGAGCAACGTCACCGCCTGCGTAAACAGTTGGAATATTTGTCGCTCTTGTTTCTCCGTCAACGGTAATATAGCCTCTTTTATCGGTAATTATTTCAATACCGTCGGCTTCGGCTGATCTTTGTATAATCGGGTTCGGACCAGTACCTAGCGCAACGATTACGGTATCAAGTTCAACAGTTTCGATTTTGCCTGTCGGAACAGGTTTTCTGCGTCCGCTTTCATCTGGTTCGCCAAGTTCCATTACTTCAAGTTCAACAGCTTTTACATAACCGTCTTGTCCAAGAATTTCTTTTGGTGCGTATAAGAATTTAAATACAACACCTTCTTCTTTTGCGTGGCGGATTTCTTCCAATCTTGCAGGAAGTTCTTTTTCTGTACGTCTGTAAATGATGTAAACTTCTTCAAAACCTACTCTGACAGCAGTTCTTGCTGCATCCATTGCAACGTTTCCGCCGCCGAATACTGCAACTTTTTTACCTACTCTTAAAGGTGTTGGGCTATCAGGTTGTCCTGCGTGCATCAAGTTTACTCTTGTCAAAAATTCGTTAGCTGAGAATACTCCGTTCAAGTTTTCGCCAGGAACGTGAAGCATTTTCGGCAAACCTGCGCCTGAGCAAATAAATATTGCATCAAATCCGTCTTCTTTTAATTGTTTAATCGTAATTGATTTTCCGACAACGACATTTGTGTGGAATTCAACTCCCATAGCTTTAAGGTTTGTAATTTCTCTATCAAGAACAGTTCTTGGAAGTCTGAAAGGCGGAATTCCGTATCTTAAAACACCGCCGAGTTCGTGAAGTGCTTCAAAAACAACAACTTCGTGTCCTGCTTTTCTGAGGTCTGCTGCTGCTGTAATTCCTGCACATCCTGAACCTACGATTGCGACTTTTTTGCCTGACGGTTTAATTTCCGGCATATCAGCCTTTGTGTTGTCGCCAACGTATCTTTCTAAAGCTCCGATTGCAACCGGAAGTCCTTTAATTCCTAAAATACATTTGCCTTCGCATTGTCTTTCCTGCGGGCAAACACGACCGCATACTGACGGTAGCATACTTGTTTCACGAATAATTTCGCCTGCTTTATCCAAATTGCCTTCCTTAATTTCATGGATAAATTGTGGAATTTGAATATTAACAGGGCAGCCTTTTACGCATTGTGGATTTTTACAATTCAGACATCTTGAAGCTTCAAGTTTAACCTGTTCCGGTGTAAGATTGCTTTCTACCGGATCAAAATTTGAACGTCTTTGAATTTTATCCTGCTCTATTACTCGTTGTCTTTCTACAGCCATTTTATATCCCCTTCTTATATATAATCTGCTTTTAATATCAGTATTGTAATTAAAAAACGTAATCAATGCAAGAATTAATTTAAAAACTTCATAATCACTTGCAAAAAAGGCTTTAAATTGTAAAATTTCCTTATGGATATTCAATCAAAGACATTAAAGACTTTAGAATTCGACAAAATACAGGAAAAAATATCGCTTTTTGCAAAAATTTCACAAAGCAAAGAATTGGCTTTGGGGGCTAAAATCTATGATGAATATTCAGAGATTATTAAGGCTTTAAATTATACAAAGGAAGCAAAAAGTATTTTGGATTATGCGATAGATATACCTGTAGGTTTTGTTGCGGATATAAATCAAATTCAAAAAAGTGCTTTGATTAGTTATTTAACACCGGAGGAATTGTTGGATGTTGCTCAGACGCTTAGGTCTTCTCGTCTTGTCAAAAAGTTTTTGTCGGACAATTCAGAGTCTGTTAAAATTCCTCAACTCTTTGATTTATCTCAAAAGCTTTTGCAGGCAAGGGATTTGGAAGAAAAAATCTTTGATACATTTGACGAGAATTTAGAGATTAAAAAAGATGCAACACCTGAACTTAAGGGATTGTGGGCATCGTTAGGAGATAATGAAAAGAATTTAAGAACAAGAGTTAATGATTTGTTGAATTCTGCGGAATTTTCAAAACATTTGCAGGAGAATATTTACACAACCCGAGATGACAGAATTGTTTTTCAGGTAAAAGCACCTTCCAAGAATAAAGTTAGAGGCATAGTTCACGATGTGTCTGCAACGAACAAGACTTTTTATATTGAGCCGGAAGAACTTGTTCCTGTGAATAACAAAATTCGTGAAATTAGGGCGCAAATTCACGCTGAAGAAGTGAGGATTTTGGTAGAGCTTTCTTCTCTTGTGAAAGAAAAAATGACAGATTTGAAGATTGCAGAAAGAACGCTTGCAGAAATTGACTTTCATTTTGCAAAAGCGAGGTATGCCGCAAGAATTCAGGCGATAGAACCCGAAATTATCAAACGAGAATGCGGTGAAAAGGTTGTAATTTTTGAAAATATGCGTCATCCGCTTCTTATCGGGACTGTTGAAAATATTGTTTCAAACAATTTTGAAATCGGTAGAGATTACAAATCTATTATAATAACAGGTTCAAACACAGGCGGTAAAACAGTTACGATAAAAACAATCGGTCTGTTTTTGTTGATGGCAAAGGCAGGGTTTTTCCTTCCTTGCACAATGGCAAAGCTTTATCCGTTTAAAAAAGTTTTTGCTGATATCGGAGATGATCAAAGTATTTTGCAAAGTTTGTCAACATTTTCTTCTCACATGAAAAATATAATAGATATTGTTGAAAAATCCGATGAAGAAACTTATGTGTTGTTGGATGAAATTTGCGCTGGAACAGATCCTCAGGAAGGTTCGGTTTTAGCGAAAGTTATTCTTGAATATCTTGCGCAAAAAAATGTAATATCAACGGTTACGACACATTATGGCGAATTGAAGGCGCTTGAGTATTCAAATCCGTATTTTAAAAACGCATCTGTCGAATTCGATACAAACACTTTAAAACCTACCTACAAGCTTTTATTAGGAATCCCAGGACTAAGCAACGCAATCGCAATTTCTGCAAATTTAGGTTTGAATAAAGAAATAACCGAAAAAGCCAAAGAAATTCTGATAAATCAAAAAGATCCCTCAATTTTGGTTGTTGAAAAGCTTCAGGAAACACAGCAAAAACTCAGTGATAATCTTAAAAATACCGAAATTGCAAAAGAGGAAGCTGATGAATTAAAGAAAGAATATGAAGAAAATCTTGAAGCAATCAAAAAAGATAAGAAAAAAACAATCAAAAATATAAAGAATAAATTTGATTACGAAATGCTTGAGGTTAGAGCGGAACTTAAAGAAATAATAGATGATATGCGCAAAGAAAAGACCGAAAAAATTGCGCGCAGATCTTATTCTCGACTTGCAAAACTTGAGCAGGGATTTAGAGAAAAACTTGATGAATATGACGAAAAAAACAGTTATCAGCCTGTCGATTTTGAGAAAATTCAAATCGGAGAAAAATTAATCGTAAAAGAGCTTCATCAGCCTGTTGTACTTCTTTCAAAGCCCGATAAGAAAGGCAAAGTTCTTGTTCAGATGGGAAACATAAAAACAAATATGCCTAAAGATAAGCTTGCACCTTACGATAAAAAATACGAAACAAAATCAAGTATATATAAACCTGTGATGACCGAGCGGTTTGAACTTAGAAAAACTGAAATTTCAAACAGGCTTGATTTGAGAGGAAAAACGGTTGAGGATTCACTGGACGAGCTTGAAATTTTTCTGGATCACGCAAGTTTAGCAGGATTTAGCGAGGTTACGGTAATCCATGGTCACGGCACAGGTGCTTTAAAATCTGCTGTTAGAGATTTTTTAAAGACATCTCCTTATGTAAAAGATTTTCGCCCCGGTGGTGACGGAGAAGGCGGTGACGGAGTAAGCGTTGTTGTTTTAAGATAGTTTTGCATAAATAAAATATTCTATTGTTTGTAATTAATATTAAATAATCATTTTCTGTGTTATAATGTAGAGTAAGAATTATATTAAGGAGTTTGGTATGATAATTAGTGAATTAAGAGAAGAAAATGAGCTTATAGACTTATTTTGCGGGCTTGCAGAAACCCCATCCCCCTCAATGCAGGAAGAAAAAGTTATTGCATTTCTTGAGGATTACTGTCGCAAAAATAATCTTGAATATAGGTTAGACGCTTATAAAAATGTATTGATAAGGGTTCCTGCAACTGACAGCACAAAACCGCCGTTGCTTTTGTCCAGTCATATGGATGTTATAGGCGATGACAGTCCTGTGGAAGCTTATTTGGACGGAGATTTGATAAGAGCTAAAGGTAGAACTCTCGGTGCTGACGATAAGGCCGGGTTAGCTAATGCTCTTTATTTTGCAACAAAACTTGCAAAATCTTCAGTCCCTCACGGTGAATTGGAACTTGTGTTTACCAGAGATGAAGAAAACGGTGCGTCGGGAATTAGAAATATTGAATTTGATAAACTGAATTCAAAATATGTTCTTGTGCTGGATAGTGACAGTTTGGGACAACTTATGACTTCAGGTGCTAGCTATACTACCGTAAAAATTCACGTAACAAGCTTCAAAGGCGGTCATTCGGGAATTGATATTGCTGATCCGACAAGAGAAAATGCCGCAAAACTTATTGCAGATATTATTTCAAATCTTCCGCAAGGGGTTTACTATTCCGAAAACGGACAGGTTGTTACTTCTTGCAATATCGGCGGAATAATTTCAGGTAATGTTAAGGTTACAAATATTATTAACACAACAGCGGAAGCAAGTTATTCTATCAGAAGTTCCAGCCGCAAAATGGAAGAAGAACTTAAAAATCGTATGATTTTTGAAATTGATGATTTTAACAAACAATATGAAGGAATTGCAAAAGCTGAAATAGTTTTTGAAGAACATCTTCCGCCGTTTGAAAAAGCCGAAGATGATTATATTCCGATATTGTTCGAGGCAGTTGCACGAAAAGTAGGGGTAACTCCTGAAATTTCATCTTTCCACGCAGGGGCAGAAACTCATATTTACGCAAACAGAACAAATTCCAAAGGCGAAAAATTCTTACCTTTCTTGGTCGGGCTTGCGGATGTTCAAAATATGCACTCTTGTGAAGAAAATGTTGATTACAAATCTATAATTAAAGGTCAAGAATTGCTTGAAGCTTTTTATAAAGCTTATATTGATTAATTTGGGTAGTTTTAAGAGTAATTTGAATATTTTAAGCAAACAAAAAGAGCAGTTTTGAAACTGCTCTTTTTTGTTCAATAAATTTATTTATGTGTTTTTGTATTATATTGCAAGAGTTGTTGCTTCAATTTCAAGTTCTATCGGCATTTCTTCAATAACCTCTACTTTTTTAGCTTCAGGCTTAACAGCAGGTGCTGATGCTTTAGGTGCTGCAGGAGCTGCTGCCTTAACCATCATTAAATCAGGATTTGCCTTGTAGTTGCGATAATCAGCCATAATTTTATTTACGAAACGTTTTGTTTCTGCGTACGGTGGAACTGCATTATAGCGTTTAACATTTCCTGGGCCTGCATTGTAAGCAGCAAGTGCCAATTCCATAGAACCGAACATTTTGTACATCATCTTGTAGTACATAATTCCGCCTTTGATGTTGTCATTCAAAAGGTACGGATTTAATCCCATTCTTTTGGCAGTAGATGGCATCAATTGGAAAACTCCGACTGCTCCGTGGCTGCTTTTTGCTTCGTGTCTAAAACCTGATTCAGTTCTAGCAATAGATAAAGCAATAGCAGGATCTACTCCCATCTCAAGTGCATGTTTTACAATAGTCGCTTTTACGGTGTTAACGTCCGCAGCCTGCGCGGGGGTATTGCAAAATATACACGCGAGTGCAAAAGTGATTAGTAATAATTTTCTCAAAATGTAATCCTCTGGTTGTAAATTGAAAATTCTTGAATAAACTAACCTCTCTCCTTAATTTGTTCAAGGTGTTAACCTTCAAGAACTAAATTTTATATCCATATAATATTACAAAAAATTTAAATTTCAAGTCTTAATTTTTCTGAGGTGGCTAAAATGCTTGAACGACTTTGGTTTACAGATTGTTAAGAATGTAAATTTCTTGTCAAGTAAAAGTCAAATATATTAAGTTTGTGATAATTTTTTTTTATGATAAAATTTTTACAGGGAATTAGAGTTTAAAAGGAGACATAAATGGAAAATAAAAAGCTTGCTACAATAGGTGTTTTTGGCGGATCAGGATTTTATAAATTTTTAGAAGATATTGAGGAAGTAAGAATAGAAACTCCTTATGGAATGCCGAGCGACAATCTTTTTATCGGTAAAATCGGTCCTCATAAAGTAGCTTTTATGCCAAGACACGGTAGAAACCATTCTATTTTGCCTCATCTTTTGAATTACCGAGCAAATGTTTGGGCAATGAAGTCAATCGGAGTTGAAAGAGTAATTTCTCCTTGTGCAGCCGGAAGTCTTCAAAAACACGTAAAACCCGGAGATTTTGTAATTTGTGATCAGTTTGTGGATTGGACTGACGGAAGAAAATCAACTTTCTTTGAAGGTCCAATTGTAACCCACCCTTCAGCTGCTGAAACTTATTGTCCTGAGCTTAGAAAGCTTGCGATTGAAACAGGTAAAGAAATTGGGCTTACGATTCACGAAACAGGTACTGTTGTTGTAATTAACGGTCCAAGATTTTCAACTAAATCAGAATCTAAGTTCTTTACAAATCAAGGTTGGGAAGTTATAAATATGACGGCGTTCCCTGAAAATTATCTTGTTAGAGAAATGGATATGTGTCCTTTGAATATTTCATTAATAACCGATTATGATGCAGGTTTGGTAGGAGATGTTCCGCCTGTTTCTCATCAGGAAGTAACGGAGGTTTTTGCGAATAATCTTGCTAACCTTAAAACATTGCTCTTTAAGATGATTGAAAAAATTCCTGCAGAACGCAACAATTGTGTGTGCGCTCAGACTCAAAAAATGTCAAGATTATAGTTTTATAAGGGCTTAAATTTATGATAAGAGGCTTAATATTTGGCATAAACAATATATTTTTAATTTTTTATATTTTAATATTTACCAGATTATTGTTAAGCTGGGTGCCTCGGTTTAATTGGTATAAGCAGCCGTGGAGATTTGTTTATCAATCAACCGAGGCGTATCTTTCATTGTTTAGAAGGTTTATTCCACCGATAAGAATGATTGATATTTCGCCGATAGTAGCACTTTTGGTGTTGCAGATTGCGCAGCAGCTTATAATTTTTGCGTTATTTCAATTCCTATAAATCAGCAGTTTAAGCTTTATTATTCCAGAAGCTTAATATATTGTTTTTTTTTCAGGTTTGGTATAAAGTTTAAATATTATGAAAATAATAATTTTTGGCGCAACAGAGGTGGGATGTCTTCTAGCAACAGAATTTTTTGAAGACCACGATATAACTATAATCGATAAAGAAGAAAACCGTACAGATGAGTTTAATAAGCTTGATATAAGCTTTGTTCAAGGTAATGCATCGGATCTGGAGGTTTTAAATCAGGCAGATATAAAGAATGCGGATATATTCATAGCTTGTACAGCAATGGATGAGATTAATATTGTTGCTTGTCTTGCGGCAAAAAGATACGGTAAGATAAGGACAATCTGTTTCGTAAGCAAAGAGGAGTATAAAAATACACTTACTTATGAAAAAAATGATGATTATTTTACGGATGTTTTCATAGATTATATAATTTGGCCGGAAGAACTTTTGACACAGGAAATTTTCAGGATAGTAACTGTTGCGCATGCTCTTGATGTAGAAAATTTTGCGGATGGAAAAGCAAGGCTTCTTGAATATAGGGTAAAAGAGGGGCTTCCTATAATCGGGCAAAAGATTAAAGATATAGGTTTTACGGAAGAAACTTTGATAGTTGGAATTACCAGAGACGGAGATTTGTTTATACCAAACGGAGAAACAGAAATTTTAGTTGAAGATAAACTTATATTTATGGGAACATCGCATTCTTTGGATATTCTGGCCGGAACTTTTTTCCACGAAAAAGAGTGTGTGAAGAATGTTGCGATAATAGGCGGCGGAAATGTTGGCTTAATGTTGGCTAAAAGTTTAGAGAGTTTAAAAATAAAAACAAAAGTAATTGAAAAAAATCTTGAAAGATGTCATTATTTGGCAGAAGAACTTAGCAATACTTTAGTCATAAACGGAGACGGTACGGATTTGAAACTTTTAGATGAAGAGGATATTGGATCTTCTGATGTTGTTATAAGTGTTACGAATAATGATGAGAGAAATTTACTTTGTTCTTTGCTCGCAAAACAGCTTGGAGTAAAACGAGTGATCGCAAGAGTTGCAAAAGTTTTGAATATTCCATTGTTTGAAAAAGTAGGAATTGATATAGCGATATCACCGAAAAATTCAGCGTTAAATGAGGTAAGAAACGACTTGCAAGAAAATGATGTTGATATACTAGCAACTGTAGAGCAGGGGCAGGGAGAAGTTTTAGAGATTGGTGTTCTTCCTGAGTTTAGCTGTAGAAAAATTATGGATTTGAATCTCCCAAAACGTGCAATAATTGGTGTTATAGAAAGAAAAAATGCCGTAATTATTCCAAAAGGTGATACAGAATTGCGTTCCGGAGATGTTTTAATAATATTTACTCAGGCGGAGGATGCTCCGGAAATTAAGAGATTCTTTAAGGTGAAGTAGAATGCGATTAAATTATATTGCAAATGCGCTCTGTCTAATTTTAAAATATATCGGGTTAGTTGTTTTAATACCGATAGTCGTTGCGGTAATTTATAAAGATTATAATTCGATTTACCCATTTTTGATATCAGGATTGGCGTCAATTTTTGTTGGGTATTTGTTGAGAAAATTAATAAGAGATGCTTATACAGAGGACAACATAAACGATATAAAAAAATCGGAAGCGTTATTAGTTGTGGCATTTTCTTGGATTTTATTTGGAGTTGTAGCTGGGCTTCCTTATTTATTTTACGGGTTAACTCCGACAGATGCTATGTTTGAGGCAGTTTCCGGAATTACAACTACAGGAGCCACAATTCTTACTCATTATAATTATCCGGAAGCTTTTTTCTTTTGGAGATCGCTATCTCAGTGGTTGGGCGGTTTGGGTATAATCGTCTTGTTTATCGCGATTTTGCCGCAGTTTGCGGTTGCAGGCCGTCAGATGTTTTTTGCAGAAGCTCCTGGGCCGACAGAAGACAAAATTACCCCAAGAATCAGAAATACAGCAGGAGCTTTATGGAAAATTTATGCAGGGTTGACTTTTGTTGAAATTGTAATGTTGCATTTTACAGGGATGCCTTGGTTTGATTGTGTTTGCAATTCGCTTTCGACATTAGCAGCAGGCGGATTTTCACCAAATGCCCTCAGCTTAGCCGGATACAATTCTGATGCTGCAATTTGGATTACTACATTTTTTATGTTTTTAGCAGGGGCAAGTTTTATTCTGCAGTATAAAGTTATTGTTCAGAGAAAGCCTTCATTAATTTTTAAGAATGAAGAATTTAAAGTTTATACCGGCATGATATTAATAATGTCATTGCTGATAGCAGCGGCATTATACTTTAATGATGGTTACAGTATTCATGACGGCATAATGCACGGATTGTATCAGGTGATTAGTATTACAACATCGACTGGAAGTGCGAGTGTAGATTTTGCGCAGTGGAGTTTTGTTCCACAGGTATTATTGTTTGCGGTAATGTTTATGGGGTCTTGTGCAAGTTCTGCAGGTGGCGGTATTAAAATGGTTAGGTGGATGCTTGTTTATAAATCAATGAAAAATGCGATTACAAAAATTTTGCATCCGAATGCGATTTTGAATGTAAAAATAGATAATGCAATTGTGCCGCATGAAATTTTAAATCAAACCGTTGTTTTTGTGTTCTTTTATTTTTTATGTTTTGCAGTCGGAGCGTTTTTGATTTCCGTAATAGAACACAGTGCAACAATAGGTTTAACAGGTTCAATAACGGCACTTGGCAACGTGGGGCCTGGTTTTGGAAGTGTAATAGGGCCTATGGGATCATTCAGCAGTTTGCATGAACCGACAAAAATAATAATGATAGTTTCAATGTTAGTTGGAAGACTTGAAATTGTTCCATTTTTGGTAATGTTTCAACGAGAATTTTGGTCATTCAAGCGTTAAGTTTGAGCGGGTTAATAGTTGAAATAATAAAGAATTTTGATATCTTTTTAAAAATATAATATTTATAAATGATTAAAATGAACAAATGCTGTAATAAAATCGTTAATTAAATGCGAGAAAGATTTTTGAGGAATTTCAATTGAAAGTTTCCGGCAAAATAAAAATATTTTTGTTGATTACAGGCTTATTAATATCATTTACCCCTGTATTTTCTGCAGAGGTTGCAGCTGTTCAAAAAGGAATGGTCTTATCGCTTGATGATTGTATTGAAATAGCTTTAAAAAACAGCCCGAATATAAAAAAATCCAGATATAATTACAGATTGAGTAAGACCGATGTAAATATTGCAAAATCAGATTTTTTCCCGACTATAAACCTAAGTACAGGGCTTAATTATAATGACAGCCAATCAAGATTAAATGCGATTAACAATAATTATTATAGTGCACAAGCTTCGATAAACCAGATGATTTGGAATTTTGGGAAAACGAATGCAAGAATTAAAATGCAGAAATTTAATATGATTTCTTCTCAATTTAGTTTTGACAATACTGTTTTGTCGACTATTTATACTGTGAAAAATAATTATTATGCAGTTTTAGCGGCAAAAGCTGCGATGGATGTTAATAGAGCAAATGTTCAGATAAATGAAAGAAATTACCAGAGAACTAAGGCTTATTTTGATGAAGGTATAAGATCAAGAATTGATCTTGTAAATGCAGAAGTTTATTTAAGCGATTCAAAAGTTTCACTTGTTCAGTCAGAAAATCAGTTTAAGAATGCAATGGTAAAGCTTAACAACTCAATGTACATAGCTTATGCGCCGGAATATGAAATTAAAAATACTGAAACATTTAATTTTAAGCGAAATGAAATTCCTGTAAATCTCGAAAAAATTTCAGAAAAAGCAGATTTGAGCAAATTGCCTGAAAACATTTCAGATGCAACATTGACATCTTCAGTGGAAAAACTTAACGTAATGGAGAATTTTAAATTTGATCCGTTTCCCTATACTTTTGAAAAGGCAGTAGAAATAGCAATTGATAACAGGCCTGATTTAAAGGCATACGAAAATACGTTAAAAGCAATGAAGCAATCACTTTTGTATATAAAGCGCCAATATTATCCGACATTATCGGGAACAGCGGGGTATACTTTACGTGATGCGCAATACAGTACAAATTCTTATAGTATGGGCATAACTTTAAGCACTTCTTTAAATATAATGAGTCAGAAAAATCAAGTAGATGCTGGAAAAATTCAGGTAGAACTTGCACAAAATGAGATTGACTTGTTGAAGCAAAATATTTATTTTGAAGTTCAGGCTGCATATATAGATATGATCCAACTGGAAAAGCAAATTCCGTTATTGGCAGTAAAAGTGAAACAGACTCTTGAGAATTTAGAACTTGCAGATGGCCGATATTTTGTAGGAATAGGCGATTATATAGAACTTCAAGATGCAAAGGTTAATTATAACAATGCACAGCAGGCTTATGTTCAGGCGGTGTATAATTATAATGTAGCAAGAGCAGCTTTAGAGCAGTCAATGGCAATGAAACCAAATATAAAAATTGATATTGAGGATAAAGACTAATGGAAATTAAAAAGTTTTTTACAAAAAGGTATATATTAACAGGTGCGGTGCTTTTAGGCGTAGTAATAAGTGTCGCAGGTTATGTAGCAGTAAAAAATAAGGTAAGGTATATAACTCAGCCAATAAAACGCTGTACGATTACAGAAATAGTAGAGGCTTCAGGAACTATAAATCCGGTAAATACAGTGAGCGTAGGTTCGACAGTATCAGGTTTAATAAAAGAGATATATGTTGATTTTAATTCAGAGGTTAAAAAGGGTCAGTTAATGGCACAGATTGACCCTGCAAACTTTGAAGCGACAGTTCAGCAAAATCAAGCTCAAATTGCAAATGCCCAGGCCAATCTTGCAAAACTTCAAGCAATAATGGATTACGATTACAAAATGTACATAAGATACAAAAATCTTTATGCAAAAAATTTCATTGCAAAAAGTGAGTTAGATCAGGCAGAAAGCACTTACAGATCAGACCTTGCTCAGATAAATTCTGCCAAAGCTCAAATAAGCCAATATCAAGCATCCTTAAAGACCGCACTGACAAACCTTGGTTACACAAAAATAATAGCTCCAGTTGATGGAACGGTAATCTCCAGAGAAATAGACCTAGGACAGCCGGTTGCCGCAAGTTTTCAGGCTCCGCAGTTGTTTACAATAGCACAAGATTTGACAGAAATGCAGATTGAGGTAAACGTTTCAGAGGCAGACATTGGCAAGGTTAAGGAAGGTCAGGATGTAACTTATACTCTTGATGGTTATGCAGATAGTCTTTTTACAGGAAAAGTTACACAGGTAAGACTTGCTTCTACAACAACAAGTAATGTTGTTACTTATTCAGTAATAGTTGATGTTAAAAATGAAGACTTAAAACTTAAACCTGGAATGACCGCAAATGTTTCTATAATTACAAACAAACGTGAAAATGTACTTTGTCTTCCGAATATGGCAATGAAATTTACTCCATCAACAGATGGTACAAAATATGAAAAACAAGGAATATGGCTTTTAGAAAAAAACAAACCAGTAAGACATGAAATTAAAACAGGTGCAGGCGACGATGATTTCACAGAGCTTATATCGGATGATATAAAAGAAGATGATTTGATAATTACAGGTATAAAAGGCAAAAAACAAAAAACATCACAATCCAGACCTCGTCCTCGGGGAATGTTCTAAAAAAGGTAAATAGATATGGCACTGATAGAAGTAAAAGATGCAATAAAAACATATCAAACGGGCGATGACAGTTTTAATGCTTTAAATTGTGTATCATTGAGCGTTGAAGAAGGCGAGTTTGTGGCGATAATGGGTGCGTCGGGTTCCGGCAAGTCAACATTTATGAATATGCTTGGCACTTTGGATAAACCCAATTCAGGCAGTTATTATTTAGATGGAATTGATATGCTCAATCTTACTCCAAACCAAGTTGCCGAAATTCGCAATGAAAAAATGGGTTTTGTTTTTCAAGGTTTCAACTTGATAGCACGTACGACCGCTCTTGAAAATGTAGAACTTCCTATGATATACAATGGAGTTCCTGAAGAAGAACGAATAACGAGAGCAAAAGCTGCATTAAAAATAGTCGGTCTTGAGGCAAGAGAAGATCATATGCCAAACCAGATGTCAGGCGGTCAGCAGCAGCGTGTTGCAATAGCAAGAGCAATTATAAATGATCCACCGTTAATTTTAGCGGATGAACCTACAGGTAATCTTGATACCAAAACAAGTATAGAAGTTATGGAATTTTTTGTCAGATTAAACGAAAAAACAGGCAAAACAATAATTCTCGTTACTCACGAACCTGATATTGCAGAATATTGTAAAAGGGTCGTAAGATTTAAAGATGGTAATATAATTTCGGATGAAATTAACAAGAATCGCAAATTGTGTGGATAAGGATATTATATGATAGATTTCAAATCAACCTTAAAGATGGCAGTAGTATCATTAAAAATAAACCGTATGCGCTCAATGTTGACGTCATTGGGTATAATTATCGGTGTAAGCGCAGTAATAATAATGCTTGCTGTAGGATCGGGCGCAAGTGAGAGGATTGCCAAAGATATGGAATCTATGGGCAGTAATCTTTTAATGATACGTTCAAGCTCTGCAACAACAAGCGGAGTAAGAATGGGTTCAGGAACGAAACCTTCATTAACGTTAAAAGATGCTGAGGTTATTGAAAATACTGCCTCAGGTGTTTTGGCAGTTGCCCCTTATTCAAGTGCAAGTGCTCAGCTGACTTACGGAAACCAAAACTGGGCGACGACTGTTGCAGGCACAACTGCTTCTTATCTTTTTATAAGAAATTATGAAATTATAGAAGGCAGAAATTTTATTCCAGTAGATATTAAAAACAGCACAAAAGTAGCGATTATCGGAAATACAGTTGCAACCGAGCTGTTTGGTGATATGAATCCAATAAATAAAACAATGCGTATCGGAAATGTTCCGTTCAAAATTATTGGACTTTTAAAGACAAAAGGTGAAAGCGGAATGGGAATGGATCAGGATGATTTAGTTTTTATTCCGATAACAACGGCTCAGAAAAAGGTATTTGGAACAGATTTTCCGGGAAGCGTAAAGATGATAAATGTGAAAGCTCAAAGTGATGAAACTTTAGCTATAGCAACCGAAGATATAACAGATATTCTTCGCCGCCGTCATAATATCGGTAAAAATCAGGAAGATGATTTTGAAATTAGAAACTTAGCAGAGATGCAGGAAACTATAAAATCATCAGCCAAAACAATGTCGCTTCTATTAGGAGCAATAGCTTCAGTTTCTCTTTTAGTTGGAGGCATCGGGATTATGAATATTATGCTGGTTTCTGTAACAGAAAGAACAAAAGAAATTGGTATTCGTATGGCAATTGGCGCAAAGGCTTCCGATATTAGAATTCAATTTTTAATTGAGTCGTTTTTACTTTCAATAATTGGAGGACTTATAGGGGTTATTATAGGTGTAGGCGGGGCAGAACTTTTACATTTGCTCGCAGGCATGTCTATTTCAATTTCTACTTTTTCAATAATTTTATCTTTAGGATTTTCAGGCGCAATTGGGGTTTTGTTTGGGTATTATCCTGCTTATAAAGCTTCTCTTTTAAACCCGATTGAAGCTTTAAGATATGAATAAAAATATACAAAAATGTAAAACAATATAAATCACAT
Source organism: Candidatus Gastranaerophilales bacterium (assembly GCA_944326525.1). Classification (GTDB taxonomy): domain Bacteria; phylum Cyanobacteriota; class Vampirovibrionia; order Gastranaerophilales; family Gastranaerophilaceae; genus Scatenecus. Next base: position 162,336 of record CALVEG010000001.1, read on the forward strand.
ATTTTAACTTGTTGCGAATATTTTGGTTGTGGTATTATAATAGAAAAGTGGAAGTTATTTGCCAAGAGGGGTAAAAGATGGAATATAATGTTATTTGTATTAAATGGGGTAATAAATTTGGACCGGAATATGTAAACAGACTTTACAAGGCTGTTGATAAAAACATGACGCTTCCATATAGATTTGTCTGTTTTACTGATAACGGAGACGGTCTGTTACCGCAGGTTGAAGTTAGAGATTTACCTGATTTTGTTGTGAATAACGAAATTCCGGATAGAGCTTGGAGAAAACTTTCGCTATTTCAAAAGAATCTGGCTGATTTGAAAGGGCTTGCGCTTTTTCTTGATTTAGACACCGTAATCAGAAAAGATCTTACGCCGTTCTTTGAAGCTGAGGGTGATTTTTTGATTGTTAAAGATTGGGATTTCCCGCATGCTGTTACTGGAAATTCTTCAGTTTTTAGGTTTGAAGTTGGTAAATATCCTGAAATTTTGGAAAATTATTATAAATTAGGTAATGATGTCGTAAAATATTACAGAAATGAGCAGGCTTACTTGTCCGATGAAATGTACAAAAAAGGTGTTTTGAAATATTGGGACAAATCTTGGTGCGTAAGCTTTAAGCGTCATTGTTTACGTCCGTTCCCTTTGAATTTCTTCCTTGAACCAATCGAGCCGGAAGAACCGAAAATTATTGTTTTCCATGGCCGTCCGACACCTGCGCAAGCAAGAAAAGGCTATTGGGGCAAAGGTGGTTTTAGATATGTAAAACCGACTACTTGGCTTGACAAATACGGTGAATTTTAGTTTTTAATGAGTGGTGAAAAATTATGATTAATGTTGGCATTGCGTGTGATGAAAACTATTCAAAATATGCCGGTGTTGTTATAGCTTCGGTCCTTTATAATTCCAAACAAGATGATACTTTATGTTTTTATATTTTGACTGATGGCTTGAGTGAAAAAACACAATCTGAAATTCTTAAATTAAAAGAAATAAAAAATTGTGAAATAAAATTTATTACGCTTGATGATAAGCTTTTTGAAGCTTACAAAAATATAAAAACTCATTCTTACATTCCAATATGCGGATATTACAGATTAAAACTTTCAAGTATTTTGCCTAATGTAGACAAGATTATTTATTTTGATTGCGATGTTGTTATAAATAAAAGTTTGAAAGAGCTTTATGAATCAGATTTAGGTGAAAATATTGCAGGCGGGGTTAGAGATATTAACCGCAGAATGTTAAAACGTAATCCGTCTTATGTAAATTCGGGCGTTCTTGTTATGGATTTGAAAAAAATTCGTGAACAAAATATTGAGGATGAATTTTTAAACTGGACAGAAAAAAATATTGATACGATAAAATTAGGCGATCAGGAAATAATTAATGAAGTTTTGAAGGGTAGAATTCAAATCCTTGATGACAGATGGAATGTTCAATCAAGCAACTTCACAAATCGTTCAAGTTATACCCGCCATCCTTGGATTATTCACTTTGTTTCAAAAAGAAAACCTTGGCATTTTGGTTCGTTTAGTTATCACAAGGATTACTATTTTAAATATCTTCAGTTAACTCCTTGGGCCTTGACTGATGAAGATAAGAAATATTGGTATAACAAAAATAAATCAGCATCGTTTTGGGGATATTTAAAATACAGACCGTTTTTTATGTTCAGACCGATGTTTTATAAAGCTCTGTTTTACACTTATATAAAACCGATAGACTAAAATTTTGCAATTTTTCGGTTTAATTAGGCGGTATTTTAGTCGGCAGAGAAAATTTCTCTAATATCGTCTATTGTAAGTGATTTTACGATATTTCTGTCTACTGAAATTACGCTATCAACGAGGTTACGTTTAATAGTTTTAAGTTTTTGAATTTTTTCTTCAACCGTATTTTTGGTAATAAGTCTGTAAACAAATACTTTCTTAGTTTGTCCGATACGGTAAGCACGGTCGGTCGCCTGATCTTCAACAGCAGGGTTCCACCACGGATCGTAATGGATTACATAATCAGCTCCAGTAAGGTTCAAACCTGTACCTCCTGCCTTTAAGCTTATTAAGAATATCGGGATGTTACTATTATTAAATCTTTCGACAGCAGCCTGACGGTCTTTTGTTTTGCCTGTCAAATATTCGTAATCAATACCTTCTCTTTCAAGCCAAGCTTTTACGATATCAAGCATATTTACAAACTGGCTGAACAGAAGCACTCTGTGACCTTCAGAAATAATTTCTTCAAGCATAGCTTTAAGTTTTTCAAATTTGCCGGATGAAAGTACGTGTTTAACGTTTTCTTTATCGTAAAGTCTTGGGTGACAGCAAATCTGACGTAATCTGAGAAGTGCTGAGAAAATAGACAATCTGCTCTTTTCAAGTCCGTTTTGTTCAATTGATTTAAATAGTTCTTCTTTAGTTGAATCGAGAACTTGTAAGTAGAAGTCTTTTTGTTCATCCGTAAGTTCGCAGTATGCAATGTTTTCAACTTTATCCGGCAAGTCTTTTGCAACATCGCGTTTCATACGGCGCAAGATAAACGGATAAATCTGAAGCTTAAGCCGTTTTTCAACTGTTTTGTCGCCTCGTTCCATAATAGGATTAACATAGCGATAATTGAATTCTGACACACTCATCAAGAATCCCGGCATCAAAAAGTCAAATACTGACCATAATTCTTCAAGTTTGTTTTCAATCGGAGTACCGGATAGTGCAAGTTTGTGATCTCCGTTTAATTTTTTAACCGCTTGTGCTGTCTGAGAAAGCGCGTTTTTAATATTCTGAGATTCATCAAGAATTATGTATCTGAAGTCGTATTTTTGAAGTTTCTCAATATCACGTCTAACAAGTGCATAACTTGTAATTACGACATCGTAATTTGGAATTTCTTTAAAAAGATTTTTTCTGTCAACTCCTGAAAGTTTTAGGCAACTTAAAGTTGGCGCAAATTTTTGTATTTCAGCTTCCCAGTTGAACACGACTGTTGTCGGGCAGATTACAAGAGTTGGTGCAGGACCGTCAATTTCTTTTGCTTTTTGTACGACTGCAAGTGCCTGAAGTGTTTTTCCAAGCCCCATATCGTCCGCCAATATGCCGTTAAGCCCGTATTTATACATAAACCAGAGCCAGCCGTAACCCTTAATTTGATATTCTCTAAATTCTGCATTGATATCTTTTGGAAGCTCAATTCCTTCTGCTGTTGAGAAGGATGACATTTGTTCCCAAAATTCGGAAAATTTATCACTTAAAACAAGTTCAACATCAAGGTTTTTAAGTTCGTTGATTAGACCTGCACGGTATGTTTTTACGGTAAATTTGTCATCGTCGTTTCTGTAAACATCAAAAGAGTTAAATGCGCGCATCATTGCATAAATATTCTGCGCCGGAAACTCGACAAACCCTAAACTTCTGATTCGGCTGTATTTTTCTCCGCTTTGAATTGTGTCGTAAATGTCGCTGAAAGAGATTATTTCATCTCCGACTTGGCCGTAAAGGGTTATGTCAAAGCTGTCAGAAGCTTCCTCGCTGAAGTTGATTTTTGCACAAAGTCTGAACGGTTCCTCCATTAGCTTGAAAAAGTTCATATCGTCTTTTTCTTCAAATTTCCACCCTTCGCCAGCTTGTTTAATATAATAATTGTAAAAATCAATCGCATTTTCTTTTTCTAAAGCAAGGTTATTGGTTTGCATAGGAACGAATTTGCAGGCTAAAAGCATGTGATAAGCTTCGATTTCGTGCTGGTAATTTCTTTTTATCCAATATACAAGATCTTCACCTTGTTTTTTGATTGTAATGTAAGGTGATTTTTCTGCATTTTTGGAAAATGGAACCTTTACCCCGTCATATTCAAATTCCAAAGTCGCTTTTAAGGATTGGTCGTAATCAATTCCCATTGTGACAATGTTTAGAGGCGGGCGTTCTTCAAGCATTAGCTTGCTGATTGTTTCAGAAACCTCTACGTCCATAATTTGCTGCAATTGCGGAAGTTCTTCGTATATAAACTTGCCGCCCTCTGAATCTTTTAAATCCGTAAAGCTTGATTTGATAAGATTTTGCGGCAGTGCTTGGATCGCAACATTTGTCGGGAAAATCAGATTTTTATAACGTCCCCACTTTAGGTGTCTTGAAAAATATCGAACCTCTTCAAAAGGTATAACGTCATCTTTATCAGGTCTTATCCATTCAAGGGATAAAAGAATTGTTCCTTGAGTGCCTGCGTTTACGTAAAGTTTAAGTTTCCATTCTTCATCGACAAATTTCAGGCGGTCTTTTGTTTTTTCATCAAGAACTTCGTCAGCTTTTGACAGAAGCGTAAACATCGGGCCGAATTTTGTAATCGGAATATCATACCAGCCGGCTTTTTTGTCCTGTCTTGAAATGGTTAAAAGCTGTTGGAAGATTGCAATTTCAACCTTTTGGGAATTATTTAGCTCAAAATTTTTATCTTGTTTTTGAGCTTCAATCAATGCTCTTAGAATCGGTTCAATTTGTCTTACGACTTTTCCTGTTTCCCTTGACATTACAAGGACTGAAAAGAAGTTTGCCTTACGTTTCGGGTTAAAGTGGAATATAAAATTTCCTTCAGGCTTTTCTGTGAGTGCCGTATTTTCATCAGGGAAGTTCGGTTCTATTCCGAATTTTGTCTCAAGCCAATCTTCATAAGCGTGTTCATCAATAGCTTTAAGAGCAACTGCAACAGCGTGCTTGCACCATTCTTCTTTAAGAGGGCAGTTGCAGCGGGCTTCTACTTTATTTTTTTTGAAGATTAAGTCTGTTTTGTAGAAGTCCTGAAAATTCCCTTTTACCTTGCCCATGTAAAAGTTTTTCTCAGGATAAGTATCAAATACCATATCTTTAAGGTGGTATTCATATCCGCGTCTCCAGCTTCCGGCGCTTGCATGGTCTTTTATATACTTGTAATTAAATTCTTCAACACTCATGAAAATCTTGGGAGTATCTCTTTCTTTTCTAAGGGTGTAAACTTCGGATATAGAAGTAAGATTACCTCCATAAACCCTCAATACTCATATTATACATGAATAACAAAAAAAGGCAAGTAGTAATTAAAAAGGAATTACATACCCATCAAATAATGATGAAAACAGTATGAAAATGCGATTCCAAAAATTGCGCCTGCAATTACTTCAAGTGGTGTGTGGCCTAAAAGTTCTTTCAATTTTCCGCCGATAGCCTGTACGTTATGTTTATAGAAATCATCCATCATTTTATTTAAGCAGGCAGCGGTTTTACCTGCGGCACGTCTGACGCCTGCGGCATCATACATTGTGACAAGTGCATATCCTATTGCAACCGCAAAAATTACGGAATCGAATCCGGAAATAAGCCCGACTGATGTTGAAAGCCCCATTACACCTGCTGAATGTGAACTTGGCATTCCGCCTGTTGTTGTGAATATTTTAAAATTTATTTTTCTTGATCTGATTGTAAAAATAAAAAACTTTATGACTTGTGCAAAAAACGCAGCGGCAAGTCCTGATATTATTGCTTCATAACCTGTATTTAAAATCTTTTGTATCATCAATCCTGCTCTCTATTTAATTTCGTATTTCTATTTTATCACAAGCATAAGATGTTGCAAACTATCATTTTTAAGTTATTGTTGCGGGAAATTTTTATATTAAGCTGCTTGTTTGCTGATTTTTATTAAAATTTCTTCAAAAATTTCTGAATTAAAGTTGTTATCCGAGAGAATTTTACGGCATTCTTTGATAAGTTCGGATAAATCTTCTTTTGCTTTTTTAATTCCAAAGAGGGTTGTATAGGTAAGTTTTCCGGCTTCTTTGTCTTTACCGGGGGTTTTGCCGATTTCGCCGAAGGTTGCTTCCTCATCAAGAATATCGTCTGCTATTTGGAATGCTATCCCGAATTTTTCGGCAAAAGCGGTTAAGGCTTCAATTGATTTTTCGTCAGCTCCGCCGATTATTGCGCCTGCTCTCAATGAAAGTCTGAAAAGGTCGCCTGTTTTATGAAGATGAAGATAGTTTAGAATTTCGGCTTTTTGGTTTTGTGAAAGTTCTGAACCTTTGTTTTGCTTTCTTTCATTTTCGATATCTACAACCTGTCCTGCGATTACGCCGTATGCACCTGCTGCATAAAAATATTCATTTAGAACTTTTATAAGTTTTTCATAATCAAGATTTTTAGAATTATTTAAAATAACTTGAGGAGCAAAAGTTAAAAGAGCATCGCCTGCAAGAACCGAAATTGCTTCAGGAAAAACTTTGTGGTTGGAAGGCTTGCCTCTTCTGAAATCGTCGTTGTCCATACACGGAAGGTCGTCATGGATTAAGGTTTGAGCGTGAAGCATCTCTATTGCACAAGCTGTCGGCAAGGTGTCTTCAAGCTTTGCACCAAATAACTTTGCGCTTTCAATGCACATTATCGGGCGAAGTCTTTTGCCAGGAAGCAAAACGGTATATCTCATAGATTTAAATATGTCTTCAGGGTAAGTTATCGGAATATATTCATCTAATTTTAGGTCCACTATTTCTATGTAATCTTTAATCTGCATAATTTTAACTCCGTTCCGTATACATTACTTAAAAAAATTATTCATCAAGATCAATTTTTTTAAGGTTTTGTTTTAAGGTGTTTCTTCCGCCTGCTCGTTTTTTGGTGCTGATTTTGGCAATTTGTTTGTTATGTACAAGTTTTTTTGAATGCTCTGTTTTGACACCTTCATATTTAATTTTTTCTTTGTAAGCTTTTGCTTCTTCAATAAAGGCAAGATAACTTTCATATCTTGTTCGGTCAATTTTATCAATGTTTTCAAGCACATTGCATCCGTCTTCTTTTATATGAAGGCAGTCAGGGTATTTACATTCGTCTTTAAGCGGTGCAATTTCATCAAAAAGTGCGCCGATTTCTGTCGGAAGTAAAAAATCAAATTTTACATTGCTAAATCCTGGGGTGTCAACAATTCTTGTATTTTCTCCGATTTTCATAATTTCGGAGTGGCGGGTTGTATGAGTTCCTCGTTGTGTTTTTTCGCTTACGGATTTTGTCCTTAGGTTAAGTTCAGGGTTAATTGCATTAATAAGGCTTGATTTTCCGACTCCGGAGTTTCCGCAAAGAACACTTGTTTTGTCTTTTAAAAGTTTTTCAAATGTCTTAATTCCGTTATGTTCGGTTGCGGATGTGTAAACTATTTTGTACCCGAGAGGTTCATAAATGTCGTGAATTTTTGTCTTTAAATCCTTTTCAAATTTTAAATCGCTTTTGTTGAAGCATAAAACAGCAGGAATTTTAAAGTATTTAGCAAGTGCAATATACCTGTTTAGTTGTAAAAAGTTTAAATCAGGTTCTTTAAGCGCAGAAACTACAACAACTTGATCAATGTTAGAAACGGAAGGACGACTTATGAAATTTTTTCTTGGAAGAATTTCTTCAATAACCCCTCCGTCAAATTCCACAAAATCGCCGACAAAAATTTTTTCTTTACGTTTTTTGAGAACTTCTCGGATTTTGCATTCAAAAATTTCCGCTCCGTCATCAACGTAGTAAAAATCGGAATGAATTTTGTAAATTTGTCCTTGCGCCATGGGATTATTTTATAATAAAAATAATTCAGGCGCAAAAATTATGCCCTATAATCAATTTTATTAGCAGCATTTTCACGCTGCTTATTAATAAGATAATCAACAGCAGCTCCGATGCCCGTACCGATTGCAGTCATAACAGCAGTGTTAACCGCACCAGTTACAAATCCGTTATTGTCGCCGATTGAGGATAATCCTGCAATTGCTCCTGCAGTTCCACCGATAATTTTCCCTGCGTTTGTTTGAGTGTAAGGGAGGCCATTCTCTGTATATGCAGTTGTTGTCATTGGTATTGGGTAAAAATTCGGGATAATTGTGTTTGTTGACATTGAATACTCCTTATGGTTTGTGTTTCACATAATATTAATATCACGAAAAATATTTTTTGCCGTTTTCTTAATAAAAAACTCTAAAATTGTTACAATTATTTGAAGTTTAATACTTTTATGTTATCATCAGTTTAAGAGTAAATGATTATACTTTGAAAAAAGGGGAATAATATGATTTCAGTAAACGACTTAAAAACAGGTTTGACTTTAGAACTGGACAACGGTTTATGGTCAGTTGTTGAATTTTTACACGTTAAGCCGGGAAAAGGAGCCGCTTTCGTAAGATCAAAGCTTAAAAACGTTGAAACAGGACAGGTTGTAGAAAAAACTTTCCGTGCAGGTGAAAAAGTTGCAAAAGCAACTCTTGACAGACGTGAAATGCAATATCTTTACAAAGAAGGTTCTGAATACGTTATGATGGATAACGAAACCTATGATCAGCTTCACTTGACAGAAGATCAAATCGGTGACGGTCTTAAATATTTAAAAGAAAATATGAACGTACAGGTTCTTCTTCACGATTCAAGAATTATCGGTGTTGATATTCCTGCTCACGTAGAGTTGGAAGTAGTTGATACACCACCGGCAGAAAAAGGAAATACTGCACAAGGTGGAACAAAACCTGCTAAACTTGAAACAGGTGCTGTTGTAAACGTTCCGTTCTTTGTTTCAAACGGTGACGTAATCAGAGTTGATACAAGAACTAACGAATATTTAGACAGAGTTTAATTTAAGTAACGAGTGCGGCGATTTTTTATAAGCTTTGCCCGCTCTGACAGAAAGGCTAAAAATGAAATTTGAAATAGATTATATTGAAAAACTTGCGAAAGTTTTGGCGGATAATTCACTGACAGAAATTTCACTTGAAGACGGTGATCAAGCTATAACAATTCGCAAAGAAACATTTACAGGTGCACCTGTTGCAGTTGCCGCAGCTCCTGCTCCTGTTGCCTCAGCTCAGCCGCAGGCTGCTCCTGCAGAAGCTAAAGAAGAAGTTAAAAAGGGTAAACCGTTGACTTCTCCTATGGTTGGAACTTTCTATATGGCACCATCTCCGGATGCAAAACCATTTGTTGAAGTTGGTCAAACTGTTAAACAAGGTGATGTAGTTTGCATTGTTGAAGCAATGAAGCTTATGAACGAGATTGAATCAGAATTTTCCGGTACAGTTACCGAGATTTGCGTAAAAGACGGTCAGCCTGTAGAATTTGGTCAAGTCTTGATGTATATAGAATAATACGAGATGTGTGAAGTGAAGAATGAATTTCCGTTCTTCACTTCTTTATATATCGAATTTTTATAAAAAATTCGAATATTAAGAAAAGGGATTAAAATGTTTAAGAAAGTGTTGATAGCAAACCGCGGCGAAATTGCGGTAAGAATAATAAGGGCGTGCAGAGAAATTGGTATTCCGACAGTTGCTATATATTCACAAGCAGATGCGAATTCTCTTCACGTAAGACTTGCAACAGAGGCATATTGTATAGGGCCGGCTGAAAGTTCAAAAAGTTATTTGAGTATTCCGGCGATTATATCAGCAGCGCTTGTTGCAGGAGCAGACGCAATTCACCCCGGTTACGGATTTATGTCAGAACGTGCTGATTTTGCAGAAATTTGTGCAAAACACGGAATTAAATTTATCGGGCCGACAGCTGAAGCTATGCGCAAAATGGGTGATAAAGCTACTGCTCGTAAAACCATGATTGAAAATAATGTTCCTGTAACTCCTGGAACTGGAATTTTGAAAACTCCTCAAGAAGTTAAAGAGTTTGCAAAAAAAGCAGGTTATCCGATTATTCTAAAAGCAACAGCAGGTGGCGGCGGCAAAGGCATGAGAATTTGTCGTTCGGATGAAGAAGTTGATGTGAATATGAACCTTTGCCAGTCTGAGGCTCAGAATTTTTTCGGTAATCCTGATGTTTACGCAGAAAAATATCTTGAAAATCCAAGACATATTGAAGTTCAGATTTTAGGTGACCAGTACGGGAATGTAGTTCACTTAGGTGAACGTGACTGTTCAATCCAAAGACGCCATCAAAAGCTTTTGGAAGAAGCGCCATCTCCTGCGATAGATGAAGCTACCAGAAAGGAAATGGGTGCTGCGGCAGTTAGAGCTGCAAAAGCTATAAATTACGAAGGCGCAGGAACTTGTGAATTTCTACTTGACCATGACGGTAGCTGGTATTTTATGGAAATGAATACACGTATTCAGGTAGAACATTGTGTAACCGAAATGATTTCAAACATAGATTTGGTAAGAGAACAGATTATGGTTGCAGCGGGAGAACCTCTTGATTTTACGCAAGATGATATTGTGTTAAGAGGTCACGCTATTGAGTGCCGTATAAATGCAGAAAATCCTGAAAAAGATTTTATGCCAAATCCGGGGCAGATTACAGGTTATGTAACTCCAGGCGGTTTTGGTGTAAGAGTTGATTCTCATGTTTATCAGGATTACAAAATCCCGCCTTATTATGACAGTATGATAGGCAAACTTATTTGCTGGGGAAGAACCAGAAATGAAGCCCGTCGTAGAATGTATAGAGCTCTAAAAGAATACGTCATAACCGGAATCGAAACTACAATTCCATTCCACCAAGAGATTATTGAGGATCCTGTATTTATGAGTGGAAACTTTAATACCGGCTTTATTGAAGATTTCTATAAAAGAACAGGTAAAAAATCAAAATAACTTAAAAAGACCGGATTTAATCCGGTCTTTTTATTTTAAATTTATATTGCTGATAAAATTTAAACAAGCAGATTGTAGTGTTCATTATAGAAGTCGCCAAATCTGTCATTAAGAATTGCCTCACGACATTTTTGCGAAAATTCGACAAGAAATTGTATGTTATGAATAGATAATAAAGTTGCTGCAGTGCTTTCGCCGCATCTCCAAAGGTGTCTTATGTAAGCTTTGGAATGATTTCTGCAAGCGTAGCAATTACATCCTTCAACAAGCGGTGATTTATCATCTTCGAATGCTTTGACTTTAATATTGCGCTTGCCATCCCAAGTAAAGAATGAGCCGTGGCGTGCGTTTCTTGTAGGAAGTACACAGTCAAACATGTCGACTCCTCGTTTAATTCCATCTAGCAAATCTTCAGGAGTTCCAACGCCCATAAGATATCTTGGTTTGTTATTCGGTAAAAGCGGAGCTGTAAATTCTACAAAGTGATTCATAATGTCTTTTGTTTCGCCGACGCTTAAGCCTCCGATTGCATATCCGACTGCATCAAATGATGAAATAACAGATGCACTTTCTTTTCTCAAATCATCAAAAAAGGCTCCTTGAACAATCGGAAATAAAGCCTGTCGTGGATTAGTTTTTGCTTTGAAGCATCTTTCAAGCCATCTGTGAGTGCGTTCCATTGCTTTTTTAGCTTCGTTGTATTTACAAGGGAACGGAGCACATTCATCAAATGCCATAATAATATCAGCTCCTATATCCTGCTGAATTTCCATTGAAATTTCAGGCGATATAAAATGCTTTTTCCCGTCTTTCGGATCTCTAAATTCAACGCCATCTTCGGTAATTTTCCTTAAGTGTGCAAGCGAAAATACCTGAAATCCACCTGAATCTGTTAAAACAGGTTTATGCCAGTTCATCCAGCCGTGAATTCCGCCAAAATCTCGTATTCTTTTTGTACCGGCTCTTAAATATAGATGATATGAATTTGCAAGAATAATCTGCGCGCCGGTGTCTGCAATTTGATCTGAAGTTAGAGTCTTTACGGCAGAATTCGTTCCAACAGGCATGAATATTGGGGTTTTTATAATCCCATGCGGGGTTGTAAAAACTCCTGCTCTTGCGCCTGTCTGTGCGCAGGTATGGACTAATTCATATTTGAAAAAATCATTACTTTTCATCAACATCTTCTGTTACAAGTTCCAGCATATTCTTATAATCAGGACAAAGTTCTTCGGGCTTAAAGTAGATTGCGATTTCTCTTTCAGCACTTTCAACGCTGTCTGAGCCGTGAACTGTGTTGTATGATTTTAACTGTGCATAATCCGCTCTGATTGAGCCTACATCTGCTTCACAAGGATCTGTTGCACCTAGTACGTGACGAATCCCCTGAACTGCAAGATAACCTTGAAATACCATTGCAATAATCGGACCGCTGGTAATGTATTTTACAAGATTTGGATAAAATGGTTTTCCGATATGTTCTTCATAGTGCTTTGCAGCAAGTTCTTCGGTCACTTGAAGCATTTTCATTCCGATTAATTTATAACCCTTTTTCTCAAAACGACTGATAATATCTCCGACCAGTCCTCTCTTAACTCCATCCGGTTTGATTGCGACAAATGTTCTTTCTTCTGTATGCATAGTCCCTCCATTCATGAAAATTATATCATAAAAACTTTTTTAGGTTAAGCTCTGCCTGTCGTTTGTATTTGAATGTTACCTTTAAGATTTTTAAGCTCTTTTCCTAATACTGCAAGCATAATTGTGCATAAAGTTATTGCAGCTATTACAAGACCAATCCAAAATCCTTTTAAGTTCATGTTCATTTTGAAGGCAAGGTAGCTTCCTAATGGTAAAAATAAAAGCCAATATGCAGTAAAGTTTGAAATTAAGACAATGGTTGTCTGTTTCATACCCTTGAATATTCCGGAGAGTGCAACTTGCAATCCGTCAAAAATTTGGAAAATTGATAGAATGTATAGAACCGGAACTGAAATTTCAAAAAGCTTTTTATCAACCGTAAACAGTCCGACAAGAAAGTTTGGAAAGGTAGAAAAAATAATTGCGCTGCATAGCATAAAGCCCACAGACATAACCAATCCGACAAATGCGTATCTTTTTAATTCATAAATATTGCCAGCCCCGTTTGCAAATCCGACTTTAACAGCTATAGCATTCGATATTGCAAGCGGTACCATAAATGATATTGTTGTAAGTGTGCAAACTAAATTCTGTGCCGCTGCATAAATTCCTGACACTCTGCCCATTATTATTGCAACACTGTTGAATGCAATAAACTCAACAATTATTGCAAGAGAAATCGGAAGTCCGATTTTGAGAAGATTTTTATAATAATCAAAATCTTTGTAATCGTGAAATTTCATTATTTTAAAGCAATAAACAAGTAGGCAAAATCCCATAAAATATCTTACGATAAAGCTTGCAATTGCAAGCCCGACAGCTCCAAGCGACGGGATAGGACCAAATCCGAATACAAGAATTATATTAAGTGCCACGTTTAAAAATACTGAAAAAACAGTTACAAGATTTGGCACCAAAACGATTTCAAATGCCTGTAAAAATTCTTTCAAAGCAGCGTGCAAATATCCGCCAAATGTCGCAAACGCCGTAATAAACATGTAATCCTTAATCATCGGTACAAGTTTTTCTTCAAAATTCAGTAAATCAATTAAAGGAATAGACGCAAGTACTGCGAACATTATGATTAAACCAAGCAGCATTGAAAATCTAATTGTCGGATAAAAATATTTTTTTGCAGATTTTCTTTCACCCCTGTAATTTGACAGTAGCGGAGAAACACTTGCAATCAAACCAATTCCGAATGTTTGAATACAGTTTGTAATTGCCGTTGCAATACTTATTGCGGCAAGTGTATCGGTTGAATGTCTGCCGGCTATAAGCACATCTCCGGCTCCAATTAGAATGAACCCGAGATTCCCCATAATAATCGGCAGGGCAATGTTTAAAAGTTCTTTAGCATAATGCCTGAATTTTAATCTACTCATTATGCCTCAATTATACTTCAAAAATATTATTAAACAACAAGCTTGATTTCTAATTGAATAAATTCAATTGCGGAACTGAAAGTTCTTTATTGTCCTGTTTCTTACGGGTAGCAAGATTGCTAGAAAAATCTTTTTGCATTTTATTCATCAAATCCTGAGAACGCTTGATTACAGAAGATGGCAACCCTGCCATTTTCGCAACTTGAATACCATAACTTTTGCTTGCACCGCCCTGGACAATTTTACGTAAAAACTCAATTTCTCCATCTGATTCTGTAATCGTTATTCTGTAATTTTTAATCTGAGGATAAGTATTTGTCATTACGTTTAATTCGTGGTAGTGCGTTGCAAAAATACATCTTGCCTTAATTTTTGTTGCTATAAATTCTGCAACTGACCAAGCTATTGCAACCCCGTCATAAGTGCTGGTGCCTCGTCCGATTTCATCAAGTAATATAAGACTTTTGTCTGTTGCGGAATTAAGAATATGAGCTGTTTCAATCATTTCTACCATAAATGTTGATTGCCCTAAAGTTAAATCGTCAGACGCTCCGACTCGTGTGAAAATTTTATCGGTAACCCCGAGTTTTACGTAATCTGCAGGAACCCATGAACCAATTTGCGCTAAAATTGCAATTAGGGCATTCTGCCTCATATAAGTTGATTTTCCTGCCATATTCGGGCCTGTCAAAATCATAAATTGGGTTTTATCAGTTGAATTGCTTTGAAGTTCTAAGTCGTTTGCTACATATTCTCCTAGCGGTAAAATTTTCTCTAAAACCGGATGTCTGCCGTTTTTAACAATAAAATCTCCGGATTCGTCAATCTCAGGTTTGCAATAATTGTTTTCTGCGGCTGTTTGAGCTAATGACGTTAATACATCAGCTCTTGCTATACAATCTGCAATTTCTCTTATTTTTGTTACAAACTCTTTTGAATATTCTCGAAAATCTGTGAATAATTTATATTCAAGCTCTGTTGCCTTAAATTTTGCTGATAAAACATCGTCTTCGTGTTTTTTGAGTTCTTCTGTTATAAATCTTTCAGCACCGGTAAGTGTTTGTTTCCTGATATAAGTTGAAGGAACAAGGTTTCTGTATGAGTTTGTAACCTCTATAAAATATCCGAAAACTCTGTTATAACCGACTTTTAAATTTTTAATTCCAGTCGCTTCTTTTTCCCGTTCTTCAAAATCTAAAAGCCACTGCTCTCCATTTGTGAGAAGTCCTCTATAGTAATCAAGTTCTCCTGATACGCCCTCATTTATTATTCCGCCTTCTTTTATAATCATCGGGGCATCATCTTTTATTGTTTTGCATATTAATTCAGAAAATTCATTTATTTCATCTTTATATTGCACAATTGAGTTGAACGGATTATTTGTAAGACCTTCAGCTGCTTCAATTAGTTCAGGGAAAAGTTTTAATGATGCCATTAGGCTTAAAAAGTCTTTTGGATTTGCTGAATTGTTACTCAATCTTGTTGCAAGTCGTTGAATATCATAAATCTTTTCCAAAACTTCTATCAATGCAATACGAATATCTGATTTTTCAATAAATTCACTTACCGCATCCTGTCGTTTTAAGATATCCGCAACTCTTTTTAGAGGCTGGCATATCCAGTTTCTTAAAAGTCTTGCGCCCATATTGGTTTTTGTTTTGTCGATTGCCCAGAGAAGCGATCCGTATTTGTTTTTTTCTCTTAAGGTTTCGACAAGTTCAAGATTTTTCCTTGTTCCTGAATCTATTATCATGAATTCGGAAAGTTCATAAGCTTCGATTTTTTCGATTTTAGGAACATTTTCTTTCATGTTTTCCCAGACGTAAGCAATTAAAGCACCTGCTGCTCTGAAAGCTGTTTTATATTTATCGTATCCGAATGCCGTAAGAGCTGCTGGGGTAAATACCGCTTTTAAATTGTTATCAGTCATTGAAAAGTCAAAAACATTAGACGGAATTTTGGTGCAGTTGTATAATTGTGTGACGTTTTCAGGAAGATCAACTTTTTCATCCGGAACTATTTGAAATGGTTTTATTTCACCTCTTGTTGCAGGAGCTATAATTTCTGCAGGCGAAATCCTTGCAAGTTCTGACATTAAAAGCTCCAAAGGTGCTTGAGTTACTTTAAATTCTCCGGTTGAAATATCTGCGTATGCAAATCCGTAAAGTCCTGATTTTTCATCTTTAAACATTGCTGCAAGATAGTTATTCTTGTTTTGGTTTAAAAAGTCACTTTCTGTGAGTGTTCCGGACGTTACAATTCTTGTGACTCCACGCTTTACAATGCCTTTTGCATATTTTGGATCTTCAAGCTGCTCGCAAATTGCTACACGAATGTTTTTCTGTACAAGCTTCTCAAGGTAATTGTTTACTGCTTTATAAGGAATCCCGGCTAGAGGAATTCTGCCGTAAACAGGACCTGCCTCACGGCCTGTAAGCGTTAATTCAAGCTCTTTTGACATTAAAACGGCATCTTCAAAGAATGTTTCGTAAAAATCTCCAAGCCTGTATAACAAAACAGCATCCGGATTTTGCCGCTTGGTTTGCAGATACTGCTGCATTACCGGTGTTAAATCCTCAATTTTTACATCCCATGAATTTATTTGATTGATTTCTGATTTTGACATAGCTATAATCAGATTATAGCATGAAATAGGAAAACGGTATGGGCTGTTTGAAAAATATTTTTATGGCAATTCTATTAGCACTGGCTTTTGTCGGGTTTATGTCGCTTGGCGGCGGCAGGCTTGCCGGTGACATTATTGATAATTTTTTAAATCCTCCTAAGGATGAACTTGTGAAAAAAGCTGAAAAAGTTGGTGATTTTTCAAAAATTAATGATGAATTTGAACTTGAAAGAGCTGCAGGAATGCTTGGCTACAATGGGGTTGTCGCAGAACATAAAGCTTCGGGGCAAAAGCTCCTTGTGATTGATACTAATAATAAACCTATTTTAACTCAGGATGATATAAAATCTGATAAAATTGAAGATAAATTAATCGGTCTTACTCAAAAAGTAAAATATCAGGCTTTTCAGGTTGAGGATTTTAAAATTACAAAACGCGGAACTTTAAATTCTTTTGGTAAAGATGTTCCGTACGTTAAATTTGAAGCAAGGGCTAAAAAGCTTCCTATTGGTGATATCGCAGGAATTATCTCTGTTGCGGAAAATAAAGACGGTGAACAAAGACTTCTTGTTGCTGCAAACGAAAAGAAACGTTATTCACAATTGATTTCCGATGAGTTTTTTAAAGCGGTTAAATAAATTACACATTTCCTGTTGAACTGTTGCGGTCATCTTCTAGCTGTTTAATATCAATTTCGCTGTCAGAATCGTCTGAATAAGAATTTATTACAGGAATATCGATTTCAACATTGACATCTGCATCAACCATTTCGATATCAGTTTTTGGAAATTCTTTGACTTTTCCGTCTTCCATTTTAACGGCAACTTTTCCGCTCAAGAACTGTAAATAGCATACTTTGCCAAGTCCTTCAGGCGTCATAACTGATGAGCCGACCGGAGGCATACCTTTTGCTGCATCTATGTAGTTGGAGTATTCATAAGTTAGGCAGCATAACAATCTTCCGCAAGTTCCGGAAATTTTCCCCGGAGCAATAGGCATTCCTTGATCTTTTGCAAGTTTTACGTTTATCGTCGCAAACTTTCTCAAAAAACTTGAACAGCAAAATGGACGTCCGCAAATCCCCATTCCTTCAAGGATAGAGGTTTCATCTCGAACTCCGATATGTCGTAAATCTATCCTTACTCTTGTAAAGGTTTGTGTTAAATCCTTTAATAATGCCCTAAAATCAACCCTTTCAGGAGCTGTATAGTAAAAGGTTATTTTTCTTCTGTCAAATGTTATTCTGCATTGAACAAGATTCATTGCAAGTTTGTGCTGCTGCACGAGCGCTTGGCACTTGAAAAAGGAGGTTACTTCTTCTTTTTTTATTTCTTCCAAAGTTTGTAAATCGCGTTGGTTTAAAACTCTTATTACGTTTAAGGCTTCTGGTTTATTTTTGTTTTTTCCCCAAATCGCGGAAATTCTGGAATTTACTCTGATTGCCTTAAGTGCTTCTTCGCCTTTATCTGTTCTTACAAGCACCATTTGCCCATCTTCAAGCGTTATGTTGTCAGGTACATTTAACGGGTAAAATGTGTTTTTTATATAATTTACTGCAAATTTCATCTCTAAACGTATCTCTCTTCTTCTTTAAGTTTCCTGTTCATTAATTTTTCAAGCAATGCTCTTGGTGTAATATCAGTGTATACGGCTTCATAAATTGCCGCTGATACAGGAACTTCTATCCCGAGTTTTTTGGCTAATTCACAAATCGCTTTTGAGGTCTTTACACCTTCAGCTACTGAACCAAGTTCTGATAATATATCGTCAATTTTCTTGCCTTTTGCAAGCATTGAGCCAACTGTATAATTTCTTGACATCGGGCTTGAGCAGGTCGCAATTAAATCTCCCATTCCTGATAGACCGTATAAAGTCGATGGATTTGCGCCAAGCTGGATGCTTACTCTAACAATCTCTGCCATTCCTCTGGTTAAAAGCGAACCTGTGCAATTGTCGCCTAAGCCCATCGTTTTAGCAAAGCCTGAGGCGATTGCAATTACGTTTTTTAAGCTTCCGCCAAGCTCTACTCCGATTACATCAGTGTTTGTGTATAGTCTAAATCTGTTCGGCACAGAACATGCTTTTTGTACAAATTCTGCAATTTTTATATCTTCACAGGCAACAGATGCAGCTGTCGGAAGTCCCAATAAAACTTCTTTTGCAAGAGTAGGGCCTGATAATATCGCAAGCTTTTGCTCCGGTAATACCGATTTGATTACTTCTGACATACGCATTAATGACGGAAGTTCGATGCCTTTTGAGGCATTTACCAAAATTTGTTCAGGCTTTATTCCTGCTGTTTTAAGATTTTCGCAAACATCTCTGGTGCCAGAAGTCGCTACTACATTTAAAATTATATTTGCATCTTTTATTGCTTCTTTTAGATCTGAGGTTATTTCAACTTTGTCTTTCAATTGGACTTCTAAAGGTTTTGAGGCGTGTTTATTTTTTATCAGATCCTCTGATAAGTCTTTTTCTCTCCCCCAGACAGTTACCTGTTCAAAATTGTCTGTTAAAAGCCAAGCCAATGTAAGCCCCCAACATCCTGCTCCAATTACTGTCAATTTCATATTATGTTTGTCCTCATTTTCTTTCTATTATACTGCGGTCCCTGCTTGTAACAGTTTTCTTAATACTCCGCGATGTTTCTTTAATTCTGCTCGAGCATCTTCTAAGTCGAGATTTAATTCTAATGTTACTATCGCAGTTTTTATTTCCCAATTGCATTTTAGTAGTGCGGCTAAAGCTTCACTGTGAGAAACTTCTGCTATTTGCGCAACTATTCGAATAGCTCGGTCTTTTAATTTTTCATTAACTGCCTGAAGGTCAATCATGAAGTTTTCGTACGTTTTACCTATTTTTATCATAGCACCTGTTGAGAGCATATTCAATATCATCTTTTGTGCTGTTCCTGCTTTTAAACGGCTTGAGCCTGCGATTACTTCAGGACCTACTTCTGCACATATTACAAGTCCCGCTTCTTCTGCTATTCTTCCTTTATGATTGCAAGTTATACCGATGGTTTTGCAGCCGACTTCCTCTGCTCGTTTTAAAACTCCGAGTAAATACTTCGGATTGCCGCTTGCTGAAATTACAACTGCTACATCATCCGGTTTTAAAATTGAAGCATCTTTATAGCCTAAATCAGGATTATCTTCAGCGCCTTCTATTGAATGTCTTATCGCTTCATCTCCGCCTGCTATAAAACCTGTTACCATATCTTTAGGTACACTGAATGTCGGAGGACATTCTGAGGCATCAAGAATACCTAAGCGACCTGATGTGCCGGCTCCAAAATAGTATAGTCTTCCGCCTTTTAAAAATTGCTTTGCGATTAGATCAATTCCTTCTGCTATATGCTCCGCTTCATCTTCTACTGCTAGTGCAACAAGCTTGTCTTCATTGTTCATCTTTTTTACAATTTCAATGGTCGGAAGGATATCTATATCCTTGGTGTTTTCGTTTCTAAATTCCGTAATAATGTCGCTCATTTTAAAACCCTTTCTATATAAACACTAAAACAAATTTCTTTATGCTAAATATGCTTTTGCAGCGGTCTTTTGATTAGGGCTCATTTTAGGCAGAACCTTTTCAAAAGATAGTCTTGATTTATCTATTAAAAACTCACGCAATTTGCCTGTTTTCGGATACATCGCTTCAAAAGCGTTTTCAAATGACTCATACGCAGGTCTTACTTGCGGTTGTTTTTTAAGGATGTTGTAGCTATAAAACCATTGTGGACATGTACATACCGGAAGAGATAAGGCTTTGTCTGTTTCATTTGTTATTATAGCTTTTGCGACAGAAGGATTCTGTGTCCCTTTGTTGTAAAATTCAATAAGGTCGTTTGTTGCAGAACTCTTTTTCCCTAGAGGTGCAGAGCTGTTGCAGGCTTTTATAAATAAATTTCTTACTGTATCTATTTTCATACTCATTATATAAACTCCTTTAATCCCTATAATTTCATTAAATTAGCCATTTCAATAGCTGATTTTGCAGCGTCAGAACCTTTGTTTCCGGCTTTTGTTCCTGCTCTTTCGATTGCCTGCTCCAGATTATCTGTTGTAAGAACTCCAAAGATTACCGGAATTCCTGTGTGCAAGCTTACCTGTGCAACTCCTTTGGAAACTTCCGCGCTTACGTAATCAAAATGCGGCGTTGATCCTTTTATTACAGCACCTAGTGTTATTATTGCATTATATTTCCCGCGTTTTGCAAATTTCTGGGCTGCTATAGGTATCTCAAATGCGCCTGGAACTTTTACTATATCTATGTTATCTTCCGATACTCCATGGCGTTTAAGTTCGTCTATCGCTCCTGAAAGAAGTTTTGATCCTATAAAATCGTTAAATCTTGATATGATTATACAAAAATTTTCATTTCCTGCTACTAACTGACCTTCATATGTTTTCATAATTTTTCTCCATTAGCTTTGGGCAGTTCCTTATAATATCCCTTTTTATGATTGCTCAAAGCCTTAACCTTTGTCTATGCAACTATTTTAACTCATTTAAGCTTATTTTACAACAAACGGGAGAAAAATCTTATAAAAAATATATAATGCAGCGAGTATCAGCAGAATTCCGCTGATTTTCAAAAGCCAGTCGGAAAATTTGTAAAACCCTTTCCAGTTTTTGAGTTTTGAAGTCAGGACGCCTGCAAAAATAAGAATTATTCCCTGCCCGAGAGCAAACAAAAACAGCATTACAACAGACTGTGCCATGCTTGCCGAAAGCGACGCAAATGCCATTATTGCAGCTAAGATGGGAGTAGAACAAGGTGTTCCTGCAAGTGCAAACACTGCTCCTAAAAGTATAGGGTATAAAAATACATTTTTACCGTCACTTTGCGGCATCTCTTTTATTATGACGGGCATGTCAAAATCCAGAATCCCAACAAGTTTTAAGCCCATTATAAGAACTATTGAGGCCAGTACCAGACCAAAGTATCCACCGGCAAATGATACGAAAACTTTTCCTGTTAGGGCACAGATTATTCCGATTATTGAAAATACAATCGCTGTTCCCAGTACGAAAAATAACATCTGTAAAAATGTTTTTCCGCTCGATCTTTCTTTAGAATATCCGCCGATATACCCGACTATTAAAGGTATCATTGCTAACGAACAAGGAGAAATTGATGCTACTACTCCTCCTAAAAATGACAACCAAAAAAGTAGTACAATGTTCCCGCTGTTCGTAAACAATTCTACATAATTTCCCATTATTTAAGCCCTTTCAGATACCCTTCCAAAACGTCTTTATCAATTGCTCCTTCTACGCGTCTGACTTCTTTGTTGTTTGAGTCAAGAAAAATCATTGTAGGAACCAGAGTTATGTTATATTTTTTTATCTGTTCGTTTGTAAACGCTGTTCCGTCTTGAACTGAAATCTCTGTTAAAACTATATCGTTTGAATATTTTGGAAAAACTTCTTTAAATAATTTGTTCATTGTTTGACAGTCAAGACACATTGTGGATGTGAATTTCAATACCTGCGGTTTCCCTGTAGCAATAACATTTTCTGCGGTAGGTACTTCCATATTTGTTTTGGCTGTCGTTGTATTAGAATTGCTCAAAATCCAAAATGCCATAAGAGGTACAATAAACACTAATGCTATAATTACAATGTTTTTTTTCATGAAAATCTCTCCTTTTCGACTTACATATTATCATAAACCAAAAAGGATTTTCTCAAAACTCCAATAGGGTATTTTTTATTTATCTGACTGGGGCATTTGTTTTAGTTTATCAATGTTTTTTGCCACCATTAGCATGTTTGCACCAAAATATCCCAAAACGCCGCCTGCAGGAATTGTGAATAATCCTCTTACCCATTTTTTAGGACTTAAAAACGATAATGCACCAAGAATTCCTATTCCCAAAATTGTTCCGCCTAATATTTTCTGCATCTTTTGCATTTTGTTTATTTGTGCCATTATCGCTTCTGCACTATTTTGTGGTTTTGATTCATTGTTTATTGGGGCTGAAACTTCTGCTTGTGAAGGCTCTTTTTTATCAAATTTGTCTTCATTTACACTTTTGTTTTGAATTTCAGATGCCTTCTCCGTCGGTTGTTCGGCTTTTACATCCTTAACTTCAGAATTTTCGTTGGATTTAAATGAATAAACATTACTATTTCTTACAGAATTTACGTACATAGGCAGACCTCCTGTCATTATTAAATCTAAACAGGATTTTTTTTGCCCTTTTAAGGATCATAATTTACAAAAATTTAAAAATCCTCAGGAACAAAAAATGTTGCCTTTTGTAGTAATTCTCTTGTGTG
Organism: Candidatus Gastranaerophilales bacterium; assembly: GCA_944326525.1. Lineage (GTDB taxonomy): Bacteria > Cyanobacteriota > Vampirovibrionia > Gastranaerophilales > Gastranaerophilaceae > Scatenecus. The sequence goes on from CALVEG010000001.1 coordinate 184,856, forward strand.
TTCATAACAACATGAATTTCTTGTTATTTGTTGGTATTCTCTTACAATGTTTAAAACATCATCTACGGACATCTTTATTATCCGTCGCTTTCCTTCTATTATTCTTGCCATATTTTTATCCTTTCAAATCTATATACGGCAGATGCTTTTAAAACCTTTTGAAAGATCGTTCCAACAGTTTAGAAATTAATCTTCTAATTTGAAATTATTTTTATAACCCTATTTTTTCATCCAGTTTAAAGTAATCTACTAGCGCAAATATTGATATTAATTCGTTCATAAATCTTTGTAGTTGTTTTGGCTTATTTAAAGGTGTAAATAGGTTCCCAACTTCAAATAGATTTTTATTTGTAGATATTGCAAACATTAAACTGTTTCCGTAAAACGAACACTTTGCACCTCTTGAGCCAAAAGCTGTTCTAAGATTGTTAAATCTTTCCATAAATGCTGTGGTAATAAGATATCTGCCTTCAACTTCGTCTGAGGAGTAGGCTCTGTATTTGCTGTTAAATTTGGGGTCTTCGAGTTTTATTTCTCTTAAAATATTTTTATTTTTGTGGCATTTTTCATAGATTATAGAACCTACCATTATTATAACTGAGATGATACTATATAACATAATTTCATAATCTCTCAGATAATATCCCAATCCTATTAATAGTATTGTGCAAGCAAGGCTTCCGTGTGTAAACCATCTGTTTTTTATGTTTGAATCCCATTTTGTGGCGATGATTGTTTTGTTTTTTATAGTTTTGTTGGCTTCGAAATCTATGATTACTCCTTTGAAAACATTTCTGTAGGAGCGGTTTTTTCCTGTACCTGTTTCATACCATAAATGAACTTCGTTTATCGAAAACTTTACACCTTTATATGTTCCCGAAAAGTTGTCATCACTTAATGCGTGATTAAAACTTGAAAAAAGATCGCTTGCTGTATATTTGCAGTTGTCTATTGGCATATAAGTCGTTGATTTATTTTTTTTATTGTACCACTCAATATTTCCAAATGCTTTTAATATGTCTGGCATACATTCGTTTTTTAGTTTTTTGGAAAATTTATCGTTGAATGGAAATGGAATTAAAAGGCATGTTGTTGCTAATAATATACATACTATCAAAAGTATTCCATTTGTCGATGCTGCTTGAATACTTAACATTGTATAATGTATAACTATTAAAAGAAGAGTTATAGCAAGACATTCCAGTAGGAAAATTTTTAAATGTATAAATTTTCGCTCTTTTTCGTATTTTTCCATAATGGGGGCTATTTTTTCATAATAAATTCTATGAAATTCCCTTCTCATATCGGATGTGTCAAGTTCTGTTTTCGGCATTTATCTTTCTCTCCTTTATTAATTCCAACAGTATAGCAGGTCTTTAAAATTTAAACATAATCCGAAAAATGTAAAAAAAGAGGAAACTTTTTAAAAAGTTTCCTCTTTTTATTATGTTGAAGTTAATTATTCTTCTTCATTATCGTGCTCGTCTTCAATTTGAAAATCCGGAGCTCCAAACATTCCTTCAATTTCTTCCAAAATTGCAGAAGGTTTTCTTGCTTGGTTTCTTTGAGCTACTGCACGTTTTCTTGCTTCACGTTCTTTTTCTTCATTTGCGTTTGTAAGGTGATGGAAGCCTGTACCTGCTGGTATTAAACGTCCGATAATAACGTTTTCTTTCAAGCCTCTAAGCATATCCTTCTTACCTTCAACTGCAGCTTCTGTAAGAATTCTTGTTGTTTCTTGGAATGATGCTGCTGAAATGAAGCTTTCTGTGTTCAATGAAGCTTTTGTAATACCTAACAACATATATTCACAAGTTGCTGGAGTTTTTCCTTCTTCTTCAGCTTGTTTGTTAATGTTTTCAAAGTGCTGAATTTCAACCAACTCACCTGGAAGAAGAGTTGTATCTCCTGCATCGACAACCTTAACTTTTTTCGTCATCTGGCGAACAATAATTTCAACGTGTTTATCAGCAATTTCAACGCCCTGTGAACGATATACACGCTGAACTTCATCTACCAAATATTGTTGTGCAGCTTCCGGCCCGCATAGTCTGATTACATCATGCGGGTTTAGAGGACCGCTTGTTAATGGTTGACCTTTTGTGATTTTTTGTTTGTCTTGAACGATTATATTTGCATCAATTGCATATTTGATTTCTGTTCTGCCGTTTTCTGTTGCTAAGTATAGTCTTGGCAGATCATCTTCTGTTTCAATTTCTGCAACACCGTCTGTTTCTGCAAGAATTGCACAATCTTTCGGTTTACGACCTTCAAGAAGTTCTTCAACCCTAGGAAGACCTTGTACGATATCACCTGTTTTCTGTCTTTCAAATACTAATGTCGCTATGATATCACCACGTAGAACAAGTGCTCCTGATTCTACTTGAAGCATTGTTCCTGGGCTGATTAAGTATGGACGTCCGTTTCTGATTTTTACTGTATCTTTATTTACAGAAACTATTTGACCTGAAATCGGTGATTTATCTCTGTTGTCAGAAAGAATTCCGTCTAATTTGATGAAATCTCCTTTCTTAACACTTGCTTTACCGCTAATTTTAATGTCTGTTTCGTAGCTGTCGCAGATAATCAGCAATCTTCTTGCTTCTTCATTGTCATGTTTAATTGATGCTGTACCATCATTAATTGCAAGAACTTGTGTTTTTGCAACAGGTGTTTTGGGATCAATTACCTGACCGTCTTTTACTAACAATTCGGTCTGAAGTGATGACATTAGTTTAGAATTACCTTCAAACTCACGACGTACGATTAGGTTTTCCAAAACGACGATTCTTAAATTGTTGTTTTCATCAAGTTCTACCATACCTTTAAGGTGTGACAAATATCCTTGCATTTGAAGAACAAGACTTGTTCTTGTAATTGTTGAACCGTCTAAGTTTCTAACTCTTGCGCCGTCTTTATATTGAAGTTGTGTTACAGGTACAATGTCAATCAAATCATCTGTTGTGTTAAATTTGATTGAAACATCTTTCTGTTGAACTTCAAGCACCTGAACAGGTCTTATAAGAATTTGTACTGGTTGATTTGCTATATTGTCTTCGTCAAGTGACAATGTTGTATCAAGTTCTTCATCCAAATCATCAATATCGATGTCATCATTTGAAGAATCCATAATAGTGATGATTGAATTTTCTTTTGCCTTGATTCCGTCTGCAATAACAGTACCTTTCTTAACAACTTCACCTTCGTCAACTTTTAATTCTGAAATGCTTGAAAGTTGATGTACTTCGCCAGGTCTTATTGTAATCTCGTGTATAATATCATTGAATTCTTTGAATTCAACAATACCATCAATGTGGCAGTATACATCTTTTACAACTTCTGTACCTGCGGTTACGAAAGTTCCGTTTTCAACCATCTTCAATGAACTGTCTTTTGAAATTTGGTGAATTTCTTCCGGTATGAATACTACAGATCCTGCTTTTGTTATGATTTGGTTTTCGTCAACTTCTACATCAACATATCTGATTTCACCTGAAGATGTTACAGCGCAATCATCATTAAGAAGTTCTGCTATAATCATTCCGTTTTCTACAGGTGTATCAACAGGAGCTTTAACGATGTATTTTTCGCCGGTTTTGTCTACTGTCCAAAGTTGTTCTTTCTTAGTTTGTTCGAATGTTGCATTCTCAGGCTGTAAAGATGCTATAACGATTGTTAATTCTTTACCTTGTACAATCTTTTTGATGTTTTTGCCTTCAAATTTAACATCTTCAATAACTAAATCTTCTCCGAAACGAACTTCACCGCCGTGTTCAGATAGCATTAATGTTTCTGCTAGTTTTTCACCTTCTGAAACTTTTTGCTCATCTTTTACAAGTACTTTAGATCCGCCAGGAAGGTTGTATACATCCCCGCCTAATACCCAAATAATACCTTGTTTATTGGTTGTTCTGGAAATGTTACCTTGACGGTCTTTCTTTTCATCTGCGATAAAGTCTTCATAAAGTACTTCACCTGAAAGATCTGATGTAATATCTTTTGTTGCTTTTTCTGTCAAACGTGAACCGTCTCCTGATGATACTGGTTCGTATGTTGCAAGTTTAAAGCCTTTTTCTACTTGCATTCCGTTTTCAAAGAATACGGTTGATCCTGCAGGTATATGGTATTTATCAGTGCGTTTTGCACCTTTTATTTCGATATCGGCTTCATAATTTGCAACTTTTACAACATCCCCGTGACGTGTTCTTACTTCACGAGTTCTTACATTAGAAACAATTTCACCTGCTGATTTTGCTTCTATTGATTTCATTGCACCGGCACCTTTAAATACACCACCGGTGTGGAATGTTCTCATTGTAAGCTGTGTTCCAGGTTCACCGATTGATTGTGCTGCTATAATACCGATTGCTTCTCCGATATCAACAAGTTTTTGAGTTGTCATTGCCCAACCGTAACATTTCTGGCAAATACCGTATTCTAGTCCGCAGGTTAAACCTGAACGAACTTTTAGCTGTTGTAGGTTCAAATGTGCTACTTTTCTGATATCGTCACGATTCATTGTAGTTCCTGATTTTACAAGAACTGTTCCATCTGTGTCTACGATATCTTCTGCGATTGTTCTGCCTAAAAGTCTGTCAATTAATGGCACAATTACGGCATCGCCATTTGTAATCGGTTTCATATTGATTGATTTTGTTGTGTGGCAGTCATCTGCTCTAATAATTACGTCTTGCGCAACGTCTACTAGACGTCTTGTTAAGTATCCTGAGTCAGCTGTTTTTAATGCCGTATCTACAAGACCTTTACGTGCACCGTATGATGAAATGATGTATTCTGTAACGGATAAGCCTTCTTTAAAGTTTGCTTTAATCGGAAGGTCGATAATCTGACCTTGTGCGTCTGCCATCAATCCTCTCATTCCGACTAGCTGTGATACCTGTGATAAGTTACCTCTCGCTCCGGAGAATGCCATCATATATACAGGGTTTAATTTATCAAAGTTCTCAACTACCTGCGCTGTTAACTTCTCTGTCGTTTCTGACCAAGTGTCAATAACCTTTGTATATCTTTCAACTTCGGTGATTTCACCCTTTAAATATCTGTTTGTTGATTTTTCAATTTCTTTTTCTGCTTCCTGTAAAAGTTCTTTCTTTACTGAAGGAACCTGCAAGTCTGAAATTGATATTGTTGTACCTGATTTTGTTGCATATTTGTATCCTAAATTCTTCAGGCTGTTTGCAAGTTCTGCGGTTTTTGCTCCGCCAAACTCAAGATAAATTTGCGACAGAAGGTTGTTTAATCCTTTTTTATCCATCTGTTTGTTAATATATTCAAGAGTTTTCTTTGAATTTGTGTATGTTTCCATTCTATATTTCCTTTTTCTTAATATAGTTTACATGTAATTTCGGGTTTGAATTAAGCAAGTGCTTTTCTTACCGCTTCATTGAAGATTATTCTTCCTGCTGTTGTTTCTATTCTTCCGCCGTGTTCGTCACGAACTACGATTTTGTCGTGAAGTTCTATTACGCCAACTTCCAACGCTGATATTGCATCCTGGAAGTTATAGAAGTATCCTTTCGGATCTGATTCCGGATTCTTCAGGATTGTTAGATAATACATACCCAAGACCATATCCTGTGTCGGTGTAATTATCGGTTTACCTGTTGCAGGGGCTAGGATGTTATTTGTTGCAAGCATTAACATTCTTGCTTCTGTTTGTGCTTCAATTGAAAGCGGTACGTGTACAGCCATCTGGTCACCGTCGAAGTCTGCGTTGAACGCTGTACATACCAACGGGTGAAGCTGTATTGCACGACCTTCTACCAATTTCGGTTCAAATGCCTGAATACCTAATCTGTGAAGGGTTGGGGCACGGTTTAATAATACCGGATGTCCGTCAATTACTTCTTCTAAGATATCCCAAACAATTGCTTCTGAACGCTCAATTTTCTTTTTAGCTGATTTGATGTTTTGAACATATCCGCGTTCAATTAGTTTATTTACAACAAACGGTTTGAACAATTCGATTGCCATTTCTTTCGGTAAACCGCACTGATTTAAGCTCAATTGCGGACCTACTACGATAACTGAACGGCCTGAGTAGTCAACACGTTTACCTAACAAGTTCTGACGGAAACGACCTTGTTTACCTTCAATGATGTTAGATAGTGATTTTAATGCTCTGTTGTTTGGACCAACAACAGTTCTTCCTCGTCTGCCGTTATCAATTAATGCGTCAACAGCTTCCTGAAGCATACGTTTTTCGTTTCTTACAATGATTTCAGGTGCGCCCATTTCCAACAATCTTTGCAAACGGTTGTTTCTGTTGATTACACGTCTGTATAAGTCGTTTAAATCTGATGTTGCAAAACGTCCGCCGTCTAACTGTACCATCGGTCTTAAATCCGGCGGAGTTACTGGAAGTACATCCATTATCATCCAAGTCGGATCTGTTTCTGATGATATTAAACTATCTAATAATCTTAGACGTTTGATCAATTTGCTTTTCTTTTGTACTGAATTTACAGAACCAGCTAATTCTGTTCTGATTTCTTCTGCCAAATCTTTGGTGTTAATTTCTGACAAAAGTTCTTTTATTGCTTCGGCGCCAATTCCGACTTTTAATGTCGAATCTTCGTTTTCTGCCATATAATCTTCATATTCTTCTTCACCTAAAAGCTGAAGTTTTTTGAATTGGCTGTCACCCGGATCTAAAACTACATAATTGTTGAAGTAAATTACCTGTTCAAGATCTTTTAAAGTCATATCAAGAAGTAAACCTAAATATGAAGGAATTCCTTTTAAAAACCAAATGTGAGAAACTGGTGCTGCTAATTTGATATGCCCCATTCTCTGACGTCTTACTTTTGAATCCGTAACTTCAACACCGCAGCGTTCGCAGATAATACCTTTATGGCGTACTCTTTTGTACTTACCGCAATAGCATTCCCAGTCCTTTGATGGTCCAAAAATCCTTTCGCAGAACAGACCGTCACGTTCAGGTTTTAATGTACGGTAGTTGATTGTTTCCGGTTTTGTAACTTCACCGTAGGACCATTTAAGAATCCTTTCCGGCGACGCTATACTGATTCGTATATAGTCAAAATAATCAATACTTGTTGACATTTTATATTATTCTCCTTTTTTATTGAGTAAAGAGTGATTATCGATGGGTGAAGGGTATTAAGTCCCTTCACTCATCTTTTACTCTTAATTATAAATCTCCAAATGTTGTCGGTGTTTCAAAAAAGTTGATGTTCAGTAATTCTGAATCTATATCAGACAGTGTTCTTTTTGGAGCTGATTTTCTCAAATCATCCATATCTGTCATCAAATCAACTTCAGCACCATCCTTTTTGGCTACCGTAATATCAAGGCCGATTGACTGTAATTCACGAACCAATACCTTGAATGATTCTGGAATACCCGGTCTTGGAATATTGTCACCCTTAACGATTGCTTCGTAAGCTCTGTTTCTACCATTTACATCATCGGATTTGATTGTTAACATTTCCTGCAATGTATAAGCAGCACCATAAGCTTCCAGTGCCCAAACTTCCATTTCTCCGAATCTCTGTCCGCCGAATTGTGCTTTACCACCTAATGGCTGCTGAGTTACGAGTGAGTATGGACCTGTTGAACGTGCGTGGATTTTATCATCAACAAGGTGAACTAATTTTAGAATGTATGAAAGTCCGACGGCTACAGGTTCGTCAAATGGTTCACCTGTTCTTCCGTCGATTAATCTTACTTTTCCGTCTTCTGTTACCCAATCACAACCTGATTCTTTTATACCTTTTAAAAGTTCTTGTTTTGTTGTGATTTCTGACTTGTTGTCGCCGTACATTTCATCGAACGAAGGTGCTTCGTAATAATTTCCTGTTAAATATGCGGCTAAGCCTAACAACAATTCATAAGTCTGACCTACGTTCATACGAGATGGTACACCAAGTGGGTTCAATACTATATCTACCGGTGTTCCGTCAGGCATAAACGGCATATCTTCTTTCGGTAATATTCTTGATACAATACCTTTGTTTCCGTGACGGCCTGAAAGTTTGTCACCGACTGATACTTTACGTTTTTGAGCTATATAAACTCTGATTACTGTATTTGCGCCAGGCGGTAATTCGTCGCCTTTTTCTCTGTCAAATACCTTAACGTCAAGTACTCTACCGCCTTCTCCGTGAGGAACTCTTAATGAGTTATCTTTTACGTCACGTGCTTTTTCTGCAAATATTGCTCGTAAAAGTTTTTCTTCAGGCGGATGTTCTGATTCGCCTTTCGGGGTTACTTTACCTACCAAGATGTCGTCTGCGTAAACTCTTGCACCGATACGAACAATTCCGCGTTCATCCAAGTGTCTTAATGCTTCTTCTGAAACATTCGGAATCTCACGGGTTATTTCTTCCGGTCCGAGTTTTGTCTGACGTGCGTCTATTTCTAACTTTTCAATGTGTACTGATGTAAAGATATCATCGTGTACGCATCTTTCTGAAAGCAAAATCGCGTCTTCATAGTTATAACCTTCCCAAGGCATATACGCTACTATTACGTTTTTACCTAAAGAAAGTTCTCCGAAGTTTGTTGAAGCACCGTCTGCTATTACGTCACCCGCTTTAACCTTGTCGCCTTCGTGAACGATTGGTTTTTGGTTAATGCAGGTATCCTGGTTGCTTCTTAAATATTTCATTAACTGGTAAACGTGAGGTTTGTTATTCTTATCTCTGATGATAATTTCTTCACCAACTACACGCTCAACCGTTCCGTCAACTTCTGATACTACAACCATACCTGAATCTTTTGCGGCTCTTGCTTCTAAGCCTGTTCCGACTACCGGTCTTTGAGTAATCAAAAGCGGTACTGCCTGACGTTGCATGTTTGATCCCATCAATGCTCGGTTAGCGTCGTCGTGTTCGATAAACGGAATTAATGATGTCGCAACTGAGATTACCTGAATCGGTGATACACCGACGTAGTCAACTTTCTTAGATTCACCCATTGTGAATTCTGATCTGTAACGTACCGGTACATATTCAGCTTTAATGCTTCTGTCAGGGTTCAACTGAATGTCTGCAGGTGCTACACGGAAGTTTTCATCTTCATCCGCTGTCAAGTAGTGAACTTCGTCTGTTACAACACCGTCTTTTACTACAAAGAATGGTGTTTCAACAAAACCATAGTCGTTTACTTTTGCGTGAGTTGCCAATGATCCGATCAAACCTGCGTTCGGTCCTTCCGGTGTTTCTATCGGACAAATACGTCCATAGTGTGATGGGTGAATGTCACGAACAGCAAATCCTGCACGTTCTCTCATTAAACCACCAGGTCCTAATGCTGAAATACGTCTTTTGTGTGTCAATTCAGCCAATGGGTTTGTCTGATCCATAAACTGTGATAACTGTGAACTTCCGAAGAATTCTTTTAATGAAGCTACCAAAGGTTTTGTATTCAACAAGTTCAATGGTGTTAAAGTTTCAGAATCTTGAAGAGTCATTCTTTCTTTAACGATTCTTTCAATTCTTGAAAGACCTACTCTGAACTGGTTTTGAAGAAGTTCGCCTACTGAACGGATTCTTCTGTTACCCAAGTGGTCGATATCATCAACTGTTCCTTCATCGTATGTTAAGTTAATCAAGTATTCGATTGATGCTACAATATCTTGAACAGTTAATGTTCTTTGGTTCTTCGGTATGTTCAAGTTTAATTTTTTGTTTAATTTATAACGACCTACACGACCGATATCGTATTTCTTTTCATCAAAGAAACGAGCTTCCAAAATTTGGCGGCCGCCCTGTGGAGATGCAGGATCCCCCGGTCTTAGCTTTTTATAAACTTCGATTAAAGCGTCATCTGTTGTCTCAGCTGTATCTTTATCTAATGTTTTCTTTAAGAATTCAAAGTGAGTGAACAATGATTCCATTTCAGAAACAGTGATACCCATAGCTTTCAACAATGTTGTAGCTAAGATTTTTCTGTTTTTGTCGATTTTTACGTAAATTAAATCGTTAGAATCTGTTTCTATTTTTAACCAAGCACCGCGGTTTGGTATCATTGTTGCATTATATAAACGTTTTCCGGCTGGTGAAATTTCTCGTTTGAAGTATACGCCAGGTGAACGGACAATCTGTGAAACGATTACACGCTCAGCTCCGTTTACAATAAAGGTACCTTTATCGGTCATTGTCGGAATGTCGCCAATATATACTTCCTGTTCTTTAATTTCACCGCTGTCACGGTTTACAAGTCTTATCATCACGCGTAGTTGTTTTGCATATGTTGCGTCATGAATTCTTGCTTCTTCAACTGTGTATTTTGCATTGTCGAACGTATAGTTCGGTAAAAAGTGCAGTTCTAATCTGCCTGTGTAGTCTTTAATCGGAGAAAATGAAAGTAATTCTTCTTTCAATCCTTCTTTTAAAAACCATTCAAAAGATTTTTTTTGCACTTCAATAAGATCCGGTAAATCATCCAAACGGGTATGAGGAATACCCATCGGTGTTACTCTTTCTACATATTTTGTCTTAGACATCAATTCACCTCATTAATAATGGTGTACGTACTACAAAAAATATTTTAACTATCTAACTTAAGGCTGTAAACCTTTTATCTGTCTGCTTTTTGGACGGATAAACTTTTATATGTAATTCGGTGAGTTTTCGTTTGGGCACAACTCTCCCGACTTTAATTTTTCATGTTACTTAATCGTAATACATCAATTTTTTTAGTCAAGAAATTTTCTGCCCTTTTTAAATTTCATCTTAAATTTTCTTTACATTGTGTTATAAATTTTGCTTCTTTGGGCATAAAACTTTCTTTATTATTGCGTTTAAGCTTGGTTGATACTATCGGTTTTAAAATTTTTATTGATTCCCCAAAACTTGCTTATTGCAAAACTTTCTGCTATATTATTGAAATGAAAAAGATTTTAAAAAAAATACTTTTATTTTTTGTATTTTGGGGTGTTTTTGCGGCAGGAATTTTACCTGTTTTTTGTTCTGAGTTGTGGAGTGAGCTTACGCAAAAAGGACGTATGGAATATATAGATTCTTGTTTAGAAAAAATGGAATCAATTAAAATTCCAAGCATTTCAAAAACTCTACTTGAAGATGAATTTGGACTTTCAACAAATAGAGACCCGAATTATAAAATTCATAGTCAAGGGGTAACTAATATTAAAGGCGCAAATGCCATCAAAACTTTTACCACTTATCAACCTCAAGGTTATTACATTACAGGTTCTCAAAGCAGAAGGTTTGATGTTCAAGTCGGGTATGTTATTAATAAAGATAATTATAAGCTTGAATTTAATAAAAACGGTAGTTTACAGAGTGTAACCGTAAAATCTGAAAAAACTTCTGAGGGTGTTTATTTTGAGCAAATATACAGTAAAAATTTGAATCTTAAATCTACTGTATATTATGATAATCCTTATCAAGTTGTATTTGATAACAACAAAGAGGTTGAAAAAATATTTGAATACGGTAAGGCATATAATATCAGGGGCAAACAAATAAAATAGAATTAAAGGGATAAGTATGAAAAGATTTTTGGTTTTGTTTTTTATAATTTTGGGTTTTTGTACAGGTCAGGTTTTCGCAGAGGAAACCTCTGAGGATAATATTGTTTTAAAAGGGGAGGCTGTTTTTAATTGGCTTGATATGTCGCAGATTGAGCGGGATACGATTATCCAGAATTATAAAAATATAATTTTTGACGATGATACCGTCTACAAATATAAACGTAAAGAATTTAAAAAAATGCACGATGGGTTTGTCAAAGATGAAGATGTTAAATACCATTATATAGAAGCGAAAAACGGAATTACGGAAACTCCTTTGTATAGATTAAGCGCATTTTTTAAAGGCAAAATTTTAATTAGTTACGCAATTCAATACAAAAATAATCCAAGAACTGTTTATTATTATGATGCAATCGGGCATTTACAGTATGTTGATATGATATCTGAAAATTACCCGAATTTCCCATACTGGTCAAAGCAGTATCGGGTAAACGGCAAAATGGTCAGCGCTATTTATTTTGTGTCGCACGATATGCAGTATATGTACGAACCCGATGGCGAATTTCAGGGCGTTTGGTTTATGGATAAAATGTATGACAGAAACGCTAAACAAACTCTTACAAGGTCTAACTGGTAAAATTTTATGAGAAAGTTTTTGATAATTTTTGCTGTTTTATTTGCCGTAATTTCTCAAGTTTTTAATTGTGAAATTTCTTATGCTTATGGTGTGAGAGTTCAGAAGGATTACAGGTTTACGACTCAGCAGGACAGAAACAAAAGAATAAAAGCTTATCAGGAATATCTTGAAAATGAAGGGATTTTTGACGAAGATCATTACGCAAGAAAAGAAGCTTATAAAAAGTACCGTAAAGATGAAGATTCCAGAGCAAATCTTAATCATATAAAACACGGCAAACCCTTGCCCAAGAAAGGTTACACAGTTAAGGGCAACTACTATAAGATGGCTGATAAAATTCTTTCAGGATATTCAATAATTTATGACGATAATCCTTATGTTGAATACGTTTATAATACTTTGGGAGATTTGTATGAGGTGATTGTTTTGAAGGGAGAAGAACATATTCTGCCTCATTACAAAATAGTTTACGCTTTTAACGGGTATCTTCAAAGGGTTATTTTTACAGCTATTGACGGGTACGATTATATTTTTCTGCCGACAGGAAAATTACAAGGGGTTGTTGTGGACGGCAAATTGTACAATAAAGTCGGACGGCCTGTTAAAGTTTGGCTTTTATAGTTCTGAGGCTTAGGAAATTTTTAAATTAATATAAGGGAATTTCAGTGAAAAAATTTTTAAATCTTTTAGTATTTTTATCTTTTATTTTTGCGGGCGGAAATTCTGCTGCAATCGCCGAAGAAAGCAAAGTTCAGCCTCCAGTTATTACGAATGAAAAACTTAGAGAGTATAAAGATTTTATATCGGAATTTGAAATTAAGGAAAAGGAAATTCCTGACTTAAAATCAGAAATTGCTGCTCATCAAAAAGATATTAATTATGAGGAAAATGTTCAAAGGGCTTTGAAAGAAAAAACAGAGTCGGAAAAAGGTTATAAAGTTAGGGCAAATTGCGGGCGCAAAAATGAGATAAAAATTCTTTTAAATTATTCCGTAATTTATGATACAAAACCTAATAGAGAATATATTTATAACGTTTCAGGAAGTTTATATCAAATAGCCTATATTTATGAAAAATATAAGGCAATTTATTCAAATACGGGGAGATTGGCACAGATAATTATTCCGATAGATAAAAATTTTTCTTGTGCATTTAGCGGCAAAGGCGCATTCCAGGGGGTTGTGGATACGGAAGGGAATCTCTATAACAGAAGCGGAAGTCGACCAAATTTTGAAGATGTAGAAGATGAAAACTAAACAAATTTTTTATTAAATATTTACCATCGGATTTTACGCGGATAATTTTTGGGAACTTTCCAACCGTTGCGTGCAATTATTGCTGTGCAGTAGTTAGGGTTGTTTCCATCACAAGAATAGGTGCTTCCTGTATATAATGATTCATCTTTACCGTCCCAAGCGTGCATATATGGTTCTACTCCTTTATTGTACAAATATTTCCAAAGGTCAGTATTTTCTATCGGGTAAAATTGAAATGCAAATGCGCATAAGCCAAAACTTTCTTTTTTGGGTAATTTTAGGCATTTTTCCGCATTGCTTGGAAAAAATATTATCTCGCGATTTTCATGAGCCTGAAAAGCAAACGCACTCCCGTCTGTTAATTCGTATAAATAACGTTTTTGTCCATTTCCGTCTGTAAATTCTTTTTTATACAGAATATTTAAATACGGTGCTAAATATAATTGGAAAGCTTGGTCTGTAGAATCAGCTTTGTTTATATAGTTTCCATCCTCATCTTTTTCTTCTTTTATCCAGTATGTCCAGCCTTCAAAATCTCCGTTTACATTTTTTGATAGTAATACTGCTTGATTTATTATTGAGTAGAATTTTTTTAATCTGGTTTCTACAACGTGTGTTTGATATTTCTGAACTAAGGTTGGCAAGGTCATGGAAGCCACAAGACCTATAATCCCTATAGTTATGAGAACTTCTGCCATAGTAAATCCGAAGGTGCTATTTCTGTTCATATCTTCCTCTTTTAAATATTATAATATATTATAATATTTATTATAACATAGTGTAATTTAATTAGCAATATATGATTGTTAATATTTCATTATGTTAGAAGATGAATTTTTAAAAGAGTTTGGTTTCAAGTTGAAACTTTACAGATTAAAAAGAAATTATACACAGGCTCAATTAGGGGAAATGGTTGATATATCTGAGCATAGAATAAGTCAGATTGAAAACGGTAAATGTAATTTGACGCTAAAAACGGTTAATAAGATTGCAAATGCTCTTGATATAAGCAGTGCGAAATTATTTATGTTTGATGAGTAATAAAATAAAAAGCCTCAGATTATTGAGGCTTTACTATTGATATTACGTAATTGTTATTGAAATATTTATTGGCGGCTTCGATTATGTCCGATTCGGTTACGGAATTTATGAGTTTTATGTATTCATCGTCAAACTCGTATCCTCTGCCTGAAATTTCGTACCAGCCAAGACTTGACGCTTTTTCAAGATTGGTTTCTCTTGCTATTATGTAATTTCCGATAAGTTTGTCTTTCGCTTCTTTAAGTTCTTTTGTGCCGACAAACTCTTTTTTAAGCCTGAAAACTTCTTTTAATAAAAGGTCTTTAGCTTTATCTAGGTTTTGTGGATTTGTGCCTATGTAGACAATAAAAGAACCTTTCAGAACATTCGGAATATATCCGGAACCCAGTTGATATGCAAGACCTTCTTGATCTCTTAGGTTTTTGAATAACCTAGAACTCATTCCGGAACCAAGTAAAGAATCTATAACTTGTAAGGCTGCATAATCTTTTTTGCCGTCAACTCCGCAGGTTTGCCAAGCAATAAATATCCAGTCTGTTTGAGTTTGCGGCATTATTTTTATGGATTCTTTTTTAGAAGTCAGACGTCCCAATGTTTGTGTGTAAGTTTTGTAGTCAAACTTTTCGCCTTCTTTTCTGTTGTCGAAAATTTTTGTAAAATCTTCTATTGCTTTTTGGCTGTCAACGTCACCGTTTATTGAAATTACGACGTTTTCGGGATAGAAAATTTTGTTGTAATAATTCACGATTTCCTCGTGGTCTATTTGCGGGTATGTTTTTTCAAAAATCTTGCTGGTGTAAGAATATGGTGTTCCTTCAAAAATAAGATTTTTATAATTTTCAATTGCAACTTGAAGCGGAATATCACGGTTTTGCTTTATTTTGTTTAATTTTTCAGTTCTTGTTTTTTCAATTTCGTAATCATCAAAAGTTGCATTATTAATAACTTCATTCAGAAGTTCAATTGTTGTTTCGTATTGGGGTTTTGTTGTTAGGACGTTTACCTGAAATGCATCAGCTTTTACTGAAGGTGATATTTTAATACCGTTGTCTTCTAAAATTTGCGCAAATTCTGTCGGAGAATATTTGCGGGTTCCTCTCATCATAACATCTGCTGTCATTGTTGAGGTTCCGGGAATTTTGTCAAGGAAGGTTCCGCCTTTTGCCTGAATGCTGATTGCGATTATTTCATTCACGTCATTCGGGGTAAGGATTAGTTCTGCACCGTTTGAAAGTTTGTGTTTTTTTGTTTCGTCGTTTTCGCTTAAAAGTGTTGCCGGAGTTACTTCTTTTGTCGGAGTTTTAGATGAAATTCCGACTTCTTTAATGTCTTCGGGAAGAACTATTGAAATTGCGGATTTGTCAACTCCTAAATATTTGTTTGCAACGCGTTTAACGTCTGCGGGTGTTACTTTTTTTATGTTTTCAAGATAATTTTCGTAATATTTTATATCTCCTGTTACAACGTATAAGTAACCTATTTCCTGCGCAATATTTGAAACTGATTCTCTTGAATAATAAGTGTCCCTTTCGATAATGTTTTTTGCAAGTTCAACCTGTTTTTCTGTAACCCCTTCTTTTTGTAGGTTTGTAATTTCTTCAAAAATTGCATTCTGAAGTTTTTCGAGGTTTTGCGGAACAAAGTTTGCTGAGATATAGAAAATTCCGTCATCTCTGAATCCTGCATTGGATGCGCTAATCGAATAAGCAAGTTGTTTTGAATCTTTTATGTTTTTGTAAAATACGCTTGAACGTCCATCGCCAAGAATTGTCGATAATACATCAAGAGCATATCCGTCTTTGTCGTCGGCTTTTACTCCTCTAAAACCGATAAGCATATATCCGGATTGAGTTTGAAGGTATTCGGTTTTAGTTTTTTGTTGAGTGAGTGGTTTTTCTTGCGGAAAGTTCAATGTCGGAGCTTTTCTTCCGTCGGATGTAAAATATTTGTTTATAAGCGCAATTGTTTTTTCTGAATCGACATCCCCTGAAATAATTGTGATCATATTAGAAGGAGTGTAAAATTTGTTATAATAATTTAAAATTTCTTCTCTTTGAATTGTGCTTATGATGTCACGAGTCCCTATAACTTGTCGTTTGTATGGGTGTGTGGTGTATAACATTTCCATTAAATTATCATAAACAACACTTTGAGGTTCAGTTTCGTCTTTTGCAATTTCCTCTATGACAACTTTTCTTTCTTTTTCAAGTTCTTTTCTTGGAATAAGTGGGTGTAGAAGCATATCAGCGTGCAATTCAAGAGCAAGATCAAAGTAATTAGACGGAATTGTTATGTAATAATGTGTAAAATCTTTGCTTGTGGCAGCGTTTGTGATTGCACCTTTCGATTCCAAAATATTATCAAATTCTCCTGTCGGATGGTTTGTAGAACCTTTGAAGAACAGGTGTTCTAAAAAATGAGAAACTCCGTTATTGGAATCATCTTCGTTAATTGAACCTGTTTTAATCCAAGTATCGATTGTGACAATAGGGTTTGTGTGCACTTCTTTAATAACAACAGTTTGACCGTTATCAAGGTTGTATACTGTAGCTTCAGAAGCAAAAACTAAATTCCCTGCTGCAAGAATTGCAATTATAAATAAAACTCTTTTTATCATATCCCCTCTCTTTTTATTTTTCAAAGTTATTATAACATAATTTTTTTAACATCTAAAATAAGACACCAGACTTAAAAATAATTACCATTTTAAAGCTTTTTTGAATACTAACCATCCTCCACCTGCCGCAGCTGCAATAAGGGTTAACATTACGGAAAGCGGGGTTTTTCTTTTCTTTTCAAATTTTTGAGAATTTTCTTTTTGATAAATGTCTTTTGCAATCTGTTTAAATTGATAGTCGGCCTCTTTGTCGTTATACAAGACAGGTTTATGCAGGGCGTTTGGCGGGGAAAGAATACCCACATTCAAAGGCTTTTGCACTTGATTATTTACAATATTATTCACTGCTACACTATCTGCCATACTTATATAAAAACATAAATCATAAAAAAATTGCCTTTTTGTAAAGTTTTAAAAATTAAAAAACTATTAGCCTTGACAAGGTGGAGTAAATAATTTAAAATGAGAATTGTTATCACTTATGGTGAAGATGATGAATTATTCAAGGCAAAGAGAAGTTATATTAAATACATTAAAAGAATACGTTGTACATCCTACGGCTGAAAGTTTGTATGAAAAAGTACGCGAAAAAGATTCTAAGATTAGTCTTGCGACATTATACAGAAACTTAAATCAGCTTGTGGAAAACGGGATTATAAAAAAGATAGACGGATTTTATGATTCAGCGCATTTTGATCATAATACGCACGAGCATTATCATTTTATGTGCAGGAATTGTAAAAGAGTTTTTGATATACCTTCAAATGTTGCCCCCGACTTAATCCATAAGACGGAGGAAACGACAGGATTTTTAATAGAAAATCATGATATAATATTTTCCGGCATCTGCAAAGATTGCCGTAATGATATGAGTAATTAACAGTAAAGGAGAAAGTAATGGACAAATTTGTATGTACAGTATGTGGTTATGTTTACGATCCGGCAGAAAATGATAACGTAGAATTTGAAAATTTACCGGATGATTATGCTTGCCCGCTTTGCGGAGTTGGTAAGGATATGTTTGAAAAACAATAAGCGCAGGTATAAAAAGAACAGGAGTTAAGATGGAATTAAAAGGAAGCAAAACCGAAAAGAATTTGCAGGCTGCTTTTGCCGGAGAATCAGAAGCAAGAAATAAATATACTTACTACGCTTCACAAGCAAAGAAGGAAGGGTATGTTCAGATAAGCAGAATTTTTGAAGAAACGGCAAATAATGAAAAAGAGCACGCTAAACTTTGGTTTAAAGCACTTCATGGAGATAAAATTGCCGATACCTTAACAAATCTTGAAGATGCAGCAAGCGGAGAAAATTACGAGTGGACGGATATGTATGCTCGATTTGCTCGTGAAGCGAAAGAAGAAGGCTTTGAAACTATTGCTGCATTGTTCGAAATGGTCGGCAGAATTGAAAAAGAACATGAAGAAAGATACAGAGCACTTCTAAATTCAGTAAAAGAAGGAACTGTATTTAAAAAATCCGAAAAAGTTCTTTGGGAATGCGGAAATTGCGGGCATGTGTTTGAGGGAGAATCGGCACCTCAAGTCTGTCCGGTATGCAAGCATCCTCAAGCTTATTTCTTTATGAAAGCTAAAAATTACTAAATAGAATTAAAAGACTTTGTATTTTGCAAAGTCTTTTTTAATGTGGTATTATCTAATTGTGTTTAGATAAATCGGAAGGGATTGAGAAATTGGATATAAAAGATTCGGAAACAAGCAAAAATTTACAGCAAGCTTTTGATTTTGTAACTAGAAGAAGAACAGAATATGAAATATATGCTCTTATTGCGGAACGCCAAGGAAATAGTGATTTAAGCAGATTATTAACAATGTTTGCTGAAATGGAGAAAGAGCATTCTAAATTGTGGTATAAATGGCTGAATGATGGAGCAGTTCCTGATTTGACAAGCTGTCTTGAAAAGGCATTGGAACAAGAAAAAGAAGAAATTGAAGGCGAGTATGAGGCTGCCGCTAAAAAAGCTCAAGAAGAAGGATTTGAACATATAGCCGGATTGTTTAAGAACATAGCAAACATAGAAAGAGTTCACTTGGAAAGATTAAAAAAAGCTATATGGAAGCTTAAAGATGATGTTGAGCCGAATTATGATGGTACATACAATTGGGCTTGTTCTGTCTGCGGAGCGATATTTAGACAAGTTGATGAGCCGAATTACTGTCCGCTTTGCGTTAAGGAGAATGTTTTCTTTTATAAAAAGCCGAATGATTAAAATATAAATAGTAAAGGAGAAATAGAAATGAAATTCCAAGAAATCAAAAACAATATTTTTTATTGTGGATTAAATGATTGTGACAGAAGAATTTTTGATGAGCTTATTCCTTTGGAACACGGAACAAGTTATAATTCATACCTAGTAAAAGGAAGTGAAAAAACAGCAATTATAGATACAATGTATCCGCCTAAAACAGTTGAGTATTTAAAAAGATTTGCAGAAAATCAACTTGGAAAGGTTGACTATATAATTGCAAACCACGGAGAGCAGGACCATTCAGGATCAATTCCAGCACTTTTGGAAAAATTCCCGAATGCTATAGTTTTAACTAATCCAAAATGCGCAGAAAATATTAAAAATATGCTTCATGTTCCGTCTGAAAAAATAAGAGAAATTGCGGATGGTGAAGAAGTTTCACTAGGTGATAAGACTTTAAAATTTATTTTTGCACCAGGGGTTCATTGGCCAGATACAATGTTTACTTACATAAAAGAAGATAATGTAATATGTACTTGTGATTTTTTAGGAGCACATTATACATTTTCTGATGTTTTTGCGCAAGAAAGCAAAGAGCTGGAAAAAAGTGCAAAGAGATATTATGCGGAAATTATGATGCCGTTTAGAATGATGTGCAAAAAATATACTCAAATGATTAAAGATATGAATGTCGATATGATTTTGCCAAGCCACGGGCCGGTTTACAAAAATCCGTCATTTATACTTGATCTTTATGCCGATTGGACATCGGATTCTCCTAAAAATTTGGTAGTACTTCCTTATGTCTCAATGTACAATAGCACAAAAGAAATGATAGACAGATTGGCTGCAAAATTGGATGCTGAAGGTATTGAAACATTCAAATTTGATATAGTAGATGATGATTTGGGTGATCTTGCGATGGCATTAGTTGATGCAGCGACAATAGTTATGGGAACCTCAATGGTACTTGCCGGTCCTCACCCGATGGCAGTTAATGTTGCTTATCTTGCGTCTGTTTTAAGACCAAAAGCAAAATTTGCTTCTCTTATAGGTTCTTACGGATGGGGAGGAAAGCTTTTTGATATAATTGTTAATCTTCTTGCGCCATTAAAGCTTGATTTGATAGAACCGATTCAAATAAAAGGTAAACCATTGGAAGCTGATTTTCAAAAAGTTGATGAAATGGCAAAAGCAATCCTTGAAAAACATAAATCAATAGGAATTGCATAAATAAAATTAAAACGGGTTTAAAAGCCCGTTTTTTTTGATTATGATTTTTGAAATAAAAAAGGGCGGCAGGATTTTTTAAATCCTGCCGCCTCAATATTAAAAAGTTTCTAAATATTTTTCAGATAATTTAAGAATGTTCTTACGCCAGCACCTGTTGCACCTGCAATAAATTCTTTTTGCGGTTTTTCGAGGAATGCTGTTCCTGCGATATCAATGTGGCACCATTTCGGTCCTGAAACAAATTCTTTAAGGAATATTCCGGCGATTGATGCGCCTCCTTGACGAGAACCTGTATTTTTCATATCTGCTATGTCAGATTTAAGGCTGTCTTTATATTCAGGAAACATCGGGAGTTCCCAATAAGTTTCACCGCTGGATTTTGCAGTATCAATAATGCGGTTAATCATATCTTCGTCATTACCCATAATTCCTGAAGCTACTGTACCAAGAGCAACCATACAAGCACCCGTAAGAGTTGCGATATCTATAACTTCATCAACACCAAGTTCGCAAGCATAGCAAAGGGCATCAGCTAAAGTCAGACGACCTTCTGCATCGGTGTTGTCAACTTCAATAGTTTTACCGTTTTTGGCTGTTAGAATATCTCCCGGTTTGTAAGAGCTTCCTGACGGCATATTTTCGCAAGCAGCGATAATTCCGTGAACTTCAACATCAGGTTCAAGGTATTTTAGTGCGCTCATAACCCCTAAAATACAAGCAGCTCCTGACATATCATCTCTCATTGTAAGCATTGATGAAGCTGGTTTAATATCAAGACCGCCTGAGTCAAAGCAAATTCCCTTTCCGATAAGAGCGATTTTTCTCTTTACGTTTTTACCTGTGTATTTCATATGGATAAATTTTGGCGGATTAACGCTTCCCTGTCCAACGGCAAGAAAGGCGCCCATACCCATTCTTTCAATTTCGTCTTTATCATAAATTTGTGTTGTAATACCTTCAAGATTTTTAGCGACTTCAGCAAGTTTTGATGGTGTAACAATTTGAGCAGATTCGTTAGCCAGATCTCTTGTAAGCTTCATTGCATTTGCAAAAATTACGCCTTCTTTAACTTCTTTTTCGCTGAATTTTGCAAATGTAATTTCATCAACTCTATCAGCTTTTTTATTTTTGTATTTGTCAAAAGCGTAATCAGCTATCAAAGCTCCAATTGCTGCAGATTTGCCGTAATCAGCATTAATATCAAAATCGAAGCAAGCATTTTTAGCTTTAATTTGCTGCAATTTTTTAACTGATTTAGCAACAGCTTGGCGCATTTTGTTTGCATCAAATTCTTCTTTTTTACCAAGTCCGATAATGAGAATTTTGTCTGCAGGAATTTGTCCTAAAGTGTGCATCAAATATGTTTCGCAAAACTTGCCTTCAAAATGGTCTTTATCAACCGCGTATTTGTTTGCAAGTTCTACGGTCGTTTTTTCACCCTCAAATTTGCCAGTAACAAGGACTTCGCAAGGGGTGGAATTTACGTTTTCAGATACTTTAATTTCCATAGTTCTCTCCTTTTTAACGACTTTATTATACACAGATTTTGAAGAAATGTAAATTTATTTTTAACGTTAGCAAAATAAAATATTTATAAGTTTTAAGTCTAAGGCAAAAGGAGATTAAAAAATGGATATAAGAGTTACCCCAAAAATTGGTACAAATTGCAGCAGCAATCAAAAGAGTATGCCGAACTTTACTGCAATGTTAAAAGGATCTGCTGTTAGAAGTGCAATACAATTTTCAAAAGATACATTTCAATTAAGCGAAGTTAGCGAGATTATCGATAATGTTGCAAAAATAGGTGATAGAATAACAATAATAGATTGTTCATATGATGGTATGGTACGAGTTTCAAATTCTAAATTGGGAAAAACAGTTTATCAGTCAAAATTGAAAAAAAATGAAACATCAAGTAATCCATATTTGGAAATGCTTCGCGTTTTTAATAGCAAAAGTGGTATAAACAAATATGAAGAAGGTCTTTTAAACAGGGTATTTTCTCATAGCAAAAGAAAGCAAGATTTGTATAATATGCTTCGAACATACAACTTTGCGCCTACAACCAAATTTTTATTTGAGTATGAGGCCTCAAAGTATCCGGAAATAGTCAAACCAACAGATGTAGAGATAATATTTAAGAAAAATGCTTTAGAAGAAATGAAAGCAACAATGCTAAAAAGATTAAGTTCTCATTTTTAAAACTCAATGTATAAAAAAGTAAATACCTACTATACAAATGAGTATTTACATGATATGATATTGACAGATGTAGTAGGTAAATATTTTTGGATATATATGCAATGAAATTCATTTAAATATTAATTAGGTGAAAGCTCGATAGGATATATGTATCGAGCATTGCGTGTATTATTAAAAAATAGAAAAGGATAAGGTAAAAAACTTCATGGATTTTTTATTGATTATCGCGATTATTGTGGTAATAGCATTAGTCGCTGTGCTGATAATTCAGCAAAACAAGGTTAAGTCCGTATTAAATGACATTGAGAAAGACAGAAATGCACTAGAAGAGAAAGAAAAATTGCTTTTAAAAGAAGCGAAAATTAAAGCAATAGAAGAACTTCAAAATGATAGGGACAAATTAAACGAAGAAGAAAGAGAACGCAGACAAGAAATTGCTCGAATAGAAACAAAGTTGGCTAAAAGAGAAGATGTTCTTGAGGATAAGATTCAGGAATATACAGAAAAAGAAATTCAAGTTCAAAAGAAATTGGATGAACTTTTGGATAAAGAGGATTATCTTGCAGAAATAGTTCAGAAGCAGACAACCGAGTTGGAAAGAATTGCAGGCATGAGTGCAGAGGAAGCTAAAAATATGCTTCTGGATCAGCTGAAGCATGATTTGGCTCAGGAGCAAATGCAATTAATAAGAGAAAATGAAGCAAAAATAAAAGAATCTGCTCTTGAAAAATCAAAAGAGATCTTATCAACAACGATGCAAAGATGTATGATAGAGCAGGTTGTAGAAACAACAGTATCAGTAGTAGCGTTGCCGAATGACGAAATGAAAGGTCGCATAATAGGTCGTGAAGGTCGTAATATTAGAGCTTTAGAAACCTTGACAGGTGTTGATTTAATAATTGATGATACTCCGGAAGCTGTAGTATTATCAAGTTTTGATCCTGTAAGAAGGGAAATTGCAAAACTTGCTTTGGAAAAGCTGATAGTAGACGGCAGAATACACCCTGTTCGAATAGAAGAAATGGTCGAAAAAGCACGCGATGAGATAGAAAAGAAAATTTGGACAGAAGGTGAAAATGCAGCTTTAGAAATGGGCGTTATGGGGTTAAATAAAGAGCTTATAAAAACCTTGGGACGCTTGTATTACAGAACAAGTTACGGGCAGAATGTATTAAAGCACTCACTTGAAGTTGGTCATATTGCAGGAATGTTGGCAGCAGAGCTTGGTGCAAATGAGATTATAGCTAAACGAGCAGGTTTGTTGCACGATATCGGAAAAGCCGTAGACCAGACACAAGAAGGTACGCATATTCAGCTTGGTGTGGAACTTGCAGCACGCTATGGCGAACGTCCTGAAGTAATTCATGCAATTGAAGCTCATCACGATGATGTTGTAGCAAATACGATTGAAGCGGTGTTGGTGAAAGTAGCAGATGCAATTTCGGCTGGTCGCCCTGGAGCAAGACGTGATACTTTGGAAATTTATATTAAACGTCTTCAAAAAATTGAAGAAATCGTAAACAGTTACGATGGCATAAAACAATCATTTGCAGTTCAAGCAGGTAGAGAAGTTAGAATAATCGTAGAGGCTGAAAAATTTGATGATTTAGCTTCCCAAAAGCTTGCTCGAGATGTAGCGAAACGAATTGAGGATGAGCTTGATTATCCTGGACAAATCAGAGTAACGGTAGTTAGAGAATTCAGAACAACAGAGATTGCAAAATAATCAGAGAATATCGAGAAAACTTTCGTGATAAAAAGCGAAAGTTTTTTCGAAATACAATAAAAAGGGAAATTAATGTCAGGTGATGATAAAAGGATAAAAATAATATTTTTCGGTGATATTGTCGGCAAACCCGGCAGAGTTGCCGTAAAAACATATCTCGAAAATCTTTCAGAAAATGAAAGATATGATTTTGTGATAGCAAATGTCGAAAATGCATCTCATGGGTTTGGATTGACAGAGAAAAATTATAATGAATTATCCTCTTATGGAATTGATTGTATGACATCCGGTAATCATATTTGGGATAAAAAAGATGTTTTTAACTACATAGATAATGCAGACAAACTTTTGCGTCCTATGAATTATCCGGAAGGTGTTCAAGGGTTTGGAAGCAGAATTTTTGATTGCGGAGAGTTTAAAATCGGTGTTATAAATCTCTTGGGCAGAGTTTTTATGAATCTTGTAGATGATCCGTTTAAAATAGTCGAAAGAGAAATTAAAAGAATAAAAGAGATTACTCCGATAGTAATAATTGATTTTCATGCAGAAGCAACTGCAGAAAAAATCTGTCTTGCAAAATATTGTTCAGAATTAGGAGCAAGTGTGTTTTTTGGAACTCATACACATGTGCAGACAGCAGATGAGAAGATTTTAAATGATAAAACGGGATATATAACAGATGCCGGATTTTGCGGCACGATAGATTCAGTGATAGGAATGGAATATCAAACATCATTGAATCGGTTTTTAAAAGGGATTCCCGAGCGATATGACATAGCAGAAGGCGAAATTATGCAAATAAATGCCGTAGAGGCTGAAATTAATCTGAATACGGGTTATACTTCTGCTATAAAAAGGATTTTTTGTAGCATAGATAAAGTAGAAAAGGATGAAAGTTAATGAAGAGCGATTTGCATATTCATACATATTATTCGGACGGAGTTTTCAGTCCTGAAAAAATTGTTGACACAGCGCTTGACGTAGGGCTTGAAGTTATAGCCTTAACTGATCATGACAATGTGCTTTCTTATGATGTCGCAAAAAATCATTTGAAAGAAGTTGGCGCGGAGGATAAACTTGAAATTATACAGGGTGTTGAAATTAATACTCTTTATAAAAATTATGAAGTACATATTTTAGGTTACTTTTTTGACTCAACGAACAGTGATTTTAAAAAGTTGTTAAAGACTCAACAAGATGCACGTGTTGAGCAGACAAATGAAATAATTTCGTTGTTAGCTAAAAAAGAAGGAATAAAAATAAAATTTGATGATATAGTAAAACAGGTTGCAGAAGGAGGAAGTATAGGGCGTCCTCATATAGCAAAGGCGATAACAAATGCCGGCGGAACTTCAAGTGTTATGGAAGCTTATGCAAAATATATACACGATGATAGTCCGGTTTATGTCCCGAGAAAAACGGTATCTCCTCATGATGCTGTAGAGATAATTTATGATGCAGGCGGAATCCCGGTAATTGCGCATCCGCATGATATTGACATAGCAGAAACCTTGATAAAAGAGCTTATGAATTATGGCTTAAGAGGCATTGAAGCTTATCATAGAAAACATTCTCCTGCTTGTGTTGAATATTTTTCATCAATGGCAGAAAGCTTAGGTTTAATTGTTACGGGCGGATCTGATTTTCACGCTCCGAACCTTGTAAACGGACAGATAATCTTAGGCAAACATTTTGTTCCGGAATGGGTTTATGACAAACTTATTAAGGAAAAGAAATTAATGGATATGGCATAGAATGGCGAAAAGAAAACTTTTAAAACTTGAATATATGATAACTATATTTGTTATCATTGCGGTTATTCTTATAATAATACCGATTGATATTGAAAGTACCGTACAGGCAAACTTTATTTCAAGGTGGAATGATAAATTTTCCAAGCTTGAATATATGTTTGAGGTAATTTCGACACATGAGAAAGATGAAATTTTAAAAAGTTTTAAAAGAGCTCAGACTTCAGAAGAGCGGGAAACCATTTTAATGAATTTAATAAAGCCTTATTTTAGACTTCGTAAAGAGAAATTGCCCAAACGGTATACAGTAAGATTTTTAAATAATAATAAAGTTCCAATAACCGACAAATATTATTTTGAGGATTTATATTTGGGCGAAAATGGACTAATTGTTGGGATAAAAGATATAGACCGTAAAAATTCGGACGAATTAGCATTTATGATGATGTTTGATATAAATGGAATATTGCCACCGAATATGTGGGGAAAAGATATTTATGGAGTTGATATCAAGAAAGATTCAATCAAGCCGTTTGGAGCCGACCTATCAATGGAGAGATTGCAGCAGGATTGTTCAGCAACTGGAAGTGGTGTAGGATGCTCATATTATTACAATATAGGTGGTGGATTTAATGATTAAAAAGGTATGTGTATTTGCAAGTTCAAGTTCAAAAATAGATAAATGTTATTATGAAGCTTCAGAAAAATTAGGATATCTTTTGGCGGATAGCGGATTTGATATTGTATATGGCGGAAGTTCATTAGGCTTAATGTGGGCTTGTGCTGGGACTGCTTACAAACACGGTGCAAATGTATACGGAGTAATGCCGGAAAGACTTTATAATATGGGAGTTGCAACGGATAGCGGGGTTGAATTGACTGTAACAGAATGTATGCGAACTCGAAAAGCTGAGATGGACAAAATGTCCGATGCTGTTGTTGCTCTTCCTGGAGGTTTTGGCACATTAGAAGAATTGTCTGAAATGATTGTGCAAAAGCAGCTTGGGTATAATAGTAAGCCTGTGGTTATATTAAATACGAACGGTTTTTATAATAAGCTTGTAGAATTTTTTGATACAATTATTTCTCAGAATTTTGGAAAAGGTGGAGTACGAGAAATATATTATATAGCAGAAACTCCGGAAGATGTGATTGATTATTTAAAAAATTACAAGGCAGATTTTAAACCGATTACAAAAGAAGACATATACGTTAAATAAGGCAAAGATATGCAATATGTTTCAATAAAAAAAGTTATAAAAGACGGTAGAGAAGTTTTTCAGGTTCCGGCACTAAATTTGAAGAATTCTCAAGGTACTACAAAACAGAGAATAGCTCATCCTTTAGGTGATGATTGTTTGGAATTTGATATTCTTGAAGATGCGATAAGAGCTGCAGAGCTTTCTGGGTTCAAGTATATTCTTCCTGATGGAACAAAGCCTTTAGAGTTAAAAAAAGAACCGCAGATAAACAATAATATTGACGATATGGTTTATAAAACTTTGATGAAACAGGTTCGAGATATAAATCCGTCTGTTGTTGCAGTATCAATTACAGCACTTGGGGAATTGAGAGATATAAAGTTAATCGACCTATTTATAGAAAAAATGGGTGAAGATAATGATAATGTAAGAACTTGTGCTATTAATTCAATTTTAAATTTTGGCGAAGTGGCCATAGAAAAGCTTCTCCAAGCTTTAAGAGATGAAAATTGGGTTAGAAGAAATTCTGCATTAATCACTCTTTCACGAATGATTGATAGTGAAATGATTAATCCTGAAAAAATTTTGCCACCGTTAATTGAAATGACAGAAGATAAAAACACAATTGTGAAAACTTCTGCCATTCAAACGCTTGGAAAAGCTTATAAATTATACAAGAAAGATTAATTCAATAAACTGCTGGGATTAATATTTAAGCATAGAAACAACATTTCCGCAGTCTTTAAGTTTTTCTCTTCCTTGCAAAGCTTCAAGTTCAATTAAAAAAGCAATTCCTACAAGATTAGCGCCTGTCTTTTTGACAAGTTTGCAAGCAGCTTCGGCAGTTCCGCCTGTTGCAAGCAGGTCATCAACTATCAAAACATTTGCACCCTCAGGAAGTGCATCTTTATGAATTTCAATTTTATCAGTACCGTATTCAAGAGCATATTCCTGTGAGTAAGTTTCAGCAGGAAGCTTATTCGGTTTTCTTATCGGTACAAAACCTGCGTTCATTTTATATGCCATAGGCATTCCAAATATGAATCCTCTAGATTCAATTCCTGCAACATAATCAATTTTTATATCTTTAAACTGATCACAAAGATAATCAATCATTATTCTTAAGGTTTCAGGTTCCTTAAGCGCAGTTGTAATATCTCTAAAGATAATTCCTTCTTTTGGAAAATTTTCAACATTTCTTATTTTATTTTTAACTTCTTGGATTGTCATTGTTGTCATTTTAATTGTAATCTCCTTTTATATTTTAGTTAATTTTTCTTCGTCAATATTAGCCTGTTCTTCCATAACAAGTCCGTGAGCTGTTTTACCCCATTCCATGTCTTTTTTGAAAAATAGGATTTTAAAAGTTATGAATAATACCAGCGGGAACCATATTATGAAAAGGTAAACAGATGTTTGCAAAGCTTCAAACATTGCATCCAGTCTTGGTAAGTTGTCATAACGTCTTAGAGCATAACGTGCGGCAAGAAAGAAGCCCAGCCCGATTATGCAGCCTAAAACTATTGATGAATAAAGCGTCTGTGTAGGGGCATCTTTGGCTAAAATTTTGAAAAGTCTTATTAGAATTTCTAATATGAACCACCCCGGCATGATAAATTCTGATACATATGCTGTCATATCCAAACTTGCTCTTAATGACATTTTTCTTGAGAAAAGCACTTGATCAAAATATTCAAGATATCTTCGAATAGTTCCTTCAAGCCATCTTCTTCTTTGTCTGAAAAGCGGCCAAATGTATATAATTCCTTCTTCATAAACAATAGCATCAGCGCAAAATCTTATATCCCAGCCTTTGATATGAAGCCTTGTTGACATATCAAGGTCATCTGTAATTGTATAATTATTCCATCCGCCGATGTCATCCAATGCGTCTCTTTTAATAAGTTCACCGTTTCCTCTTAATTCAACGGCTCCTTTTACGCAATCTCGAGTAACTTGAAAATGTGTATCCATTGTATATTCATTGTTTTGACATCTTGTGAGCAGGTTGTAATTTTTGTTTTTTATAACCTTTCTTGCCTGAACAGCTCCTACATCTTTCGGTTCAAGTTCTGCGACAAGCTTGGAGAGAAAATCCGGCTCAACTGTGGCGTCAGCGTCGAAAACGAGAATTGCATCGCCTTTTGCAATTTTATAAGCATCGTTTAAAACAGCTGATTTGCCGGGAAATGCATTCTTTTCTCTTACAAGTGCCGTTATAGGAGTAAATCTTTCAGCAAGCTTTTGAATAACTGCAGCAGTATTATCTGAACTTCTATCGTCAATCAGAATGATCTCAAAATTCGGATAATTTAAGTTCATAATATTGGCAGCTGTATGTTCAATAACTGATTCCTCATTATGACACGGTACCAGAATACTTACAAACGGTTTGTAATCAGGGTTGATAACTTTAGGATGTTTTTGCAGGTGTCTTTTTTTTAATTTGTAAGCAAGGTTCATGAAAAGGACGTAAAGAGCCATCGCTGAACACAAAAATGCAAGTCCCCATAGTGTGTTAAAGTAACTTTGGAATATATAAATAAATATCCCCATGCCGAAAACTATTATAAATAAAACAATCCGTTCCTTCATAACATCCTCTGAATTAAGCTAAAATTCTTAAATTCCTCTCCCTAATCTTGTAACATCAATAAATATTGTACCAAAAAAACAGAAAAAATGGCATAAAATCGCATGAATAATGTAAAAATTCCTTAAAATACTTGCATATATTTGAGTTTTGGCTATAATAGAGCATGTACATAAAGTAAAGGAGTTTGATTATGAACAAAGAAGAGTTAGTACAAGAAGTTGCAAAAAAAGCTAATGTTACTCAAAAAGAAGCTGCAGAAGTAATTTCAGCTTGGGTTGATACAATCCAAAAAACAGTTGCTAAAGGCAAAAAAGTAACTTTAGTAGGCTTTGGAACTTTTGAAGCACGTAAAAGAGCTGCTAGAACTGGTAGAAACCCACAAACTGGCAAGGAATTAAAAATCCCTGCAAAAACAGTTCCTGCATTTTCTGCTGGTAAAAAATTCAAAACTGTTGTTAACGGAAAATAGTTTGAGATTTTTGAAAGAAAGTTTTGGCGCCAAGCATTTGCTTGGCGCCTTTTATATTTCTTAAATTAGTTAGTAATTGTATAAAAAGATTGTTTTTAGAGGTTTTCAAGAGCTGCGATTTTCATTGCGTTAAAATCGGGAGTTTGTCCAAACCAGATTTCTTGTGCGCTTATTGCCTGATAAATCAGCATATCAAGCCCGTTAATTGTTCTTAATCCTAATTCTTCAGCTGTTTTAAGAAGAATTGTTTTTTTAGGGTTGTAAATTACATCGTAGACAATTCCGTTTCCTTTCATTGTTTCTAAAACCGGTTTTTCAATCGGTGTCATATCGGCAGAACGCCCTTGCATTCCAATAGGGGTCGTATTTACCAGCATATCGTATTTTGACAAATCTCTTACTTGATCAATTTGGTATGCATCAAATGTAATTTGAGGAAATTTTCTTCTCATATAAGCCATATAATCCATGGCATTGGGGATATTTCTTGTGTAAACCCCTATATAACTTACGCCGCATTCTGATAAAGCAAGAACTGCCGCCCTGCTGGCTCCTCCTGTGCCAAGCAAGGCAACGGAAGAATTCTGCAAATTAATATCTTTAGGAATAGCTTTCTTAAACCCAGAAGCATCAGTGTTGTAGCCTTTAAATGTTTTATCGGAGCTTATTTTTACGGTGTTAATAGCGCCTGCAATATCTGCGTATTTGTCAACGCTATCGACAAATAGTGAAATCGGAAGCTTAAGCGGAATTGTAACGTTAAAACCTGAATAATTTTCACGCTTGAAAAATTTAACTCTATCAACCAAATCTTCCGGATCTGTTTCTAAAATTTGATAATCGGCCTTTATTCCGAGGCTTTCAAATCCGGCTTTATGAATATATGCAGAAACCGAATGTCCCAAGGGAAATCCTATAAGTCCGAATTTTTCCATATTACCTCCTTTATTTTTGCAGAAATATTAATTTTCTTCTGTTAAGTCGCTTGTGTCGGAAGATTGTTCTTCTACCGTTTTGTATCCGCATGAGCGGTTTGAACATTCTATTGTAGTCCCTTTTTTAAGAACCTTTTTGACTAGTAATGCGCCACAATCCGGGCAAGTTTGGCCTGTAGGTTCATTCCATAATACAAAATCGCATTCAGGGTATTTGTCACATCCAAAAAATACTGTTCCTCGTTTTGACTTTCTTTCTACAATTAAGCCTTTACCGCACTTTGGACAGGTCACACCGGTTGAGCGTCGGTATGGTTTGCGAAATTTACAGTTCTCATTGGTGCATTCAAGATATTTGCCGTATGGGCCTTGTTTGAACACCATATCTGAACCGCATTTTTCACATTTTTCTTCGCATTTGGGTTCTTCTGAAGGTTCATCTTCCATATTCTCGGTAAGTGCATTCATTGACATTACTGTTTTACACTCCGGATAACCTGAGCAGCCCAAAAATTGTTGACCTTTTTTGCTTGTTTTTACTAACATAGGACGTCCGCAATTCGGGCATTTGATGTTGCTTTCTATTTTTACGCGTTCGGTATTGCCTAAGGCTTTATTTACCTCTGCAATAAACGGTTCATAAAATTTTTCAAGAACTTCATTCCAAATAGCTTTCTTTTCTGCAATTTCGTCAAGTTTACTTTCCATTCCTGCTGTAAACTTGTAATCCATAATATCTGCAAATTGGTTTACTAATTGTTTTGAAACTGTTCTGCCTAATAGTGTCGGGTGCAAAGCCTTATCACGTTTTTCTACGTATTTTCGAGTTTGAATTACCGTGATAATTGTCGCATAAGTTGACGGACGACCGATGCCGTGTTCTTCCAGTGCTTTTACAAGGGAAGCTTCGTTGTATCTTGGGGGCGGTTGTGTAAAGTGTTGTTTAGGATTTATTTTCTTACAAACCACTTTGTCACCTTTTTCAAGGTCAGGAATTTTGCTGTCTGCCTCTTTTTCATCTTCTTCGGCATCGTTATAGAGTTTTAGAAAACCGTCAAATGTTACTTTTGATGTACCGGCTTTTAGTATGCAATCGCCTGCTTTTATTTCTATTGATTTGTTGGCAATTTCTGCATTTGCCATCTGGGAGGACATAAATTTGTTCCAGATGAGCTTGTAAAGTTTAAATTGATCGCTGTCAAGATACTGTTTTATGCTTTCGGGGGTGCGCTCCGGGTAAGAAGGGCGAATCGCTTCGTGAGCATCCTGAACGTTTTGTTTGCCTTTTGTATAGATGTTTGGTGTTTCTGGATAATATTTTTCTCCGTAATTGTTTAAAATAAAATCCTTTGCCATTCCTTGTGCATCATCTGATACTCTGACACTATCCGTTCTCATATAAGTGATTAAACCGACAGGGGTTCCGTCTATTTCTATACCTTCATAAAGCTTTTGCGCTACTTGCATCGTTTTCTGTACGCCAAAACCAAGTTTTGAGCTTGCGGCTCTTTGTAGAGTTGAAGTTATAAAAGGTGCGGTCGGTTTGCGTTTTAGCGTTTTTTTCGTAACCTTATCAACTTCAAATTCACGATCGGGGCTTTGAAGATAATCAACTATTTTTTGTGCTTCTTCTTGATTTTTAATTGTTTTTTCTATTGCTTTGTTTTTATATTTCGAAAGTTCTGCTTCAAATGTTTTGCCGTCTTTATCAAGGTCTGTATGAATTGACCAGTATTCCTGCGGTACAAATGCTTCTATTTCATCTTCTCTTTCGCAAATCATTCTAAGTGCAACCGACTGAACTCGGCCTGCGGACAGATTTCTGTTTCCTATTTGTTTCCATAGTACAGGACTTAATTTGTAACCCACAAGTTTGTCCAAGATCTGTCTGGTTTGCTGGGCTTTTACCATGTCCATATCAATGCTTCTGGGGTTTTCCACAGAATATTTTACCGCTTTTGGTGTAATTTCGTTGAATACAATTCTTGCTATCTTTTCGTCAGGAACTTTTAAAAGCTGGCGAACATGCCATGCTATCGCTTCTCCTTCACGGTCAGGGTCGGATGCAAGATATATTTTATCGGCTTTTTGCGCTAAGTCGTTCAATTTCTTTACAACGGCTTGTTTGCCGGGGATAATTTCAAATTTTGGTTTGAAGTGATCTTTTATATCAAATCCAAGATTCTCTGTCGAGGGGTCTTTTGTCGGAAGATTTCTTACATGACCAAAGCTTGCCTCTATTGCAAAGCTGTCCCCTAAAATCTTTCTAATCGTCTTTGATTTTGCAGGTGACTCGACTATTACAAGTGCTTTTTCTTTTTTAGATTTTGTCTTCGATTTTGATGAACCTGCTGTTTCTGCGGCTTCGTCCGTTTTTTTTGCCGTTGCTGCTTTTGCCATTTATACTTTATCCTACCCTCTTATATCTGTCGCCGTTGACTTGTTCTATTATGCCTTTAAGCTCCATGGTTGTCAAGTTGATTAATAGCGTATCAAAATCAATTCCGGTTTCTGACATAATTTCATCAACGCCTTTTTCTTCTATTTCTATTGATTTTAAAATCTTTTCTTCCGTTTCGTTTATATCGGTCAAATTTATTTTAAGCTGTTCTGTTGTTTTAATTTCCCAATTTAAAGCTTCCAGAATATCGGATGCTGATGTGACAAGTGTTGCTCCATTTTTTAGAAGTTTATAAATCCCTTCTGTATTTGGGTTTGTGATAAGCCCCGGTATACACATCAATTCTCTTCCCTGCTCTAAGGTTAGGTTTGCCGTTATTAAAGCACCGCTTTTTATTGAAGCTTCTGCAACCAAAGTTCCGTATGAAAGCCCCGATACTATCCTGTTTCTTTGCGGAAATCTGAATTTCAAAGGTTCAAATGTTGGGTAATATTCAGTAAAAATTACCCCGCTTCCGTTTTCGATTTTACGGTACAAATCTGCATTTGCAGTCGGGTAAACAAAGTCAAAGCCGCTTGCGATTACTCCAATTGTTTTTAATCCATTCTCAATTGCTGCGGTATGAGCTGATGTATCTATTCCGGAGGCAAGTCCTGAAACTATACATATATCTGTGTTTGCAAGTTGTGAAATTATAAGATTTACGGCATCTTTTGCGTATTTACTGGTCCTTCTTGAACCGACTACTGCTAAAGTTTTTTCAAAATTTATGCTCTCTAAATCTCCTTTGTAATAAAGAATTGATGGCGGATTATCAATGTTTTTAAGCATGTAAGGATATCTTTCATCATCAAATGTCAGATATTTTATCCCACGGTTTGTGACTTCAGACAAAGCTTTTTCAGGATTAACTTTGTCACGTAGCTTTAGAAAATTTTCAGCTTTTTTAACACTTAAGCCTTCAATATTTTTTAAATCATTTGAAGAAGCATTGAATGCTTTTTCAATATCTTTAAAATGGTCAAAAAGCTTTAATGTAAAAGAACTGTCAATTTGTTCTATTGATGAAAATGCTACCCAATATTTACTTGTCATTTGCCTGTTTCTTCTTGATTCTTTCCATTAAATTTTTTACAGAAGTTTTTTCTTCTTCCGGAATATTCATTTCGCAATAAGATTCAAAATATTCAATTGCATCATCATAATCACCTCTTGCCAAAAATAGAATTGCGGCTTTTTTGTATGCCGGACTGCATGCATCATTTACTGCAATTGCTTTTAAAAAGTTTGATAATGCTTTATCAATTTCATCATTTGCTTCGTAGGCTTCGCCAAGATAAAAGTAAATCCATTCGTTATTATCTTTGTATTCAAGTACGTTTTCAAAATTTTCTGCGGCTATAGCGTAATTGCCGAGTTCAAAATGTACTTTGCCAAGGTCATAATAAGCGTCATAATTTTCAGGCTGTTTTTCAAGAATTTTTTCTAATTCGTCAATAGCAAGATCAAGTCTTGCATCTTCCATATAAAACCTTGCAAGGTAATGTGCAATTGTCATTTCTTCGGGCATTTCGTAAACCCCTTGAGATAGCAATTGTATTCCGCTGTCAAAATCGTGTGCTTTATAATATACGTCGGCAAGGTTTATGTATATTTGCGGAAGTTTCGGGTTTAGTTTTATTGCTTTTAGAAAATTATCTTCGGCCTTTTCCATGTTGCCTAAATTGTAATAGCAAAGTCCGATGTTATTTCTTATTTCAGCCGTGTCTTGGCCTTTCTCTATTACAGAAGAAAATACATCCAATGCTGTTTTATAATCTCGTTTTTTAAATGCTTCTAAGGCTTGTTCTGTTTGTGTCAT
Organism: Candidatus Gastranaerophilales bacterium; assembly: GCA_944326525.1. Classification (GTDB taxonomy): domain Bacteria; phylum Cyanobacteriota; class Vampirovibrionia; order Gastranaerophilales; family Gastranaerophilaceae; genus Scatenecus. Next base: position 220,474 of record CALVEG010000001.1, read on the forward strand.
TTTTTCTCCTATAATCCAAGTTGCATATCGTCATTATTCCCGCTGTCACCAATGTTTTTGATTACTGTTCTGGTATTTCCTTCAGCGTGGAAATCTTTCGGATTAATTATCATTCTTATTTTGTCTGCATAAATTGTTCTTGGACCTTGGGTTATGCTTGAGCGGCCAACAAAATATACTTCATTCGGCTTTTTGGTTACTTTGTCAGGATATACCGCAATCTTTGGTCCGTGTGCAAAGTAGTCTTGATACCATATCCTAACATCTCCGCTTGCATTAAAGGTGTTTGTGTCTTGTGAATATTCTTGCATTTTTGCTTTCAATGTCAATGTTTCTCCATTATCCATTGTTGCGTTAGAAGTGGTATTTCCTGTCGCGGTCAAAACTTTAGTTGAAGCATCATAGAAGAACTTATCCGCAAAAGATTCGTTTTCTTCTCTTTTTACCCGAGCATTTCCGATAAGTTCAAGATTTTGTAAATCTCCGTTTTTTGTCGTTTTTATTACGGCTTTATTTGAGAAGGTTTCTATCTCCTTGTACAAAATCGTAACAGCTCCTGTTGCTGTCATAATACCTGTTTTGGTGTCGTATTCCTGAACGTCCGCGTTAATTACAACCACAGGTTTTTTGCCTTCAAATACGATCGATTGTGAATCACCTTCTGCTCTTACAACTTTTGTGATAAGTGAAAGTTTTAAAATGTTTGCTTTAACTTCTCTTTTTTTGTTTTTGGTTATCTGATATGCGTATGGCTTGTCGTAAAACGTTGCAGTGTCAAGTTTTTGGTCTTTTGTTACTCCAACATCTGCCTTTTGTCCTTCTACTCTTATATCACCTACAGTTACTTTTACGTCACCGTTAAATTTTATCTTGCTGTCTTCTTCGTTATATGTTTGCGTTTTTGATTCTATAACAAGATCTGCTGCTTGCGTTGCTGCTCCGCAGATTAACAGTATTAACATAAGAGATATTAAAACTCGCTTCATTTATTCTCCTTTTTATCATAAAGTTCAGAGCGGGCATGCCCTGTTATTTTAAATCTTTCATAATTCGGAGCAATTTCGCCTTCCTCTGCGTGTGCGTAAAATTCTCCGTTTTTAATTATTCTTACGTTTCCTCGAATTTTTACTGGTTTGTCGGAACCTGACCAAGTGAGTCGGTCTGTCAAAAGCATTGTTCCGTCTTTTATTACAATTCTTGTTCCTTCATATAGAATAATTTCGTTTTTCTTTGAATTGTATGTTCCGTGTGAAGATTCAAAACTCATTGAAACCTCACCGTGTTCGTCATAAAAATTCCCTATAACATTGTTCATCAAAGCTATTTCGTTTGTGCTGTTATAGGTGCCTGTTTCTCCGTAAATCTCCCAGAATTTTACGGCATCTTTGGTTTCTGTTAAAATAAGCCCGTTAATTAAAGCTTCTTGTTTATCTTCCTGTGTTTGAAGCTGGCTTCTGTTAAAATTGTGCGTGATAACCCCCGCAGATATAAACGCCCAGGCAAGTACACCTATAAGTGTTAATGCTGCAAGTATATAAGCCTTCTTCTTTCTGTCTAATTTTTTCCACCAGTCCATATCAAAAATGTTATCACAAACTTTAAAATTTAGACAAAGTCAGATTAAATATCTTAATATTTCAAAAAGATTTTTTGCCATATAAATTTCTTTTGTAATATAATTAGCCTATAAAGGGATATTGTGAAAAGAAAAGAGGTTTTATATGGCATTAAGATATGACGCCGGCGAAGTTGTTACAGCTATGGTTACGCCTATGAATGCGAACAGAGAAGTCGATTATAATAAGGCTGAGGAACTGACCAAGTATCTCGCAAATAATGGCAGTGAAGCTCTTCTTGTCGCAGGAACTACCGGAGAAAGTCCGACTTTAACCCATGAAGAAGAACTGGAACTCTTAAGTACAATTAAACGTGCTGCTGCTGGCAAAGCTAAAGTTATTTTCGGTGCCGGTTCAAATTCTACAGAAACTGCAGTTAAAATGACAAAGCTTGCTTATAAAGAAGGTGTTGACGCGATTCTGTCGGTTGTGCCTTATTACAATAAACCATCGCAAAAAGGGATGATTGAACATTTTTCTGCTGTTGCAAAAGCTGCTGATTTGCCAATAATTTTATATAATATTCCATCCCGTACGGGGGTTAATATGTCGCCTGAAACTGTGGCAATCCTTGCTGAAAAATTTCCGAATATAGTTGCGCTTAAACAAAGTTCTCCTGATATGGATTTGATTTCGGAATTGAAATTGCGTTGTCCGTCAGATTTTGCAATTTATTCAGGAGATGACAGTCTTACTCTTCCGATGCTTTCGCTTGGGGCGCACGGTGTAATTTCTGTCGCTTCTCACTTGTTCGGGTCTGAAATTAAATCTATGATCAGAAACTTTAAGACAGGTGATGTGCTTGCTTCAAGAAATATGCACAAAACTTTGTTCGGAATATTTAAAAAGCTCTTTATGGCGCCTAATCCTGTTCCAATTAAGGCTGCTTTAAAGCATAAAGGTTTAATCGAAGAATATCTAAGACGTCCGCTTGTTGAGCTTGATGAAGATCAGAAAGCAGAATTGTTTACTGTTCTTGATAGAACTAAGGCAGAATTAGCCGAGTAGGGTTGTGGATAAGTTCTTAGGTTTTAAATAAAATTACAATTAAAAATACATTAAAAGAGGAATAAAAAAGTGAAAAACAAAATTATTATGTTCTGGGTAATTATAGCAATTGTAGTAACAGCAATTGCCGTAATCTTGATGAAGCCCACAAAGTTAGGACTTGATTTGGTCGGCGGTTCAAGACTTGTGTTGGAAGCTCAGCCTACCGAACAGGTTAAGGAAATTACACCTGAAACTTTAAGCCATTTACAGTTTGCAATTGAACAGAGAGTTAACAAACTTGGGGTTGCTGAAACTGTTGTTCAACAGGTCGGGGATAAAAGACTGCTTGTTGAAATTCCTGCCGTTACCGATTTAAAAGAAGCTAAAGCTTTTATCGGTGAAACTGCTCAATTAGAATTTAAAAAACCGGGTAAAGCAGAAAATGGTGTTGTAACCTGGGAATCAACAGGTCTTACAGGTAAAGATCTTTCAAAATCACAACTTACAACTGATTCAACTGGACAGTGGGTTGTATCTTTAGAATTTAACGCAGAAGGGGCAAAGAAATTTGCTGAACTTACAGAGGCTCTTGTAAACCAACAGATGGCAATTTTCTTTGACGGAGAACTTCAGTCCGCACCTGTTATCAGAGAACCGATTTACGGCGGAAACGCACAAATTTCAGGCGGAGACAGCGGATTTTCTTACGAAGAAGCACAGAGAATGGTTGACCTGCTGAATGCAGGTGCGCTTCCGGTTCCTGCTGAAATCGTTGAAGAAAACACCGTAGGCCCGACTTTAGGGGCTGACAGTATCGCCGCTTCTAAAAAAGCCGGTATTATCGGACTTTCTGCGGTTATGCTGTTTATGATAGCATTCTACCATGTTCCGGGTTTGATTGCAGATATCGCACTTATTATATATAGTTTGATATTGTTTGCTTTGTTTAAAACAATTCCGGTTACATTGACCTTAGCCGGTATTGCAGGTTTCATCCTGTCTATCGGTATGGCTGTTGATGCTAACATCCTTATTTTTGAAAGAACTAAAGAAGAATTGAGAGCCGGAAGAAACCTTTTCACCGCTATCAATTCCGGTTTTGACAGAGCTTTCACAAGTATTTTCGATTCCAATATGACAACAATAATCACCTGTGTAATCCTTTATCTTCTCGGAACAAGTGTTGTTAAAGGATTTGCGCTTACACTTGCATTAGGTGTTATGGTATCAATGTTTACGGCAATTACAGTTACCAAAAACTTCATGCACTTAATCTTTGGTACCGGAGAACTCAAACATCCGGGATTATTCGGGCTTAAGAAGGACGAAATCGGCGCCGCTTATCAGGCTGCTGAAACCCAGAGAGAAAAAGCCCGTTTCGGAATATTGGATTAGTCAGGTTAAATTAGAAAGGTAAAAAAAATGTTTAATATAGGCAGAAAACACTTGGTACATATTGTAAAATACAGATGGTGGTGGATGGCGCTTACCACTCTGCTTCTGGTGCCGGGAATTGTTGCAATGATTTATTCATCAATAACTTACCCGAACCATGCTCCGCTAAAAGTCGGTATTGATTATACCGGCGGTACAATTCTTCAGTATGGAGTTGAAGAAAAAATTACAAATAAAGAGCTTGCTCAGACTCGTGCTAATCTTGAAGAAAAAGGTATTGAAAATCCTTATCTTCAAATCTTAAACGTAAACAGTGATCAGCAAAAAAATACAAAATCTGAAATTCAATCAATTATTTCAGTCAGAACAAAATTTATTGACAAAGATTCCCATGACACTGAAACAATTACGGGTGTCTTAAATGAACAATATTCAAATCCTGAATTGATGTCAGTAAGTTCAGTCGGACCTACAATGGGTAAAGAATTATTTAAAAATTCTTTCATAGCCGTAGCGTTAGCGTTCCTTGGAATTGTTGCATATCTTTCATTCCGATTCCGGTTTGACTATGCTCTGGCCGCAATCTTAGGTGTATTGCACGACGTTTTGTTTGTTGTCGGAATGTTCTCAATACTTGGACTTTTGTATGATGTTCAGATTGACGGATTGTTTATCACGGCGGTTTTGACAGTAATCGGTTTTTCGGTTCACGATACAATCGTTGTTTTTGACAGAATTAGAGAAAATTTGAGATATTATTCTAAGAAAATGTCTTTCGGTGAAATTGTTGACGCTTCTGTTAACCAGACTTTGACAAGAAGTATTAACACTTCTCTTACAACATTAATTACACTTCTTGCTCTTTATTTCTGGGGCGGAGTTACAACAAAAGACTTTGTCTTTGCAATGATTCTTGGTATTATTATCGGAACTTATTCTTCAATTTTCTTCTGCTCTATGCTTGTTGACTTCTGGAATGACAAACAGCAAAAAGCAAGAGAAATTGCAGTTTAATAGTAAAAATAATAAAAAAAAAGACCGTTTTTTATAACGGTCTTTTTTTTTGAGAAAAAGATAATTTTTTAAAGTGCCGCATTAATAGCTGCAACCATTCCATCTTCACGAGCAATATTTTTCCCTGCAATGTCGAAAGCTGTTCCATGACCTGGGGATGTTCTTAAGATATTAAGCCCTATTGTCATATTAACGGTGCTGTCACCAGCTACAGTTTTTATCGGAATTAATCCTTGGTCGTGATAGTTTGCAATATAGCAGTCGTATGGAAGTTTTTTGCCTTCTCTGTAATTTTTGCCGGCCTCTACAAAGAGTGTGTCTGCCGGAAGCGGGTAAGTTATATTTATTCCTTTTTTTAAAAGAGCTTTCACGGCTGGATTTAATATCTCTAGTTCTTCTTTACCAAGAATTCCGTCTTCGCCGGAATGCGGGTTGAATGCGCATAGTGCAAACTTAGGGGCGACAATGCCTAGATGTGACCTGAAAAAGTCTTGTAAATTCTTAATCTTTTCTGTAACAAGTTCTTTTGTTACTTTAACTCTTTTTAATGCACAGTGGCGTGTAAGAAGTAAAACTCTGAAATCTTTTGCGACAAAAAGCATTTCAGCTTTTTGATTTTCTTGTGCAAGATACTTTTGTAGAATTTCAGTTTGTCCTTTAAACTTGTGCCCAGCAAGGTATAGTGCATTTTTAGCAACAGGTGCTGTTACTATTGCATCAGGTTTTATTTCGCAGGCTTTTTTGAGTGCTTGAAATGAAAATTCTCCTGCTTCTGTAAGAATTTTGCCCGGTAAAACTTGCGCATCGTATGGAATTTCAATTATTTCATAATCAGTGTCAAGTTTGCCGTAATAGTCCAAAATTCTTTTATTTGATATAAGAATAATATTTTCTTTTGGTAATTGAAGCTTATTTAATGCTTTTATTGTAATTTCAGCGCCTATACCGTTTGGATCGCCTGTTGTAACGGCAATTTTTTTCATAATAACCCCTCCCAAAATTTAAAAAGCACTTCTTTCTATTTTACCCGTTTAAAGGATATTTTAAACATTAAATTCTATTCGTGATGTTCGCAATATTTTAAAATATCTATTAAAGTATTAAGTCCGCCAAGATTTCCTGATTTTGTAATAATCCATTGAGCGTTGTGATCAAGCGAAAGTGCAATGGCTGGAGCGACCTCATCAACAAGTTGAAGTTGGGTTGCACCAATGGCTTGACAGCATTTATAAGAAGTTTCTCCGCCCAGGGTTATTAGGATAAAATCTTTTTCGGCAGCTGCTTTTTTGGTAAGTTCTGCAAGATAGTCGGTTATAAGACAAGCTAAACTTGATTTGGTTAAATCTGCCTCTAAAAGTTCTTCGCTAAATCCGTCAAAATCTGTTATTATATCTGAAGTGTGAACCACGACGGTATGATTTTGTTTGAGGTTATTTACAACTCTTTCTGCCAAATCTCCAAAATTCCAGCTTATGATATCTTTAAGATCCGGTTCTATAAAAAGAGTATTTTCAAATTCATCACATTCTTCAAGTCGTTTAATTTGTTTGGCTGTTATTTCTGTTGCACTGCCAGAAATAACAAGTTTTGGAAGTTCAGGAATTGTTTTATTTATGTCGTGAGGCTTTAAGTCTGAATACCATAAGTCACCTAAAACCTGTGCGGCTGCAGCTGTTCCTGTTGGAAGAATATTAAAATCAGATTTTGTTATTGCCAGCATAACCTGCTCAATATCTGTTGTAGAAACAGAATCGGCAATAATTAATTTTTTACCTTCTCTAATTAAATCATTTAGACATTTTAAAATGGGTCCTGCACCCTTCATTACGGTTTTTAATTCAATTAACCCGACAAGATGCTCATAACTTTCATCAAGCTGGCTTTTTAAAAGTGTCGGAAGATGAGATTCTCTAATTGGAGAATGTGGATCTCTTGCCATTTCAGTTCTTTCTATTGGAATCCCCTTCAAAAGATGATAACCACCAATTGTAACTCTGCCTTCAGATGGAAATGCTGGAATTATTACTGCCGCATCCCAGTTTAAAACTTCCAGCATCGCAAGAACTTCTATTGCGATATTACCTCTTACTGTAGAGTCGATTTTTTTATAAAAATAATCAGGATTGATTTTATCAATTAGAAATTTAGTTGCGTCTTTTACTGAATGGTAAGCAGTTTCAGGATCTTCGTTTCTAGTTTCTGTTGAAAGAACCCAAGTTTGGGTTCCTTTCATATTAAGAGGTTCTGCATCATAATTCAAAAGAATTTGAGTGTTTGCGCCTTTAAGATGAAATTGAAGACCTGTGTCATTTGCTCCGGTTAGATCATCTGCTATAATTCCTGTAATATTAGAACTGATTATCATTTTCCAAATCTCTTTTTGAACCGAGAAGTCTTATATTATTTGCAATAATAAAGAAAGATTCTCTTTCATTACCTGTCGCTTTATCGGTCCATTTGTTAGTGCTTATGCGTCCGTCTACTACAACTTGCATGCCTTTTTTAATGTATTCGCCAGCAAATTCTGCAAGTTTATCCCAAACATCAATTGTGAACCAATCTGCTACTTCTGATTTCGTTTTTGAATCCCAGCGGTTTACAGCCATTGAAAACTGTGCTTTTACTTTACCTGATTCAAAATATCTGATTTCAGCATCTCTGCCTACTCTGCCTACAACTGTTGCTGTGTTCATTCAAACCTCTTTTCAAAATCCCTTAATCTGAATTACATTCCGTATTCTACTATAAAAATAAAAACTTCTCAAATTCTCATTACTTTTTGTAAAAATTTGAGATATTTTTAATGTTTAGTATGGATTTTTTAAATTTACATAATAGAATTATTTTTGTTAATAAAGCAAGGTAGATTTAAATTTTATAAAGGATTAATTTATGGCGGTTTTGGCAGGCGAAAGCTTAAAAAATAAAGATGTGATTAATGTATGTTTTTCAAGTGATGATAATTTTGCAAAGTTTTTAACTTTGTCTATAGCAACTATTCTTGATTCAAAAAATGATGATGATAATCTTCATTTTTATATTTTAGATGGCGGTATTTCGGATGTTGCAAAGCAAAAACTTTTGAATTTGAAAAAGATAGCTGATTTTGATATTGATTTTATAAGTGTAGATGAAGAAAAATTTAATGATTGTCCGCTTGTGAAAGGTGAAAGACTTACAAGGGCTACTTATTTTAGGTTATTAATTCCTGATTTAATTCCTGATGTAGATAAAATATTATATATGGATTGTGATATACAAGTGAAAACGTCTTTAGAGGAGTTGTTTTCTTACGATATTGAAGACTGTTATTTAGCTGCTGTTGAAGATGTTGATGCCGAAAAAAATTGTAAGCGTTTAAATCTGAAAAAATATTTTAATGCTGGTGTTTTACTTTTAAACTTAGCTAAATTCAGAGAAATTAATTTTACTTCAAAAATTTTTGACTGGATTGCTTTACATAAAGATCAAATTGTATTTCATGATCAAGATGTTTTGAATTTGTATTTTGCTGATAATGTTAAATTTCTTGATAAAAAGTGGAATTTGCAGGGTATTTTAAAGAGTATAAAATTTAGAAAAGAATATAAAGAAGGAAATTTAATTCATTTTATTGTAAGAGGAAAAAGTGACTTTGTTTTTATGGCATTTCCTATAGCTATGAAAACAGATTATAAAATAGAGTTTTTACGTTTATTTTTGAGCAGCTTGTCAAGTATAATAGGACGAAATATCTTCAATGTCAGAAATGAAGATGATTATAAAAAAGTAATAACTTTATTAGGTATTCAGATTATAATACCCAGAAAAAAGAAATAGAGATTTTCTTGTAATATTTTTGTGCTGGTGTTAAACTTTTGTTTGTAGTTAGTTAGGGGGATCCGCCCCGTATTTAGGTCTTTTGAATGTTATCAACTGACCGGAAAGGATAAAAAATGGAAAAAAACAACGAAACTTTACACACTTTGAGGCACTCTTGCTCTCACATCATGGCGCAGGCTGTTCAAAAGCTGTTTCCGTCTGCAAAGTTAGCAATCGGACCTGCTGTTGAAAACGGCTTTTATTATGATTTCGATTTGACCGACGGGCATGCTTTTACGCAGGATGATTTGGGCAAAATCGAAGAAGAAATGAAAAATATTATTAAACAAAATTTAACGTTTGAAAAATATGTTATTCCTGATGTTGAAAAGCAGATTAAAGAATTCAAAGAAGAAGGCGAAATTTACAAGGCTGAACTTCTTGAAGAACACAAAAACGACAATCCGACTTTGTATTTAACTAAAGATAAAGACGGAAATGTTTTATTTAATGATCTTTGTGCAGGTCCTCATATTCCGAACACATCGTTTATTAAAGCAAATGCAATTAAGTTATTAAAAGTTGCCGGCGCTTACTGGAGAGGTAATGAAAAAAATAAAATGCTTCAGAGAATTTATGCAACGGCATTTTGGAATAAAGAAGATTTGCAAGATTACCTGACATTCCTTGAAGAAGCAGAAAAGCGTGATCACAGAAAACTTGGAGCAAAGCTTGATTTGTTCTCAACAAGGGATGAACTTGGAGGAGGTCTTGTATTGTGGCATCCTAACCTTGCAATCGTCAGAGAAGAAATTGAAAACTACTGGAGAACAGAACATAGAAAACGTGGTTACGTTATCGTAAATACTCCGCATATTGCAAAATCAAAACTCTGGGAAATTTCAGGTCATATGGGACACTATAAAGAGAATATGTTCTTTATTCAAAAAGATGAAGATTCTGAAGAACAGTTTGTCTTGAAACCTATGAACTGTCCTTTCCATATTTTGATTTATCAGGCAAACAGATATTCATACAGATCATTGCCTTTGAGAATGGCAGAGCTGGGAACTGTTTACAGAAAAGAAAAATCAGGTGCTCTTTCAGGTTTAACTCGTGTTCAAGGCTTTACGCAGGATGATGCGCATATCTTCTGTACACCGGAGCAATTAGTTGATGAAATTAATGAAATTATCGACTTTGTAGCCGATACTATGGCATTATTTAATATGTCGTTTGAAGTTGAGCTATCTACACGTCCTGAAAGCTACGTAGGTGACATCGAAAACTGGAACAGAGCTGAAGCCGGCTTGAAAGAAGCTATGGACAGACGCGGTATGAAATATGACATTAACGAAGGTGACGGCGCATTTTACGGGCCGAAAATTGACTTCAAAGTTAAGGATGCTATCGGCAGAACTTGGCAGTGCGCTACAATTCAGTTGGATTTCAACCTTCCTGAAAGATTTGATATCAAATATCAGGATAAAGATGGCTCAATGAAGACACCTGTAATGCTTCACCGAGTAATCTTTGGTTCAATGGAACGTTTCCATGGTATTTTAATTGAACACTTTGCAGGTGCATTCCCGACTTGGCTTGCGCCGACTCAGGTGGCAATTGTTCCGATTTCAAATGAAAAACACGCTGATTTTGCAGAAGAAGTTTACAAGAAAATGCGTGCAGCTGGAATAAGAGCAAAGCTTGACGACAGATCTGAAAGTATGAATTACAAGATTCGTGAAAGCCTTCAGGATAAGAAAATTCCGTACGTAGTAGTTGTCGGTGACAAGGAAATGGAATCGGAAACTTTAGCTGTTAGAGCAAGAGGTATCGGTCAAGTTGGCACATTCAAAGTTGATGATTTTATCTCAAAAGTAGAAGAAGAAATCAAATCAAGAAGAATTGATTCTTTTGCTAAAGATCTTGTAAAAGCATAAAAATAAAGCTTTCTCAATCTTAAAAAGGCAGGTTTTAAAACCTGCCTTTTTTATAAAAATTAAATTATCTGTAATAGATATTTAAGCCTTTTGGTCAGGATTGATTGCGGATGATTTTGAATTTGCCAAAAAACTTGCGCCAAGCCCTGCAATACCTAGGATTGCTGCACCTATTCCGCCCCATTTTAAGGCGTTTTTCTTATCAAGATTACTCATTATTTCTTTTACGGCCGTATGTAAATTCAAATCGTCTAAATCTGCATTTTTATCAAGCGGTTTTAATTTCTTATTTTTTATGTCAAACAAGTTTTTAATTCTTTCTTTTTGTTCAGACATATCTTCAGGAGAAAATTTCACCGTTTCTCTATATTTGTCAAACTTTCCGTCAAGAATTCCATCGCCAAATTCTTCTTTTAAAGAGTCTAACAATTCATTACTCAGATGTTTGTTTTCGTCAGGTGTCAATAAATCCTCAAAATAAACTTTTGTCGAATCTTGTGTATTTTCAAGTGAACCTGAAGATGCAATTTTTTTAAGATCATCTATAAAAACTTTAAAATCATCTTCATTTAATTTTAATTCTTTTTCGGTCACATTTTTGATAAAAGTATCCGAAAGTTCTCCGTTTTTAATCCAAGGTTTTTGATAATAACCGAAAGTCCCGCCGGCAATTGCACCTGTTCCAAGACTTGCAGCTGTATAAATTGCAGTTTGGGTATTGTTAGTCTTATTTTGTTGTGTGATGTTTACTTTTTCTATTGGCATAATTACACTTCCTTTTTTTAGCTTAACGATTGTGAACTTGAAAAATTGTTATTTTATATAAAAAAAAACTTATATTGTAAACATTCTTAATATTCACAATCATTAAATTGAATCTTTTTGCACAAAAAAGTTCTCAATTCCGTCTGCAATTGCTTTTCCTGTATTTTGTTGGATTTCAGGATTAATCAAAAAGGCGTTGTCAGATGGGTTAATCAAATATCCGACTTCAATTAATACGCTGATTGCTTGGGTGTTTCTGACAACCGCAAAACTCCCTTGTCTTACCTGATCATCAGCAAACGGAAGCTGTGAGGTCATTGATTTTAAGATGCTTTCAGCCATGGGCTTTGCCTGCGGATAGTAGTAAAAAACACTTGTTCCGGAGTGTTCATTCGGATCCATATTATCAGGAAGTGCATTTCCGTGAATGCTTATGAAAATTTGTGCTTGATTAGCGTTTGTTTTCTTTACTCTGTCAGCTAATCCGACATTTTCGTCCCCTTGTCTTGTCATGATAACATTTGCTCCGCGCAGTTTTAATTCTGTCGCAAGCATTTGTGCAATTGCAAGATTTATGTCTTTTTCGTTGTTCCGTAAACATCCGATTGCGCCAATTTCATCTCCGCCGTGACCTGCATCAATTACTATTTTTATATTTTTAAGCGGGCGTTTTTCGTTGATTTTAGGGAATTTTCTTACTTTTAAAATGAAGCTGTTCCCTTCAAACTCTCCACTGTATCCGATAAGTTTTTGTTTCAGCGGGAACGTGAAAGCAAATGTGTTATCGGGGTAGCCTTCAATGTTATAGAATTTTACAACAAAAGGGTGTTTCCCTTCTATTACATAAGGAACTTTTTTATCAAAATCAATTTTAAAAATATAATAGTCTTTATCTTCTATAACACTTCTTTTAAGGAGTTTTGCCGGGGTAAAAACATCTGCTGAGGCAACATCATTTATAGAAATCCAAGCCGATTGGTTTTCATTTAATTTAACTTTATAGAATCCGCTTTTTTCACCAATGATTAGTAAAGGGATACCTTGCTGAAAATGTTCAAGACGGTTAATTCCGCTATCGACAGGCGTAGAGCGAAGCGGTGTATTGTCTTTGAGGGTTACAAAGGATTGAGCTGATTCATAAGGAAGTTCTGTGTTTCTTGTTGTATAACCTGAACTTGCAGGTTTTGGTCTTGTAATATTAAAAATTTCTTTTTCTTCTCCTGCTTCAATTACAAATTGGTTTTTGCCCGTATTTAATTTTACAGCATAAGCAAACCCGCCTGACGGGTGAATCGGAATTTCCAGCCCATTTATTTTTAACGGAATTTCAGGGGACGAATTCCCAATAAAAAAAGTCGAGGGCGAATTTATCGTAACGTTATTTTGTTTCGGATAAACAACGTCAAGCGCAAAAACGCTTTGAATACTTAAACCTAATAACAATGTTAAAATAAACAACCTGAATTTCATTCCACGATTATAACCCTTAAAATTTTAAAATACAATTATGTTAATTTATGGAGAAGATTATTTTTTCTTTTTGTTTTTTACGATTTGTTTAAGGGAAGTTTTTGCGTATTCTATCGCTTTAATCTCGTCATAAAAAACATTTTCTTCTCCCGTTTGGCTGATAATAGAGTGTTTAGAGAGCTGGTTTAAAACCTGTTCGTTTTTGATTACGAGAAGAATTTTGATATGCTGAGATTTAAGCCTTATAATAATATCTTCCAGAGCAAAGATTGCCGAAATGTCAAGAAGATCATCGGCTTCATAGTTTATAATAATGCATTTAGTGCCTAGAACATCCTCAAATTTTGATATCATCTGTGTTGCCGAGCCGAAGAAAAACTGCCCTGTGATGTGAACGACACGGATTTTATGTTTGTAATCAGTTTCAAGGATTTTTTCAAGCTTCATAATATCTCTGTCGTAGACGGATTTTTGAATAATATTCGCTTTATCAGCGACACGTTTTGCGTATAAAAGTGCCGCAAGTGTAATTCCTGCCCCGACTGCAAAAATAAGATTGTAGAAAACAGTCAGCAAAAATACAAGAATTAAAACGTATAAATCATCTTTCGGAGCGAATTTTACGACTTTTAAAAGCTTGACGTCAATAATATCAAATCCGATTTTAATAAGGATTCCTGCAAGTACGGCAAGCGGAATTTCAGCAACAAATCCTGAAAATTTAAACATTAATATTGCAAGAATAACAGGATTTATAACAGCTGCAAATTTTGTAGTTGCGCCTGTATTTAAGGCAGCAACAGTTCTCATAGTAGCGGCAGTTCCGCAAAGAGAACCGGTTAGGGCACAGGCAACGTTACCCAAACCTTGAGAGAATAAAAGAGTTTTGGGATTATGTCTGCTTTTTGTCAAACTGTCAGCGACAAGCCCTGTGAGCATACTTTCTGCAGAAAGCACAATTGCAAGAGTAAGCGCAAAAGGCAAGTATTCTGCAAGTTTTGATATCTCAAACACAGGAATTGTAATCTTAGGAAATCCGACTGTAATTTCTGAAATTTTCGGAACATCAAGTCCGAGTTTTATTGAAATTAATGTGCATAAAATAAGCGCGATTATTTGTGATGGAACATATTTGTTTAATTTTTTAGGGATTCCGAAAACTATTAAAAGAGTAAGCATTCCAAGCCCTAAAGCCGGCATGTTTGGGGTTTGAAGGTTAAGAATAAAGCTTTTTATACCTTCAAAAGTATTGGAAACTGAAGAATATCCGATTAAAGGGTTAAGTTGCAGCAGAATAATAATAATACCGACACCGTTCATAAACCCTGAAATAACAGGATAAGGAACGTATTTAACAATATCAGAAATACTTGTTAATGAAAAGATAAGCTGCAAGATTGCGGCAAACATAATTACAACGATTACAGCGGAAAGATCGTATCCTAAAGCTGCAGCAACCGAAGCCACAACAATTGTCATAGGTCCTGTCGGGCCTGAAATCATCGGGATTTTAGAGCCAAAAATTCCTGCAACAAGACATAAAACAATAGCTCCCCAAATTCCGGCAGAAGCGCCAAATCCTGTAGCAACACCAAATGCAAGAGCTTGTGGCAGTGCAACAATGGCCGAATTTATTCCGCCGAAAATATCCCCCGTTAAAATCTGAACTTTAGATTTGATATCCATTACGGGCAGTTTAACAAAAACAAAACCCCAGTGCAATTATTTTAATATTTTAATATTTATTCCTTAACTCCACCCTGCATAATATCGTTGATAAAATACTTTTTACCGGCAAGAAAAACCCCGATAACAGGAATTGTGCAGATTACAGAGCAAGCCAATAGTTCTCCCCAAAGTGTAACTTCTCTGAAACTTCCTTTAAAAATCGCTAATCCTACGGGCAAAGTCCTCATACTTTCGGTGTTTGTTACAATCAAAGGCCACATAAAACTGTTCCATGTTGTGACAAACGTGAATATTGCAAGGGTTGCGACAGTCGGCAATGCAAGCGGAAGCGCAATTTTGAAGAAAGTTTCAAATAAATTGCACCCGTCAATTCTTGCGGATTCTTCCAGATCTTTTGGAAATCCAAGAAAATATTGCCTCATCAAAAATATTCCAAATCCCCCGAAAATTCCAGGTAAAATCAATGCTGCATAAGAATTTATCAGATGTAATTCCCTCATCAAAAAGAAAAGCGGAATAATGTTCACCTGCGGCGGAATCAGCATTGTTATAAGGATTGTAAGAAATAAAACATTCTTATATTTAAAATTCAATCTTGCAAAAGCATATCCTGCAAATGCCGCAAAAATTACCGTAAAAAATGTAGTGACAGATGCAACAACCAAGCTGTTGAAGAAGTATCTTGCAAGCGGAATTTGTGCAAAGACATTTTGGTAATTTTCAAGAGTAAGATTCCCGTAAAATAATTTTGAAGTTTGAGAAAATATTGCGCTATCATCAGCAAAAGACAGGTTTACCATCGCAAAAAACGGGTAGAGCATACTTATTGCAATACCTATTAAAAGTACATAACCCGAAAAAATTCTATAATTTCTCATAAATGAATTATATCATATAAATTAAATGAAGTGCTAACGATAAAAGTCGATATAATTCTGTTAAAAATAGATGTTTAAGTTTTTAAACAATGAAAAACAACAATGCAAACATAAAGCAAAGTGATACGGAACTTAATAAAAACCAAGTATGCATTACAGGATGTTGATATTGCCAGATTTCTTTAATTGTGGATGCTGCATTTTCTATTGTCTGCATAATTTAATCTCCGAAAACTCTCTTCTTACATTATCTATTTTCTACATATTTCAAAAAATATCATCACCTAATCGGTTGATTATTTTAGACCTTTAGGGTATTATCCGGTTATGGGACAGATTGAACTTTTAATGCCTGCGGGCAATATGGAAAAACTTGAATATGCAGTACGTTACGGGGCGGATGCCGTTTATCTCGGGGTGGTTGATTTCAGCCTTAGAGCAATGAGAAAAGGCAGCTTGATTACTCTTGAAAATTTAAAAGATGCGGTTGATTTAGCTCATAAGCTTGGGGCAAAGGCCTATGTAACGTTGAATATATTTGCGTTTAATAGTGATATAAAACTTTTGGAAGAGTGTGTGGACAAGTTTAAGGAAGCTGAGCCTGACGCTTTTATAGTAAGCGATTTCGGGATTTTTAACTTGCTAAGAAAAACAGCACCGAATGTTCCGATTCACGTAAGCACGCAAACTAATACACTGAATTACGAAAGCGTAAAGTTTTGGAAAGATTTAGGTGCGACAAGGGTTATCCTCGCTCGTGAGCTTCCAATAAAAGACATTGCTGAAATAAGGAAAAATGTTCCAGACATTGAGCTTGAATGTTTTGTTCACGGTTCGCAGTGTGTATCATTTTCAGGAAGATGTTTGTTAAGTGATTACTTTACAAAAGGTGAGCGAAAGGCAAATCACGGAAATTGTTCGCAGCCTTGCAGATGGAGTTACAAGCTTGTTGAAAGTACCAGACCTGATGAATATTATGAAATTAATCAGGATGAAAGAGGTTCTCATATTTTAAGTCCAAAGGATCTTTGCCTTGTGGAGCATTTGCGTGAAATGATTGATGCAGGGGTAGATTCATTAAAGGTAGAAGGTCGTACAAAAAGTCTTTACTATGTTTCAGCCGTTGCAAAAACATACAGGGCTGCAATTGATGAAGTGTTGAAAAATCCTGATGCAGATATGAAAAAGTATTTTATAGAACTTCAAAAAGTCGGAAACAGAGGTTATACAACAGGGTTTGCGCTTGGTAATAATGATAGTGAAAGTTATAGCTACGATATCTCAAAAGGGCTTGCTGGCGCTGATTTCCTTTGTGAGTTTAAAGGTGATATGGAGCCTTTGAAGTTGAATGAAGGCGTTTTTTATCCTGTAAAAATTAAAAATAAAATGCTTATAGGTGATGAAGTTGAAGTAATAACGCCCAATGAGCAGTTCAGAACCAAGTTGCAGGCAGTAAAAGATGAAAATGGAATAGATTTAGGGCTTGCAAACACAAATGACGATGTTTATTTGTTGTTTGATAAAGCGCCGGAAGATTATAAATATGCACTTGTGAGGACAATTGGAGTAAAATCAAATGTTTCTTAAGCCTGATTATAATTTGAAAAGTATTTATGATATAGATTTGGAAGAGTTAAAGCAACAAGGCATAAAAGCTATGTTGTTTGATTTAGACAGTACTTTAATGGCTTCAAAGTCAGGAAAATACAGTGAAAAGACACTTGCTTGGCTTGAAAATGTACGTAAAGATTTTTATGTAGCAGTGATTTCGAATAATAAAAATCTGGAATATATAGAAAAAGTAAAAGCAGTGACGGATTTTCCGATATTATTTGACGCTGGAAAACCTCGTGCAAATTCAGGTTATAAATTTTTGAAAAGCGAAGGAATAGAGCCATCAAAGTCAGTAATGATAGGTGATAGACCATTAACAGATATATTGTTTGGTAAAAGGCTTGGTTGTAAAACCATTTTGGTTGATTCAATAACTGCAGACACAGAAAAGAGGATTGTACGTTTTGTAAGAGGGCTAGAAAGGTTATGTATAAGACGTTAACGGTTGCCGGATGCAGGGTTGAATTATTTTGGATAAAGTGTTATAATAAAATATAAACAAATTTATATGAGGATTTAAGAGAATGCGTCAAGGCGGTTCACCCGAAAGAATCAGACTTGGGAGTTTAATAGCAATACGTGAAGCAAAAATTGCCGGGTTTTCAATAGCAGAAATGTTGGTCGTTATGCTAATAATGTCATTTATTGTAATAGGCGTACCGGCAATACACTTCAAAAAAAACGAAGTAAAGACAAAACGCAGTTTGCATGGGCGTTTTGAGTGTTATTATAATGGCAATACGCTTATGTCGTATTATGTAAATGAAGAAGGAGCAAGTGAGACGCCAGCCGTAGGCGGAGAAGGGTGTAAATTTACTCCACCCAAGAATGCAGTGTATTTATTGATACACGCTGTTGGCGGCGGTGGTGGTGGCTCCACTTTTACAGGCAGTAAAACAGTTAGCCCTAAAACCGAAAATAATACATACACCACAGCAAACGATTTTCCAGAATGGATGCGTGAGGTGCAAGGTTTTGGAAAATTGCCGCTTCCAACAACAATGCCTCCTAGTTATGTAGGTAAAAGGCAAGGAAGTTATGCAACAATCAGGTATGGTCTTGCGGGTAAAGCAGGTCAAACGCAATCAATATTTTTCCCGAAATTAACAAACGTAGAAATAACGATGCAACCCGGAAAGGGTGGCGGTCTAGGCCAGCCGGGCGAGGCAACAATTGTAAAATTTAATGGAGAAGATGTCCCGATACTTAAGGCTGAAGGTGGAGCTGGAGGTACCGGTTCTGGAGATTATCCAATGTGGCTTGATGGAAGAGGATCAATTTGTCAGGTTAAAGAGTTGGAAGGTCGAAAACAAAATTTGTCAGATTTCACAGATAGTATTGAGATGGATGAAAATACCGATATGGTATCACGAATAACCGATATACAAGCTGGAAGCGGTGGAGCAGGCGGATACGGTAATATAACAACAGATTATAATGTAACATATACAATAAGAGCGGGAGGTACTGGTACGGATGTTGATGTAAGTAATTACGTCAACAAAATTACTTGTGATGATCCTTCTCGTTGTGAGGATGGAACGCAGTCAGATACATGTGCAGCGCAAGCTGGTAAAAATGGAGCAGTGGTAATATTATGGTAAAAAAGAATTTAAAGCCTGGTTTTTCATTGTTTGAAGCCTGTGTTGTAATGTTAATTGTCGGGATATTTGTAGCATTATGTGCGAATGCATACTCTAAAAGACATATTACATATCAAGAATCAGATGGTCACGGCCGATATGAATGTTATAAAAACGCTGCAGGAACTTTGATGCAGCGATATGTAGAAAATAACAACCCAAGAAATGTAACAGGTACTACTTGCGTATTTCGACCACCAAGATATGCAAAATATCTTTTGTTAAATGCAATAGGTGGAGGATCAGCAGGGGATGCAGGCGAATTTAAGTCAGTATTTTACAGCTCATTGGATAAACCTATTACGGTAGAACCGGGAAATGTGAATGGTGCAACAACAATAAAAATAGATGGAAGTATTATTTTGTCAGCAGAAGCAGGACGTGGCAGTATGAATGCAGCCAGTGTCGGAGCGGATGTAATTTCACAATGCAATTTTACATATAACAAGTTCAATTGTGGAACTCCAAGATGTGAACAAGATGGATTAAATTTATCAATTGCATTTTGTAATGATAGTGGTTTTGTGACGAATAAAATACCGATTACGGACATAAAAAAATATAGAACATCTTATTCAGGTAATAAGCTTGTATATAGAGATTTATCAGATTTTACGGGACATGGAATCGCACCACAGGATGCTTTAGCATTACTGGATATTGCTGGTTCTTATGATTCTTTTTACACAATAGAGGTTACGTTTGATACTACGTTGTCAAGTGTATCTCAAATGGAAAGTTATCTGGATTCCTTAGGAATTGTAGATGGCATAGCATCTGCACAACCGGGCAGACCAGGAAAGCCTGGTGCAGTTGTAATTATCTGGTAGTGCCGGATAATTTAATAATATAAAAATAAATACAATGTAATTTCCCAAAAAACGGATGTTAAAAATAACAAATGTTTTGAATAGCTAAACAGGTAATAAGAACAATTATATATAAGGTGAACAGAGTATGAATAAAAAAACTAGAATTTATCGCGGTTTTTCAATGGTTGAAATGATGTTATTGCTGGTAATAGTGTCATTAATGCTGGCATCAGGGGTAACAGTAATTTCAAAGAAACACGTAAAAGTCCCACGTTTGGCATCTCACGGTGCATATATATGTTATATAAATAAGGCCGGCAATCTTCACCAAGAGAAATATCTTGGTATAGGTCTTGAAAATAAGATTATGGATGAAGATACAGACCAGTGCGTATTCGTACCACCGGCAAGAGCTGCTTATTTACATATTCAAGCAACCGGCGGTGGCGGTGGCGGTGGTGCTTCCGGATATAAAGGTGGAACTCTGTTCAGATACCAATCCAAAACGGAAGTTATTTCACCATTTGGTTGGACGGATGATATCCTAAAATTAAAGGGTATGACGTTAAATGAACTTCAAACCTATGGTGGAAAAGTATGGGCATATGCTGATGGTACCGGCGATTTTGGTGATGGCGGCGACGGCGGTGATGTTTATTACATCAAGCAGGATTGTGCAAACGGTGCCTGCCTTGTATATAGAACTTGGATAAACAACGGTAACAAAGAAAGAATCTGTGATTGTGATTCACATACAGAGTATTCGAATGTAGTAAGAAAAACTTATCAATATTACTCAACGAGATATAGCAGTAGTACATATACTTGTCGTAATAATAGGTACAGTCATGATTACTACTGTATAACTGATGAGACAGAATCATCTTATAAAAGTTATAGTAGTTCAGCCCCATCAGGCAGTGGTTGGTATTGTGACTCAACTAGTAATACATATTGTTATTCAAAATCAAGTTGTTCAAGTTATGCAAGTTATGGAAGTGATCCAAACAAATCTTTTACTTGTCTAACGACAAATAGTGATGGTGACTGTACTTATGGAAGATTAAATTATTGTAGTCGATATGAAAGAAAAACAGGTGAATGCGCATATTGTCGCTACGATGTAGTAAATACTAGTACATGTGAAAATGAAACACATGTTCCAGTTGATGCAACTTGTTCAGAATCGAACTATCAAATGATTTCGGTAGATGCAACAATTACAGAGGCTCAGGAAGTTGCCCAAGATTCTCACTATAGAATAGAAACAACTACAGGACCATATTGGCAAGATGGCGATGATGTCGAAGAAAGAGAAGTCTTAAGAGATACTGGTACTGCTCAAACTGTATGTAACTACGGTAGTAACCAAATATATACAGGAACAGGTATTTTTGGATCATTTATGGCCGGAGAAATACCAGGTGTAACTTGTGACAATTCATCATTGAGTGCTGCATTTGGTGAACAAATGGTTAGTATGGGTACAAATACAACTTCTGTTCATTCAACAAAAACAGGTAAAGTATCTGAATTTTATGATGTGGAAGCCGGTGGAACAGATGAAAAATTCCCGATGTTTCTAAAAACAGAAAAGTTAGGTGGCAATTTATCTACAGCATTTGGTGATTCATGTGTGAATACATATAATGGTACTTGTGAAAGTAATTCTTATCATGGAGACTTTACAGATCCTTTTGGTGATAAGTATAAAGCGCAAGAGAATTTACCTACAAGTTGCAATATGAAAAGTAGTGTAACATACAAGGATGGTGATCAAGAGTGTGATGATGCTCAAAATGATTCAGATTTCATCAAGTTTACATCAAGTACGTCATATTCTAGACCTTATTATAATACTGTTTATAAATGTCAATGTGTTGTAAATCATTCAGTAGGGGATGGTTGTGTATACGACTACACTAAAGTTACCGAAAAGAGTGATCCTCAAAAAGAATTTACTTGCTCGTATATACCGGATGTAGTAAGCGGAGGTACAGGCGGTAAAGGTAAGTTCTGTGCATTAAATGATATTACAGTAACCACCGGTTTGAACTACAAAGGTGAGTCAAGTATTATTGCAGGTATAAGAGGAAGTGACAGGCTTTTAACTGGAGCTGGTTACAAACCTTTATATACAAAAAATGAGTGGGAACATCAAGATGCTGGTTATGCAGAAAATGGAACACCATCACAAGGTTTTGCAGAAATCAGAATCACTGGTGGTGGTGGCGATTCTTGGTGTGAACTGCATAAAGAGAAAGTTCCAGGTAGAGGTCAAGGTGCCAGAAGAGAAACTACAGGTTCTGCTATTCCGGTTGAAGGTAAAGATGCTCCGTATGCCGGTGGTAATGAAGCTACTGTAGGAAGTATTAATGGTGCTGGGTATTCTGAAAATGCAGGCAAAAAATGCGGAGATAATCACGTTGGTTTTTGTTTGAAAGCTTCTGGTAATAGCAATGCAATAAGAGAAAACGGTAAATATACATACAATTACACTTGGAATACAAACTATCTTCAGTATGGAGAAGGCGGAGATGCCGGTGAATATAGAGTTAAAATTATAAGAGCCTTCAAAGATAAGGATATTGAAATAACTTTAGGTCGAGGCGGAGCCGCAGGTTCTCATCCTCCGGATGGTTCAACAGACCGTACAATTTGTAACGGACAAGATGGCGGTGATACAATTGTTGGCGATATTCTAACCGCAAAAGGCGGTAAAGGTGGCGAAGGTTGTATTCCGACAGTTACCGAACAGTTACCTTATTGGTATGAGGGTGGAGTATTCCGCGCTGAACAGCCAGGTACGAACGGTAAACTTGCAAGTGTTACAAATTATAAGTCAAATATTCTAAACCTTGTTTTGCCGGTTGATAATACTGTATTAGGAGCTTGGATTGCAGCATCAGGTGCCGGTGGTAACGGTGGCGGCTCTTTCAATAATTGCTGGGCGAGTGAATGGGTTCGTACATTCGAAGGTAAGCCAATTACAGAAAGATACGGTCCACTTGATGCTAATCAGCTTGAAACACAAGGCTGCAGACAAGGCACTTACTGGGGACATACTCCGGATCCTGAAGCTGGAACTTCCGGTGTAGTACTTATAAAATGGTAAATTTGCAGACCGGCTTTATGCCGGTTCTGTTTATATAAAAGGCTATATTGAGCAAAAGCGGGCTTCTCCTGTAAATATATGGAGAAGCTTGTTTTTTGTATGCTCAAAGGTTAAAAATAAAAAGTCCCTTTAATTAATTGGGACTTTTTAAATAGATTAGTTTTATTTTTAAATTAGTTTATACCTTGTGCTATCATAGCTTTCGCAAGTTTATTGAATGCTGCGATATTTGCTCCTGCAACATAATTTGTTCCTAAATTATATGTGGCACAAGCTTCGCAAGAAGAATTAAAGATGTTTATCATTATAGCTTCAAGCATTTTGTCAACTTGCTCAAATGATAAGTAATATCTCATAGAGTTTTGGCTCATTTCTATTGCAGAAGTTGCAACTCCTCCTGCATTTGCAGCTTTTGCAGGGGCAACAAGAACATTGTGTTCCAAGAAGTAATCAGTCGCTTCTTTTTCACAAGGCATATTAGCTCCTTCTCCTATCGCTATAACCCCATTTGCTACAAGTTTTTTAGCTGAGTTCAATGTAACTTCATTTTGTGTAGCGCAAGGAAGGGCTATATCTGTTTTAATTTCCCAAATCGGAGAATCTTCATTTTTTCTTTCAAAGTATTCAGCCTCAGGGTGAGTTTTTAAATAATCCTTGATTCTTCCTCTTTCAACTTCTTTAATTCGTTTTACAGTGTCAAGGTCAATGCCGTTTTTGTCATAAATGCATCCGGCACTGTCACTCATTGCTACAACTTTTGCACCAAGCATTTGTGCTTTTTCGCAAGCATAAATCGCAACATTTCCTGAACCTGAAATGGTTACGGTTTTTCCTTCAAATATAAGTCCGCCATTTGCTTGAAGCATTTCCTTCATAAAATATATAAGCCCGTATCCTGTAGCTTCTGTTCTTGCAAGAGATCCGCCATATTCTAAACCTTTGCCTGTTATAACTCCGCCGTCATAACGATCTCTTATTCGTCTATATTGTCCATATAAATATCCGATTTCTCTTGCTCCAACACCTATATCTCCCGCCGGAACATCAATATCAGGACCTATATGTCTTTGAAGTTCTGTCATAAAGCTCTGACAAAATCTCATAATCTCCATATCAGATTTCCCTTTGGGGTCAAAATCACTTCCGCCCTTTGCTCCGCCTATAGGAAGCCCTGTTAATGCATTTTTGAATATTTGTTCAAATCCTAAAAATTTCATTATGGATTGGTTTACGCTTTTGTCAAATCTTAAACCACCTTTGTAGGGCCCTATTAAACCGTTATATTGAACTCTGAAACCTCTGTTTACTTGAACTTTACCTTGGTCATCCACCCAGGTTACACGAAAAGTTATTATTCTTTCAGGTTCTGTCATTCTTTCCAAAATCCCTAATTCTTTATATTCCGGATGCTTTTCCAATACCGGTTTTATAGTTGTTAAAACTTCATCTACAGCTTGTAAATACTCAGGTTCATTTGGGTTTTTTGCTTTTACTTTTTCTAATACTTCACTAACATAATCACTCATATTTCTACTCCTTACAATAAGCTAATTTGATTATACATTTACTTTTAAAATTGTTCTACTACTTCACAAATCTATATAAAAATTTCTTAAAATTAAGTTTGTTTTTGATATTTGTGTTATTATATCAGGTATGGTTATTTGAGTAAGAAGGAGTAATCATATGTTTGAAAAATTAGAAAAATTGCAAGTCGTAACATTAGCTATAATTTTAGCATTTGGTATTGTTGCAGCTGCTAAAATTATTACAGGTACATTTTCAAAGGATACAATTACGGTTACAGGCTCCGCATTTCAAGTAGTTAAATCAGACAGCGCAAGATTAGAATTTGAGATTACTGCAAAAAAACCGGAAAGACTTTCAGCATACAACGAAGCACAAAAACAGATTCCAATTGTTATGAAGTATTTGGAAGAAAAAGGTATTGCCAAGGAAAATATTGAACTTGGAGCATCAAGAGGATATTATAACTATAAAAGAACCGCAAACGGTTATATGACAAATGAGGTTGAAAATTATGTTCATTCTCAACCTATTATAATTACTTCTAAAGATGTTGACAAAATTAAAGAACTTTCTACTAGTTTGGATAGTTTAATTTCACAAGGTATTGATGTAAATGTTTCATTACCGTTATATTTTTATTCAGGAATTTCTGATTTGAAAGTGAAATTACTGGAAGATGCAACCGTTGATGCTAAAGAAAGAGCTTCAGCTATGCTAAAGGCAACGAATAATAAAGTTGGTAAGATTCAATCTGTTAGAATGGGAGTTTTCCAAATAACTCCGGTTGATTCTACTAATGTTTCTGATTATGGAATTAACGATACTTCTACAATTGATAAAAAAGTAACTTCTGTTGCGAATGTCGTATTCAGAGTTAAGTAGGGAGATTGAGTATGAGAAAGATAAGTTTAGCGGTTTTTATGGTTTTATTAACTTTGAACGGTGCTTCTGTCTCTGCCAACCCTGGAATGGATGCCGGCGGTATGATCAATATGATAAATTCGCCAATGGGAATTGGCGGAAATCAAGTCCATGATATGAAAATGATTGATGATATGAAATTCAGGTATCGTGAATATAATGATTATAAGGATGTCCAAGAGAACAAGCAGGAAAAAGCCGCTAAGGAATTTAAGTTGACAGAGCCTGCTATGCAGAAAATATATAACAGCAGACCGCAACAGCAAAATGTTCAATTCGTTGAACAAAATGGGGAGATTAAAATTCAAAGTATTCAATAATTTTTAAGAATTTTTGATTATTAATATAAATAAGCCTTTTGAATTAAATTTCGAAAGGCTTATTTTTTGTATGAAAATATAAACTTAGTTGCTTTGTCCAGCTCTATATCCGCACCATACAAAGATAAAAGGTAATATCTTTTCTAATTGTGATACTACTGGAATTTTCGCAACAGCAAAAGCCCCGACTGCATCATCAATATTTGCAACAGAATCGATAAGAGTAAGTTTTCTATCAGGAACTTTGTCTTTTGGGTCATTAATTTTGTTTGAGATAGCTGCTGCTAATTTCATTCCTGCCAGTAAAGCAGCTAGTATTGCCCCTACTCGAATCGGAAGATTGTTTTTATATTTTGAATTATCAATAAATTTTGTAACCGGATGGACAGCTAAAAGAGGAACTGTCGCATTCATAAATTGAAAAACTCCTTCATCAATTTTTTCTTTTTTCTTTTTTGCACCAATCAAACCGCCTAAAACTCCTCCAATTATCCCAAGCCCGCTTATTGCCATCATTTCGGGAATTCTGTATTTTAATTTGAAAATGTTTATAGGATTTTTTAGTGGTAATTTTTGTTTTTTTGCTATAATGCCGGTCGATAATCCTACTCCCATTAAAGCTCCAATAAGTGATTTTATTTTTGTATGAGTTTCAACAGGTTCAGTTGTATGGTTTCTGTAGCTCCTTTTTGTTGTTGTTGCATAAGTGAAATTTGTCTTTTTGGCATAATTAACACTTTTAAAAGAACTGAAGGGCTTTTTATTTGGTGGGGTTATAGTAATTTGAGTTGACATAGTAACTGTATTCTCCACTACAATTATAATAGAAAAATAAGAAAAATTTTGTCTAATATATAGATTAATATTTACAATTAGAAATATTATACTGCTTTTTGCTCTTTGTTTCGGCGTTTTGTTTTTAAAATTAGTACAAGCGGGATTACTAACACACACATTACAGCAAGAACGTGAAACGCATCATAAAATGAACATAATTTTGCTTGGACAAGCATTTGATTGTACAAGCTTCCGGCTGCTTTTCTTGCAGCTGTGTAGTGATTAAAAAAGTGTGCAAATTTTGTTTGTGCAGCCATAAGTCTGTAATGAAACATTGGGTTTTCACCTGAAAGATTTTGGACAAGATAATTTTGATGCACTTGGGAAACTCTCGCAATAAATGTTGCAGATACAGATGTTGCAATTGCGGTTATTATGTTTTTGAACATAGCGTGAAGTGCCGCAGCATCATCATTTCTTTTAGGATCTAAAGTTTGAAAAGCTAGGGCTGTCATAGGAATAAATGCTGCCGGAACACCTATACAAAGAAGAATATTTGGTATAATTACGCTTTCCATAGATGCTGTTAAGTTTAAATTGCTGAGCCAGAATACGGATACCCCCATTATTAAAAGCCCAATGATTGCAAGAGTCTTTGCTTTTATAAATCTTGAAATCTCTCCCATTACCAAAAGTCCTATAAAACAGATGATAGCTCTTGGAAACATTGTTAAACCTGACATTGACGGGCTGTATCCCAATAAGCTTTGTACAAACATAGGAACAAGAAGTAATGTAGAATATAGCATTATATTTATAAATGAACACGCTATTGTGCCAAATAAAAAGTTTCTGTCTTTAAATACTCTTATATCTATTATTGGATATTTATATTCAAGTTCCCATACGTAAAATAAAACAAATGAAAATATACAGATCCCTGTCAACCAGCATATCCAGGTTGTGTCAAACCAATTATACTGCTGCCCTTTATCTAAAATTACTTGCATACATCCCATTGCGATAACAACAGATGTAAAGCCTACTATATCAAATTTCTTTTGGTATTTTTGTTTTTTAGGTCTATCACTTTTTACAAATAATTTTATAAGTAAAAACGAAAGCATACACAAAGGAATATTAACTATAAAAACCCATTGCCAGCTGTAATTGTCTGTTAAATATCCTCCAAGAAACGGACCTGCAAGAGGAGAGAACATTGCGGCAACCCCAAACAATCCCATTGCGACTCCTCGTTGTTCAATCGGAAATACCTCAAGTAAGACTGCTTGGCAGAGGGGTAATATACAACCGCTTCCGATACCTTGTATGATTCTTGCTAAAATAAGCATTTGTAAATTTGGGGCTAGAATACACATAATTGCACCGATGCAAAATCCCCAGATGCTATAATAAAATAAAAGTTTTTTCCCAATTAATCTTACTAAGTAACCGGTAATAGGAAGCATTATACCACCAGAAATTATGTATGATGTAATAACTGTATTTGCTTCGTATTGTGTTGCACCATAATATCCGGCAATGTTCGGCTGACATACGTTAGTTGCTGAGGATGCTGCAAGCGCCATAAATGACGGCAGTAAAACAGCAATAGCTACTATATAGGGGTTTATTTGTTTTTCTTTTATTTCTTCTGACATAATTTTTATCTTTTAAAAAGGCTTTACTAAATGTAAAGCCTTATCATATCTATTTAACTTTTACTTTCGGTACAACTGACATACCTGGAACTATATTATAACCTTCAAGGTTTTCATCAAATAATATTTTTACAGGAACTCTTTGTACGATTTTTACGTAACTTCCAACAGCATTTTCCGGTGGAAACAATGATGATTTTGCACCGGTTGATCTTTGTATACTGTCTACGTGTCCTTTGAATTTTTTGTGAGGATATGTATCAACTTTAATCCATACAGGCTGACCTTTTTTCATGTTTGTAAGTTGTATTTCTTTAAAGTTTGCGACAACCCAAACCCTTTGTGGAACTATTGAAAACATTGGCTGTGCTATTTGAATATAGTTTCCCTTTTCAACTGTTCTTGCTGAAATCATGCCATCTTCAGGTGCATAAATTTTTGTGTAGGATAAGTTGATTTTTGCTTGATTAACTTCAGCTTCAAGCCTTTTAATTTCTGCTTGTTGAGAAACTACTTGAGCCTTATATGCTTCCAAAGAAGCTTTTACTGCTTTGTTGTTCTCGTCTGCGGCTTTTTGATTTGCCTGTGCTACAGTTAAAGCATTTAGGCTCTTATCATAATCTTGTTTTGATACAATTCCTTCTTTATACATTGCGGCATATCTTGTGTAGTCTTTTTCCGCAAAATCCAGTTTTGATGATGCTGAATTTAATTCTTGAATTGTAAGCCCAACTTTAGATGTGTTTTCGTCAACCTGACGTTCGATTACTCCAAGTTTTGCCTGTGCTTCAGATAATTTTGCTTCAGCTTGATCCAGTTTTACCTGATAATCGGTTGGATCTATTTCTACTAAAAGTTCATTTTGTTTTACTTCTTGGTTATCATCTACGTATAGATTAATTACTTGACCTGCAACTTTTGGAGAAATTTGAATTATATGACCTTCTACAAATGCATCATCTGTTGATTGGTAAAATGTTGCTTCTATTGCCATAAAAATCCCGATAAATACAAGGATAATTGCGCAAATTGACGGAATAATCACTCTTTTTTTCTTATATTCGGGGCGCTTGTTTTTGGATTTCTTTTTCACATTTTTCTCAAGTTCTTCAGTATCAGTGTGTTTTATTTCGTTGCTATCTTCATTCTCAAAAGGTTGGTTAGTGTTTTGTTCGTCCATAAAAACCTCTCTAAATATAATAAAATTGTCATTCAAAAAATTATCTTCTAAATCTATACTAGCACAAAATAAAAAAACACAAGTGTTTGCCTGAAAGTATTGTAATTATGGCCTTTATGACTGATTTTGTGTCGTCTGAATTTGCATTGAAAAAATAAAAAATTAAATGAGTCTAATTAGATTTTATTACTAAACCTCTTGTCACCCCCCTTGTCAAAAAAAAATTTTTTATGTTAAGTTAATTTTGGAAGGAATTTAATTGTTATGAAATTTTATAAAATACTTTTTATCCTAATTTTGTTGTGCAATTTTTCTTCTGTATATGCTAAAGAGGCAGTAATGTCTGATGATTACAGATTAGATTACGTTAATATAAGCTGGTGGAAAAATTACAAAGATGAAAATCTGATTAATCTAATGATGGGCGTTTACAATAACAATCAGGACTTAAAAATTGCAACGATAAAATCAAAACAAGCGGATCAAGCTGTAAAAGAGGCTTTTGCAAATGAGCTTCCGAATTTAAGATTTAATGGAAATATTGGTAGAGAATTAACGTCAGCGGATACAAGATTTGGCGATTTATTAATTCCGGATTATTCACAGACGAGGTTTTTGTTACCTTTAACAATGACTTATGAAATTGATATTTGGGGCGAAAACAGGATGAAAACAAAAAGCCTCGAAAAACAGCGCGATATAATTAAACAAAATGAACGAGCTTCATACATAAATTTAACAGGTGAAGTCGCTTCAAATTATTTCAACTTGGTCAAATTGGATAAGCTTATTCAAAATCAGGAACGGCTGGTTGCAATACAAAAGGAAATCGTTAAAAAAGAAGAAAAAAAGTATTCGAACGGGCTTTGTTCAATAGACGAAGTTTTGGTTGAAAAACAAGCTTTAACGATTTTTGAAGAAGAACTTAATGATTATAAGAACAAGCAAGATACAGTTTTAAATCAATTAATTGTTTTGCTTGGTGACAGAAATGTTAATGAAGTAAAAAGAAGTTCATATGAAGTTCTTTCAATGCCTATGATACCGGACAGTATTTCAGCTGCAGCAATCGAAAAAAGACCTGATTTAATAAAAGCAGAGGATTATATTAAGAAAATAGGTTATGATGTAAAATCTGCAAGGCGTGATTTTTTGCCGAAATTTGTTTTATATGGACAAGCCGGATTTAATTCATATACAAATCTTTCACATATGTTTGGCGGTCATACGTTTTTATCAAACTTTGGTATTTTGCCATCAGTAGATTTGTTTACCGGCGGTGCTAAAATGGCACATTTAAGATTTAACAAACTTGAATATGAAAAGGCTTCACAGATTTATGAAAAAGTTTTGATGACTTCAATTCAAGAGCTTAATGACTCTTTAAATACAGCTAAAACATCAAGAGAAAATTATTCAAAAAGTCTGGACAGATTAAATTTAGAAAAAGAAAAATGTTTATTAAGTGAAAAGAAACTTGATATAGGAGCCAAATCCCAGTTGGATCATTTGAAAGAAGAAGAAAACCTAATTTTGAGTGAACGAGCTGAAATTTCAAATAGAATTAATTATTTAATATCAACAATAAATTTGTATAAAGCTGTTGGCGGAGTTGATTATAATAAGACTTCGGAAGAAAATATATAGCACTTAATTTAGTTGTATAAATTTAGTAAAAATGAATAGATATAATAAAAATGGTTCCGATTATCTCTCGGAACCATTTTGTATAATATTACCAAAATTAGAATTAATTGTAAGTTCTTGTGATATTAGTGTCTTTCAAATAATCGCGTTCAAGATCTCCTGTTACGTAAATTCTTCCATCGGCCTGAACAAAAATATCAAAAATATCAGGTTTTTCGCAATTTGCGGAATATCTGCAATTAGGCTCTTTTTCTCCGTTTGTATCCACTGTAATTTGTGCATCATTAGCAAAAGTAGTTGTAGGCAGATAAAAAGCAATGTTGTCGGTGGTTATAAAACTAGGAGCTCCGAAAGTTCCAGCGGCACCTACTGTTCCAGGACATCTAATAGCATTGTCATCTACAACGTTAACTTTCATTGCGAAAAGTTCGCAAAATTTGGAATCTCCACCGTAGGTTTCACCATTAACTTCTACGTCGTTGGTATTATCAAAACCAACATCATCACTGGTTTCAGAGTATAAATAATCATCATTAACAAGCTCCGTTACAATCCTTTCGACTGTAGTGTAGGCTTTTTTAAACATTAATTTTTGTCTGTCAGGTTGTACGTTTTTTATGATAGGTATAATTAAAGCTGCAATTATACCGACAATCATTAAAGTAACAAGAACTTCACCTAAAGTGAATGCATTTTTTTTATTTTTCATATAATTCCTCTTTCTTAATTATATATATTATGCCACTATTTATTTATACAATATCATTATAGAAAAGTTAGTTTACAAAAAAATCATACGTATAGTTTGTTTTTGAGGTATATATAGAACTTGACTTCTTGACCGGTGCTTACAGGTATGTTATAATAAGTATATAATATTCAGGATTGGAGCGGAGTTATGATTAGGAAGTTTAAAGCTGTAACACTTGCTGAAATGTTAATATGTTTGCTGATAATTGCAATTCTTGTTGTAATGGCAATGATTACTATCAAGCCTTATGACAAAACTTTTAAATGGTTATATGTAAGAATATACCACGTTTTGGAAACAGCTGTTTATAATTCAATGATGACCAGAAGTGAATTTCCAGCAAACTCAGGAGAATTTTGTAATATGCTTTTAGAATATATAAATTCACCTGAAAATAATTGTGCGGCAGGGGATTTAACTCGAGAGGCTACAAATTTTCCTGAAGCGAATATAAAAATTAAAGCAAGTAACGGTATGAATTTGTGGATAGGTTCAAATGGTGGTGCACCATACACACATACCGAGGTTATTGATGGAAGTACCGCATCAATGAAGTATTATATAGTATTTGCTGATATAAACGGGACAAAAGCACCAAACCTTGCGCAAAGACCAGAAGCAATAATGGAGCCTTGGACAAGTGATAGCAAGCTTGTTGATATTGTAGCTTTTGTTGTTACAGAAGCTTCTGTCGTAATTCCTATAGGTCCTCCGGAAATTGATACGCGTTATATGCAGGCAATGACCATATATCCGCCGGAAGATGAAAATCGTCCGGAAGGGCACCATTCAAAACCTGGTACATATTATTGGGCAAAGAATGAAGCTTGGGGCAGAGGCAAGTCGATTTCAGAACCGATGTCTTTAGATTTCAGAGCGGATTTCCCGGCTGATAGTCCTTTCTATGTTGATTATCCTACTGCAAATACTGTAAATACAACAAAAGGGTGTACTCAAAATAACAATCAGGTTTCTCCTTGTTATGTTAAAGTAGAAGATTACAACTAAGAAAATTAAATCCAACAAATTGTTAATTTTAAAAAAGCTTCTTTTGTATATAATTAAAAGAGGCTTTTTTAAATGATAAAATCGGGATAAATAAAAGTTTCAAAATTAGAAAACAAGGAGATTCAGTAATGAGCGAAAAAGAAAAAATGGTTTTGGGAGAAATTTATAATCCATCAGATAGTGAGCTTTTTTACGATAGAATAAATGCAAAAACAATATGTCAGAAATACAATCAGATAAGCCCGAAAGAGATACAGGAAAGAAAAAATATTTTAAAAAAGTTTTTTGGAAAAACAGGTGAGCACATATTTATAGAGCCGAACTTCTTTTGTGATTACGGTTACAATATAGAAACAGGCGAAAATTTTTATGCAAATCATAATCTTGTAATTTTAGATTGTGCAAAAGTCAAATTTGGCGATAATGTTATGATCGGGCCAAATTGCGGGTTTTACACAGCTGCGCATCCTGTAAATGTAGAGGAAAGAATAAAAGGTATAGAATTTGCAAAACCAATAACTGTAGGTAATAATGTTTGGTTTGGCGGAAATGTTTGTGTAATGCCGGGGGTTACAATAGGTGATAATACGGTTGTTGGCGGCGGAAGTGTTGTTGTAAAGGATATTCCATCGAATGTTGTGGCTTGCGGAAATCCATGTAAGCCTGTAAAAACTTTATAATTCCCCAAATAAAATACAATGGGCGGATGTTTCCTTTCAGTTATCAAAACAAAATGTTTTGGGAAATGAATGAAGAAAGGAAATTAATATGAATAGAAGACTTAATCTTGTGTCAGATGTAGAAAAGTTTTTAATGGAACTGGAAACATTTGATGCAAAGCCTATTTCAGAGATGACGCCAGATGAAGCTCGGGAATTTTTGCTGTTAATACAGCAAAAATATTCTCAGGATATAAAAGCAGAAGTTACGGATAGAAATATAGTTTGTCGTAATGATGCGGAAGTAGATATAAGAGTTGTAAGACCGGAAAATAGTTCAAATGAAAAACTCCCAGCAATAATTTATGCCCATGGCGGCGGCTGGGTAATGGGGGATAAGGAGGTTTACGATACATTAATCAAAAAACTAGCTATAATGTGTCATTCTTCCGTAATATTTGTGAATTATAACAGAGCGCCTGAATTTACTTACCCCGGAGCGATAGAAGAATTTTGCGGGGTATTAGAGTATGTGAGCAAGAATTATGAGGAGTTTAATATAAATCCTCAAAAAATAGTAACAGCAGGCGACAGTGCAGGCGGGAATATAGTTATAGCAAGTACGATGAAAACACTTTACGAAAACGGTGCAAAAATAAAGGCTCAAATATTGCTTTATCCTGTTACCAGTGCATCAATGGATACAAAATCTTACGAAGAATATAAAAATGGGCCTTGGCTTTCCAAAAAATCAATGGAATATTTTTGGGATTCTTATATTCCAAACAAGAAGACAAGAGATGAAGTTTATGCAAGTCCATTAAGAGCTGATAAAAGTGAAATAAGGAATTTCCCGCCAACGCTGGTGATAACGGCAGAAAATGATGTTTTAAGGGATGAAGGAGAGGAATTTGCACTTAAATTGGAGCATGCAGGTGTTGATGCTGCAAATATAAGGATAAACGGAACAATTCATGACTTTATGATGTTGAACTCGTTATCGGATTCGGTTTCTACAAATGCAGCATTTGCAAGTGTTTGTGGGTTTTTGAAAAAGTATCTGAAATAAAAAATGAACAATTTCAATTTCTAATTCGTTATAAGTATGTAGCGATATTAAAGGAGGCTTTAAATGGCAGAAGAAATTAGAAATGAAGAAATCAGACAGGAAGAAAAAGTGTGCAGATGTGAACAAGATATGTTTAAAAAATTCGCCTTGATAACCGCAGGAGCATTTACCGGATGCTTGTTGGCACTATGTGTTTATACAAGTTTTGCAAAACCGCCAATACCACCAGCTCCATATGGAATGCCGCCGGTAAGTATGCATCGTCCTTGTCCGCAACATGAATTTGGACGTCCGGATTTTGGGCCTCATCATAAAATAGATAGAAAACATCACCGACAAGGTGAATACCATAAAAAACACCTCAAAAATGATATACAAAGACCCCAACCAGACCAAGATAAACTCTCTAGATAAATTCCAATGCCGGAGTTTTTACTCCGGCTATTTTTTATTGTGTGGAATTAAGTGCAAAGACATTATAAATTTAGTTTTTTTAATTAAAATTTGTGATATACTAAAATAGTATGAAGAAGATATTAATATCAATGTTTTGCATATATGCCTTTGCTTGTTCAGCGTTTGGTGAGGATATCAGGCAGGTTAATCTTGATGAAGCGATAGATGCAGCATTGAAGAATAATATCGACTTAAAAGCAGTTCAGATAGATATAAATATTGCGAAAAATGATATAAAAACAGCAAACAGACTTCAAAATCCTTCAGTGGACACTTTTTATTTTATGGGTGGTGCCGGAAATGGTGAACCTAAGCAAATTGGGGTTAGTCAGAATATAGAAATAGCAAAGCGTAATGCAAGAAAAAATTTAGCCAAGTCAAATTTAGAGCTTGTTGAGAAAAATGTAAATTATACAGAATTTGATTTGAAAATGGATGTAAGAGAAGCTTACATAAATTTAGTTGCCGCAAAATCAATATTAAATACCTTTGAGCAGCAGAAAGAATTGCAAGAAGAACTTCTGGAGATTGCAAAAGAGAAAGTAAAAGATAAAAAAGAGCCGGTAATAGACGTTTTGCAGGCAGAAATATCTTTAAACCAAGTTATAACACAGGTTAACACGGCAAGAGTAAATGTGAACACCGCACGTTCAGAGTTTAACAAGATTATAAATGATCCGAATCATATAATATATGATAGTAAAGACAGGATATTTGCGGAGGAAAACAACTTTAAAGAAATGCTGACACCACCTCCGAATTTTGAGTTTCCTGATTTTGAAGAGATAGTCCAAAGGGCATTGGAAAATCGTTATGATATCAAAATAGCGAAGCAGCAGATAGATGTTGCAGAAAAGAATCTTACAGTTGTTTCAAGGCAGAGGATTCCGGATTTGGCATTAAGCGGCGGTTACGCATATCAAATAGGTAAATATACCGATTCCGGAAATTTTAATAGTGGTGCTTATGCAAGTGCCAGTCTTGTGAATATTCCGTTGTTTTACAATTATTCTCCTGAAATTCAGAATGCAGCATTGAAATTACAGCAGGCAGAATTAAAATATGAATCCGCTAAAAATAAAGCTGTAAAAGATGTAAATGCGGCTTATGAAAGATTTTTAACTGCTGTTGACAACCTAAATTATTATGAAAATAAGATTATAAAGAATTCAGAAGAATTAATTGAGATATCAAAAGACGGATATGAGCATGGAAAGGCAAATATAACATCTTTAATAGTTATGAAGCAGTCATATATTTCAATAATAGTTGGTTATACTTACGCTCTAGCAGAGTATTATAACAGTTGGACAAACTTTTTACGAGAAGTTAATGATGAAGAATTTGAGTTGTTGTAAAAATAATTTTGTCAAAGTAAAGAAAAATTGTAAATCTAGTGACAGAAATTGAATTGTGTGCAATAATTATGACAAATCTAATTATTGTGAGAGCACAAATTTAGTGATAAGGAGAGTAGGACATGAAAAAACAAATTTTAACATTAGCAATTATGGCCGCAGCAATTACAGCAGGAATTGGCTTTAATAATGCAGCAATGAGTGAAGAAGCAGCAGCAACAATTCCGGCAAGCTACAAGGTTGCGATTGTTGATGTAGGTCAAGTTGTCGCATCATCAAAGGATGTACAAGCTTTGAGAAAAGAACAGGAAGCAAAGCTTGTAGAACTTCAGAAATGGTTAGAAACAGTAAGAGCGGATGTTCAAAAGCAATCTACAGAAGAAAATAAACAGAAATTAATTAAAAAATATGATGCAGAGTTTGCAAAAAAACAAGAAGCAATCAAGAAAGATTACGCAGCAAAATTGACTGCTATTGATAAAAATATTTCTGATGTAATTAACAAAACAGCAAAGGCAAAAGGATATGATCTAATTCTTGCAAAAGGCGTAGTTCTTTATGGCGGTGACGATATAACAAAAGAAATTGAAAAAGCTGTAAAATAGTTAAAAATATAATAAAAACGTCCTCTTTTGATAAAAAGGGGACGTTTTTTATTTAAATGTTTATAAAACAACAATATATTATTGAATATTTTAAGATGTTTCTTTTTTCCAATTATGCAAGAAATAAAATGCCAGTATAAAATAGGTAATCCACATAATGACAGTAGCAAGACAGTTTGATCCGTTTAAATAGGCTTCAATCCACATAACAACGGATAATCCGTTTACAAGAATCCAAACGTACCATTGTTCAATACATCTTTTGACAGTGAAAATCATGCCAAAAATTGAAAAGGTTGTTGTAATCCCGTCAATATAAGGGGTTGTGTCCCCTGTTTTTTTTAAGATTATGCTTAAAATAACAGATATAATAGATGCCGATATAAGATAAAGAAATCTTTCTTTTGTGGAAAGTTTTGTTTTAATAATTTCTTGAGAAGATTTTTTGAGATGTTTTTTCCATTTAAAAATACCTAAAATTTGCATTGGAAAATAAAACAGCAGGTAAAGTGCAAGATTTCCCCACAATCTGTTAGCAAATGACAAGTATGAATAACACAAAGTTCCGGAAAGTCCAAATGCGTAGCAGGAAATTTTACCTTTTCCGGCAAATATTGTATACAAAATTCCGCAAACTGCTGAAACAAGAGCTATTTTACTGTCATTTATAAGAAAAGATAATACAATTATAAAAATGATTTCAAGCGGAAAGAAAATTCTTTCAAATTTTCCCCAACCTTGCAGTTCTGATTTTATAAATTCTACAAATTTCATTGAAATAATTATATTACAAAATTAATGAAATATTTTACTTTTTATTTTGTGTGTTGTCTACTATAAATAGGCAAAATGAAAATTAACAGTATAAGCGGAATAAATTTAAAATCCATAATGACAAATAAGAACGTTCTTAAGGGATTAGAAAAAATTTCAGAGCACGGGACATCATTTGCTGCTGTAACTTCTTTAGGAATGTCGCTTGTTGTGAGGCCTTTAGCAATTTTTGCAACCCCTCGTGTTGAAAGAGAAAACAAGGAATATGCAAGCGTAAGTTCAATAAGTTCAGGTATTGTGAAGTTTGGGATGGTTGAGGCTGTGGCACTTCCTATAGAAAATGCCGTAAAACGTATTGACCGCAATCCTGCCAAATATCTTAAATCTGAAACTATCACTTCACTTGCACCATCTGTTGAAAAGATTACTGATGCAAAAGCTTACAGGGTGGGAACACAAATTATTAAACTTGGTTCCGGAACGCTTTCTGCTATACCAAAATCTTTGTTAACGATTTCTCTTATTCCTGTTATAATGGACAATTTGCTACACCGTAAAAAGCATGAGGTTAATGTAGAATCGGAAAATTATGAGAAAAATTTGAAAACTGTTTTTGCCGGTAACGATAAAAATGTTCCGTTTACAGGTTTTGCAGGAGAAAAGCTCACAGGTGGAATTGCTAAAATTCTGGATAATTCTTATTTTCAAAGATTTGTAAAAAACTTTCAGAATGATGAAAAAAATGTTGCCAAACACATGACTGCGGCAACCGATATTTTACTTACATCTTCAAATGCTGTTCTAATAAAAAACAACAAAAAAATTAAAGAAAATCGCAAAAATCCGCTGATTTGGAATTACGTTATTTCTACTGCAGCAACTCTTGGTGGGGGGTATTTTGTAGATAGGGTAATCAAAAATAATACCCAAAATTTTGTTGATAAATTTGCAAAATTGAATAAATCTGACCCAAAACTTGCAAAATATATTGAGGGGATAAATATTTTAAGACCTGCAATAATATTTGCCGGAATTTATTATATGCTATTGCCTGTAATTTCAACTTATCTGGCAGAAAAAATAGATAAAAAACTTTAGAATTTTTATTTGAATCTAAGCTATATAACAGCTTCTTCTGACTCTTGTTTATTCATAGGGTTCCAAGTGTCTTTTAAATTATTTTCAATCAGATTTTCATAAAATTTTTCTTTAAAATCCAATAAAGAAAGCTGTTTTTGTAATTCTTCCATTTGGAGGAGTGCTTTTTTCTTTGTGTCAAGAATAATCTTGTATCTTTCTTTTATTGTGGAATCTCCGATTATGCAAAGATCAATATATCTTTTTATTGCTTTGTTTTCGGTGCCGACTGAGCGCAGGCATTTTACTATTTTAACCCAGTCAAGATCTTTTTCTGAAAATTGTCTTATGTTGTTTTTATCTCTTGTAATAAAAGGAAAAAATCCGCTTTTTGCCCAAAATCTTAGTGTATGCTCTGATATATCCATTTTTTCGGCAACTTCTTTTATTGTATACATCTATTTCTCCTTTTTAATTAATATTTTGGAAAATCGTTTTATTCTGCTTTGTTTTCGCGGCTGAGGAAAAATTTGTTTAATAATATCGGTACAAATTTTGCGTTAAGTGCGCTAAAATCAAATACAAATTCGTTTACTCCGGCGTTTTTAAGCGTGTCAACTTTGTCAAAATCTTCCAAAATCTTATCTTCAAACATGTGCATTCTGCAAAATCCGTCGCAGGTGAACGGGTAAATTTTCTTTAAAGACGGATCATTTAAGGCAAATCCGCCTTTATGGCAAGGTGCTTTGCAGGATAATCTTGAAATTATTGCGCTGTCATTATTTAACGGACAAAGACCTAGGGCCGGAACCCTTATATTTCCTGCGATTGTATACTTTTTATTAGGGATAACTCCTTTTAATTTCTTTATTGTTCTTATTGCGCTTTCCATATCCGAAAATGAAGTGAAATCTATTGTACTTATTGGCGCAAGATTGTTTAAGCATTTTATGGATAAACTGTTTAAAAGATTAATTCCTTGTCCTATTTCAACCGGAATATGATTTATGTCATCATCATTTATTACGGCCCAAAAATATCCGATATTGTTGATTATCAGGCTGTCCGGTGTCGGGTTTTCCAATAATAACTGCTTTACATACTCGTAAACTCTGTCAAAATCTCTCTCTATTAATATTCTTGGAGTTGAAAGCTGAAATTTGATATCGTGTTTTTGACAGAATTTCTTAACTTTAGTGATTATTTCACTAAAACTGCTTGTTGATAAGTCGCTTGTTGATAATATTTCTCCGTATTCTATTGAATGTATCGGGTTTGCGCCAAATTTTTTAATGTATTTGCCAAGTTCTTTTATCTGTGCAAGTTCCGATAATCTTAAGTTGATTTTTAAATCGTCTGTTTTGGTAAAGTTTATATTTACAGGTTGTGCAACTTGCTCAATTTCCCATT
The DNA here is from genome assembly GCA_944326525.1 of Candidatus Gastranaerophilales bacterium. Taxonomy (GTDB): domain Bacteria; phylum Cyanobacteriota; class Vampirovibrionia; order Gastranaerophilales; family Gastranaerophilaceae; genus Scatenecus. Next base: position 260,419 of record CALVEG010000001.1, read on the forward strand.
CAAAATTCCTAATGTTTCGACTGAATTTAAAGTCTTTACCTTCTGCGCAGACCATATCTCCCGTAAAATGGTTTGTCTGATAAATACTCTTTCTAACGTGTTTGAATGGAAGCTTGTGATTTTTAAAAATTTTGGGTTTGGCTAGAATATTTTCAACAAGTTCAATACCCTCAAGAATTTCGTCTGATGTTGCGAATTTTCCTTTAATTACAACTTTATCAACAGCGCCAGATTTTTTAATTTCTTCAGCGCACCACGGTAAATTATCCGCGTCTATTGCAAGCGGTAATTTGGTATATTTCTTGATTTTTGCTATATTTTTAAGATAAATTTCTTCTGTAATTATGACTTCATCAACTTTATGAAAATTATTAATAAAATCAATTCCTGATAAATTGTGGATGTCAAAATAAGAGTCTACAATGATTTTGAAAGGTAATTTAAAAATTTTAATAGCTTCAAGAATTGCGAAGCTGTTGATAAAAATTCCGTCAATGCCCGCTGTTTTTAAAAATTTAAGCATTCTTTTAATTTCAGGCAGATTGTCTTCAGTTATATCGTGTTTGAAGTTAATATAAATTTTGCAATCGAATTTCTTAGCTGTTTCAACAAACTCGTTGACGTATTCAAAATTATCATTAAGAAACTTTTTATAATAAACGTAATAATCTCGGCATTTAGTTCTGCTGCTGAATAATTCTATATCTTCCGGCTTTTTAACCGGTGCCACAACCACAATATCTTTCATAAGAATATTATAATCGTTAGTACTCAAAAAATAAAGAAAATAAATTCATCTTAATATTTCTTCACAAATCGAAAAAAATAGGCAATTTTCAGGGAAAGAAATACTTAATAGATATATAAGGAATATATGGGATGTTTTATAAACATCCTGCGGAAATCTCACACACAAAGTTAATAGGAAAATTTCATAGGGAGGACACGTATGGCAATAGGTGCTGAAGACTATATTGACCAGCTGTTAGTCAAAAAATACGCAGAAGAAAAAGTAGATAACCATGACAACATGGAATCAATGGTTGATCCTAATAAAATGATGGAAGCAATGAATGATTACGCGAGTATGTCAAGGAATATGATGCTTCTTAAACAGAAATTGAATATTGCGTGTTACGCAATAAATGCCCGCACGGCAAAATATCAAAAATCCCCTGCCGCGCAATACTAAGTTTGAAACGCCTCTTTTTTATATTAGAATAATAAAAAAAGAGGTGTTGAAATGGGGAAAATAATCCTGGCTTCTTCGTCACCACGAAGAGCGGATATATTGAAACAACATAATATAAAATTTGAAGTAATCCCGTCACCGTATCAGGAAGATCACACCGTGACGGATTTTTCTTATTCTTTTGTAGAAAATTTGGCTTACAATAAAGCAAAGGCGGTAGTTCCTTTGTTAACAGCTCCTTCTGTTGTAATAGGTGCTGATACGGTAGTCGTTTTGGACGGGAAGATTTTAGGTAAGCCTAAAGATTATAAAGAAGCTTTTGAAATGCTAAGAAAACTTTCAGGCAGAAGGCATGAAGTTGTAACATCAATTGCTGTAATAAATACTGAAATGCAGAAAGAAAAAGTATGTTCCGTTACAAGTAAAGTTGAGTTTGAAAAATTAACGGATGAGCAAATTGAGTTTTATATAAACGATTACAAGCCTTATGACAAAGCTGGTTCTTACGGAATTCAGGAGATGCCTCAGGGGTACATAAAAAGTTACGAAGGAAGTCTTGAAAATATCATTGGGCTTTGCGGTAAAACCGTTTGTGAAATGATTGAAAATTTGTAATGTTTAAAGGCGCAAAATTTATTTTTAAATTTTGCGCCCAATAAAATTTCTCAATTAATAACGAGGATTAAAGATTAGCTCCGCAGCACTTTTTGAACTTTTTACCGCTTCCGCAAGGACAAGGATCGTTTCTCCCAATTTTAGAAATATCAATTTTAGTCGTATCAAGTTTTGGTTTTTCTTCAATTTCTTCAATAATTCCAAGCGTTTGTGAGAATGCTTTTGATTTATAAAGAACAGTTGTTGATGAGAAAATTTTATTATCAAGATATTTGCTCTTGTATTTCTTTAAAATATCCTCAAGTCTGTAACTGTTCTGCAAAACTTTGTTTACGATTTCCATAAAATTCTGATGTTTTGATGCAACTTTTTTAATTAAGTTTGCCGAAATTTTGTCATTATAAATGAAATATTCTACACATTTGTCATAATTTTCAATTTCGTTTATGTTTTCAGTTTCGAAAATTTTGTTGAACGTTCCGTAAAAAGGTACGGCATACATCCCTAATTCTCTATCAAAGATAATTCCAACATCATAAGTTTCCTCGTGTGAAGAAAATCCGCCTAGTGAATTTTCAAGGAAATTGTTGTAGCTGTTGTTAAATTCTTTAACTTCAAAATAACGATATTTTTCAGGAAGCTGAATTTTATCACTAAAGTCGGATTTTTCTCCGGATTCAGAAAAGTCATTAAATAATCCGATAAGATCATCGGCAAATTTGTTTGTTGTGACAACTTCGTCACTCCCGAAAAATTCGGTGAATTTGTTGTAAATATTGTCAACTTCATCTTCGATTTCTTTTTGTTTTTCAGGATTGTCTAGATAAACAAGTTCGGGCTCTTGGACAATTTTAGCAACAGCGTATCTGTATGCTTCATCTTTTCTTGACGATGCCAAAACTCCTGAGATTTCAAGTAAATAGCAATTCTCATTATGATAGAATATTCTTGCTACAACAAATTGTCCTGCTCCAAGACCTCTAAAAGACGTCATTTTTACCAGAGATAAAGCTTCATAAATTTTTTCATTGACAATATTGTAAAGGCTGAATCCGCTTCTTAAAACTTTCTTAACCTCAAAAATTGATGAGATTGAATTTTTTAATTCTGTAATAATGGTTTTGTCGATTTCTTCTAAATTTGGTTTTCTCTCCAAGTAAATATCAAAAACGGATTTTCTATCTTCTCCAAGTTTTCTTTCGAAAATATAGTTGAAACATGCAGCTTGAAATTGCATAGTTGAAGAAGAATTGTTAATGCCTATAGTCTTAATATATTCGGCAAAATCAGGTTGAATGGCTTGATCTTGTCGGATAAAAAGTGCTAAATCTTTAATTATGTCATTGATGGATTTAAGTTCATTGATAATCGCCATCTAAGCTCCCCCTTGTGAATTAATTAGTCTCGTATTGTGTGCCATAAGGATAATTGAAACAAACCTAAAATTCAAGTCCAGAGAAGGATAATTTAAAAATTTTGAAAAATAAAAAATATATGTTATAATAATGCTATGAAAAAGATATTATTAACATTAGGAATTTTATTATCAGTAGCGGGCAGTGCATTTGCTTATACATTGCCAAGGTGGGGTTTGACAGGGATTGATGTATATCTTCCTGAAACTCAGTATGAAGGAACAATAAGACGCGCATTTGAAACATGGTCAGGTGCAACCAACGGGCGTGTTAAATTTAGATTTAATTCAACACGATTTTTCTCAAACAATGCTCCAATAAAGATTAAACTGATGGATGAAAAAACGCAGTATTTTATCGTGGAGTCAAAGAGATTTGAAACAACCGGATACTTTACGGATATGGAGGATGGTTATATAAACAGAGCCAATCTTACAATATATAGTAAAGATCGTACTGGTAATGCGATAAAAGAAGAAGAATTATATAGTGCTTTACTTATTGAATTAGGGTATATTTTGGGACTGGATAAAGTATATGGACCTTGTTCTGTTGATAGCGTAATGTGCTATGAGAAATATGGTAAAGCTTCTGGGCTTACCAGTCACGACAGGCAAGTAATTATTGAAAAATATACACGTACAAACAATGAGATAAAGAAGAATAATCCTAATACTTCAAAATAAATTTGACAAGCAGGATTTAAGTGTTAGAATTTACGATGTATCTGGGCTTGCAAGTCAGATGCAGCGGTAAACGTGTTTATGCGTTGAAAAAGTTTTGAAAAATAAATATCGGGATGTAGCGCAGCTTGGTAGCGCACCGTGTTCGGGTCGCGGGGGCCGCAGGTTCAAATCCTGTCATCCCGATTTTTAATTAGAACGATATTTATAAAGTTTGATAGTTAAATAGATGCTTAAACTTACGGGACGTGGCGCAGCTTGGTAGCGTGCTACCTTGGGGTGGTAGAGGTCGCAGGTTCAAATCCTGTCGTTCCGACCATTTGTTAACCGCCTTAATTTTATAGAGGCGGTTTTAACTTTGATAGAGCTGAATTTTTTCTTTTTAATAAATTTGTTTTCTCCCTCAGGTTCAGGATTTTTTTCTTAAACATTTGAAAATTAAAATGATTAATAGTATAATTGTCAAGTAACGATATAAAATGAGGGCAATTATATGAAATTACATATGCAAATCCTAATTGCACTGGGGCTTGGAATAAAGAGAAACGGTCATATATTTTTGGGGATTATAGGCGGTATAATTGTGGGAATACTTCTTCACAATCATCCAAACTTATTAGCTTCAAATATTTTGACTTTTATTGGTCAGGTGTTTATAAGATTAATTCAAATGGTTGTGATTCCGCTTGTTGTTTCAGCAATAATAATTGGTATAACAAGTGTTGGAGATAACAAACAGCTTGGAAAATTTGGTTCAAAGATGGTTGTTTATTACGGGATAATTACAACCTTGGCCGTTATAATAGGTACGGCTTTAGCTCTTTTAATTAAGCCTGGGGTAGGTGCAGCAAGTTATATTGCACAGAATGCTGCAAGCGAGGTTCAAGCAACAGTTGCAGCTACAATGCAGCAGCAGCAGGGAAATATATTAAATATTTTCTTAGGGTTTATTCCAAACAATCCATTTCATTCAGTTGCTGTAGGTGATATGGTTCCAATTATTGTTTTCTGTTTGATTTTTGCAATTGCTCTATCTAAAGTCGGTGATGTAAACAGACCTATTGTTTCATTTTTTGAATCAGTGTTCGCTGCAACGATGAAGATTACTGATTGGATTATGTTTTTAGCAGCGCCCGGTGTGTTTGCTCTTACAGCATGCGCTGTTTCAAGTTTTGGAATTGAAATTTTCTCAAGTATTTCAAAATATTTGTTAGTGCTTTTAATCGGATTTTTAATTCAGTTATGTGTTGTTTATCCGCTTTTCTTGAAAAAGTTTTCAAAGGTTTCAGTTTTAATGTTATATTCAGCAGTTACCGAAGCTATGATGGTTGCATTTGGAACTGCAAGTTCATCAGCAACTTTACCTTTAACTATTGCTTGTTGTGAAAAGCGTGGAATTTCTCATAAAATTTCAAGTTTTGTACTACCTTTAGGTGCGACTTTGAATATGGACGGAACAGCTTTATTGCAAGTGGTTGCAGTAATATTTTTAGCGCAAGCATATGGCGTTGTGCTTGATCCGTTCCTGCTTGTTCAAATAGCAATTCTTGCAATAATTGCATCTTCAACTTGTGCAGGAATTCCGGGGGCAGGATTGATTACTATTGCTTTAATTTTGAACGGTATGGGATTGAGTCCTGAACAGCTTGTAACTGGATTTGCATTCTTATTTACTATTGAAAGAATTACTGATATGATGAGAACTCTTGTTAACGTAACTTCTGATGTAGTTGTAGCTGCGGCAATTGCTGATAATGAAAATGAAATTAACTATGATTTGCTTAACAATCCAGCAGCTTATGAAGAAATAGCTTAAAAAATTGCATAATAAAATTGTTGAAATCCCGCATTAAAGCGGGATTTTTTATGGTAAAATAATTCTATGCAAAAACAAACGGATGAAATAGCATCAAAATATTTAGGTAAAAAGACCGACGGAAGTGATTTTTACGATCCGTCTTTTATTGTTGCAATTCCAAGAGAGGAAAACCGTAAGCAATATGATATAGATAATAAAAATCTTCCTTTTTTAGGGTGGGATATATGGCACGCTTACGAATTTTCAGCTTTGACCGAAAACGGTTTACCTGTCACCAGAGTTTTGAAAATTAAATATAATTGTGAAAGCGAATTTTTAGTTGAATCAAAATCTTTGAAACTTTATTTGAACTCCTTTAACATGTCAAAGTTTGGCAAGAATATTGATGAATGTCTTGAATTTTGCAAGGGTAAAATAGAAAAAGATTTGAGCGAAAAATTAAAAACTGAAGTTCAGGTAAACTTCCTTGACAACCGAGTAGAAAGAGTTGAGATTTTTGGCAATTTTAAAAACATAATGAAATTTGTTGATGAAAGCAAGTTAAAAATTGAAAATTTTAAAGAGGCTCCAGAGGTTCTGCGGACAGAAGAATTGACGGAAGAAAAAAGTTATTATTTGACATTTGATTCATTGCGCTCAAACTGTCGAGTTACTCATCAACCTGATTTTGGTGATGTTTTTATTTATTACAAATCTAAAAAACATATTTTAGAAGATAGTCTTGTTAAATATTTGGTATCCTTTAGATCAGAATTTCATTTTCATGAAGAGTGCTGTGAGATGATTTACAAAAGGTTATCGGATATTTTGTCAGAAGGGGATGAACTTTTGGTAAGTGCCTTGTATACAAGGAGAGGAGGAATAGATATTTGTCCTTCAAGATGGTCAAAAAATACTAATTCCGATAAACTTGAAAGTCTTCTTGATATCACAAAGCTTGCTCGTTACGGGATTAAGCAATAAGGGAAAATAACTTATGAATAATCGCACTTTAGGTGATAACGGTGAAGATATAGCTTGCAAATTTTTGGAAAAACAAGGCTATACGATTCTTGAAAGAAACAAGCATTATTCAAGATTTTGTGAACTTGATATTGTGACAAAGTATAAGGATACTGTTGTTTTTGTTGAAGTTAAAACCCGAAAAACAGATGCTTTTGGTACACCTTTTGAAGCGATTACAAAGACGAAGTTTGAAAATATTTTAAAAGGGGTTCAGTATTACTTAAGCGAAAATAAGGTTAAAAACTATCGAATAGATGTAATTGGAATAACTTTAAAACCTCAGATTAAGATAGAGCACTTAAAGAATGTTTCGTTATAGTATCAACTAGGATTAAATTATATTGCCGTTTTCGATTTTATAAATTTTAACATCTTTTAAAAATTCATCATCAAAAAGCAGAGTATCAACTGAAGTGATTACAACTTGAGTGGCAGCAGTAATAGATTTCAAAAGATAATTTTGTCTTAAATCGTCAAGTTCCGCAAGAACGTCATCAAGAAGCAAAATCGGTTCATCACCTGTTTTAGCTGTAATAATATCAAGTTCAGAAAGTTTAAGAGCAAGAACAACGGTTCTTTGCTGCCCTTGAGAGGCGAATTTAGTTGCTTCGTTTTCGTTAATATAAAAAATAATATCATCTCTGTGAGGCCCGACACAGGCTTGTGCGCGTCGAAATTCTTCAATTTTTCTTTCTTCAAGTGATTGTCTAAATTTTTGCGCAATATCTTCAAGTTCTCGTTCTCCGTCAAGGAAGGAGCAATCGTAAACAAGTTTTAAATCTTCGGTTTCACTGATAATTCTATGTTTTTCCTTTGCAATACGCTCGATTTCGGATAAAAATTTAATTCTTAAATAAATTATGTTACTGCCTGTGATTGCAAGTTGTTCGTTTAAGACATCAAGAAGCGTTTCATCAAGAGGGGCACCTTTTATGAGGTCTTTAAGAAAGTTGTTTTTTTGAATTCTTATTTTTTCGTATTTTGAGAGCCTTTCATCATAGGCTGGATATACTTGAGAAATTGCCCTATCCAGCCAATCTCTTCTGTCAGAAGGATTTCCTCTTAAAAGTAGAAGGTCGTTTGTCGAAAATAAAACTGTTTTTAAAACTTGTTTAAAGTTCTTGGGCGTGGTTTTAAGCCCGTTTACCTTAAGAGTACGTGTTTTTTCTTTTGAATAATAGAAATTTAAAGAAACAGGAGTGTCAGCTTTAATAATTTCTGATTCAATATTTGCAGAATCCGCATCAAAATTTATAATTTCAATATTATTAGAAGTTCTGGGGCTTTTGAGTGTGGAAAGAAAGTAAATGCTTTCTAAAATATTAGTTTTCCCTTGAGCGTTTTTCCCGATGATAAGAATTTTGTCGGAGTCCAAATCAAGTTCCAAATCTTTACAGTTTCTATAATTTGAAAGTTTCAAATTTTTGAGTTTCATAAATAAATTATACATTAAACAAAGGATTATTTATGATTATCTATTGTGAAAAGATAATAAGTAATGTAGAATTATAAATAAATGATAAAAAGAGGTAAAGTATGCTGCCAATTATAACGGAAGAAACAGCTGCAAAAGTATTTTCAGAAATATTTAAAGATATGCCTTCTTGGCGTAAAAAGATGATACATTATCTGAAAGAAGAAAACCCAGAGATAAATACAGCAATAATAGAAGCTGCAAATAATACGGATTTAGATCCGAAAGCCGTTGCATTAGGCGCATATATGACTTACATATTGCTAGAAACGGCAATAAAAGAAGATGATGAATTAATTACATTCAAGGAATAAATAAAAATAATTATAAAAGGCAGGTAAAAAGATGGTAATCGAAGAATTATTAGAGAAATTAGTAAAAGAGGGCGGAAGTGACTTGCATATATCAAGTAATTTGCCTCCGGCAATAAGAGTTGACGGAAAGTTAACCCGTGTAGATATGGAGCCGTTATCACCGGATGATGTTGAAAATCTATTATTCCCGATGCTTTCAAATGAACAAAGAAGAACACTTGAACAAAATTGGGAATTGGACTTTTCGTATGGTATAGAAGGTTTAAGCCGTTTCAGGGTAAACTTTTATAAAGATAAAGGAAATTATGCAGCAGCATTCCGTACAATTACAGACAAAGTTCCATCATTTGATCAGCTGGGGCTTCCTGATATCGTAAGAATTACGGCAGAAAAACCTAGAGGTTTGATTCTTGTAACAGGTCCTACAGGTTCAGGTAAATCAACAACCCTTGCGGCAATGATTGACTATATTAATGATACAAAGGCTGAGCATATATTAACAATTGAAGACCCTATAGAATTTGTGCATAGTTCCAAAAAAAGTATAGTACACCAAAGGGAACTTGGTATGGATACACGAAGCTTTGCAAATGCTCTTAAATCAGCACTTCGTGAAGACCCTGATATTATCCTCGTAGGTGAGATGAGAGACCACGAAACGATTTCTCTGGCTCTAACGGCTGCAGAAACTGGTCACTTGGTATTCGGAACATTGCACACATCTTCAGCTTCTCAAACAATTGACCGTATTATCGACGTATTCCCGGAAGGTCAGCAGCAACAGATCCGTGTTCAGCTTGCAAACTCACTAGTGGCAGTATTTGCACAAACACTTGTACCTAAAACGCTTCCAAATGGGGTTAAAAAAGGTCGTGTAATGGCTCAGGAAATAATGCTTGTAACTCCTGCTATTGCAAACCTTATTAGAGAAAGTAAAGCTGCACAAATTTATTCAACTATTCAGATGAACGTCGGATTAGGAATGCAGACTCTTGAAATGGCACTTGCTAAACATTATAAAGCAGGTAGCATAACTTTAGAGGATGCTCTTTCTAAAACTTCTAGACCTGATGAATTTAAACGTATGATTGATTATGGTACTCCTCAGGCTGATTAGTTGTTAATGACATAATTTTACATTAAAAGGCAGGTGTTAATTATACTTGCCTTTTTTGTTTTTTATAAATTAGGGTCTTTTCTAATTTTGTAAAAATTTTGTACCCCTTTTTGTTTGTGATAAAATTTAGTTATAGCGTTATAAAAATAAAGGGACAAAAATATGACACAACAAGTTGCAAATGAGCCGAATTCGGCTATAGAACAAATCAGACAGACTCGTATACAAAAGTTGGCGGATTTGGCTGATAAAGGTGTAAATCCTTATCCTTATTCTTTTGATAAAGATATAAATGCTGCAGATTTGCAGGAAAAATACAAAGACCTTGAAGCAGGCGTTGAAACAGAAGATGTTTATTCTGTTGCCGGAAGAGTTATGGCGATTAGAAATTCAGGAATGTTTATAGATTTGACAGATGCAACCGGAAAGATTCAAATTTTTTCACATAAAGAAAATCTTTCGGAAGATCAGATGAAAGTTTTGAAACTTATTGATATAGGTGATATCGTCGGGTTTAAAGGAACAATCAGAAGAACTCCAAGAGGCGAATTATCAATAAAAGCTACATCTTTAAAAATGTTATCAAAAGCACTTTTGCCACTTCCTGAAAAATTCCATGGGTTGACTGACGTTGAAACCAGATATCGTCAACGTTATGTTGATATGATTATGAATGAAGATGTTAGAAGAACATTTACATTAAGAAGTAAAATTATTCAAAAAATTCGTGAACATTTAACCAAACAAGGCTTTTTAGAAGTTGAAACCCCAATGCTTCACCCGCAAGCCGGCGGTGCAAATGCAAGACCATTTATTACACATCATAATACGTTAGATATGGATATGTATTTAAGAATTGCACCGGAACTTTATCTGAAAAGACTTATGGTTGGCGGACTTTCTGAGAAAATATTCGAAATTAACAGAAGCTTCAGAAACGAAGGTATTGATATTCGTCACAACCCTGAATTCACAATGATGGAGCTTTATCAGGCTTATGTAGATTACAATGATATGATGATTTTGACAGAAAATCTTATATCAAGTGTGGCTCAGGAGCTTCTTGGCACTATGAAGATTCAATACGGTGAAAATGAAATAGATTTAACTCCTCCGTGGGATAGAAAAACTATGATAGGTGCAATTAAGGAATATACAGATATTGATTTTAACAATTGCTTTACGACGGAAGACGCAAAGGCAAAAGCAAAATCAATCGGAATTGATGCTTCTGAATGCGAAAACTGGGGTCAGGTGCTTGATTTGATTTTTGAAGAGAAAGTTGAACCGCATTTAATTCAGCCTGTTCACATTATTGATTATCCTCGTGATATATCACCGCTTGCAAAGGTTCACAGAGATAATGAAAGATTAACAGAACGCTTTGAAACCAGAGTTAACGGATGGGAAATTGCAAATGCATTTTCTGAACTCACCGATCCAATTGATCAGAGAATGAGGTTTGAAGCACAAGCAAGAGCAAAAGCTAATGGAGATGAAGAAGCAATGGAAATTGATGAAGACTTTATCTGCGCTCTTGAACATGGTATGCCTCCAGCAGGTGGTTTAGGTATCGGAATCGACAGAATTGTAATGTTGCTTACAAATTCTCCTTCAATAAGAGATGTAATAGCATTTCCGACGTTAAAGAAAAAAATATAAAAATAACAATAAAAAAGCCTCTTATAAAGAGGCTTTTTTATTGTAAGAGCAAGCTTTAATTCAAATGTTTTAAAAATTGCCCAAATGGGCATAATATACTTTGTATATGATATAAGAGAAGATATAAAGCTTATGGTTGGAAAATCCTTTTTTAAAAATAAGGAAAGTTTTTGGTTTATAGCGTTTACGCTGCCGGAATTTTTGCTTACTATGACTATAATCGGTATTGTAGCTTCTTTGACATATACAGGGTTGCAGCGGCATGTTGAAGAAAAGAAAAGTGCGGTTGCAATTCAAAAGATATATAATGTTCTTTCTCAAGTGACAATGTATGTAATAAGTGAGAGAGATTCCTCCGTAAACTGGGATTTGGAGGGGTATTCATTTAATGCTTCAGAATTGGCTTTTATGTATTACAAGCCTTATTTTAAAACTTTAAGGGTTTGTTCAAATGATCCTGGTTGTTGGCGTTATCCCAGTTGGTTTTTAAGCGGGTATCCTTACCTAAAGGAAACAGAATTTTATAATTATATGTTTACTCTAGTTGATGGGATGAATGTTATTATAAATGTTTATCCTCCGGAAGTGGTGATTAGAGATTTTGGTGTGAATGTAGATCGTCCAACGGTTGTGTTTTTGGCGGATATAAACGGAGATAATCCTCCAAATACAATTGGTAAAGATATTTTTGCATTTGTTTTAAGAGAAGATGCTATTGTTCCGAGCGGGGTTGACGATTCATATAGTTGTAATGTCAAGAGTACCGGTTTAACTTGTACATCAAGGTTAATAAATGATAATTATAAATTTACTTATTATTAGAAAATAGTTTTAATATATGTTTAAAATAAAATTCCTGTCACTTTATTGTGGCAGGAATTTTTAAAGTTTATGTTTGCAAATTTATGCAGCAGCTGCTTCATCTTTTTCTTTAACTTTTTTATTTTCGGCTGCAAAAGTCGAGCCTGTGGTTGTATTATGAATAGAATTGTTGCTTTGTGAATCATTTTTACCAAAAGTACCCATATTCTCTTTATAGTTCGACATTGCTGCTTTGGTAGAACTTGCGAAGCTATTTGTAGGTGTGCTTATAGGGTTAGACATTCCGGTATTGTCTGTATTTTGTCTCGTTCCACCTGCAATACTACTGTTATTGTCTGTGCTTAGTCCTTTACCAGAGTCTGAGTTGTTATTAGTTCTGCTTGTTTGTGAATTTTGTGCGTTAGTTGCTATTTCAGTTGTTGCCTCAATGTTGGCTTTTGTTTCTGCGGCTTTTCCAGTATTTTGAGTTTGCGTTTTAGTCAAATTATTATTAGCTTTTGTTGTTTGAGTATCAGTTGTTTTGGCTAATTTCTTGCCTGCATTAGCATTACCAAGAGCGCCTCCGATTGCGGCACCTGCTTGAGTTAAAGAGGCTGCGGCTGCCGCTCCTGAATCCTGTCCTTTTGTTCCGATTGTGGTCATTGTGCCACCTGCAACGCTTATTGCAGCACCTGATGCTGTTATTGCTATTCCGGCGGCAGAACCATATCCGCTTGCTAGTAATGCTGAACCAACTGCAGTAACTGCAGCTCCAACTGTTGTCATTATGCCGCCAGCCATCGTAATTTTTTGTGCTTTTGATGTACCGGCTTGTGTTGTCTGCATTGCTTTATTTGTTCTTGCTAAGGCACTTGTTGTAACTTTATGATATTTCGTAGATAGTTTTGTCATGTTTTTAGATGACTTGGTCATTGTTTTATATTCTTTTTTAGAGGTTGTTTTCGATTGAGTGTTGGACTGTTGCAAGCTTGTAGCAGATGCTCCCAGAGATTCAAGTTCAGCTTGCATTCCGTTGATTTCGCTTGTGCCATCTCCCATAAAACCGGTTGCTCCGCTTGCACTTTGCATGCTTATTGCATTTTGCAACCGTCCTTGAAGTTCTGTCATTTGATTATTATTTTGATCTATTAATTGGGCATTTTTTTGTTGAGATTTTACTTCCTTTTGAGTAAATTTTTCATAGTTTTTCTGAGCTTTTGTGAGATTTTTGGTCTCTTTTTTTAAGTCTTTTTCAATTTTGGCAGATTCTTTCATATCCTGACCTGCTTCTGTCTGATATGTTGCTGCTGTCTGCATAAATGATTTCATGCTGCCAACATTGCTTGCGGACTCTTGTTTTGATGAATTTTCAATTTTTTTAGCATCTGATTGGTCTATGTCGCTGTATTGATTTTGGGTAGACTGTGTTGCTTGACCTTTTGTTGCGTTACCTACTTGACCTGCAAAAATACTACCATTCATGCTCATTCGAGGATCTTTGCTTTTGAACGCATTAGGTTTAACAGACCTTGTGCCGGTCTGTTGTGTAGCGTTCAACCGCTGCAAATCTAAATTGTTAGATATGCCACCCATGGCTCGCTCCTCGCTGCTCTCTTTTTTACTTCTTATATATAAAAAGTATATATTTACCGCCGAATTTCAGTGTTTTGAGTTATTGTTACAAATGTTTACATTGTGGCTTTTTAAATGAAATTAAAAATGTTTAAAATTTGATTTTATATAAGAGCGGACATAAAAAAGTCCCCCGATTTATAAAAATCAAGGGGACAAGGAAATATTTATTAAACTTCTTCTTTCTTCTTTATATTAGGATTTTGTTCACCTCCGGTTGCGAATGTTGAGCCTGTTGGTGAATTTTGGACATTGTTATTCTGAGAACTCATTTTGCCAAAGCTGCCCATATTATCTTTATATCCAGACATTGCAGAGCTTGTTGAACTTGCAAAGCTTCTAGAGGCTGTTGTTTGTACTCCGGAAGCGTTTCCTCCAATCGGATTAGACATGCCTGTATTTCCTCCTGCAACACTCTGTTTTGAATCTCCGGTAAGTCCGCCTGTCGCAGATTTATCTTCTGTACCTGCGGAGCTGTTGCTTTGTGCAGCGCTTGCAGTGGCTTTTCCAGCCTCAATATTTTGATTAAGTTGTTCTACGTCTGTTTTAGTTTTATCATTAGTCTTTTGTATATTTTTATTTTGTTCTGTTGCAGCTTTATTTGCTGTAGTTGCAGCTTTATTTGCATTTGCTGTTTTTCCTAAAGCTCCGCTAAGAGCTGCACCAGCTTGAGTTAATGATGCTGCAGCTGCTGCACCTGAATCTTGACCTTTTGTACCTATAGAGGTCATTGTACCGCCAGCTACTGTTACTGCTGCTCCTGATGCGGTTAGAGCTATGCCTGCGGCCATAGTAAATTGGTTTGACATTAAAGCTGAACCTGTTGCTGTAAGACCAGAGCCTACGGTGTTCAAAATACCACCAGCAGTAGTTATTTTTTGTGCTTTTGTCATTCCTGTTTGTGTCGCTTGCATATTAGCTGTGTTCATTTTTAGGGCACTTGTTGTAACTTTATGGTATTTTGTTGCAAGTTTTGTCGTATTTTTTGATGCTTTTGACATCGTTTTAAATTGTTTAGTTGAATTTTGTGTGGATGTTTGGTTGTTTTGTTGCAGGCTTGATACGTTTGCACCTAGGGAATCAAGTTCTGCCGTAAGTCCATTAATGTTGCTTGTGCCATCACCCATAAAGCCTGTTGAGCCACTTGCACTTTGCATTTCAACTGCGGATTGTAACTGGCTTTGTAAATTTGCCATTTGTGCACTGTTATCAGCAATCATTTGTGCATTTTGCTGTTGGGCTTTTACTTCTTTTTGGGTAAATTTTGTATAATTCTGTTGTGCTTTTGTTAAAGTTTTAGTTTCTTTATTAAGATCTTTGCCGATTTTTTCTGAATCTTTCATATCGCTTAGCGACATTGTTTGATAGCTTGCTGCGTTTTGCATGAAAGTATTCATATCACTTGTTGCATTTGCGCTTTGTTGTTTGGAATCGGCTTCTATTCTTTTTCCGTCAGAGGCTGAGTAGTTTCCTTGGGTTCCGGTTGTTGCTCCGCTAGATTTTGCGCCAAAGACACTTCCGGTCATGCTCAAACGTGAGTCTTTTTGACCACTTTTGATTGAGCCGGCTTTTACAGACTTTTGTTGAGTCTGTGTGCCTTGCAGTTTTTGTAGATCTAGTTTTGGACCATCTGATATGCCGCCCATGGCTCGCTCCTCTTCTTTTACTTGTTATATATAAAAAGTATATAAAATAGAGTTAATTTCAGGTTTTGTAATTTTTGTTACAAAAGTTAATATTATTTCGGAATAAAATTGTAATATGTTTGAGGTTTATAAAAAAGAATTAGAGAATTTAAAAAAAGAAACTCATTTTCGTTCGATAAAGGATTACGGGTTTAAAGAAGGCAAGTATATAAATTGGGATGGACAAAAATTAATAAATTTGTCGTCTAATAATTATCTTGGATTTGCTGATAATGAAGAAATTACAAAAGAGTTTTTAGATTCTGCGGGAAGTTCTTATTCTTTTGGAAGTGCTTCAGCAAGGCTTTTGACTGGAACTTTGCCTATTTATAAAGAGTTGGAAGATTTGCTTTGTAAAATGTTTAAAAAAGAAGGGGCATTGCTTTTTAACAGCGGGTATCACGCTAATGTCGGAATTTCTTCTTCAATTGTCACAAAAGGTGATGTGATTTTTTCCGACAAGCTTAACCATGCAAGTATTATTGACGGGATGAGGCTTTCGCAGGCAAAATTTTTCAGGTATCAGCATAATGATATGGAAAGTTTAGAACGGTTATTGATAAGAGAGCGGAAAAATTTTAACAATGCAATTATTGTAACGGAAAGTGTTTTTTCTATGGACGGTGATATTGCTGATTTGCAAAAAATAGTCGAATTGAAGAAGAAATATAATTGCATAATGATTGTTGATGAAGCTCATGCTTTTGGAGTTTTGGGTGAAAAAGGGCTTGGAGTTTCTGAAGATTTGAAAATTACCAGTGAAATTGATTTGATTGTCGGAACTTTTGGAAAAGCTATTGGCTCTATGGGGGCTTTTGCTGTTGGGAATAAGATTATTATTGATTATTTGATTAATAAAGCTCGTTCTTTTATTTTTTCTACAGCGCTTCCGCCAGTTACGATTGCTTTTTCAAAGTGGATTATTGAGAATAAGCTTCCTATAACTTTGGCAAAACGTCAGAAAATGCTTGAATTAGGAGCAAAATTAGGAAGTGAAAGTCATATTATTCCTGTAATTATCGGTGGTAATTTTGAAACTGAACAAATGTGCAAAAGGCTTTTTGACGCAGGTTATTTTACGCTTCCGATTCGCCCTCCAACCGTACCTGAAGGTACTTCGCGTATTAGACTTTCGCTGACGACTGATATTGAAGAAAGGGATTTGGATAAATTATGCTCTATCACTGGATTAACAGACAAAACAACAATAAGCTTATAGTGTTCTTAGCAGGGTGGAGTTTTGATTTTTACCCGTTTGAGTTTTTGGATTGCAAAAATTCGGATGTTTTGTTTATTTATGATTACAATTCCATATCAGATTTAGATTTGTCATTTGAAGATTATTCTGAAAAAAATCTTGTAACTTGGTCAATGGGAGTTTTTGTTGGGTATCTTTTAAGGGATTTGTTTAGAAATTTTGACAAAAAAATTGCAATAAACGGTACGGCTTATCCAGTTAGCGATACTTCAGGTATTCCGCAAAAGCCTTTTTTGCTCACGTTAAGGCACGCTAAAACAGGGCTTGAGGGGAAATTTTATCAGAATATTTTTGACAAGCAAGAAGAATTTGATAGATATTTAAAAAATCCGGTTCAACGATCAATTGAAAACCGAGAAAATGAGCTTAAAGCTTTATACAACAGGATTAGAGAAGAACAATTCGAGTATGAAAAATTCTATGATTTTGCATTAATAGGCAATAATGACAAAATTATTCCGACTAAAAATCAGATAAATTTTTGGCAGAATTCAGCACCTTTTAAAATACTTGAAAGCGGACACTTTCCGTTTTATAATTTTGAAAGCTGGGCGGAAATCTTGGAATTTTGTAAAAAATAGAATTTTATTACAACCCCAAAAGAGGCAATTATGCAGGTAAATCCAAAGTCAGTAAAATCACATTTTGAAAAAGCAATGGATAAATATGACGACAATGCTGTTGTTCAAAAGTTTCTTGCCGAAATTCTTGCAGAAGAAACTTCTCTTGTAAGAAAAAATTACGGAAAAATTCTTGAAGCGGGATGCGGCACGGGACTTTTAACTCGTGAAATTAAGAAAAAGCTATCTTTTGAAAGTTTTACCGCAAACGATTTGAGCGAAAAGTCAAAAAAATACCTTGATAAAATTTTTGAAAATTATAATTTTATTTGCGGAAATGCGGTAAGAATTAATACTACACAAAAGTTTGATTTGATAATTTCAAATGCTATGTTCCAGTGGTTTAGTAACCTTGATGAAGTTTTAGATCGTTATCGAAATATTTTAAATAAGGATGGAATTTTAGCTTTTACAACCTTTTCACCTGAAAATTTTCCAGAGTTGGTTAAAATTACAGGTATTTCTCTTGCTTATAAGACGGCGGATGAATTGAGAGAAATTTTGGAGAAGAATTATAAAATACTTAAACTGGAGACTTTTTCAAAAACTTTAAAGTTTAAAACTCCGCTTGAGCTTCTTTATCATCTTAAAAATACGGGTGTAAATTCTCTTGGAGATAAAAAATGGGAGTTTGCAGATGTTAAAGATTTTTGCGATAAATATGTAAAAACTTTTGAAAAAGTTACGTTGACTTATACTCCTATTTTGGTAATTGCTCAAAAATTGCGCTAAAAGTTCAGATTTTAACCAAAATAAATAGATATTTGTATGTATTCAAATTTGTAAAGAAAAAAAATATAATCTTTACATAAATACATGTTTAATATTAAAATATGTTATAAACTGAAACAATCAGGGGGCTTAGAAAATTGCTTAATAATTACGAAAGCTTTGATAATTCGGAAACATCATCAAGAAAGTCTGCTCTAATTCAAGAACGTATCGGGCTTGTTTCAACTCATATGTACAAGCAGTTTCTTGACTATCAGCATGCGACGATGAATACGGCTGAAATATTTGCAGGCATGGCTGGTGATCTTCAGGATGTTGTGGATACTCTTAAAGAAGCTTTTGCCTCAAGAAATGTAACTACTCAAAATATTTATATAGATCTTGATCCGCAAAAATCAGTTATTATTATGAATATTCTTTGGCATAAGATTAGTTTTACAACACGTTGCAATTTCCAGCCTCAGGCACTTTATCGCGAAAGTGGACAACATGTTTTTTGCGGAAGAATTATGGCGATAAAAGGCAATTATTATGAAATTATGAAAGGTGCTTCAGAGCATGATGACGAAATGGTCAGACTTCTTGATAATGAAGTTGCATCGTTGTTTGTGCCGGCAGAAAGTAACCAAAATTCAATTATGAAAATTAAACACCTTCCAAATCGCGAATTTTATCTTAACCAGGTTGATGCCCCAAGAGAGTTTGCACTGAAAGTTATTGAAACAATTTGCGGCGGTGGTTTCTATCATCAAGAGGGTGCAAGAAAAAGTTTTAATATTTAACCAAAACTCAAAAATTTAGGTTTATGCGCAAAAATTGCATAAATAAAATTGAAAAATAAAACTTCTGAGTTTTCTATAAATTATTCAAGGGTAATCTTTGAAGACATTTCTGCAACAATTCTTGCGATGTCAGAGCCGCCGATTGCAACTTCCAAAATTAGAGGGCTGTTAATAAAAACAGTTTCTGAATAGTCCATTGTATCAACGTTAATAACGTCAAATTCAATGAAATCATCTCCGGCATAAACAAGCTTGCCGTATTCACCGCCTGTCGCCCAACGGATAAACATATATTGCTGTTCAAATTCTTTTAATTTCTCAATTAAACGCATAAATAAATCCTTAAAAATATAACTGTAACCTTCCCCTGAAAGTGTGGTCTGTAATTATATTTTAGCTATTTTTTACATAAAGTCAAGTGAAATATTTAAAACAACCTGTTTTAATCTGTTTTTAAAATAAGACCGGACAACAAGTATTTTGTCCGGCCTTGTCAAAACTGTAATTGCAAAAACTTTGTTTTGTAATTTCTAAAAATTATTCTTTCAAGTTTTTAATTTAGCCATTTACCCATTTATCCTTTGGGCTAAGGTTCATTTTCTGGTTTGTTAGCCTTGTGTGGTGTAGTCGGTGGTATTGAACTGTCTGTTTCGTCAGGGTTACGAGGAGGTGTATTTTGCTCCGGTTTAGATGCGTTGGTACTTGTTAAGCGTCCAATAAGCATATTTCTGAATTCATCAATGTTCATAGATGCATCTTCTCCTGCATAGTTTAAAAATTCTTGGTATTTGTCATTGATAAATTCAGCTATATTATCGTATTGGCTTGGAAGCTGATGATTATTTTTAACATATTCTTCAACAATATTATCAGTGTATTCTTGTGCCGAAACTTTTAAATCCTCATCTTTGTCCAGTTTTTTAAATTGAGATACAGGATCCTCTTCATTTGTTTTTTGTTCTCCATGCTGATATGTTGTTGTTCCAGAGGCAACACCGTTTTCGTAATTTGTCGATGTATGTTCTACTGTAAATCCTTGAACTCCCATTTCAACATCACCTGATACTGAACCAGTTTTAGCAACTGCTGTAGTTCCTGCAGAAGCCCCATTTGCGATATTTTGTCCGGCAGCATTTGCAGCTTTGTCCCAGATAGTCGTTTGAGTTTTATCGGATGTGTTTTGTAAGTTTGGTTTTGGGATAGCACCACCATTAATTAACTTAGGATCAATTCCATCAACCATAAATAAGTCTCCTTTCTCTCGTTAATTACTTCACTCATGTTTTTGAAATTATCATATTTTTTAATAAAAAAAAATTATAACTAAAATTGCCTTTCATTTTTTTATATGTAATTCTAAAAATTAGCTAAAATAGTCTTGTACCGTCGGTTAGGGCTTGTTGAAATTTGTGCTTAATATTTTTTAATATTGAAAGATTATTTAAAAAGTATATAATTTAAATTAAAAAATATTATAAAAAAAAGCCACACTTTCTAGTGCGACTTTGAACAATAATCTTGGGAGGAGATTTGGGGATAGTTGTACATGCATGATAAAATAAGCATGTTTTTTTTGTTGCATTGTTCAAATAAAAATTAATAAAAATTTACAATCTGTTGATTTTATAATAATATTATTGCAGGAGGAGCAGGCATGAAAATTTTAGTAATAAACGGTCCGAATATGAATATGTTGGGAATTAGGGAGCCGGAAAAGTATGGATCCATGACTTTAAAGGATTTGGAAAAAGAGATTTATGCTTACTCTTTTGAACTCGGAATTGATATAGAGACTTTTCAAAGTAATCACGAAGGCGAAATTGTTGAAAAAATTCAACAAGCACATAAAGATGTTTCAGGAATAGTTCTAAATGCCGCAGCCTACACTCATACAAGTGTAGCGATAAGAGATGCTATTTCGGCGGTAAATATTCCGACAGTAGAAGTGCATATGACAAATATTCATTCAAGAGAAGATTTTAGACAAAAATCTTTAATAGCCGGAGTTTGCAAAGGGCAGATTTCAGGATTTGGTGCAGATAGTTATAAACTTGCTATAGAAGCACTGTGTTTAATGTTAAAGAAATAGTTTATGGACTAATCTTTAAACTCATTTACAAACCCATCCATAAGCTTTGCAGCTTCTTCATATCCGTATTGATTTTCAGCGATATCAAAGAAGTTGTTTGCTTTTTCACAGAACTCAGGGTTTTTCATTAAAAATTGAAGATCTTTATCAATGGCATTACCTGTAAAAACAAGAGAACGACCTGTGATAGCAGAAGGCATTTGAGAAAGATCCTGCAATTCTTTTTGAGTAGTTGCTTCAGGCTGGACTTCAGCAGAAGCAGGTTGATTTTCTTTTTGCGGATCAAACTTTTGAATACCTGAAAAATTCAGACTGTTGGAATTGTTGTTGATTTCTCTCATAGTTCACATCCTTTACTTACTGGAGTTTACTACATACGCTAATTTGCTTGCCTTATAAAACACAGGGCGATTTTACAGCATTTTACACTTAAATATCTTCATTACTATTTCTGTAAATTTCACTCGCGCTTTTTTGCTTTAAAACTCAAAAAAGATTTTTTTTGCTATTTTTTATAAAAAAAATTACAAAAATTAATATTTTCAAAAATTAAAGCAAAAATTTTTATGTTATCATTTATTATATAATAAAATAGGATCTAAGGCAATATGAATTTTACTAATCTATTCAGTGGATTTAATTTTAAAGAAATGTTAAAGCATCTGCCGGATGCTGTATTATTACTGGATAGTAATGGGCGTATTGTTTGGGCAAACCGTGAAGCTGAGTTTCTTTTTGAGATAGATACTACAGAAGAAGCGGATTATTATTTTGATGATTTTGTAAATAAGGGTTTTGAGTTGGCAAGTCAATCTGCCTCTAAGCACGTTCCGGTAATTGCCGGAGCTTCGGTAGGGGAGAATAATGAATTTTTTATAGAATTGAATTCTTCTCAATATGAGGATCAGTTTTTAGTAACGATCAGAGATGTAACAGCTATGACAAAAGTACTTGCTAATGCTGAAAAAACAGGCAAGTTGAATAAAGATAAAAATTTGATGTTAACAAGGCTTGCAAATGATTTTAAATCTCCGCTTCAGTCTATTATAGGATTTTCTAATGCTTTAAGTGACGGTTTGGGTGGCGAAATTTCCGAAAAACAAGATAAATATGTTAAAATTATTGGAAAAAATGCTTCAGAACTTTTGTATTTTATGGACAAGTTTTTTGAATTTTCCAAAGCTGAGTCAAATCTTGTTAAATTTGACTTGAAAACATTTGACGCGGTTAACGCTGTTCAGGAAGTTATAAGATCATTTGATAGTATTATCTCCGGCAAGAAAGTATCAATAAATTTGGAATATGATGAATTGGCGTCCAAGACTGTGACAACTGATGATAGTGTGTTGAAGACCGCGATAAAAAATATTTTGGATGTCTCTTTAAAAATGACAGAAATAGGTGCAATTACGGTTTCTTTGTTTAATCCTGATATGGAAAATGTTATAAAACGCGGGGTTAAAGTTATTAATCAAGAAGACAACAGAGCATACTTGCAAATATCAATAAAAGATACAGGAACCGGATTCAAAGAAACTGATTTAGAAGGCTTATTTGAGCCATATTCACAACTGGAAAAAATAAATAAGAAGAATTTTATTCGTTCCATAGTTTTGAGTACCGTAAGAACTTTGGTAGACAGACTTCATGGAACTATATGGGTTGAAACTGAAATAATGAAAGGAACTACATTCAACATAATTTTGCCTGTAGAAAAAGGGATTATATTAGAAGATGAGTAGCGTAATATTAAAAGGTGTCTGTAAAAAATACGACAGTAAAGTCGTAATAGACGATATTGATTTAGAAATAAAAGATAAAGAGTTTATGGTATTGGTAGGAGCTTCTGGGTGCGGGAAGTCAACAATTTTAAGGATGATAGCAGGTCTGGAAGAAATTTCCGGCGGAGATATTTATATAGGGGATAAAAAAGTCAATGATATTCCTCCAAAGGATCGTGATATAGCATTTGTTTTTCAAAGTTATGCTTTATATCCTCATATGACGGTCAGGGAAAATATTGCATTTGGGCTTAAGATGCGCAAAATTGATAAGGCTACTATAGAAAAAAAAGTGCAGGAAGCTGCAGAAATATTAGATTTGACGGAATATCTGGATAGAAAACCAAAACAGTTATCAGGCGGACAGCGCCAGAGGGTTGCATTAGGGCGCGCAATTGTAAGAAATCCGAAAGTGTTTTTGATGGATGAACCTCTTTCAAATTTAGATGCAAAACTGAGAGTTCAGATGAGAGCAGAAATTAAGAAGCTTCATGAAAAACTTCAGACTACTTTTATTTATGTAACTCATGATCAGACAGAGGCTCTTACTATGGGGGACAGAATTGTAGTTCTTGATAAAGGTAAAATTCAGCAAGTAGCACCTCCTGAAGAAATTTACAATAATCCTGCAAATACTTTTGTTGCAGGGTTTGTCGGTTCTCCGCAGATGAATTTTATCACAGCTGATATTGTTGACGGTTGTGCAGAATTTGACGGGCATAGGGTAAAAATTAACGGGTTTCCGGCTGAAGGAAAAGTTATTTTAGGAATTCGTCCTGAAAAGATGGTTTGTGAGGGCGACGTAAAGTTCTCGGCAAAAGTCGATATGTATGAGCTTCTTGGAAGTGAAAAAATTGTTTATTTCAACATCGGAACTTCAAAATGCAGTGCAAAACTTCCGCCTGATTACGAAATCGGTGAAAAAATAGAACTTAGTATGAAAGAAGAAGATATTTATTTGTTTAATTTTGATAATGGTAAAAGAATTAAATAATCTTTTTTGTTTTTATTGTAATAATAAAAGGTTGTTGATTAGTTATTAGGGTTATCATCTTTTTCATTACAATTTTCAACCCAGATTACGGTTTTAACAACTGGGACTGCAAACGGGTTTGACATAGAAAAATTCTTTTTCGCTTCACGTGTCAGGCGGTCGTAATATGAAATTTTTTCAGAGAGTTTTTTTGTATAGTTAAATAAATTCATATAAAATTACCCCTTGTATAATTTATTATGTTTTTTTTACCTTTCGTTATAATCCCGAAAAAGTGTAATTTTTAATTCTAAAAATCAGCATGTCGGCTAATCCTGTTTGTGAATTGTCTAAAATTATCCTGAAAATTATTATAAAAGCGGGAGGTTATTATGAATTCAGAAAAATTAAAAGGTACAAAGACAGAACAAAATTTAATTAATTCTTTTGCCGGAGAGTCGCAAGCACGAAATCGTTATACATATTTTGCAAAGCAGGCTAAAGAAGAAGGTTACGAGCAGATCGCGGAAATCTTCTTGATGACTGCCGAAAATGAAAAAGAACACGCTAAACTTTTTTATCAGCATATCGGAAACACTTTAGGCACTGTAACAGGCAGCTATCCTTTTGAGATGGGCACAACGGAAGAAAATCTTGAAAGTGCCATAAACGGAGAGCATGAAGAGTGGTCGAAATTATATTTAGAAGCCGAAGAAATTGCAAAAGCAGAAGGTTTTGATGAGATCGCTGATACGTTTAGAAATGTTAGAAATTGTGAAGAACATCACGAAAACAGGTATAAAAAATTGTTAGAAAATATAAAAAATGATTTAGTGTTTAAAAAGGACAGTGAAACCGAATGGATGTGTCGAAAATGCGCATACTTGTATAAAGGCACAAAAGCTCCTGAAAAATGCCCAAATTGTCATCATCCAAGAGCTTATTTTGAAGTTTTATGTGAAAAATATTAATTAACAAATAAAATATAACGGATTTAAAAACAGGAGTGTTTTAATTTTAAAAGGCTCCTGTTCTATTAATTTATGTTTGTTTAGGGCTGTTTGTACTTCACAAAAAGAGGTATTTGTCGTATAATACAGGAAACCAATGAAAAATAATAAGAAAATTTTTATAAGCCTTTTGGCAGCGACAGTATTATACGGGGGATATTATTGGGGAATTCCTGCAATTTTGAATCGCCCTGATAGTGTAGATTTTTTGAGATCTTACATTAAAAAAGAATACGGCTTTGAAACTTTGATTAAGAACCCTAAAGTTAAAATGGGATATCTTCCGGCGGTTTGGGTTAAAGCTGATAATTTTTCGATATTAAATAATGATGGTTCGGAAGCTTTAAATTTAGAAGGAGTAAATACCAGAATAAAGCTCCTTCCATTGATGTTTAGCAAAGCTGAAGTAAGCCATTTTAGCGCAGATTTGTTGGCTGTAAATCTCGTATTTGATAAGAATTCTTGTTTGAAATTAGGTCAATATCCGATATTGGGTATGTCAAAATCAAAAATAACACTTAATAAAGCAGTGTTGAATTTAAAGAGATACAATATTACCCTCAAAGATGAAATAGTTAATAAAAATATAATTTTGAATGGGCAGGATTTTAGGTTGTACGATTTTACGAATGATCAAAGAGTGAAATTTACAACCAAAAGCGGTCTTCTTGTCGGGGACAAATCAGCCTTGATTGATTTGGATATAGATGTAAAACTTCCGATCGAAAAAATTACAGAAGATAAGGTTTGGATAAATGGTAAAATTGAAAATCTTAATCTTGCAGATTTTTCGACTTATGTAAAATACTTGTCAGGAAACAAGTTTGAAAAACTATCAGGTATTGTTAACTTGGATTTGGCAACTATAGAAAATCAAGCAGGACATAAAGAAATCAAAGGAACAATAAATGTTGATAATTTGGGCTTAATGCAAAAAGATATTGCTTCTTCGATTTATTGTAAAGATAAAATTGAAGTAAATACATCTTTGAATATAATAAAAAATGGTATTTCATTGAATGAGTTAAAAATTCTTTCAAAAGGGATAGACAGTTATATAACAGGTAGTGTATCAAAATTAGATACCAAAAAGCCGAAAGTTGATTTAAAAATAGCTCTGAATAAGTCGAGAATGGAGAAGTTAATAAACCTTTTGCCTGGTGAAGAAAACTTAGTTCCGGGAGTCGATCTGTATAAGTTGAAAAAATATCCTTATTATGGTGATATTTTGGGGAATTTGGAGGTTAAAGGTGATGTATTAGAGCCATCAGTAAATGGAAATATTTTATCAACTGAAGGTTATTTAATAACTCCAATTTCAGCTGAAACTCCAAAGGCAACAGTGAAACTTCACTTTGAAGGGACAAAAGCTGCACTTGACGCTACAGTTCCTGCAAGTCCTTCTCAAACGGTTTTTGTTAAGGGCGGATTTAATTTATACAATGAAAGATCCGCAGATTTAAAAATTACAAGTACTCAGAGGGTAGATCTTAAAACTGCGCAGAAGGTGTTAAATCCGCTTCATGAAATTTTAAAATTTGATTTAGGTCCTGTTCCAATAATGGATATTAGAGGAAAAGGTAATATTGATTTGCATGTTGTTGGAAATGTAAAGGATCCTCATGCGTGGGGTGTTTTTAATTTTGAGGATACAACAGCGTCATTTCTTGATATTCATAATATGACACTTACAAACGGTAAAGGATCATTAACTTTTGATGATCAGAATACTCGTTTTAAAACTAATACGGCTTTGCTTTTCGGGCAGCCTGTTTCAGTTGATGGAACCTGTACACTTCTTGGAGTTTTAAATTTTAATGTGTCCGGGCTAAATCAAAATTCTGCAAATCTTCTGAAAATAATAAAAACGTCTCCAATGTTAAAAGATATTCAATTAATGCTGCAACCTATAAGTGAAGCAAAAGGATTAACAAATTTGCAATTGAATTTGACAGGTCAAGTTACTGATGTTAATGATGTAGTTTTTAATAAGAATATTTTTGCAAAAGGGAAAGTTGAGTTTTTAGAAAATGTTGTTAAAATATCCGGTGTAGCTTCTGATTTCAATAAGGTTAACGGATACGTAAATTTTGAAAACCTGAATGCGGATTTTAAATTATCATTAATTACAGGTAACTCCAATTTAAGAACATCCGGGAGTATAAAGGATAATAATTTAGATGTAAATTTTTTGTCTGATAAATTTACGCTTGCAGATGCGGCAAGACTTGCAAATAATAGTAACAAAAAAATTCCTTTTGCAAAGGACTTGTCTACTATTAGCACAAGCTTTATTGGAGATTATAAAGGTTCTGCAGATGTTATAGACATAAATAGACTTGATGTAAGGGGTAAGATTTATCCGAACAAAGGCAGTAAAAGTTCAATAATCACTGATGGCGGATCATTTACGCTTAAAAATTCACATTTGAAATTATCTCCTATTCAAGGGACTTTCAAAAAAAATCCTTATATTTTGACGGCTGATATAACAAATGTTATGAGCAAAAAGCAAGATATAAACGGATATTTTTCAATGTCCAATTTTAATTTGGCAAATCTTTATAATTTAAAATCATTAGATATTTTCCCTTCAAATATAAATCCTGATGATTTTAGGGGAATGAAAGGGATTTTGGATATAACTGCAAGAATGCGGCATAATAATCTTTCATTATTTACAAGATTGGATGATACAGAGTTTGTATATGTTCCGAAGCACTTAAAAGTGAAATTTAACAGCGGTAATATCCATATAAAAAATAATGTGCTTGCTCTGAATAAGATAAATGCGTTTGTTGGCGAGATGCCTGTTTTTGCGGATGGAAAGATTCTTAATTTTTATTCAAATCCTGATGTGGATTTGTATGTTAACGCAAAGCCGACGCAGGAGTTTTTTGATCAGTTTTTTAATAACAAAGCTGTTTACCCGATAAAAATTAAAGGGGATTTGAATATGACTTCAAAACTCAGCGGTACAATTAAAAAAATGCATACAAAGACAAATGTTAAAATAGATGAAAATTCTAATATTTATTATATGGGCGCGACGATTGGAGATGCGGCAAATGCGGTAGAACTTTATTTAGACGGAATTTATTCTCCATCTGGTATTCAAGTAAATGATTTTAAATATGATAAAGTAATTGCTTCTCAAAATAATAAAAAATTCTCAAATACACAATTAAAGTCAAATGGAACAGTAGAATTTCTTGCAAATAACAATTTAAGATTTAGAAATTTTCGGGTAAAAACCGAGAATCCTACAGATGCAAAAGTTTTCAATATAATATTCAGAAAACCGTTTATGAAACAAGGTATTTTTACATCAGACCTTTTGATTAACGGAACTACGTTAGCACCAAAAATATACGGGAAATTAGACATAAACAGTATAGATATTCCGTTTTTTGATTCAAAGATAAATGATATAAGCTTAGATTTCAAGCCTGATAAAATTTATATAAAATCAAAAGGCGTAGTACTTACAAATCGTGTGGACGTAACATCGGAAATGAAGAATAATCTTACTCCGCCATACCGTATTGATAATATAAAAGTCAGACTTAACGATTTGAATATCAACAAAATAACAGATGCGATAAGAGATTACGAGAGTGATTTGTATCATGCAAAACCTGCAACAGCTTCAGCAGATAATTTTGATTTGTCACAAATAATAATCAAAAATGCGCAGATAAATGCGGATAATGTAAAAATAAAGAACATAAATGCAGAAGATTTTTCAACAAACTTTAGTTTTAATGAAAAAATGCTTTTAGATATTAAGGATTTCAGTTTCAAACTGGCAGAAGGTTTAGTTACAGGTTCTATAAAGTACGATTTCCCAACCGGAAAGGCAAATATGTTGATGCACATGAAAGATGCAAATGCTCAAATTATGGCAGAAACATTATTTGAACTTCATAATCAAGTATACGGCTCTGTTACTGGAGATGTTGAGCTTGGTTGTAATGCCAAAACGGCAGAATCTTGTACAAGTACTCTTGAAGGTAAGGCCTTTTTCAACATAGCAAACGGAAGAATGCCGAAACTCGGTTCTTTGGAATATCTGTTGAAAGCCGGAAATCTTTTGCAAGGTGGTTTAACCGGTTTGTCTATAAATAGTATAATAGACCTAATTACCCCACTAAAAACCGGAGATTTTGAAAGTATAAGCGGAGATATGACAATATTAAACGGTATTGCTCAAAGTATCAATGTTTATTCAAGCGGAAAAGATTTGAATATGTATTTAAATGGAACTTACAATATATCTAACGCAAACGCGGATATGCAAGTTTACGGTTCACTTTCAAACAATATTACAAGCGTATTTGGTAAGCTTAAAAATATGTCCTTAAATACATTGTTAAATACTATTCCTGGGATAAATAAAACAGAACTTGATCCTATGGAAATGGATGGTATCAATAAAATTCCAAACATCGAAAACCAAAATATTTATAGGATTTTTCAAGCCGAAATATTTGGTAATATTGACGGAAATAACTACGTAAGAAGCTTTAAATGGATAAAATAGTATAAGCAATTTTATCCGTTTTTGATTTTAAAATAAGACTACTTGATTTCCTGCTGATAAGCCCAAGCTGAATGGTTGTGAATACTTTCAAAAGCTTCGCATTCAACTTCAAATTCTTTTACGATTTCATTATTGCGAAGTTTGACAACAACATCTCTTAAAACATCTTCAACGAATTTAGGATTAGAATAAGCTTTTTCAGTCACAAATTTTTCATCTTCACGTTTCAAAAGCGGGTAAACAGGGCAGCTTGCACAAGCTTCAACCATATCAATCAAGTCTTCAAGCCAAATATGCTTATCCTCATCATAAGAAACTCTAACCCTGATGAAAGCTCTTTGATTGTGCGCCCCGTTATCGGAAATCTCTTTAGAACAAGGACAAAGAGTAGTTACAGGCACCTCAGCCCCTAAAATGAATTTGTAATTGCCATTTTCTATTATTCCTTTAAAAATGCACTCGTAACTCATAGGGGACGACAGTTTTGTAACAGGTGATAACTTGTCAATAAAATAAGTAAATTTAAACTCTAATTCGCCGCTTTTTGCTTCCAATCTGCGTATAATCTCTTCCAAGCAGCCTTTAATATCAACCCCAAGAAGGTTTTTGTTTCTCCACTCGGTTAAAACCTCTACAAATCTGGACATGTGAGTGCCTTTGTAATCTCTTGGTAATGAAACATTAACCTTGGCTCTGGCGCATACAACCTGATTGGAGTTGTTTTTTCTTTGAATTATAAGCGGCAGTTCAAGATGCTTGATGCCAACTTTTTGTATATCAACGTTTCTTTCGTCCTTTAAGTTTTGAATGTCTTTCATAATTTTCTTTCAAATGTTAATTTTTGTTAAATTAAATCACAAAAAATAGCAATTTTTTGGGAATAAGATACTTATTATAAATATAAAGCTCTCTCTTCTTATTTAAACGGATAGGCCTTGAAAAATCAAGGTCTTTTTTTTATCTAAAATTTATAAAATAAGCGGACTTTGAATATTAGTCCGCTTAAAATAAACTATTTTTTAGAAGCCTTATCAAGCAGCCCTCTTATTCTCAGGTATCTGTCAAGTTCGACTCTGAATTTAGGAACATTTTGGTAAATAGCGTTGTTAATAAGAATTCTGTTATCATATTTCGGATCCATAATGTAAACAGTTGGGAATCCGGTTAAAGCAACATCGTCAACCAATTCTTTATTTGCAGGATCTTCAACATTAAGCATAACAAAGTTGTATCTGCCCATGTACATCATACTCAAAACTTTAAATTTAGGCATAAATCTCAAGCAATATCCGCACCAGTCAACATAGAACAAAGCAAGCATCGGTTTATCGCTTTCAAGAGCTTGATCATAAGTAATACCAACTTTATAATCAGACGGTTTTGCCTTTTTATCAAATGCGCCTGTTGCAACGGCAAATCCTGCAGCTGAAGTTAAAATAACTGCGAATAAAATTGCTAAAGTGATTATAATCTTCTTTTTCATGAAATCCTCCTCTTACTTGGATATTATACTACAAATACAAAATCTTTCACAAATACATAAAACTTAACAAAAGACTTGAAAAAGTATATACTATAGTATATACTAAGTATATAAACAATTAATTAAGTGTAAGCTGTTCTCGTGTATCAAATAAATAAGGAGTTTAAGCAGAGTATGAGTAAAAATGTACCTGTCAAAATGAAGAAGGCAAAGTCAAATCCTGCCAAGAATGAGGTTTTGCTATGTAGTAGCGGAGAGTTAACCGATTATTTAAAAGAGATTTCAAATTACCCTGTGTTATCATTGGCAGAAGAAAAGATATTGGCAAAGAGTGCAAAAGAGGGTAATGTAGAGGCTAAAAAACAGTTAGTACAATCGAATTTAAGAGTTGTAGTAACAATAGCAAAGAAGATAATACACAATTCGCATCTTCCTCTTGTTGATTTAATTCAAGAGGGCAATCTGGGTTTAATGATTGCAGCTGAGAAATTTAATTACAAGCTGGGATATAAATTTTCCACGTATGCAAGCTGGTGGATAAAGCAGTCTATGTTCAAGGCGATATCTGAGCAATCGCACTGCATGAAGATACCTGTATACATACAAGAAACATTGTCGAAATTTTCAAAAGTAAAATCCGAAATGGAAAAGCAATATAATTGTCAGGTAAAGAACAGTGATGTTGCAAAGAAGATGAATATAGAGCCTGATAAGATAGAAAGTTTTTTGTCAGCATATACAAAGACAATTTCGATAGAAAGCGGATTAGAAAGGGCAGACGGTAACGAGTTAAACGTAGCAGACATATTAGAAGATAAAAGAGCACTTGTTGGTGAGGATGCTGAGTATGAAAATTTAAAAAGTGATATTGCGATAGTAATATCAACCTTAAAAGAGAGAGAGCAAGATGTTGTAAAAATGCGATATGGATTAGGTAATGCTGCGAAGTTGACGTTAGAAGAAATCGGAAATATTTATGGCGTAACCAAAGAATGTATCAGACAGACGGAATTACGTGCGTTACAAAAAATGCGTATGTCGGCATTATCTCAAGAACTGCTATCAGGCTATATCGGGTAATCATTCGTGTGTTTATATATATCTCGTGTTTAGTGACAGTTTTACCGCTCTTAAAAAAGGGCGGTTTTGTTTTGCAGAAAGGAGTAGCGTTTAATCCTATAAAAAGAGGTTTACTTTTGGGTTGAAAACCTTAAAATAAATGTATGAAGAAAGTATTTTTATTATTTTTCATAGCACTTTTGTTGCCTACGAATTTAGCACTGGCCGAAGATGATTTGTGGGACAATTTCGGCGACCAGAATATTTACGGTCAGACTCCCGTAACTGATGAAGATTTTGAAAAAGCTCTCGAAAGTAAAAAAGGTAAAACTAAAAAGCCCAAAAAACCGAAAGATAAACTGCTCCGGGACGGCGAAGCTTTTCAGGAGAGCAATGAAACCAATGTGCTGACTCAAATGTCTGAAGAATTGCCGATTCTGCTTGTGCCCTTAAATCTTGAGTTGAAAGACGGTGCCATCCTGCCTGTCGGGCACTATCAGGTGAAAGGAGTAAAAAAGAACGGGAAATTATATATTCAGCTTTTCCAGTCGAGCGAACTGTTTGCAAATATTGAAGTTGTAGAAACACGAGATGACTTTGGCGAGCCGGAAATTAATTTTGTAAGAATGATTGATGATGACGGCAAGCAGGCAAAAATAATTTTCGGCTCTATTGATTTTAATGCTTATGCAATCGTCAAAATCGCACAATAAAAAAACGAAATGAAAATACTCATTCCGTTTTTATTATTGTTGATTATTCTTATTGCTGCTGCTGTAGTTCTTCCTGTCTTTTCTGTTCGGCTTGTAATAGATCCAGCATGTCATAGAAACACATTTTGGCGCTTTCGTTTGTGAGTGAATTAAAATAATGAGCCATAAGTTTTTTATTCGGGAAGAATTTTGCTTTATTTAGTTCAATAAATTTCGATGTTGTCTGGTATTCAAAAAGATTTGGATCGTCCGGTGCATTGTCACGTGTAACCCTTTCATACAAATCTTTAATCAGCTGATTGCCATAATTCTGTCTTTGTTTTGCACTTGCGTCGCCTAAGAAGGATTCAATGAAAGTTTCTCCGTATTTTGTGCCGGCTGTTAAATCCCAGAGGTGAATAACTTCCAGAATATTGTCAGTATCAATCATGTTTAAGGCTTCTTCAAATAATTCATTATCTGTTCCAATGCCGTCAATGGCTTCATACATTTTATTAATAATTTCGTGTGATTCTTTTTTGATGCGTTCGATACGGCTACGCTCCTGTTCCTCTTTAGAAATAATATCTTTTTTTTCAAAATATACAGTATCAGTCTTAAACTCTGTTGGGTTTTTCTGTGTCATAACAGAATTCGGATGATTCTTTTCTGTCGTTTTTGATGTGTAATCAGTTTTTGAATTCTGTGCTAATACCTGTTGATTGCCTGTAATTGCTAAATTTCCCATAATTTTCCTCCATTAATATCCTTGTGAAATTTTTCCCTTATGTCATATATAAAAATTTTTTGATTGCAAAATTGTCCTGTAAAAAATATATCGGCAGAAGAATATCCCTGTAATCCTTTATCTGCAACTGTCACAAGGTATGTAACAAAATGTAAAGTTATTTGCTCCTTACTGAAAATTGTGTTTTGTGATAAAATTAAATTATGGTTGCGGGAAAGTTTTAAAAGGAGCGAAGTTGTGAAAAGAGCAATTATAATGGTTATTGACAGCATGGGAATAGGTGCAATGCCGGATTGTAAAGCGTTCGGTGATATTCCGGAGTGCAATACTCTTAAAAATGTCTGCGAATTTAACGGCGGGCTGAATGTTCCGGTTCTCGAAAGTATGGGTTTGGGTAATATTCAGGATTTTAAAGGAATTTCTCCTGTTGAAAACCCGACGGCACAATACGGAACGATGATTGAAAAATCAAAAGGTAAAGACACAACAACCGGTCACTGGGAAATTGCGGGACTCGTCAGTGAAAAGCCTTTCGCAACTTTTCCGGAAGGGTTCCCGAAAGAACTTATTAATAAATTTATTGAAGAAACCGGCTGCGGCGGAGTTCTTGCAAATTGCCCCGCAAGCGGAACTGCAATAATAGAGAAGTTAAACGACGAACATCACAGAACGAAATTTCCAATAGTATACACAAGTGCGGACAGCGTATTTCAAATTGCGCTTGATACTGATCTGATACCATTAGAAACCCTTTATGAATGGTGTTTAACCGCTCGTAGAATTTTGGATGAAGGCGGGTATAATGTTTCAAGAGTAATAGCTAGACCATATAAAATAATAGACGGAAAACCTACAAGAATTTCAAAGGACAGGAGAGATTACTCAATGGTTCCGTCAAGAACTGTATTGGATGAAATAAAAGAAGAAGGAGGAAGGGTTATCGGAATTGGGAAAATAGAAGATATTTTTTCAAAATCTGGAATAACTCACGCAATTCATACAGGTTCAAATAAAGAAGGGTTAGAGCTTACATTAAAAGCTGTAAAAGGAGAACTGGAACTTGATAAAATGGCGTATTCAGATTACGAAGAGAAAGAATCTAAATTTGATTTAATTTTCACAAATCTGGTAGATACGGATATGCTATACGGCCATCGAAATGATGCAAAGGGTTACGGTAAAGCTATAGAGGAAGTTGATGAGTATTTGGCAAAAATTTTACCTGAAATGAAGGAAGAAGATGTGTTGTTTGTTACAGCAGATCATGGCTGTGATCCGACGGTTCCGGGGACTGATCATACAAGAGAAATGGTTCCGTTATTAATTTACGGCAATTCTGTAAGCCCAAAAAATCTTGGTAAAATAGTCGGTTTTGATTATATAGCTGATTATGTTAGAGCTCTTGCAAAGTAATTTTTTTGATTATATAATTAGGATGTGAGATTTATTTCACAATGTCGAATAATATAAGGAGAAAGAAATGAACGTAAAAGTTAATGATTCATGTATAGCATGCGGCGCTTGCGAATCAATTTGCGACGCAGTATTTTCAGTAGAAGATGTAGCAAAAGTAAACGAAGCTGAAGTTGCAGCAAACGAAGATTGCGTTAAAGAAGCAGCTGATGCTTGCCCAGTTGGCGCTATTGAAATTGAATAGTAATTAACATTAGATTAATAGTAAATAACAAAAGAGACTTTGCAAATGAGCAAGGTCTTTTTTGTTTGGAAGTTTATATGAAAAGCAAATTGCATCAGTGACATTTTTTTGCTAAGATAAGAATTGTAGAAGATATAAGGAGTTTAAAATTATGGCAACAGAAGTAAAAGCAAGCCACATTTTAGTAAAAACAAAAGATCAGATTGATACATTAAAGGAACGTCTAGCACAGGGCGAAACTTTTGAAGATTTAGCTAAAAAATGTTCATTATGTCCATCAGGCCAAAAAGGGGGAGATCTTGGATATTTTGGCAGAGGAGAGATGGTAAAAGAATTTGAAGATGCTTGTTTTAATACAGATGTTGATGAAATAACAGAAGTAGAAACGGAATTTGGCTGGCATTTGATAAAGGTTACAGGTAAGTTTTAATGAATAATATTATTCAAAAAACGCGCGAATTTATGAAGGCGGAGAAAGTAGATTTTCTGTTAGTAAATTCGACAAATGAGTTTCTTGTCGAATATAACAGATTGGAAGAAAATGCCAGATATAAATTGTGTGGGTTTTCAGGTTCAACCGGTGATGTTTTATTAAGTCAAGACAAGCTTTATTTGTTTGTCGATGGGCGATATCATATTCAAGCGGATCAGGAAACAGATTCTACAATAGTTACTGTTGTTAAGCTTCAGGCAGGTCAAAGCCAGCTATTAGAGATGGCAAAGATAATTCCGTCAGGATCTGTAGTTGGAGTTTG
Organism: Candidatus Gastranaerophilales bacterium; assembly: GCA_944326525.1. Classification (GTDB taxonomy): domain Bacteria; phylum Cyanobacteriota; class Vampirovibrionia; order Gastranaerophilales; family Gastranaerophilaceae; genus Scatenecus. The sequence goes on from CALVEG010000001.1 coordinate 296,015, forward strand.
TTCAAAGAAAAATTCACAGAAGCGCGTTGAAGAAATGGAAAAGCAATTTAAAATAAAGCTTCTTGATACAGACGGTATAGAAACAGAAGATCCTGATTTTGGAGAAATAGAAGATATAGACGAAAAATATTGCGGGAGATCATCTGAAGAAAAAATAAAAGAAATTCAAAAAACACTTTCATATAATGAAGCAATTTTGTTGACAAATCCTGAAGATGTTTCGTATTTATATAACAAAAGAGATTTTTCAAAGCCATATACATCCAAAATTTTAGCAAAAGCTCTAATTACAAATAATCAGGACATATTGTTTACAGGTGAAAAGTTGAAGCATTTTGATAAATATATAGTGTCTGATGTTGTATATGTTGATTCAGCGACAATTACTGCTTATGATAAAGGGCTTTTGGGGAAGAAAGTTCGTCAGATTAAGGAAAATCCTGTATTAAAAATGCGAACTGTAAAAACGGATGCTGAAATAGGACATTTAAAAACGGCTTTTGAACGGACAGACAAGGCAGTTTTTGCAATAAGAGATTATGTAGAAAAAACTGATAATATATCTGAATATGATATTGATAAAAAATTGGAAGAATATTTCAAAGAGTTTGGTGCAAAGGGGTTAAGTTTTAAAACGATCGTTGCGCATAATCAAAATTCAGCATTAGCACACTATTCAAAATCTTCCAAAAATGAAATATTAAAGGATGGAAGTCTTGTCTTAATAGATTGCGGGGCTTATTATGAAGGCGGATTAGCGACAGATATAACAAGAGTTTTTGTAAAAGGAAAGCCATCCGAATTGCAGAAAAAAGTTTACACAACTGTTTTGAAGGCTTTTTTGAATGCATTTAATTATAAAACAACAACAGAAACTACAGGGTATGAAATAGATTCTTTAGTGAGAACATTCTTTGAAGAGAATAAAATTGACGGGTTTGTATTTAACCACGGTTTAGGTCACGGAATCGGGATAAATGTTCACGAGGCGCCGCCGAATTTAGGGTGTGGAGAAATTGCCAAAAGCGTAATAAAAGATAATATGTGCTTTACAATAGAGCCTGGTCTTTATAACAAGGAGCATTTCGGGGTAAGACTTGAAAATTCATGTTATATGCAAGATGGTAAGATAAATTCTTTTTCAAAAATGTGTTATGAAAAAAAGTTGATAGATTATACCCTATTGACCGAAGCAGAAAAAGAGTGGTTAGCAAAATTTGAGGTTAGATAATGGAAAAAATAACAAGCCTCTCAAATTCATTGGTAAAAGAAACTGCAAAACTTTCACAAAAAAAATACCGAGATGCTGAGTGTAAAATTCTTCTTGAAGGTTACAAACCCATATATGAAGCTTATTTATGCGGATTGGATATAGAATATGTTTTTGTGAATGAGAGTAAAGTTGGGGAATATAAATTTGTAAAAGAAAAGCTGATAATAGCTTCAGAAGCTGTATTAAAGAAAATTTCAACAACAGAAAGCATTCCGGAGGCCGTTGGGGTTTGCAAAAGAAAATCCTTTGACTTAAATAATGTCGGAAAGTTTCAAAAAGTAGTGCTTCTTGAGGATATAAAAGATGCGGGGAATTTAGGAACAATTTTAAGAACATCTTGTGCATTAGGTGCAGATTTAGTTGTGCTATTTGGTGATTGTGTAGATTTGTATAACCCGAAAGTTGTAAGATCAGCAGTTGGAGCTTTGTGGAAAATTCCGATTATTCAAACAACAGATATAGAATTTATAAAGTCGCAATTTAAAAATCACACTAAAATAGCAACACTTCCGCGTTCAAAAAATCTACTTTCAAAATTTAATTCGGAAATTCCGTTTGTTGTAATGTTTGGTAGTGAAGCGGACGGTTTGAGTGAAAAGCTTATTGAAGTTTGTGATAAAGATGTAAAAATAGAAATGAAAGATAATGTGGAATCTTTAAATTTAAGTATTTCGTGTGGGATAATTTTATACAAATTGTTAATAAACTAGCAAAAAAAAATATGTTCGGATTTTAGAATAGTAGAAAAATTGAGGAAAAACTTTGGCAAATAATACTGTACAGAGCAATATAGTATTTCCGAGACTGATGATGAATCAGCCTGGAATGTTCATGCCTCTTGAGAATCCGATACAAGTAAAAAGAGGAGTTCCAGAATCACCTCCGGCTATAAAGGAACCGGAGCTTCCTCCACCACCCAAAAATAAAGATAATTATAAGTATTGGCTAGGCGCAGCATGTGTTGCAGCATCAGCAATTGCTGGTATTGTAATGTACAACGGGCGATTAAGAGAAACTTCGGTTCAAAGAATAATAGAAGATGATGAACCTATTACGCATTATTCTTTCAAGCTTGTTGAACATGCTAAAGATAAAGTTCTTGAAATTTTTAATAAATGTCCTGAATTAGGGCTTGAGAATAAAGTGGAAACAACTTACCAAAAGCGTGTAAGAGTAGATGAAAACGGAAAGTCAATTCTGAAAAAAGCTGAAAAAATGTTTGTTGACAGAGGTCTGAAACGTTGTGATACGCTTTCTCGTCCTGCAGGAACTGCTCAAACGACTTTTGTTCAGGATGATGGCAAAGTTAGAGCCTTGATAGACTGGGATTCAGATGGAAATCTTTACAGATATTGGATTAAAGATGAAAATGGTCATATAATAAGGGATTACAATTATACTGAAGAAGGAATTTCTTCAAAATATTATTATACAAAAGGCGGTATTAGAATAAAAGAAGTTCATTACAACGAGGACGGTTGGACATTTGAACGTAATTATGACAGAGAAGGTTTTTTTGTAAATGAACACGAAATAAAGCCTGAACTCAAGTTAAAATCTAACAAGCCTGAGGAATAAAAATTTACAAATTTATAGGTTTTTACTTTGGTCTTTTGTAGTAAAATATTTTTATGGACATTTTGGAAGTAAAAAAAATATGGAGTGAAGTAAAGGCAGAGCTTAGGGATGTAATTCCTGCGCATGCTTTTTATTCTTGGGTTGAGGCAATAGAGCCGGCAGGATTTGATAATAACATTTTTTCATTAATAACCGTTCATCAGTTAGCACCTCAAATAGTAAGGCAAAATTATTATAAGCAGATAAGTGAAGCGTTTAAAAAATATTTAGGATATGAAGTTGATTTTGATATTCAATACGATGCTTCGCTTGCTGAAAAATATGTCAAAGAGAAGAAGAAAGAAAGTTCTAAGATTAAGCCGATTCATGCAGATGAAGACGAAGAACAGAAAAAAGTTTTGGATAATCTTTCCAAAATGCAGTCTTTTTCGAATTTAAATTTAAAGTACAAGTTTGAAAATTATGTAGTTGGAGAAAACAACAGATTTGCTTATGCTGTGGCGATGGCTGTAGCGAAGAATCCGGCTAAAAAATACAATCCGCTTTTTATATATGGAGCGTCGGGCTTAGGGAAAACTCACCTTATGCAGGCAATTGGGCATTATATTATATTTAACAAACCCAAATTGAAAGTTCGTTATATAAAAACTGAAGATTATTTTAACGAAGTTATAAAAAACATTCAATGCAGCGATAGAGTTTCAAGAATGGATAAATTTCGCCAAAAATACAGAAACATTGATGTTTTATTAATAGATGATATTCAGTTTTTGGAATCAAAGAAGGCTACAATGGAAGAGATTTTCCATACATTTGACAGTTTGCACAACAACAATAAGCAGATTGTAATAACTTCCGACAGACAGCCCAAAGATATTCCGACACTTCCGGATCGTTTGAGAACAAGATTTGAGATGGGGTTAATGGTAGATATAACGCCTCCTGATTTTGAAACAAGGGTTGCAATATTGAAAAATTTGGCGGAGCAGTCCGGACTAGATATTCCGTTTGAGGTTTTTGAGTATATAGCAAACAACTTTGTATCAAATGTAAGAGAGCTTGAAGGTGCGTATAATCGAGTTAGTGCTTTTGCTGATATAGAGGGAATTCCAATAACATTAGAATTTGCAAAAAAAGTTTTAAATTGTGAAGCCAATAAAAAGTCACTTTCGATAGAGGATATAGCAAATGCTACAGCTAAATATTATTCAGTATCAGTAGAAGATTTTAAGGGATCTTCAAGAAATCAAAAAATATCAGGCTCTCGTCAGGTAGCTGTTTATTTATCAAGGGTGATGACAGAAAACAGTTTTGAAAGTATCGCGGAATTTTTTAATAAAAAGCACACAACAATGCTTTATTCTTTCGAAAAAATTCGAGATGAATTAAAGACTGATAAAAAACTTGAAAGAGATGTTGCAGAAATAAAAGCCGAGTTAAAGGATGCGTAATTTATGTATGATTATATAAAGGGAATTTTTACATATAAAAGCAGTAATTCAAAAGGTAGTTTTTTGACGATAGAAAACAACGGAATCGGATACTTGGCTGAAGTTACGGCAAGAGATTGCGCTGAAATTGAGAAGACGGGAATTGAGGGAAAATTATATATAGTTTTGCTTCATAGGGAAGATAAAATGTCATTGTGCGGTTTTTTAAGGAAAGAAGATCGAGATATATTTTCAATTTTAACATCCGTTTCTGGAGTAGGAAGCAAGATGGCATTGACTTTGTTGGATGAATTTCAGACCTCGGAGTTAATAGGTTTTGTAATAGGTGGAAATCATAAAGAGCTTACAAGAGCAAAAGGTGTTGGACCAAAGCTTGCACAAAAAATTATTCTTGAATTGAAAGATAAATTAATAAATTATAATACAACTGCTCCGATAGAAGTTAAATCTGCGGCAAATCAAAATTCTCAAGATATGGAAGATGCGCAGATGGTTCTTATGTCTTTGGGTTACGAGCGTGAAGAGATTAAAAATGCATTTGCAAAAGTTATGCAGATTTTGAATGCCAATGCAACTGCAGAAGATATTTTGAAAGAAACTCTCAAAATATTGTCTGAATAAGTAAATCTTCCTTATTTTTTTAATCCAATTTATACGATAGCGAATAAAAATATAAATGTTGCTATTGCCATTGCCGGTCCAAACGGTAAAACAGTTAAATCGCCGTCTTCTTTCATCCCTTTAATAACTCTCCAGCAAGTATAAAGTCCGATTAAAAGCAGGATTGCAGAAGCTGCGATACATAAAGCGAAATTTTCAAATAATTCTGAATTGTTAGCCAATGTAAACCCTACAGTAGCAATGATGAATAAAACAAGTGAAATAATAGTATTAAAATCTTTTTTTAAAGCAAGTTTTTTAAAGAAACTAGGTATTACAATTGCAACCTGAATAGCAATGCTGAGGATAATAATAACAAGAAAATTTTTAAATCCAAAGCAAGAACCAAGAGCCGCAGCGATAAAGGTATCACCAACACCAAAAGCTCTTTTGCCGACAAATAAATTGCCAGAAAGTGATAAAATTTCCATTAAAAGAGCACACCCAATTAATCCGAGAATGGAAATTGTAATCGGTAGTGCCAATATATTTTCAAAATTCATCTGGAAATTTTCGTAAGTTTTAAAAACAATAAAAGTTAAATAGCTGTTGTAAATGATACCAACAAGAGTAAGAAAAATTGCATGTCCTGCACAAATAACTTTTTCCTTAAAATCCGTTGCCGACATAACGATAAGCGCACAGCAGCAAATGAACATAAATAAAGAACTAATCGCAGGCCCGAATTTTATTAAAATTCCAACCATAGTAAGTGCTGTCAAAAGTTCAACAATCGGATACTGAATACTTATGGGAGCTTTACAATAGGCACATTTCCCTCTTAATAATAAATAAGACAAGATCGGAATATTGAGCCAAGGTTTAATTCTGTTTCCGCAATGCGGACATTTAGACGGCGGAAAAACGATTGATTCTCCGCTTAATCCTCTTAACGCTACAACATTTAAAAAACTTCCAATAATTGCACCTATTATAAAAGTGAACACAACCATAAATATAAGAATGTCCATATAATTATTAATCTCCGCTGTTTTTGATCATTTCATACATTTTGCTTAACGCTTTTTTAAGTCTTCTTGAAACCTGCATCTGGGACATATTCATTTTTTCAGAAATCTCTCGTTGGTTTAAATCCTGATAATAGCTTAATTCAATAATTTCTCGAAGTTCAGGCGGAAGTTTTTGAATAGTGCTTGCAAGCATAATCTTATTTTCATAAGCATTCATAAACTCCTGATAGTCATTTGCCGGAATTTTGTCTAAAAGCGAAATATCTTCATCATCCTGCATTAATGATTGATCAAGAGAAAGCGTGCTTTTGCATCTTTCAATTTCGGTAACTTCATTAATCTTAGAAACAGGTAAAGATAAGAAATCTGCAATTTGATCGTTTGTAGGATCTTCAATTCCGGATTCATTTAATTTCTTTTTTGCATTGTTTATTTTAAACATTAATTCTTGAAGTTCTCTTGGAGCTTTAATCAAGGATGCTTTATCTCTTAAGTAATGCTTAATTTCGCCTTTAATAAAATAAGTAGCATAAGTTCTGAATTTTGTATTCATATCAAGCCTGTAAAATTCAATAGCTTTGATAAGTCCCAAAGAGCCGACTTGAATTAAATCTTCTCCTGGAATTCCGGATTGAAGCGCAATAGTGTTTGCAATCTTTTTTACAAGATCCATTGCTTCTTCAACTATTTTAAGATGCAGCATTCTCTTTTTCTTTTCGTCTTTAGCATTCTTAAACGAAATAAGCAGTACATCCAGTTCTTCGTGTTGTTTTTCTTGTGCCACCTAAATCTCCAATTCTCTGTATATTATAACATGATTTTTTTTAAATGGAAAATTTTAATTTAATTTAATAAAAGTGTATTTTAAAAATATATTTATGATAACATTTAATAATAGGAAAAGAGTTAAATGGGAGCAGAATTATGATAACAATAAAAGATGTAGAACACGTTGCAAAGCTTGCAAGATTAGAGTTGACAGAAGAAGAAAAAGAGCTTTATACAAAGCAGTTAGGGGATGTTTTAAAGTATGTTGACCAGATGAATGAAGTTGATACATCTAATGTTAAACCCATGACTCAAGTTATAGATTTTGTGAACGTGATGAGAGAAGATAAAGTTTCTTATGAAATAAGTAAAGAAGATTTAATGGCAAATGGCCCGGAAGTTGAGAATGGGTTCTTTAAAGTTCCGAAAATTAATTAATTTATAGTTTAGAATAATTGGGATGTTGAAAAAGTTTTAAAAAGGGGTTAAAAATGACAAAATATATTTTTATCACAGGCGGTGTTGTAAGTTCTTTAGGTAAAGGAATTATAGCCGCGTCGTTGGGTAAGCTTTTAAGATCAAGAGGTTTTACGGTTATAAATCAGAAGTTTGACCCTTATATAAATGTTGACCCCGGAACAATGAGTCCTTTTCAGCACGGAGAAGTTTTTGTAACTGATGATGGAGCTGAAACTGATTTAGATTTAGGTCATTATGAAAGATTTACAGATACAAGTCTTGGAAAATTGAATAATGTAACTTCTGGTAGTGTGTACCAGCATGTTATTAAAAAGGAACGACGCGGTGATTATCTTGGGGCAACAGTTCAGGTAATTCCGCATATTACGAATGAAATTAAGTCAAGAATAAACGGTGCTTCAAAACAATTCAAGCCTGATTTTCAGCTTATTGAAATTGGCGGAACAGTAGGTGATATTGAAAGTTTGCCGTTTGTAGAGGCGATAAGACAGTTTAAATCAGAGGCAGGGATAGGTAATGCAATTTCAATTCATTGTACATTGCTTCCTTATCTTCCAACGTCAGGAGAGTTAAAAACCAAACCTTCACAGCACAGTGTAAATGTTTTAAGAAGTTACGGTATTCAGCCTGAAATTCTTGTATGCAGAACAACTCGTCCTATACCAAAAACTGAAAAAGAGAAGTTGGCGTTATTCTGTTCAGTTCCGAAAGAAGCTGTTATTGAATGCAGGGATATGAAAAGTATTTACGAAGTTCCATTGGCATTGGAAGAACAGAATATGGCTCGTGTTGTTCTTGACATGTTAAGAGTTGAAGATAGAAAAGCAGATTTAAAAGGTTGGGAGGAACTTGTTGATAAAATTAAAAATCCTCAAAAAACGATTAAAGTTGCGATAGCAGGCAAGTATACAAAACTTTCAGATGCTTATATTTCGGTTGTAGAATCATTGAAACATGCAGGTTATGCAAACGATGCAGCTGTAGATATAAAATGGATAAATTCCGAAGACTGTGTTGATGAGAAAAAATGCAAGGAATTAATGAAAGATATTCAAGCAGTTGTTGTTCCCGGTGGATTTGGAATAAGAGGAATTGAAGGTAAATTAAATGTAATTAAATATGCACGTGAAAATGATGTTCCGTTTTTGGGATTATGCCTAGGAATGCAGTGTGCGGTAATTGAATATGCAAGAAATGTTGTCGGATTAAAGGGAGCAAATTCTGCTGAGTTTGATGAAAATGCACAATATCCTGTAATAGATTTAATGTTGGAGCAGAAGAATGTTCAAGCTTATGGTGGAACAATGAGGCTTGGGGCTTATGATTGCATTTTGAAAAAAGGAAGCAGAGCTCATAAGGCTTACGGTAAAGATAAGATTTCCGAACGTCACCGTCACAGATATGAAGTTAATAATGAATATATTAAGCAGTTAGAAGATGCAGGACTTGTATTTTCAGGAATGTCGCCGGATGGTATGCTGGCTGAGGTTGTCGAATTGCCTAACTTAAGTTGGTTTGTAGCATCTCAATTCCACCCTGAGTTTAAGTCACGTCCTGAAAAACCGCATCCTTTATTCAAGGGGCTTATTGACGCAGTTATAAAGAAAACTAAGTAGAAGCAATATCAAAAGTTTAGTTTATTAGACTAGAATATTTGTTAAAATATTTGTTTTACACAGAGGTTTGTTTTCTGAGTAACCGTTGATATTGACTAAGGGGTATGTTCATTGTATTTTTATAAAGCAAAGAATTTATTCGGGGAGATATGAATGGAAGAAAATAATCTTAAGAAATTTACTGCAGTTCAATTTTTGAACTTTGCGCTAGGCTTTTTCGGTCTACAGTTTGCTTGGCAGATGAGAATAATTTTGTCAGGGCCTGTAACTGAAGGGTTGGGTGCTTCTCCGTTTTTATATGGATTAATTTGGCTTGCCGGACCTTTTACCGGAATGGTTGTTCAGCCTTTGATAGGTGCAATTTCTGATAAGACGATTTCTCCATTCGGAAGAAGAAGACCTTATCTTTTGGGCGGAGCTTTAATTGCGTCTATAGCATTGTGGATTTTCCCGAATTCCGCAAAGGTAGCTGATTTCTTTGCTAAAATTACCGGTGCGCATTTGCCGGAGCTTACAGCATTGTTAATTGCAGCAATTATGATATGGGTTATTGATGCTTGTATTAATATTGCGCAGGGGCCATATAGGGCTTTGATTCCAGATGTTGTCCCGCAAGAACAGCATTCTATCGCAAACTCTTTTATTTCTCTTGCGATAGGGTTAGGTTCGGTTGTTGCGGCAGGTACGGCTCCGTTTTTAAAATTCGTTTTTGATTATCAAATGTCTATTCCTGCACAGTTTATTATGGCAGCTTTGGCATTTACTTTAGCTATGCTTTGGACTTGTATTACTATTAAAGAGCATTCTATTAGAAAAGAAGTGGAACTTGCTCATACGGCTGAAAAACAGGAAATTTCTTTTGTTGATTCTTTAAAAAACTTTTTTGCTCTTTCACCTGAGGTGTCAAAGATTTGTCTTATGCAGTTTTTTACTTGGATCGGGACAATGTGTTTGATGATTAATTTCACTCAGTTTGTCGTTCATACAATTTATCAAGTTCCTGATCTTTCTGCTGCTGATGAGGCTGCTAAAGCTTTCTTTGCGCAGGCAGTTACAGCCGGAACTAATTTTTCATCGGTATGTTTTGCAATATTTAACCTTATTTGCTTTCTTGTTGCAATTCCTATCGGTATTTTTTCAGCAAAATTCGGAAACAAAAAAGTTCATATAATATCTTTAATTTCAATGATATTGGCATATTTAGGTTTGGCTTTTGTTAAGTCGCCTGTAGCTGTTGCTGCTTTAATGGGGCTTGCAGGTATTGGCTGGGCAAGCATTTGTGCTCTGCCGTTTGCAATGCTTTCTCAGTTTATTAAAAAAGGAACTGAAGGCTCTGTTATGGGAATATTTAATATATTTATTGCCGGACCGCAAGTGTTTGTTTGTACGTTTGTTGCTTGGATTATTTCTAAATGTTCTTTTGTTGTGAATGGAAATATCAATCACCACTGGGAATATGTTTTTGTAATCGGCGCAATTTGTTTGGCTGCTGCTGCTGCTATTGCTGCTAATGTTAATGAAATAGCTAAAGCAGATGAATAAATTCCTTCGGTTAATTTCAAGGGATAATCTTTAAAATTATTTTTGTTTGAATAATAAATGAGCAGGATTTTTTAATCCTGCTCTTTTTAGAATTATATAGGAGTTATTTACACATGTAAAACAAATCCACCTTTATCGGCATTGTTAAGTTTATCTCCTTCAATTTTTGCACGAAGATTTTTGATGTATTTGTAAACATAATCTCTTGGCAATTCTAAAAGAGATGCTAAATCTTTTGCGTAAACTATTTTATTACTGTTTTCAAGAAAATAATCGAAAACTTTTTGTTCTCTATCTGTTAAGGCTTTCTTAAATACAATTCTTACTTCTTCTCTTAGACTATCAGTTTTTGCCGAGGTAGTTTTAGAAGATGTTTTTAATGCTTTAGCTGCTTTTTCTGTTTTTGCTTGTTTTGCAGCTTTTGTTGTTTTAGCAGTTTTTGTTTTCTTTTCCGGTTTAACTGTTTTCGTTATTTTTGTTGCGGCAGCTTTTTTAGATGTATGAGCTTTTGCTGCCTTTTCAACTTCTTCTTTTACATCAGCATCAAGCTTTATGTTAGAAATCGAAAACGGTGACGGAGCTATTTCTCGTTCTCTTTCAAATGCTCTGTCCGCAATTGTACTTAATCTTTCTGCTTTTGATGGCATCCAGTCATCTGCTGTTGATACAACTGGTTTGCCTTTTAATACTATATCTACTAAATCATTTGTAGGTTTTGCTTCTTCAATCTTTTTTCCCAACCTTGCTGCAAATTCTTCTAATGTAATCTTTTCTAATGAGCTTCTCCATTGTTTTATCTCTTCTTTGCTCAGGTATTCAGACATTAACTAATCTCCTTTTTCTACACTATAATTTGTTTTTAACTATTCTTAATGTACCATAAATTCTGCTTCTTGGCGCAAAATGTTTCGGTACGTAAATTTTTATGTTTATTAGTTTACAAAGGCTTGAAAAACTATTTGTAAAGTAGTTCTAATTTAGTACATAACTCCGGAATCAAGGATTTTCTGCACTTCAGACTGCATAATTTCGTGAATTTCTGCTATAGGCTTTGTTCCGTCTATGCTTATAAAATTGTAAGTGTTTTTCATATTGTTATATTCTTCAAGACATTTTTTTTGATAAATTTCAAAACTTTTGTAAAAGTCTGTTGAAAAACCTACATCTCTGCCGCTTTCGTAAAAATCCAGCCCTGTTGTACCTATTATACGTTTTAGAAGAACATCGACAGGCATATCAAGATAGAAAATTAAATCAGGTTCTGGCGCATATTCGTATAAATTTTTAACCCATTCAATATCCTGACCTCTAACAACGTCGCGAGCTAGTGCTGTATAATAGTACCTGTCTAAAAGTACTATAAATCCTGATTTTAGTGCAGGAATAATTGTGTTTTCAAGTCTGTCTGCAAAGTCTGCTGCATAAAGAAGACTGTATGTTGTTGCATTCAATAAATTTCTGTCTTTTGCATCATCAATAACTTTTGCGATTAATCTTGATGTTTTCCACTCGGACACCATAACCCCGTAAGATTGATCTTCTATAGAGCGTTTTAAAAGTTCAAGCTGAGTTGATTTTCCGCTTCCGTCCGTTCCTTCTATTACGATTAAAAGCCCGTCGTAGTTATGTTTTTTCTTGAATTTTTCCATTAAATTTCAACTCCTTTTGCTTTTAAAACCTCTCTTAAAAGTTCTCTGATTTTGGTTTGTTTTTTATGAATTGATTCTGTTGCATCTATTTTCACAAGTCCGAATTCATCGACCATTTTTTGGTATTCTTTGATTACTCGGCCCTGAAAAATCATATAGCTTTCATACGGGTCATTGCTAAGTTTAAGATCCATTCCTGCTTCATAAAATTTCGGTGCTCTATTTGAGCAAATTCTTTCCATTGAAGTTTGTGGATTTATGTCAAAATATACTGCTAAATCCGGTCTTATAGCAAAGTCGTAAACTTTTCTTACCCACTGAGCATCGACACCTCTTGCAACATCTCTTGCAAATGCAGTATAAGCATATCTGTCGGCAAGAACAATAAATCCGGCTTTCAATGCTGGGTCTATAACTTGTTTAAGTCTGTCAGCAAAGTCTACTGCGTGAAGAAGTGAAAAGGTTCTTGGAGATAGCATATTTTTTTTCTTTGCTAATTTAGTTGTTTTACTGATTAATTCCGAAGAATTCCACTCGGTAAAGATGACGTCTTGGCCAATTGATTTTAACCAGTCGCGAAGAAGTGCAAGCTGGGTTGATTTACCGCTTCCGTCAATCCCTTCAACACATATCAGTGTACCTTTCAAGTTATGTTTTTCTTTTAATTTTGACAAATTTATAACTCCTTATTTTTATTTTGACTCAAGCATAGATGTGTTTATTTTACCGAACTTGGCTGACATATTGTCTATTAAATGAATAAGATAAAGTTCCGGCTCAAGATCTTTTTCATCCAAATCTATAATTGCGCCCCATTCTGCTCTTCCGTGGTGCGCTGCAATCATTTTGGCAATTTCTTTAAATCCCTTTGTCATACAGATTGAAAATCCGTATTGTGAGTGAGTCAACCATTCTTTGCGAAAGTTCTCGTCATAATCTATAAGCCCTGTTTCAAGATCAATTGTGTATTCAAAAATTTTGCCTATATCGTGAAGTATGCAAGCTGCAAGAATGTTGTCTTTATTTGGTTTATATGCCATTGCATTCATATTGATTTCGGCAAACTCTAAACATTCCAAAGTGTGAACCATAAGTCCGCCCATATAATTGTGGTGCATAAGTTTTGCTGCTGGTGCAATTTTTATTTTATCTTTATGTTCCTCAAAATATTCGATTATGAAATTTCTAATCTCTGGATTTTCAATTTTTTCAAAATATGCCGTCAATTTTTTGTAATATTCGTCCCGCTCATTTTCGTCAAGACCCATTTTGGCTTCTTTTACAAGTTCAAGTGCTGTGACAAGACAGTTGTTAAATTTTTCATTAAACGAGCCGGAAACTATTCTTAATTGATTTCCGCATCTGAAAAGCTTGCTGTCCATTCTGTTTAAAGCTTCTTCCCATAATATGCAATTTAACAATGAGCCGTCTTCTGTACTCTTCAACTGAAGTTTGCCCATTTTTGTTCCTGCTTTTGTGTCACCTACTGAAAAAATTACTACTTCATAAATTATATCTCTACTGAACATAAAAAATCCTTTTTAAAATACTTTTATACCTAATTCTATCATAAAGAATTAATATTAATACTTGATATTAAATTTTATAACTCTCAAATCTTAAATGAATGGTGTGTCAAATGATGCACCCAACTATTTTTTAAAAAATAATTTAAAACTAATCACCCTTTACTCCGCTATCGTCGCAAAAATATTTTTTAGTAGCTTTTTGGGGAAAAATTATATAGTAGGGTGTGTCGTTTTGACGCACCCTAAAGATTTATATATCGAAAATTTGAATATTAAATTTTTTATTAATTTCTTGTTCTGTCTATAATTTTTTTGTCTTTGCCCCAGACAAATGATGAGCGGATTTCTTCACCTGTTTTTTCAATGGAATGTTCTCTGTTTACACGTCTAAGTTCATTAAAAATATTGCATCCGTTTTTCATTTCGTCCATAAATTCATCAGCAAATTTGCCGCTTTGAATATCTGTTAAAATTTTCCGCATAGCATCTTTTGAGTCTTTGCCGATTACTCTCGGGCCTCTTGTCATATCTCCGTATTCGGCAGTATTCGAAATTGAATATCTCATATCACCCAATCCGCCTTCATAAATTAAATCTACAATTAGTTTCATTTCGTGCAACGTTTCAAAATAAGCCATATAAGGTGAATAACCAGCTTCAACAAGAGTTTCATAACCTGCTTTAATAAGAGCGCTTATCCCTCCGCAAATTACGGCCTGTTCTCCAAAAAGATCTGTTTCGGTTTCTTCTCTGAATGTTGTTTCAATAATTCCTGCACGCCCTGCGCCTATTGCAGATGCATAAGATAGCGCAACTTCTTTGGAGTCTCCTGAGCCGTCTTGGTAAATTGCAATTAATGACGGAACGCCTTTGCCTAATTCATATTCGCTTCTTACCGTGTGTCCCGGGCCTTTGGGGGCTACCATAATTACGTTTACATCTTCAGGTGCTACTATTTTTTTGAAGTGAATGTTGAAGCCGTGCGAAAACATTAGATATTGACCTTTGTGCATATTAGGCTTAATTTGACGCTCAAAAACTTCTGCCTGAATTTCATCAGGAATTAAAATTTGTACAACGTCTGCTTCTTTAACGGCATCTTCAATGTTCATAACTTTAAATCCGTATTTTTTCGCTTTTTCTGCACTTTTGCCGTCTTCTCTTAGACCTAAGACTACATCACACCCTGAATCTCTAAGATTCATTGACTGTCCGTAGCCTTGTGAACCAAATCCGATAATTGCTATTTTTTTTGTTTTAATCAAATCTTGATTAATATCTTTGTCCAGATAAATTTTTAATTCGCTCATTTAACACACTTCTTTCTTTCTTATTTATCAGACAATTTTAGCACAAAGAGAAAATGAAACAAAATAATCTTTTTAATAAAGAGCTGCGGACTTTGTATTTATTATGTTTAATAGAATAAAGCTTTTAATTTGTTACGATTTTGCTATTTTCTCCAAATAAAAATACTTGAAGCGCATTTTCTGCTGTTTTTACAGGCTTGTAAAAGTTTTTGACAAGCATTATCTGGTTTTGTATTGGTTGGTAATTTTTGTTTTTTAAGTATTCACCAAGTTTTTCTGCTGTTTTTGTGTAATTTTTCTGCTTTACAAACGGATAAAAAACTGTTCTTCGGCGGCTAATTTCAGAAATTGCATAATTAAGAACATCATCATAAGAAATTTCGTAACCGTCGTTTGTAATAAAATCAATAATAAAATTAAGATTGTCACTTGTTGTAATAGAGATATATCCTATAATTCTTTTTTTACAATGATCTTCAATTACGTAACGGTTTTTATAAAATTGTGAATACCCTCCAAATATCGGATCTTCAAATTCCTGTTTAATCCTCTCCAAAGATGGTTTGTAAATTGTTTCAATTTCCGAATTGTAGAGTTTGCAAACAGTTCTGGCATCCCCGTTGCAAAAATGCCTAAAGCCAAATGGTACATCTGGGTTTTTGTTGAAATCTTCTATTTTCCAGAGAGTTTCGCTTGCGCATTGTCTGAATCCGCAGCCTTCTGTAAATAATTTTAAAAGCTCATCGTGGCATTCGTCAACCGAAACAATAAATGAAGTTGCACCTTTTGCAGAATACTTCGACGTTACAAAGTCAATAAGCTGTTTGCCTGAATCGTAAAAATTGTTTTGGAATACAAGTCGGGTAATGTTTATTTTGTAAGGGTTCCCAATTGTTGGTTCAATCGTTATAAGCCCAAGTATTTCTTTACCGTCAAGAAGTATGTAAGATTCTTTTAAAAATTTATATTTTAAAGGCAAAATTGAGCTTATAATCCCGAATGGTTCATTAAAAAAGGCTTTGTAGAAAAACTCACCCTCAGCTGAACCTAAATAAGAGATCATTTTTTTTAACTTCGGATAGTCAAAACAATTTAACTTTCGGATACGTGTCATATTATAATTATATATTTTATTTTAATGTTTCGCAAGTTTGTGTTAAAATTTTTGTATTGAGGGAGATGATTTAAAATGCGAGCAGCTGTTATAAATGGCAATAAAATTACGGTAAAAAATGAGCAGAATTTAACGCTGGATCAGAAAAAGGGCGCAATTGTAAAAGTTTTAGGCTGTGGGCTTTGCGGTTCTGATATCGTTAAATTCAGAGAAAAAATTTCGCCTAATGGAACTGTTTTAGGACATGAAATTGTAGCAAGAATTGTTGAGATTAATTCTGAAACTGATTTCAAATGCGGTGATACTATTGTAACTTCTCATCATATACCTTGCGGGAAGTGTGTTTTTTGCAGGTCGGGAAACGTTTCTATGTGCGAGCATTTCAAAAAAACGAACATTATTCCGGGCGGTTTCAGTGAATTTGTGTATTTGTCAGAAGAACATTTGAAAAATGTTGCGCATCTTCTGCCCGAAAATTTAAGCGAAATTGAAGGTTCTTTTTACGAACCTCTTGGATGTTGTGTAAGAGCTGTTCATAGAGCTGATTTAAAGAAAAATTCAACTGTTCTTGTTGTTGGATTGGGTTCTATCGGTATTTTGATGGCTCAGGCTTTGAAGGCTCATGGTATGAATGTTATCGGATGTGATCTTATAGATGAAAGAGTCGATTTGCTAAAAAGTTTTGGAATTAAGTCCATAAATTCTTCGAATTTTGAAGATACAAAGAAGTATATATTTGAAAAAACTGAAAATTACGGCGTTGATGCAGTGTTTATGACTTCAGGAGCTGATAAGGCGATAGAATTTGCACTTAAAATGGTCAGAAACGGCGGAAAAATCCTTGTTTTTGCAAGTACTCCTAAAAATTTCGGTTATGCAAATAATGAAATTTATTATAGAGAATTGACGGTTCTTGGAAGTTATTCTCCGGCTCCGTCGGATTTGAAAGAATCTCTTGAACTTTTAAAAAGCGGTCAAGTGAAAGTTAAAAATTTGTCAACTGTTTATGAATTTGATAAAATAGACGAGGCTTTTGGTGACACAATTGCAAATAAAATTTTGAAAGCTTATATAAAAATTTCATAGTAAAAAGGCATAAACGCCCTAGATGACGAGGAAACAAGATGAAGTCAATACAATATTACGGTCCGCAGAATATAAAATATGAAGATGTTATGGTTAAACCGCCGGAAGAAGGTGAGATTGTTGTAAAAATAATGTCGGCTCTTACTTGCGGAACGGATGTCAAAACATATAGGAGAGGTCATCCTGTTTTAATAAAAAATATTCCTTCAGGATTTGGACATGAATTTTCAGGAATAGTTGAAAAAGTAGGTTTTGGAGTTACAAAATTTAAGCCCGGTGATAGGGTGGTTTGTGCAAATTCAGCTCCTTGCGGTAATTGTTTTTATTGCAGGCATAAAGAATATAATTTGTGTGAAAATCTCGATTTGTTAAATGGTGCTTATGCTCAATTTATAACAGTTCCGGCAAGGATTGTTGAAAAAAATACTTACATTTTACCTGAGAATTTAAGTTTTGACAGAGCTGCGTTTTGTGAACCTTTGGCAAATGTTGTTCATGGGGTTGAAAGAACAGGAATTAAAGAGGGTGATACCGTCGGAATTATTGGAATAGGCCCAATTGGGCTTATGTTTGCGCGTCTTGCAAAGCTTAAAGGTGCAAAGGTTATCGCTGCAGGCCGAAATCCTGTAAAATTGAAGTTGGCAGAAGAATTTGCTTATGCTGATGAGGTTGTTGATTTGAATAGATATCCAAATCCTGAGAAGATATTTATGAGTTTTACAGAAGAAAGTAAAGGGCTTGATGTTGCGGTTGAGTGTGTCGGATTGCCTGAAATTTGGGAGAAAATTTTTACACTAGTTCGCCCGGGAGGAACAGTACACTTTTTTGGCGGCTGCAAATCCGGTTCTACCGTTACTTTTGATACTACCAAAATGCATTATGGTGATATTAGATTGATGAGTGTTTTTCATCATACGCCGGAGTATTTTAAGAAGGCACTTGATTATATTGCCTCTGGTGAGGTTGAAGTTGAAAAATTGATTACTAAAACTCTGGAACTTAAAGATGTTGAATATGCTATGCAGGAACATATTGCAGGCATGGCAGTCAAATTTTTGATAAAACCTTGGGGAATTGAAAAATAATTTTTGTAAATATAAAAAGACTGAGATTTGATTTTCTCAGTCTTTTTAAGCTCTCAACTTCTTTAAATCTTGCTGCAAACACACTTACTTAATAACAGCAAGTTTTGGCCTTATGCCGGATTCCATATTGATGTTTCTGGCATTAGCCACCGCCATAGAACGGCGTTTTCTCGCTCCTCTTAATATGTATTCAACACTGCCGCTAACATTACACGCAGGTTTTACTATCTTTTTGAGCATATGTTTAATTCTCCAATTGTCTTTTAACACTTTTGTTATCGACAGGCTTTTGGTAAAACTTTAAAAATTTTGCGGAATTCGTTAACATTGTTTAACATATTTTAGAGGAATATTTTTTTTTGGGGGGGGGATTTTGCTAGGCTTAAGTTTTTATATTGTGTGTGCGTTATTTGATGTCCAAAAATAATTGTTTAATGTATTCAAGAAGCTTACAAGTAAAAAAGAACCTCCACTTGAAAAATGGAGGTTCTTTTAAATATTTTCATATTTTGTTGATTCTACACAGCGTAAACGCTAACTTGTTTTCTGTCACGTCTGTGCGCTTCGAATTTTACCTGACCGTCGATCAATGCAAATAAAGTATCATCTGAACCGATGCCTACATTGTTGCCAGGGTGGATTTTTGTTCCGCGTTGACGAACAAGAATATTGCCGGCTTTAACAACTTCGCCGCCGAATTTCTTAACGCCGAGTCGCTTCGCTTCTGAGTCACGTCCGTTACGGGTAGATCCCATACCTTTTTTATGTGCCATAATTATATCTCCTATTAGTTCGTACTATTTTAAGTACGATTGTTGTATCACTTTGTGCCGTTTTGGCGTCGTTTTTCGGGGAATTAAGCTTCTTCAGTTGTTTCTGCTGCTTTTTTCTGAGCTGAAGTTCTGATTTTGTTAATCATTACTCTTGTGAAGCCTTGTCTGTGTCCCTGTTTTTTTCTGTAACCTTTTTTAGGTCTTTGTTTGAAAACGATAATTTTCTTAGCTTTGTCTTCCTTAACAACAGTTCCTTCTACTGAAGCGCCTGCTACATAAGGCTGACCTACTTTTGATTTTTTACCGTTTACTATCATAACGATGTTGTCAAAAACAACTTTTGAATCAGCTTCCTGATTAAGAAGTTCGATATCTACATAACGACCTTCTTCTACTTGGTACTGTTTTCCGCCTGTTTCTACAATTGCGTACATTTGTTTGTCCTTTCTAATTGAGGTTTCGTAACCCTTACTGCATACGGCTAGTCGGGGTTTTGTCAACGATTTACCTATAATACACGTATAGTTATTATCAGATACTAAAAGCCTATTGTCAAGCAGTATTAATATTTATTAACTTTTTACTCATCTTTTTTGTTTGAAGTAAAATTATATGTATGAAGTTTAATGAGAAAGAAATTATTTCCGCTTGTTCTGCGGAAGTGCTAAAAAATTGGGACGAAAATCTTTTATTTGAGATTTCGACTGACACAAGAACAATAAAAGAGGGACAGATATATTTACCGTTAAAGGGCGAAACTTTTGACGGTGAAAAATTTATTCCTCAGGCTTTGGAAAAGGGCGCTGTCGGGTATTTTACGACTGGCAGTGAGATTTTTGAAGGTGCCGAATTTGTTTTTAAGGTGGAAAACACTTTGACAGCCTATCTGGAATTGGCAAGGTTTGTAAGGCGCAAATATTCTCCCAAAACCGTTGCTATTACAGGAAGTTCAGGCAAAACTACAACTAAAGAAATGGTTTATGCGGTTTTAAGTGAAAAATTTAATACGCAAAAAACTTTATCAAACCATAATAATGAAATAGGGTTGTGTCAGACAATATTAGGAATTAATGAGAATACTCAGGCTCTTATTGTAGAAATGGGCATGAGAGGGTTAGGCGAAATTGAGCTGCTTTCAAAGTTTGCAGAGCCTGATTTTGCGATTATTACAAACGCAGGATCTGCTCATTTGGGCAGGCTTGGAAGCCTTGATAATATTGCAAAAGCTAAGTCTGAAATCGTAAATCATTTAAATATAAATGGAGCATTGATTGCAAATAATAACCCCCGCTTGCATAAGTTTACCGAAAATTACAAAGGGGAAAAGGTTTGGTTTTCAATTAATGATGTCGAAATACTTCAGCAAAGACAAGGTTATTCAAAATATTTATATAAAGGTCAAGAATACGAGCTTAATGTTGAAGGGGCTTATAATATAGAAAATTCTCTTTCGGCAATAGAAGTTGCTTTAAAAATGGGAATGTCTTATGAAGAAATTAAGTCAGGACTTTTGGCATACCACCCGATTGAAAAAAGATGGGAGTCGGAATTAATCGGTGGATTCAGTGTAATAAATGACAGTTACAATGCAAACCCTGAGTCGATGAAGGCATCAGTTTCGACGTTCTTATCATTGTACAAAAATCCTGTCGTAATTCTTGGAAATATGGGAGAGCTTGGCGGACAAGAAGAAGACTTGCACAGTGAAGTCGGAAAGTTTTTGGCAGATGAAATTTCAAAAAATCTTGTGTTAAAAGATGTTAAAATTTTAACAGTTGGTGATTTAGCCGAAAAAATTGGTGAAAGTCTTGAACAGCAAGGAGTTTTTGTAAGAAATTTTGCAAACAATCTTGATGTGGCGCGTTACGTCCTTGAGAATATTAAGGATGGAAGTACAATATTCTTGAAAGCGTCAAGAGCAATGAAGTTTGAAGAAATAATTGGATATTTAAGGGAGAATAAGAAATCATGATAATGGTAGCAGTGGCATTTTTGCTTGGAATGATATTGTGCCTGTTATTTGGTGTTCCGTATATTTCTTTTTTGAAAAAGAAAATGATAGGGCAGTATGTGAAAGACGTTGCGCCGGAAGCACATCAGAAAAAAGAAGGTACTCCGACGACAGGCGGTGTGTTTATAATAATCGCGGCAATTATTGCTTCAGTTATTGCTCTGATGCTTGCTCAAAGGTTTTCAGAAGAAGTTTTTATAATTCTTATAACATTTATTTTTTATGCGTTTGCAGGATTTCAGGACGATTATCTCAAACTTAAAGGTAAGCATAATGACGGTTTAAGTGCAAAAGGGAAATTATTAAGACAGATTGCTATTGCACTATTGCCTACGGCATTTGTTATGATGACAAATAACGAAGGTACTTATTTTACAATAGGCAGTTTTGCCTTAGATTTAAAATGGTTATATCCTGTATTTTCTGTTTTTGTAATAACAGGGGCATCAAATGCTTACAATTTAACTGACGGTTTGGATGGGCTTGCTGCTTCGACAGGTGTTTTTGCATTTGCTGCGTGTGCTGTAATTCTTTTATTAAACGGACATCCGGGGGCTGCTATTATTGCAGCATCAATTGCAGGAGCATTATTCGGATTTTTGAAATATAACAAACCAAAAGCTGAAGTTTTTATGGGGGATACTGGTTCTCTTGCTATCGGCGGTTTGCTCGGAACACTTGCTGTAATCGGTAAGTTTGAATTTCTTTTGATTTTTATTGGTGGAATTTTTGTTGTAGAAGCGCTTTCAGTTATTTTACAGGTTATGAGTTTTAAAACAACAGGAAAGAGAATCTTTAAAATGGCTCCGATTCACCATCATTTTGAGCTTTGCGGATGGAGTGAAAAAAGAATTGTTGTGACTTTTGCTCTTATCTCTGCTTTGTTGGGTGCGTTTGCTTTGACGTTGTTTTATTTGACTCTGAAAGGAATTATTTAATTATGAAAACAGGCTGGCATGAAAGAAAAGTTTTAGTTTTAGGGCTGTCAAAAAGTGGAATTTCTGCGGCTAAATATCTGAATAAACACGGGGCTGATGTTTATATTACAGAAAGCCGTGAAAGAAAGGATGAGGATAATAAAACTATTGCGGAATTAGAGCTTTTGGGAATTAACGTCGAGATGGGCGGTCATTCTGATGAATTTATAAAGGATTCTTATATAGCAGTGACAAGTCCCGGAATTCCGCCAGAGTCTGAAATTATGAAACGTCTGAAAGAGGAGAAGATTTCAGTAATATCAGAAATTGAGCTTGCATATACTCAGACACAAAAACCTTTTATTGCAATTACAGGAACTAACGGTAAAACTACAACAACGGCTTTGGCTGCATACATTTTGAGTAAGGAATTTAAGGCTTATCCTTGCGGAAACTATGGGGTTCCGCCTTGTGATCTTCTGGATGGTGATGTCGAAATTTTTGTATGTGAAGTAAGTTCTTTCCAGCTTGAATACAGCAACGCTTTTCAGCCGCAAATTTCTATTTGGACTAATTTTACACCTGATCACATAAGCTGGCATGGTTCTCTTGAAAATTACTTTAAAGCTAAAGCAAAAATCTTTAAAACGCCTCAGGAGCCTGCATTTTCTGTTTTAAATGCAAAGGATCCGAAGCTTTTGGAATTTTCAAAAGAATGTGACGGAACAGTATTTATTTTTGCAGGAGAGCTTGGTGACAATTGCTGTTATGAAAAAAATGATGCAATTTATTTTAAGCGTGACGGCAAAGAAGAGCATATAATTGATCTTAAAGATTGCCCGCTTATTGGTGAACATAACTATCAAAATGTAATGTGTGCCGTTATTGCTGCAAAATTGGAAGGTGTTTCCAATGAAAATATAAAAGATGCGATTATGTCGTTTAAGGTGCCGGAACATAGGCTGGAAAAGTTTGCGCAAAAAGATGGGATTGAATTTTATAATGATTCAAAAGCTACAAATCCGGAGGCTTCTCTTGTTGCAATAAGATCTTTTAATAATGAAGATGTTGTTTTAATTGCTGGCGGAAGAGATAAAAATACGGATTTAAAAGAGTTTGATGAAGCTTGCAAAAAACACATTAAAACAATAATTTTGATAGGAGAAGCCGCTGATAGGTTTGAAGAAAATTTGAAATCCGACGGATTTGAAAATATTATCAGAGAATCTTCGCTTCAAAGTGCAGTTGATAAGGCTGTCGAATTAAAACCGGATGTTGTTTTGCTTTCACCTGCGTGCGCAAGTTTTGATATGTTCAGCGGATATGAGGAAAGAGGAAGGGTCTTTAAAGATTATGTCTTATCGAGATTATGATAGAGGTAATTACAATGCAGAAAGACCTAATAATAACAGGTCTTCAATTCAAAGAGTTATAATATCTTCACCAGATAAAACTCTTTTAATTGTTGTGACTTTCCTTGTAATGATAGGTTTTATGATGATTTTTTCGGCATCAGCGCCGAAGTGTCTTGATGAGGGAGTTAATCCTGCTCAATTTTTGATTAAACAGATAATATGTTTTATTGTCGGGTTTATAGGGCTTAAGTTTTTTACTAATTATGACTACAAGAAGTTGGCACAGTGGAATACTCTGCTTGCGGCAGGTATAATCATCGCATTGATGCTTGTGGATTTTACGCCTTTAGGGGTTACGGTAAACGGTGCAAAAAGGTGGATTAACCTTTTGGGATTCCAGCTTCAGCCGTCGGAGTTTGCAAAACCGGCAGTAGTTTTGCTTATGGCATCAGCTTTCAAGGATAACCCGAATTTGTTTGATGAAACAAAGTGGTTTAAATATTTTATTCCGATACTTATAATGATGGCGTTTATTTTTATGCAGCCTAATTTAAGTATGGTAATTTTACTTTTATCTGTTTGTGTTGTGATGTTTTTATGCGGGGGCGGTTCTTTGAAACTCTTTTTCAGCTGTTTGGCTGCCGGAGTTACAACGATAATTCTTGCATTAACAACAATTATTAAACCTTATCAGCTTCAGAGATTAAGAATTTGGCGACACCCGGAAACAGATCCTCAAGGTGCAGGTTATAACATAATCCAGTCTTTAATTGCTTTTGCTTCAGGCGGATTTAATGGTGTCGGTTATGGTGGATCAATCCAGAAACTTGCGTATTTGCCGGAATGTCATACGGACTTTATTTTTGCAATTTTGGCGGAAGAGTTAGGGTTTATTGGCTGTGTGCTTGTAATTGGCTTATTCTGGACTTTGGTACACAGAGGATTCATTATTGCATCTCGCTGCCCAGATTTATACGGAAGACTTTTGGCTGTTGGAATTACTTTTGCAATAGGTTTCCAAGCCTTTTTAAATATAAGTGTTGCAAGTTCTTTCTTGCCGACAACAGGTGTGCCGCTTCCGTTTATAAGTTACGGCGGATCATCATTAATTGTTTCACTTTGGATGGTTGGAATTTTATTGAATATATCTAAAAAAAGAATAAAAAAAATAAGGAATCAAGATGAAGAAAGAGCAAGAGAAAGAAGATAATTACACATTTTTTGTTACCGGAGGCGGAACCGGCGGGCATATTTATCCAGCGGTTGCGATTGCTGATGCTTTAATTGAAAAAAGTGAAAAAGTTTTTTATGTCGGTAACCCAAAGAATCTTGAGTTTGATATTGTGAAGGACAAAGGGTATAAGTTTTTGCCTGTAAATGTTCATGGAATGCCGAGGAAAAAAGGTTTTGGGCTTATTAAGTGGTGTGTAGAACTTTCTTTTGCAATAATGAAAAGTTGTTTCTATATATTAAAATATAAGCCGGATGCGATTTTCGGAACAGGTGGGTATGTTTCGGCTCCAGCTTTAATCGCTGCTAAAATTTTAAAGATTCCTTATATGATGCATGATTGTGACGCAAAACCGGGGCTTGTAACAAGAAAATTAGCCTCAGGTGCGGCAGCGGTTTCTTTAGCGTTTGATTGTGCAAAAAATGAAATTGCTAATAACAATTGTCTTATAAATGGAAATCCGATCAGAAAAAGTTTTAAAACTTTAACAAAAGACGAGGCTCGAAAAAGTCTTGGAATTTCAGATAAAACAACAATCTGTATAATGGGCGGTTCTCAAGGGGCAAGAGCAATTAATGATGCTGCAGTAGAAATAATTCAAAAGCTTTCAAAAGAATTTGATATGCAGATAATTTTTCAGACAGGTAAAAAGAATTTTGAGCGTGTAATTGAGCAGTTGATAAAAATTTATCCTGAGTACGAAAGTGACAAGAATTTGATAGTGAAACCATATTTTGATGATATGGTAAGGATATTAAAGGCTTCGGATATTGCGGTATCAAGAGCCGGATCTTTAAGTATTTCTGAACTTTGTGCTTCTGGTATTGCTTCAATTCTTGTACCTTATCCGCATGCGGCTGCTGACCATCAGCGCAAAAATGCTAAGTATATGCAGGAAAAAGGTGCTTCGCTTTATTTAGAAGACGACGAATTGAACGCAGATACTTTGTTAGAAAATATTTTATCTTTGATAAATTCGTCTCAAAAACTTTCTGAACTTCAAAATAGAGCGCTTTCTCTTGCAAAATATGATGCCGTTGATGAAATATGCAATAAATTGATAGAAATTGTGTGCCAAAAGGGTGATAAAATGAACTCTTATGATAAGGCTAAAAGTATTTTGACTTCAAGCGGAAAGTTTTATATAGAACTTGGATTGGATAGAATTTCTGCAATTCTTGAAATTTTGGGTAATCCTCAGGATAAGCTTAAATGTATTCATGTCGCAGGAACTAACGGCAAGGGAAGTGTTTGTGCGATTCTTGATAGTGTTCTAAAAGAAGCCGGCAAAAAAACTGGGCTTTATACAAGTCCGCATATTTTTAAGTATACCGAACGTATAAAAATAAACGGAATTGATATTTCTGATGAGGATTTTGCAAACCTCGTTTTTGATATTTGTAGGTTGGCTGATGAAAATAAAATTCATTTAACAGAATTTGAAATATTGACAGCGGCTGCGTTCAAGTATTTTGCCGACAATAATGTTGATGTCGTTGTTTTAGAAACGGGGTTAGGCGGAAGGTTTGATGCTACAAACGTTATTAAAAGCAACCTTTGCGCAATTATTACTCATATTGATCTTGATCACACAGAGCGTCTTGGCGATACAAAGGATAAAATCGCATTTGAAAAAGCAGGAATAATTAAAAAAGATTGTCCTGTTGTGACATCTGAAGGGTATGAAGCTATTAGAGATGCGGCTGACAAAAATGATTCATTGTTACTTATGACAGCTCCGTTTGAAGATACTTCAAATCTTTCATTAAAGGGGCTTTACCAGCAGGAAAATCTTTCGCTTGCGCTTGCTGCAGTAAGACTCGTTTTCCCTGAAATTTCCGAGTGTGTAATCCAATCTGCACTATCTAAAGTAAAACATCCTGCAAGATTTCAGTTTATAGAAAATAAAAATCTTATAATAGATGGAGCTCACAATCCAAACGGAATTTTGGCGTTAAGAGAAAGTTTAGATTTTTATTTTCCAAATAAAAACCGTCGTTTTGTCTTTGGTTGTTTAAGGAATAAAGATTACAAAAAAATGATGAATTTATTGTTTGATAAAAATGATGAGATTTATTTCAATCATTTTGATAATCCAAATTCTTGTACTGTTGAAGAACTTCAATCGGTATGTGAATTCCCTACCAAAGAATTCCAATCTCTTTCGGATTTTGAATACCGTGAGGATACTCTGACAATAATTTGTGGATCTTTCTATATGATTAATGAAGTAGTTAATCCTGATTGCTTTCTTTAACCATTTCAGTAATCAAATTATTAAGTTCTGCCGGACAAAAATCGTTACAGGTGTTCCAGATTAATGTCGGTTTCGGTTCTTTGATTGAAGGCGACGGATAATCGCTGTTACAGAATCCTTTAAGCATATTGGTTGAACCGTCAATGTTTGGGGTGAAATGTGTACAGCAATTGCAAATTCTTAATATAAAACCGTAATCATCAAGTTTTGTTTTTAATTCTTGCAAAGCATCAATCATCCTTAAATGAGTGCCTGTTGTAAATTTTTTGTTCTTATAAAAGAATCTTATCTTAGCAAGCCCGTGGTCTGAAATAAATTGCATTTTACAGTTAAGGTTGCTTCTGTTTGTAGAAACAACAACATCCACATCAAATTTTTGAGATTCGTCTGCCGAATCTTCCCTGTTTAAAAGTTTATTTACCAATTTTCTAACAGGTGGAAGGTTTTTAATAATGTGTCCGAAAGAATAAATCGGATACATGAATAGTCTTAGGATTTCTGTTTTATTAAGTTTTGACTCGACTAGACTTAATGCAAAACCGACTGCCAAAAGAATAAATGTAAATAAAACAAACTTAAAATCAAGGAAAAAATAAGAATTGTAAGAATGTTTAAGTACAATTGCATAGATAATTAAAAGTGTCCAAATGTTTGGATATATAAGAGAAAGTACGTGTTCATTGAACACAAAATTCTTTGAAAATATTTGCAAAATACCGTTTCTAAAAAGGTTCATTCTTGCAGATAATCTAGGTTTTTTAAATTCATAGTTAGTACAGTCGACAATAGTTTGAATATTGGGATTGTAAGTGCATTTGAAGCCAATTTTTGAAAGTAAAAGGCTGTATTTTAATTCGGAATTTATATCTTTAAAATCAACATCGCCTATTTCTGTTACAATATCTTTTTTGATTATGAAAACACCGCTGTCAGCTTGAGATGCAAGCCCGAAAAGTGAACGTGCACGACGTAGAAAATTCATATGATATTTTTGATAAGCAGCCTTAATTTTATCAATTGGTCCAAAGTTTTCAACGTCAATAATTGTTTCACCGCTTAATACGCTGTTTTGAGAAAGTGCTGCATTAACCGTTGACAAAAAGTCAGGAGCAATGCTTCTGTCGGCATCAATAAATACAAAAGAATCAATGAAATCATCATGTGAAAGTTGTTCTAAAAGTATAGAAATAGCTTGATCTTTTCCTATTGTACCAACATCTTTTATGTTAATTGTGTGGATAAAATCATCATTTATATAAAGATTTTGAGAGCCATCAGTACAGTTATCAAGAATTAAAAATACTTTAAAATTCCCAATCGGATAATCCTGTGACTTAATCTCGTTAATTAAATTTTCAAGCGTGTCCGCATTGTTATGTGCATAAATTACAACAGCGAGATTGTCTTTATCCTCAAATTGAGAATATTTTTTTTCGCGTTTGAATTTTTTGTCACTAAGGTTTCTAATAGCCAGTGCAAGAAAAAATACTGTATAAATAGCCACGTAAATGTATAAAATATCTAAAATCAGTTCCATAATATCCCTCTTAATTCTACAGAAATATTGTAGTTAAAACCTGATTAAATTTCCATTTAATGTAAATAATTGTGAAAGTTATGGTTGTTTTTAGTTTGTTTATATCCATTAAAAAAGCCGCAGAATAGAAGTTTCTACGGCTTTAAATAAGTTTAATAAAAATTGCTTAAACAAGTTCAGCAACTTTTTCAGCGTTGCGAGAAGCAATTTCAACAAGCTGTTGAGAAGTTGCAATCATCGCAATTTCAGAATTTAATTTGTTAATGCAAGAACCGCATCCGATAGCGCTAGCACCTGCAGCAAAAGCAAAAGGTGCAGTAGTCGGGTTGATTCCGGTTGCAGTCATAACAGGAATTTCAACATTTCTAACAAGTTCAACAGTGTTAGAAATAGTAAGTTCAACTCTTTCCATCAAACCTCTAACGCCGTTAGCTTGTTCAGCTTTAGAGAAGTGTCCTTCAGTTTGGATTAGGTCAATTCCTAAATCTTCAAGTTCACGAGCCAATGCAATTTGTTCAGAAATTTCGATTTCTCCAGGGATTGTAACGCAGAAAAATACGTGTTGTCCTTTTAATAGAGAAAGAGTTTCTTTTGCAAGTTCAAGAACTTCGTTTGCAGAGAA
Source organism: Candidatus Gastranaerophilales bacterium (assembly GCA_944326525.1). GTDB lineage: Bacteria > Cyanobacteriota > Vampirovibrionia > Gastranaerophilales > Gastranaerophilaceae > Scatenecus. Next base: position 324,830 of record CALVEG010000001.1, read on the forward strand.
AGTTTTTCCGCTTTTGTAAAGAACATCAAAGTTTCCAAGTTCAATAGCATCAGCGCCGAGTTCAACAGCTCTTGCAAGTTTTGAAGGAATAATTGATGATACAAATATCGGCATATCAGTCATTTCTCTAACTTCTTTAATAATATCTTCATCAGCACAGATATCAACAGCGCTTGCGCCTGTTTTGTCAGCAGCTGTAACAACTTTTTTTACGCTTTCAATATCAAAGTTGTCGATACCTGCAATAACTTTTACTGCTCTTTTTTCTTCTAAGTGTTTTTTGAATAAATCAATTCTTTCCATATGTGTATTCTCCTTAACTGATAAAAATTGTCAAATCTTTCCTGAATTATACATTAAAATTTTAATAATTTCAATAACTAACCGCTACAAATCACGTAAATATAATGAAAATAATTGGAATTAATAAATAATAAAAATGAGAGGTATAGTTATGAAAAGAAAGATATTACTGTTATTAATGTTGTTCATAGTGTCATTTGGAGCTATGGATGCCGGAATCGCAAAAACTTATGAACCGGATGAAGAAATCAATATAACCGTATATGAAAGAATAAATCCAGCTATAGTTGCAATAGATGCTCAAACTTCGGACGGAATATCAGCCGGTACCGGTTGTATAGTAAGTTCAGACGGACTTATATTAACAGGTTCGCATGTAGTCGATGATTCAAAAAGTATAGAAGTTACAATGTCTAACGGGCAGGTCTATAAAGCTGAACTTATTTCCAAAATGGGTAAAAATAAGGATTTGGCACTGATTAAAATTTCTCCGAAAGTAAAGCTTCAGACAATAAAATTTGGGGATTCGCAAGATATCAAAGTAGGTCAAAAGGTTCTTGCAATCGGTAATCCGTTTGGATTTTCAGGTACTTTAACTCAAGGGATAATTTCAAGAATTGATTATACAAAGAACAAAATACAGACCGATGCTGCAATAAATCCCGGATGCTCAGGCGGACCATTGTTAAATTCTTCCGGTGAAGTTATCGGTATAAACCAGTCAATTTATAATCCAGATAACAACATTTCCAATATAGGAATAGGCTTTGCTATTCCGATAAATGATGCGAAAAAGTTTATAGAAACTGTAAAAATAACCCAAAAATAGTAATGTTAAGAAATGTAAAAACGAGTTAAAATTTGCTAAAAACCTTAAATAGCAATAATTATAGGGAAAAATAAGAAAAACTATAAGGCAACTCTTATGTGCTAAAAAACTTTATCTAAATATAAGTGGAAACACTAAGGGGAAATTTACATTTTAGAAAAAGGAGTTAAGAAATGGGATTAGAAGTTTCAAAAGTTTCTGCTGCAGATACGCAGAAGAAAGAACTAAAACTTGCATCAAAAAGATCGGAAGACAAAACGGAATTATCAAAGGCATTATCAAGCGGACAGACCACAAATACAAACAGTAAAAAATCAGAGGCTTTATCAACCGAACTTAAAAAGAAGGAAGGTTTGTCAACAGGGGCCAAGGTTGGTATAGGAGCAGCACTTGTTGGAGCTGCAGGAACGGCATTATATCTTTTAAAACCTTCTTTAGGAAAAGCATTCAAAACAGCGACACAACTCGCAACACATTCTAATCAAGCGCAAAAGGGATTAAAAGCTTCTCACGCATTTGGTACAGTCGGTATTCTTGCAGGCGCTTCTTTAGCTGCCGGTTGTGCTGATCAGCTTGATGAAATTCACAACCATTATGTTCCGTTGCCGGTAGATTCGGTTCCATATCCTGAATATATAGAAAAGATTGTTGAAAAACCTGTATATATAACAAAAACAGATACGGTCTATGATATAGATTCAATTCCGGTAATTGTAGAAAAAACCGATACATTATGGAAGACAGATACCTTAAAAGTGCCAGAATACATAACCAAATGGGATACCCTCTGGCTTCATGATACAGTACCGCAGATAGTAGAAAAAACTGATACATTATGGAAGACAGATACCTTAAAAGTACCTGAATACATAACCAAATGGGATACTGTATATGAAACCAAGACAGATACACAATACATAGAAAAGCCTATATATATAGAAGTTCCGGGTGAAACAATCTATGTAAAAGAAAATTTCGAATCAGAAGTTCCTGAAAAAATGAAAGAAATGCTTCAGGATTTGGGAATTGATACAACAGGAGTCGGCAAATTTGTATACGGATTAGATTGGCAAGATAACAAGAATAATCAGGTTCACAGAACCCTTTGGGATGGAGGCAGAACAAGCCGAGATGGTGATGTATACGTAATGAACGATATTGGAACAAAATGGTCAAATCCTGACGAAAATTACGTATTCGGTAAAAATGAAGAATTCAGACGCCACGAATTGTATGTAAATGACGGAGAACAATTGAGTAATTGTGTTAACCTTCCGGCAAAAGACATAAATGTTTCAAACGGAAATGGAGCACCAAACTGGTTTATCTTTGATCCGGATCAGTCGACCGCAGAACCCGGAAACTGGTTACGTCAAGCACCGGTATCATATAAGAAAGTAGCAGACGGAGTTTGGGAATCAAGTGACGGCTTCAGATATGAAAGAGGACCGGAACCGAATACAATTAAGAAAATAAATCAGTACGGATCAGAATGGCTTCTAAAAGATGTTTATGTAATCGGCGGTAATGACGCAAAAGATCCTCAATAAAACAATTTCCCATAATATCCTTAATGCGGGATTCTTAATCAGAATCCCGCATTTATGTTCTTAATAAATTTTACTTTTAAAACATAAAATGAATAAACTTATATTTTCGTGTTATACTCAAGAGTGTAGGTTAGGAAATAAGGAGGGTTAAATGACTGAGTACGTTTACTTAAACGGAGAATATGTCGATATAGCAAAGGCTTCCATTCCGGTTCGTACGCATGCTTTTTTATATGGTACAGCGGTTTTTGAAGGCATCAGAGCATATTGGAATGAAGAAGAAAAACAGCTTTATGTTTTCAGAGCAAAAGAGCATTATGAAAGACTTCAACGCAGTGCAAAGATTATGTATATGGAAAGTCCTCATACCGTTGAAGAGTACTGTAAAATTACTGTTGATTTAATGAAGAAAAATAATTACAAAGAAGATGCTTACATGCGTCCGACTTTGTATAAATCAGCTCAAAAGGTCGGTCCTGGGCTTTTTGATAACCCTGATTCATTTATGATAATTTCAAACAAAATGGGTGATTATATAGACACTTCAAAAGGCTTAAGCGTATGTGTTTCAAGCTGGAGAAGAAACAGTGATAATGCTATTCCTCCAAGAGCGAAAGTTGCAGGCGGATATGCAAATGCTGCATTAATAAAGACCGATGCCCATAATGCAGGATTTGATGATGCTGTTGTATTGGATGAACAGGGTAAAGTTACAGAGGGTTCTGCAATGAATTTGTTTGTTGTTCAGAACGGCAAGCTTGTAACTACAATGAAAACAGATGATATTTTGGTTGGAGTTACAAGAAACACGATTATTGAATTAGCAAAAGACGTTCTTGGCCTAGAGGTTGAAGAAAGAGCAATAGACAGAACTGAACTTTATATTTCTGATGAAGCGTTTTATTGCGGAACAGGAGCTCAGGTCAGCCCGATTGTTAAAATTGATAACAGAAAACTTGGTGACGGAACTGTCGGGCCGATTGCAAAAGATCTTCAAAAACTTTATTTTGATGTTGTTAAAGGTAAAGTTCCGAAGTACAAAAAATGGTGTATGCCGGTTTACTAAAAAATTATTATCAGCCTCCTTTTAACGGGAGGCTGATTAAAAAAAAATGGTGAAATAATTGATTGAATTTTTAGGGCTTTGTGTTCAAAATTTAATAAAGAGTATAAAATATTTACTTACGGGGCAGTTAAGGTTTTCTGAGGTTATAAATAAAGCTGCTGCAATCAGCTATGATTCACTTTCAATTTCATTGATAATTGCTTTTATATCAGCAGCTGTTATAACGATTCAAGTTTCGAAGCAATTTTTAATGAGTGGAGCTGAGGCTTATATTGGCGGAACTATAGTAATAGTTTTAATAAGAGAAATTGCACCTGGATTTGTAGCATTAGCGATAGGAGCAAGGGCAGGAACGGCGATTTCTGCTGAAATTGCCAATATGCAAGTTACAAGTCAAGTAGATGCAATGAAAACATTAAAAGTTGATCCTGTCGGGTATTATTTTACTCCTAGAATTTTAGCCGGAGCTATTACTGTTCCTATGGTTGTTTTGCTTGCAGAATTTATCGGAACGGCAGGTGGGATGCTTGTTTCTTATCTAACAATTAATTTGCATCCTGCAAGGTATATGTATTCAGTTTGGGCGTGGCTGAGTACAAGGGATATTTATATAAGCCTTTTAAAGGCTTCAATTTTCGGTGCTTTAATTGCGCTGGTTTGTGCAACGCAAGGGTATGAAACTAAAGGCGGAGCAAAAGAAGTAGGTGTTTCAACAACGCAGGCAGCTATTTTGTCTACAGTTTATATGCTGATTGCAGATTTTCTTATCAATCTTGTGTTTTATATTAAGTAGAAATTCTAAGCCAAATATTTTTGAGCGGTATTTTTGTCAAAGACTTCAATACTGTTTTTGGAGTGAATGAATATTATGCAGCTGATAATGGATTTAAGCGTTTCAAAATCGGAAATTGCCATTTTGTTGCGTAATTCTTCCATGTTGTTTGCCAGAAATTCCATAATAACGGTTTTGTCATCGTATACAAGGCTTGAAAAATAATCGAAGGCTTCTTTGTTTTTAATTCCCTCAAGATAGATAATATCAGGGGATTGAAATTCTATAAAGCGTGAGGCTTTATCCATATTAAAGCCTATATTTTCGTTAAGTTCGCACTGGTTAATGTTTGGCAAATGATATTTAGCAAGGCTTTCAAGTGTCATAATATTTTTATTCTTATTTTTCTGTGCGCATTCAAGTAAAAGTGAATAAATTACATGGGTTTTGCCACTAAGAGGAGAACCGCATACAAGGATTACTCCAGGGGTATCAAGCGCATTTTTGACAATATTTAATTGAGATTCGTTAGTTATAATTTTATTTAAAGGTTTGGGTGGTTTATATATTTTAAGGAAAATTCTCTCGCCCATAATTGTCGGGAATGTTGAAATGCTTGTTACAACAGAAATCCCATCAACATTAAAGTTTAATTTACCGAGTTGAGGAACCTCACTAACTGAAGGATCAAGTTCAGCAAGTGTTTTAAGCTTTGCGGTAAAGGAAAGCGTTAATACTTGCGGAATTATTCCTTTATTTATAACTTCTCCGTTTTTTTTGAAATTAACTCCAAGTCCGGAGTCTTCTTTTTGAAATAAAACTTCATGAACATCTTCAGTAATTGCTTGTTTTAATATTGCTCGGATAATTTTTTGTATATGAGCGTCGGATAAGTCTTCGCTATGAAGTTCTTCTCTCCAATCAAAATTTTCGCCGTCTAATGTTGTGTAGATATCCCCAACGCTAATGTCATTTGGGTAATATTCATCAATTTTTTTTATAATAACTGATTCAGAAGCTAAAACCGGTTCTATTGTACATTCTGCTGATTCTACTATCCTGTCTATTGCAAAAAGATCAAGTGGATCTGCCATTGCAACAGTCAGTGTATCTTCAATTTTGAATAAAGGAAGAATTCTGAAACGTTTGGCATCAGAATAGTTGATATATTTTAAGCATTTAGGATCAATTGTGTAATCTTCAAGGTTCACAAAAGGTGTATGAAGCTTGGTCTCAAGAAATTTAACCAAACTTGCTTCAGTCAGCATTCCTGAATTAATAAGCGCCTGTCCTATATTGATATTTTGTGCAGCCGCAATTTCCTGAGCTTGTTCAAGAGTTTCATACTGAATAAGCCCTGATCTTACAAGGTCATATTTAAGTTTTTCTAAAGTTTTGTTTGTTGCTGTTTCCATTAATTTTGTTTACCTAAGTATTTTTCGACTTGTTTAAGAACTTCATCAAGTTCAAAGGGTTTTGTAATGTATTCATCCGCTCCTGTTTCTTCGCCGATAAGTTTGTCTTCTTCTTGAGAGCGTGCTGTAATCATTAAAATAGGAATTGATTTATATTTACTGTCATATTTTAAAAGTCTGCTGATTTTGTAGCCGTTAATTTTAGGCATCATAACATCAAGTATCATTAAATCAGGAATAATTTCTTTAGCGAGCCTAAGCCCTTCTTCACCGTCAAATGCGGTGTAACAGTTAAACCCTGCTGTTTCCAGTACGAATTTTAAACTTTCAACTATATCTTGTTCATCGTCAACGATTAGAATATTTTTCATAATTTCCCCTAGTCAAAATCTATTATAAAAGTATTATATCACACTAAAAACCTTATCAGGTAATGTTAAAATTTGTAAATCATTTTTAAAGTTATTTAGTTTTAGTTGGTTATTTTTTAAGTAACATAATGTTAAAGAGTAACGGAGGTTAAAAATGATAAAATTACTGCATCCAAAATTGAGGTTTGAAGGCTGGGAGCCCATGGGGTTATACAAAAGACCGGCGGATACAAGAACAGTGGAAGAATTAAAAGGAACAATTGAAGCTTGGTCACGACGGGTAGGAGATGTAAAAGCAATTTTGCCGGAGTTGGATAGTATGAATCCAAAGCATTTAGGACTTGTTGCCGATACGATAGAACTTTCTCAAAAGCCGGCAAATATGTTTAATGATGTAGATATGGTAAATCCGGATGAGCGGTTCGGGCCTTTTAATCCTTTAGAAAAATTAATGGCAATTTTTCCGATAATATCTCATAAAAATCCTCATGCTATGGATTTTTCACAAGAAGTTGTTGATACAACAGGAAAAATGATGTCGAAGTTTTATTTAAAAGCTGCGGCAGATACTGAATTTTTATTGGATGACGGTGTAGATAGGCATTTCGAAAATGCAATTCCTATAGTTGAAAATATAGCAAAAGAGTCAATGACAGTTCCTGCTGAAAATTATGGACGTGAAGCTGAGTTTGTAGGTTCAGTTCTTGCAATAATAGAGGAAGATTCAGATCCTGTTAAAATAGCATTACTTAAAGATGTTTATGAAGCTTTAGACAATAAGTGTATAAAAGAATTTGATTTTGGAGATCTTATAAAAAGTGAAGTTTCTCCAGATGTGATAAAGGAAAATTTGAAGACAATAAAGGATGATTTAGGTTTAGCATACGGTTACGGTAAGATCGTTAATGTAAATGAATATTTGACGAAGAATCCTGAAGATAAAAGGATTCCTTTTCGAAACTTGGATGATACTGTATTGCACAGGGTTACGCCTGAGGAATTAACCGAAAGATTTAAAACAGGAAATTATATTTAATTTGTAAGTTGCTGACAAAACGGCAAAAAATATTTTGTTTGAATTTACAATAAAAGAAAGAAATAAAAAGGAGAAATTATGGCCATAAAATTAACTGCACCTTTAACAAGGTTTGACGGCTGGCGTACTATGGGAGCAGTAAAGCATCCGGCAGATACGAGAACAGCAGAAGAATTAAAAGAAACAATCAAATTATGGGCACTTGCAAATAAGGAAGTAAAAGAGTTTCTTCCGCATTTGAAAGAAATCCGAGAGAAACATTTAGGCTTAGTTGCGGATACTATAGAGCTTTCAATGAGGCGTGCGATGCTTCCTAATGATATAAATTTGATAGAGCCTGTTGAAGCAAACGGGAAAAGTATTTTAGGTTTAATGCTGGATTCTTATAAGGTTGCTTCAAAAGAAAATCCTGAAGCTTTGGATTTTACGCAGGAAGTTATAAATAACACTGACTCCAGAACTGCAAAGGTGTTTTTTCTGGAATCGGCGGGCGGCGTTTTAGAAAATAAGGATTTTTCAAAGCAATTTAAGACCGCAACGCCACTGGTAGAAATTTTTGCAAAACAGACTCTTAATACACCGAATCCATATAGTTTTGACAATCAGAAAAACTTTATGTTTCTTGTTAAGTCTGTTGTGAATGAAAAGGCAAATCCTGAAAAAATTTCGTTAGTAAAAGATTTTTATAATAAAATTGCCAATAAAGCATATTTTAATTTGTTCGAGTTTGTAGCAAACAAGGCACCTGTTTCCAAAGTTGAAGATAATTTGAATACAGTAGAACAAGTTGCAGATATGTTTGTTAGAGAAGGCAAAGTCCTTGATGCCGGAAAATTCGTTAACCGAAATACCAATTTATACTAAAATTTCTTCGGGTTTAATATTTGCTGATGCAACAGGTAAGGCAAAGTGGAAGTTTGAACCTTTGTTGACAATACTGTCACACCAAATAGCGCCGTGATGAGCTTCCAGTAGCTGTCTTGCAATCGGAAGCCCAAGACCTGTTCCGCCGGCTTTGCGCGATAGGGAATTTTCTATTTGTGCAAATTTGTCAAATGCGTGTAAGTATTCGTTTTCGGCGATTCCGATTCCCTCATCTTCAACCGAAACAATGACATAATCTCCTTTTAAATTCTTCATGTATTCTGTAAAACTTGGATGATACTTTATGTCTGAAGCGTTTTTAATTTCAGATCTGATTGTTATTGTTTTACCTTCAGGTGTAAATTTTATGGCATTAGAAAGAAGATTTGTCAAAACCTGTTCCAATCTTTGTGCATCCCCCATAATCTCAGGAAGTTTTTCTTCTGTTGCAATTCTTAGATTAAGTGATTTTTCTTTGGCAAGTCCTGATAGCGCTGATCTGACGTAATCTATAACCGTATTAACAGAAACCGGTTTGAATTGAAAATCCATTTTCCCTGCTTCAATCTTAGAAAGATCCAAAAGATCGTTAATGATTCCGGAAAGCCTTGTGACATTACGCTTTGCCATAGATAAGAATTTTTCGGAGTTCTCCGTAACCTCTCCGCATCGCCCGCTTAATAATATATCAAGAGAGTTTTTGATTGAAGTTAATGGTGTTCTAAGTTCGTGCGAAACTATTGAAATAAATTCTGATTTAAGCTTTTCAAGTCGTTCAAGCTTTTTGTTTGTTTCGATAATTTCTTGGTATAAAGAAGCGTTTTTTAATGGTAATGTTACCTGCTGCACAATAGTTTGAAAGCATTTTGAATCTTCTGGCGAAAAATGATTTTCCTTGAATACTTCTACGCAGCCGTAAAAAGTATCTCCTAACGCAATTCTTGCAAACATATTGTCAAATCTGAAAAGAGTAAAGTTAAATCTGCTTGCCGGATATTTTACGTATTTGATAACTTTTAATTTGTTTTCGTCAATTTTGAAAGGAACTTGCCCGTTTTCAAAAAGCGAGTTGTAATTGTAGATTGTACGAACTTTAATTGCATTTAAAAGTTCATCTGATATCTCGTACAATGAATTTAATATTAATACCGGTTTATCTCCGGAGCAGAATGAAAGTGTGCAAGCAAGTGAAAAGCTAAGGGTTTTATCTAATCCTTCAATCATAAACTCAAGTAGTTTTTCGCTGTTTAAAGTGCTTGCAAATTGTGAACTTATGCCGTAAAGAGTATTTTGTCTGTAAAGGCTTGCTGCAAGGTCCTTGTTTGTGTCGGCAAGTTTTTTTAGTGAATTTTGTGCACGAATGTTTATGCTCAAAGCCGAAAGAATCATAGAATCGGAAAAATCATCAGATATTAAGGCATTTATTGATTTAGAAATATCTTTGTCAGGAGTTTTTTTGCCTGTAATAAGGATTAAGATTGAATTTTCAACCAAGTTTTTAATGTTTTTCAAAACTTCTTTTACACTGAAAGCCTTAATTTCATTATCAATAAGTACAATATCTTGAGTTTCGGCACTGAAAATATTTGTAATGAGCTTTACATCAGCAGAACTGTTAAAATCATAAGAATTTTCTCGACAAAGTCTGTCGTATTTTTCAATTATATTTATACGGTCTGAAATGAGAAAAATTTTCGTCATACTTCCATGGTAGCAATAAATCCAATAATTGCAAATATGTTAAGGTCAGAATTAAATGGAGTACGAAAATTTAATAAATAACAAATAATGTAAATAATTGTAAAGAAAATAAAAAAGATTTAAAAAAAATTAAAGAAGCAGAAAAGAAAGTCCGTATTAGAAGATAAGAAATATAATAGGAAAGGACTCATAAATGGGTTTATCGGCATCACAAGCGAGATTGTTAAGCATAACCTCAAGACTGTCAGATAATGAATTGCGCAGTCAGACAATCACGACTGCAAAAACTTCACTTGCTAATGAAACAACAGCAGCAAGTGCAGCTTACATGGATGCCTTAAATTCAACAGAATTATTGTATACAACCTATGATGGCGGTGGAAACAAAGTAACAGAAAAATTGACAGGCGTTTCCTTAAGTCAGTATGGCGAATTAAAAAATCAGTACGGTATAATAAACCAACACGGTCAAATCCTTGTATCAGAACAAGATGCAACAAATTATGAAACAAGTTCTGATATGTATGACTTTTTGGATAAATATGGCGTATTGGCTCCGGAAGGTGAATGGGACACTATTCAGGTGGAAAATCCTGAGTGGCAGGTAGCTTGGGACGAATACAACAAGGAATATGAAGACTGGAAGGCAAGAGAACCTGATAAATCAAGTGAAATATATTGGAAATCCGGTGTAAATAACGAATTATATTTAAAGTTTATAGCGGCATCAAAACCTTGCTATACAACAGCTGAAAGTGGTGAGAGTGGAGCTGGCTGCTATAGACATGTGCTTGCTCATTTATTGGATCTTGAGTTGATTGAAGGCGGTGAACCATTCAGAACACACGTTGCAGATCCTTCAAAATATCCAAAAACATATCAAACTACTACAAATGAAACAATTTCAATAGATGCTGGCAGAATTGATGGTTCAGCTATTAATGGTGAAAAATTGAGTGATGAAATGGTTCCGGTGTCAGAGGCTGTATGTGATCCATATGATATAATCTATGCAGCAGAAAATGAAACCATGAAACAAAAGCTTTTGGATATATATGCAGATCCAACAGCATCAGAACAAGAAAAAACAAATGAATTATTAATGAATAACTATTATTTTGATGCAAATGGAGATATTCAATTAAAAACATTGAAGCAGAAAATTATAGATATGTATTATGTTTTAGACAAATTTAAAACATTAGGTATTCCTTATGAACCTGCATTGTTAGATTTGTTGGCTTCATTCCAAGAAGACATGCAGCAGGCATTTAAAGAATTTGATAAAGATGCATATAATCGTGACTACAATGATTGGTTAGCGCAAGAACCTGCTAAACCAGAAGTACCATATTATATAGAAGAAAAAGTTCCGACAATAGAAAACAAAGATATGGGACAGTGGTATGTCAACTTGTGGCACAGAATGAACGGTCCAAGCCAAGATAAAGCGGGAACTGTATTAGAAGACGGAACAGTGGTTGAAGGCGGAAAAACTTCAGGCGGTCGTCCGTTATATAAAGTATTGGAAGACGGTTTGATGGATAATCCGGGCTGGCTTCAGTCTGCACTTGAAAATGGAACTGTCACTTTAGAACAAGTTCAGTTTGTAGAAGAAGCTGAAGTTGGTACAGGGCTTGCAGATTGTGAATGGGCTTCTATTGTTTGGACAAATGCAGCGGATATTACAGAAAGTCAAAATGAAGCAGCGATTACAATGGCTGAAATTCAATATGAACAAGCATTGAATGATATTCAAGCAAAAGATAAACAGTTTGATAATCAATTAAAAATTCTTGATACAGAACATAATGCTCTGCAAACAGAATATGACAGTATTAAATCAATTATAGAAAAAACAATAGAAAGAAACTTGAAACTGTATTCATAAAGGAGGCAGCGTGAAGCAGTGTGGTTAAAATAAAAATGCAAATATTAATGCAAAACGAGATTTAGTATCTGGTTTTGCAAGAAGATTTTGAAATTAGTTATAAATTTTAAAATACAGATCGTGAATGTGCAGTGTAATATAAGGAGAGAAAACGAATGGACAAGTTTACCATCAAAGGCTTAATGGATTATTATTTAAGGACAAATAGTACGGGTACGGCATTTAGAGATTTGACGCAAGAGGATTTGGCAAGTCTTGCTGTGCTTTCTATTTTTGATCAAAAAGGTCAAACTGTTAAAACCAGCAGTTATAGTTATGAAAGGCCTGATGGATTCATAGATTCATCTGAGTTTAACGTAACTCGTGAAGAGTATGAAAAAGCTGTAAAAAATATAAGTAAACAAATTAAAAAAGAAATCGGTGCAGATTTTACAGGTGTAAATATTCCCTCATATGACGATATGCAGGCTATGTTAAAGGGTGATAACAAGATTAGTTTTTCAGAGATAAATTTATTTGTAAGAGAGAAGATTATAAGAGAACCAGGAGCTGAAAAACCAAGACCAATTGTAATTCCAGAGAAAACAAAAAGTAATGCAAAAACTCGGGCGCAGATGGAGCAGTTTTTAGCAGAAGTAGAAAACAGCCCTGCAAGTATTGTTGCTATGGAAAGAATAGATGCAAAGCTGGCGGAGGCACAGAAAAATGGAACAACAGCTTTTGATTTTACTGGTTTGACAGATGATGTCCAGAAGGAAATTGATGCATTTGTTCCGGATAATGATGCTTCTTATAATGTTCAAGATGGTTTAGACGGCTACCAATACAATGATAACGGGCAGGTCGTAACCCGTATAAATAATACAGCAGGCGCTTATGAAAAATATAAATATGAAAATGACAAATCAGATGCAAAATATTCAGAAATGATGCGCTATAACGGAAATGGTTATAAAACAGAATATTTCCGTCGTGAAACATTAATGGGTGAAGACGGCAGATCTTTTACAGGTGTTGTAATTTATGTGCTTGATGAAAACGAAAAAGTAGTAAGAATTACATATCCTGAAGGCGCTGTTTATGATAAAAAAGTTGATGATTTCAATGATTATAATATGTTTATGCAGTGGCTACAATATGATGAAGCTATTAACGGTGCAGAATAAATAAATTTTGTAAAATATTTAAACTAATAAATCCCTGCTTATAAAAGGCGGGGATTTTTAATTTTTCTTATGAGGTTTAGAATTTCTTTGCTTATTATTTTGTTTGTTGTTTTTAGGGTTTCGTGGCTGATTTGAGTGTGCGTAAGAGGTTTGAACACGTTTTACGCTATAGACATCGGGGATAGATTGAATGCTGTTGATAACTTTTTTAAGGGTGTCAATGTTGTTTAATTCAATTCCTAGTTCAATAATACCGATTTTGTTATTTTTAGATTTAACGTTTGCGTAATTTATGTTGGTATTGTTATCGGAAACAGCAGCGATAATATCTTTAAGAAGTCCCATTTTTTCTGCCGTTTCGACTCTGATTGTAGTACTGTAAGTTTTGGTTGTATGATCACCCGACCAACGGATATCCATCATTCTTTCCGGGGGTACATTTTCGAGTGTTTTGCAATCTATCCTATGTACAGAAACCCCTTTTGATCTTGTAACAACTCCTACAATGGGTTCTCCGGGAATAGGAGAACAGCATCTGGCAAATGAGTACATAAGACCTTCAAGTCCTATAATATCCTTTTCTGATTTTCTTTTCTTCGTAGTGTGGAAGCTGGTTTCAGGTATTTTCTTTTCTGGTTTTTTAAGCTTATTTATTATTTTATTTAAGGTGGTTTCGCCATATCCCAGTGCTGCGAAAAGGTCGTCAGCTGATTGGTAATTCATTGCAACTGCAACTTTATCAAACTCACCGGATTTTACGTAATCATCAAAAACTGCTTTTGTAAGTTCGTGTTCGAGATTAGCTTTACCGACTTCAATATGGTCTTCACGGTTGTTTTTCTTAAACCACTGTTTAATTTTAGAAGATGCCTGTTTTGTTACAACAAAATTAAGCCAGTCAAGTCGTGGGGCTTGAGTTTTTGAGGTTAAAATTTCTACGATATCTCCGTTATTTAATTTGGTATCAAGCTGTGCAATACGTCCGTTAATTAAGGCTCCGATAGTTCTATGTCCGACATCTGAGTGGATTCTGTAAGCAAAATCGACTGGAGTTGCGTTGATTGGTAAATCAAGGACATCGCCGTTTGGGGTGAATGCAAATACTTGATCTGAGAATAGGTCAAGTTTAACTGAATTTACGTAATCTTCGGCATTTGTCATATCTTTGCCATATTCCGCCATTTTGCGCATCCAGCTGAATTGCATATCGGTTGGGTTGTTAGCCTTTTGAGAACCTTTTTCTTTATATCTCCAGTGTGCGGCAACACCATATTCAGCGACTTCGTGCATTTCCCAAGTTCGGATTTGAACTTCAAGGGGTTTGGATCTTGGGCCTATAACAGAGGTGTGAAGTGATTGATACATGTTACCTTTGGGCATTGCGATGTAATCTTTAAATCGTCCCGGTATCGGTTTAAATTGTGAGTGTATAAGTCCCAAAACTTCGTAGCATTCTTTTTCCGTGTCAACGATTACACGAACTGCTGTTATGTCATACAGGTCGTGAAAAGCAATATTTAAGCGTTTCATTTTGCTGTAAATACTGTAATAGTGTTTTGCACGTCCCGTAATCTGTGCGTTAATTCCGCTTTTTTTGACATCTTGAGAAATTTTGTCGATAAGCAGGTTAACAGTCATTTCTCTTTCTGCTTTAGTTTGTGATACGAGTTGTGCGATTTCAAAATATTTATCTGGTTCAAGGTATCTTAAGGAAAGATCTTCCAATTCTGCTTTAATACGTCCGATACCTAAACGATTGGCGAGCGGGGCAAAAATATCAAGAGTTTCACGTGCGATTTTCTGTTGTTTGTTTGGTGCCATAAAATTAAGGGTTCGCATATTGTGAAGTCGGTCAGCAAGTTTTAAGAAAATTATTCTAATATCATTTGCCATTGCGATGAAAAGTCTTCTGAAATTTTCAGCCTGACGTTCTTCATTTGATTTAAATTGCAATTTCCCAAGCTTTGTAACTCCTTGGACAAGAGTTAAAACATCGTCACCAAATTGTTCTTTAATTTCTTCCGGTTTTGTATCCGTGTCTTCCAAAATATCGTGTAAAAAAGCCGCAATAAGAGTATGTGAATCAACTTTTAAGTCAACAAGAATTTTTGCAACTTCAACCGGATGAATAATATATGGTTCTTCAGAAATTCTATATTGACCTTCGTGAAGTTTTTTGGCAAAAAGGTAAGCTTTTTCTATTTGCTTTATATCTTCATCATCTCTATTTTGAGCGATTAATTTTTCTTTTATTTCTTCGAAAAGTGGTTTTTCAGACATGGTATAATTATAATACAGATTTTATCTGTAATTTTCAAGCAAAATCGACAAATTTCATCCATATAAGCGACATGCAGAAAGGAATTTATGACCTCGGACAGTAACAAGCAGATAATTTTTACTTTAAGAATATTGCCGAATTCTTCGAAAAATGAGATTATAAAGTCGGAAGATGTTATAAAAGTGAAGATTACGTCACCGCCTGTAGATGGTAAGGCAAATAAAGCTCTTATTGAATATTTGTCAAAGAGTTTTAAAATTCCAAAAACATCTTTTAAGATAATAAAAGGAGAAACTTCAAAAGATAAAACATTGATGGTAAGTGTTACGGATGAAGAAAAGTTACAAAATTTGAGAAATTTTTTGAAATAGTGCAAAAAAAATTTTTACGGTATTTAGTAATAGCGAGATAGTTATATAGAAGGAAACACAAGATGAAGATACAAGCTATGAATTCTTCAAAATATGATTCAACATCATTTGGAGTAAAAGTTTCGCCGAAATTGCAGAAAAAACTTAAGGCAGAGGCTAAGGCGTTAGGTGAAGATAAGCTAAGAAAAGTAAAATATCAAATATCAAAAGTAGAAAGATGGGGAAATCCTGAGTCTATTGTTGATCTTCAGTATTCTCAAGCAGAGTCCTTAAATTATATAACAATAAAAAATCCAAAAATTTCAAAGCGAGTTTATACTACTATTACATACGGAACAAAAGCAGGAGAAGCTTTCAATTTGTTATCGGAAGGATTAATAAAGAAAACAGAGAAAATTCTTCGTGATGCAATTTGTAAATATGATAATTAAATTAACTGAAAGGAAATAGTCATGCAAGTGAATGCAATTACCCAGAATAATAAAAGTAATAATGTGAATTTTGGAATAAAGATTAGCGGAAAAGTTTCAAATGAGATCTGTAAGGAAATTTTTGATCAAAAAATGAATAAATATATGCCCTCATATGTTCATCAGTATGAAAGGTTAAGAGCTTCAGGAATGGATAGTTCAGAACTTTATCTTGTCCGAGGCAAAGATCATGACACATTTATGCTAAAAAATTCTACAATAACAACAGCTTATGAAAAGCCTATTGCGAGGGCAGAAAAAGGTAATTTGCTTCAGGCTTGGTTTAATATAAAACCTGAAGACATTCAAAATGCCGAAAAAATGTTAAGAGAAGTAATTGAAGAAAAACGACAAGGTCTTGTTTCAATGGCTGATAATGTAGTTGTTCGAGCTTTGTTATACAGCAAAAATAATGAAAAAAATGTTTCGAAAGCTGTTGAAAAACTTGATGATAATACCGTAATTGATTTGTTTTATCAGGCAAAAGGCATAGTTAAGTCATAACGTGTTTGGTGTGACTTGAAAAAAAATCTTTTTAAGCTACTATAAGAATAATTAAAGGGAAAATAATGGAAAATCAAATTTTAAAACTTCATCATCACCATCATCATAGCGACCTGAGAAGGGCTGTGAATTGGTAGAGCGCGCGAAAGTTTTAAAATCAATTCAATTCTAATAAGAAAATGGCCTTTCTCGGGATATGAGCGTGAAAGGTTATTTTTTACCCGAAAAGCGGGTTAATTTAGAAGATTAGAATTGGAGAAAAGAAAATAAAATGACATTAACAAATATTATATCGGCAATAGGAAATACAAGCAGTGTTTACCCCCTTATACTTCGTGATTGCGGGGTTGAGATTCCGTCAAAAGTTTACCTTACTTATCAGGAAAACAAAGACGATAAAAATGTTGCATTTTTAGCGACAAGAGAAAGGATTATTGATGAATATGCAACATCTGCTGTTTGGCTTGGCGGAATACCGCTTGTAGAAAGATTAGTTAATAAATTTGTGATAAAAAGAAAAGGTTTTGCGCCAGATGTCAATTTAAAATTATTTAAAGAAAGCGATTGTCAGGGGTTGGAGTATAATACAAAAGCTTTTTCCGAAAGAATTAAAAACGGTGAAATCACCGGAAATATGGCGAAGAAAATTGAGCAGTCAATTGAAGATTTGAAAAAGGTTAAGGGAAATAAAGCTTTGTATGAAAAGCTATTATCTGCAAAATTTGCTGCTGCAACGGTTATTCCGATAGCTTTTATGGGATTTATAATCCCGAAAATGGTGTTTGGGCTTACTGCAAAAACAAAAGCCGCACAAAAAGAACGTGACCAGAAAAAACAGCTTAATAATGGCAAACCTATTTCTAATACTAATTTACAGTTCGGAGCTTTAAATAAAGATGTATTTTCTTCAATGTCATTAAGAAAATCTTCTTCAGTTGCTTTTGGCGGAAATATGGCATCTTCAATTGCTAATTTTACAACTTACCAGAAAATGGCGGCTATTGACGGCGGTTATGCTGTCGGACGCGTTGTTACATCAAGAAAGAAAAATGAGGCGGTAGATTTAGGTTTTAAGATGCTTGGAATGATGTTTCTTAATTATGTAGCGCCCAAATATATTGAAAAAATTCTTGATTCTGCGGCAAATAAAGCACTTAATCTTGATGTAAAGCTGGATCCGATTATGCTTGCTGATAAAGAATTTTTACAACAAATTGCTGATAAATCTTTACCTCTTCCTAAAAGTAACGACGGCAAGGAGCTTTTGAAATTTATTGACGAAAATCCTGATGCATTGTTTACAAAGTATGCTGCAAAGTTTGAAAAAGTAAAACTTCTTTACGAAAATCCGAAAATTAGGAAGAACGGAATTAGAGATCCAAAAGCTTATGTAGATATAAAGGAGCTTGCAAAATTTAAAAAATCCATAGAAGAATTTGCTCAGATGGCAAGAGCTTCTGCAGGAACTTCTACATTGGATGCGGTTCAAAGATTTGCAAAGAAGGCAAAGTTCGTGAAATCTTTGAATATATTGACAAATGTTGGGTTAAGCAGTTTTCTTCTGGCTTACTGTTTGCCAAAAGTGCAGTATGTATTTAGAGAATGGTATACAGGCTCTAAACTTGAACCGGGTATTGTAGACTAAAGATTTGTTTGAATTTTAAATAGCAAAAAAGCGGGCATGATGCCCGCTTTTTGTTATAGAGTTTATTAATTTATACACATGCGAACTCTTTGTTTTCAACATCTCCTGTTACAACGTCGTTAAATCTTTGAACGTCATTAAGGTAGGTGTTTTTGATTTCTCTTAAATCTCTTGCCATAAGAGTTCTTGGTGCATTTTCAGCAAGTGAATGGTTTCTTAACAAATAAGATGGGTGGAAAATTGTCATCGCAGGATAATCAACGCCATCAACAGTAATTGTCATCCATTGACCTCTAACTTTTGAGATTGTTGTTTTCTTATCAAGTTCAACAAAAGATTTTAGAGCTGTAGCACCGCAAAGTACAATAGCACGAGGTTTGATAAAGTCAATTTGTGCATTTAAAAATTTGCGGCATGCTGCTTTTTCTTCATCAGTTGGAACTCTGTTTTCCGGCGGTCTGCATTTTACAGTGTTTGTAATATACAAATCTTCTTCTCTGGAGATTCCGGCAGCAGCCAAAAATTCATCCAAAAGTTGTCCTGCGCGTCCTGAAAATGGTCTTCCGCTTTCATCTTCCATTTCGCCAGGTGCTTCTCCGATAAAAACGATCTTAGCTGTATCAGCGTTTCCGTCGCCAAAAACTACGTTCTTACGAGTACTTGCCAAAGCGCAGCCTTTGCATCCGTTACACTTTTGTCTTACTATCTCCAGACATTGTTCTTTCATCTCTTCTCTCTCCTTGTTTATATGTGTTATTTTTGAATAATCCTACATTATATTTCTTACAATATCGTTTTAAATCTTTCAAAACAACCTCCGAAAGGATGAAAACTGCAAACAAATTCGGAACTGCAAGGAATAAAGTGAAGGCATCCGAAAGATTTATGATACTTTTGAAGTTCATAGCAGAGCCGACTACTATGAATAAACAATATATTACCTGAAAAGTTCTGGTTGTCAATTTGGAGTTACCAAAAAGGAAATTCCAGCTTTTTATGCCGTAGTATGAACCGCAGAGCATGGTAGAAAGCACAAAGCAACTTGCCATAATTGTTAAAAGTATCGGAAAGAACGGGCAAACCGAACCAAATGCCTTTGATGTTAATTCAATTCCTGCTAATCCGGTATTATCTAAGTAAACCCCTGATATTACGATTACAAAAGCCGTTGCGCTTCCGACAATTACTGTATCAACAAAAGGTTGAAGCATGGCAATAAAGGCTTGTACTGCGGGTTTACTGGTTTTTACGGCAGAAAAGGCAATCGGTGCTGTTCCAAGTCCTGATTCATTTGCAAACATTGCTCTTCTAAATCCCCATAACATACACGCAAACATGCCGCCTGCAAGTGCTTGAGGTTTAAAAGCTTCTTTAATCACAAGTGCAATTGCATGCGGAAAATGATGAATATTAAAAAGACAAATTGTGAAAGCCGTTAAAACATAAAGGCTGCACATAACTGGTGTAACTTTCGAGGTGAATTTTCCTATAGCCTTAATCCCGCCGATTATTGTGAAATAAGTAATAATTGCGACAATTAATCCAAGAAGCCAGCTTTGTTCGGCAAAGAAGCTTTTATCTCCGCCTGTAACTTCCGTAATCTGTGTAGTCATAGCGTTGATTTGAAACAAATTCCAGCCGCCAATCATTGCAAAGATACAGCAAAGTGCGTAGATTTTGGATAAATATGGCGCAAATTTCCCGAAAATTTTGTGGTTTTTAAGCCCGTTTTGAATATAATACATCGGCCCGCCGTCAACGGTTCCGTCAGGATGAACTTCTCTAAATTTAAGCCCTAAAAGGACTTCGGCAAATTTCAGTGCCATAGAGAAAAATCCAGCAATAATCATCCAGAAAATTACCCCAGGGCCTCCGATAGAAACAGCAGCGGCAGAGCCAGCGACATTTCCTATTCCGGCAGAAGCCGAAATTGTAGCGGTTAGCGCTTGAAAAGATGAAACTTCACCTTTCTTTTTTCTTTTAATGAGGTCTTTATGTTCGTAATTTTTGGTAATTAATTTTATGGCGTGCTTAAAACCCCATATTCCGATAAAACCTGTTCTTAGGGTAAAATAGATTGCGGCAGTCATTAAAAGTGCCACAAGCAGCTGAACTTCAACCCCGTAAATATTTACGGAGTAAAAAATTATCCCTGAAATTTTATCGGCTATTGGTGATAAAAAGCTATCTATTAGATTATCTAAACTCATCTACTTAATTATAATATAAACATGAACAAATGTTTTTAAGGTGTATTTATTTGTAACAATAAAATGGCAGCTAAGTAAGTTGTAGATTTATGTTTGATGTTTTATTGACGTAGTTTGTGAGTGCTTTAAAAACAAACGGATGCAATTTACCGTCTTTTACGTCTGCGTAAATTATAGTCAATGCTTGCTGAGGGGTAAATGCTTCTTTATAAGGTCTTTTTTCCGTTAGCGCAGAATATTTGTCAGCCATAGATAGAATTTGTAAGTTTAAATCTGCCATAAAATCTTGCGTAACAAAAGGATATCCGCTTTTCTTTGCATTTTGATGATGGTTTCTTATAAGGTTAAGCGTTTTTTTATCAAGATTAGTGTTCTTTAAAATTTCATAACTAAGTTCAGAGTGCTTGTGCATGATTTTTGTTTCAGCTTCGTTAAGTTTTCCTTGTTTATTTAATATTTCGCTTGGAATGAGAACTTTTCCGATGTCGTGAAGGTATGAAGCGTCAAGAAGCGCTTTTTCATCAACAAAATTTCGGAGAGAAAACGGCAGATTTTGAATAATTCCGGATGAGATATTTCTTACATCATTGCAATGATTGTTTAAAAGTGGTTTTAAATCCTCAAAATTCAATACAGGTTCAATAGAAACTTCTTTTAAAATCGCATTTATTTTAGGATTTGAATTTACAAGTTTGGTGATTACGGCTTCATTAGCAAATCTTTCAGGAAGGTTGCTTTCAAACCTGTCTTCAGAAGCGTTATGCCTGAAGTTGACAGGCGTTGTTTGCCTTTTGTGCTCAACGCTGTTAACGCCATACGTACGTAATAAGGAATTTATTTCCAATCCCATATTTTACACACACCTTTTCCACTACACTTATGTATAAATAAAGTATTTTTTTTAGTTGAAATTGCATAAATGTTAAAAAAAATTAACCTTTTGATGAATTTATTACGGTTTGATAAACTTTATCTGGAGGAGAATTTTATGGAAAATAATAATAGTAATGTTAATAATAATTGTTATGTGTTTTGGAAAAGGATTTTAGCTTTTTGGACAGATTCAATTTTACTTTTAATCGTGGCTTATGTATTGTTGACTCTGTTTAAAAATCAGCTTTTTAGCATAGGAAATTGGGGAATATTAATCGGGTTTGCAATTTTTATGCTTTATTATGGCTTACAAAACAGCAGATTGTGCGGCGGACAAACTTTAGGTAAAAGATTATTTAAAATTAAAGTTGTGGATTTTAATAATCAGTTTTTATCCGTCCAAAAATCCTTGTTACGTGCTCTAATTTTGACACCAATGTTTGTTTTTGGATCATTGTTGTTGCCTGTCGGGAATGTTGTTATTATTTATTCAATAATAATCGGCTTTATTTCATTTGTTATAGTAATGCTGTTTTTGTTTAATTTTCCACAAAGAAGATCTTTGCATGATCTTGTCGCAGGTAGTATTGTTGTGAATTCAAATTGTGAAGCTGTTGAATTTGTCAAAACTCGTAAACCGCTTATTATAATTTCAATAGGGGCTGTTTTAACTGTTTTATTAGCTGCGTTATGTTTTGTTTATATTCCTAAAGTTGGTATGAATTTAGATGAAATTAACGGTGTTGCAAGGTTGTACAGGCAAAATGATTTGAATTTGGCTGGGTATTCGATTCAGTATATTTATGATTACAACTATAATACTCGTGAAAGTGTTACGAAAAAAGGGATTTCTTTAACTATTGCAGAGAATAGTAAAGATTTTCAAAATGAAAAATTTGCATCTGCAAGAATAAACGATTATGCCAAGATTTTCTTGAATTCCGAATTCAAAAAAGATGATATTGAGTTTATGACAATAGGAATCGCAAATTATGCGACTTTGGGTACAAATTCAAAAATAAAGATGTTTTCAAAAAAAGCATCTATGCAAGATTGGCTTAATGGTGTCGATATTCCAATATTAAGTAGTGAAAAGATTAAGTAGGTGCAAGCATTGTAATTATGGATGAAATTAAAAATGTTTTAATTTGCGGGATTGGAGCTGTTGGAAGTATTTATGCCGTAAAAATTCAAAACAGTAAAAATCATAATTTAAAAGTGCTTGTGGATGTTGAAAGGTTCAAAAAATATAAATCTTCTCCGCTAATTTTTAATGATGTTGAATATAATTTTGATTATGTATTGCCTGAAGATCAAAATTTTAAGGCTGATTTAATCATTATTGCAACCAAGTTTTCCGGATTTTCTCGGGCAAAAGAAGACATTAAAAATTTTTTAAAAGATGATACGATTATTTTGTCTTTATTAAACGGAGTGACAAGTGAGAATGATTTGGCAGAACTCTATGGATGGAAAAGGGTGCTTTTATCATATTGTATTTGTCATAGTGCCGTAAGACGCGGGCGTTGTGTTGTGCATGACGGAGTGAGTAAAATTGTCTTTGGAGCCAATGAGTTTGCTGAAAATTCTAAAGAAAATGTCGTAAAAGTTAAAAGTTTTTTTGAACAATGTGGAATAGATTATGAAATTCCTGATGATATTAAGCGTTCAATGTGGCTTAAATTTATGCTTAATATAAGCGCAAATCCTCTAAGTGCAATATTTCGTATGACATTTGGTGAAATGCTGAAAAATACTAAATTTATGGATATGGCATATAAGATTATTTTAGAAGCACAACAAATAGCCATTGCTGAAGGAATAAAAAATGCTGATACGATGCCAAATGAGGCTATGCAACTTTTTAATGCTATGATACCTGAGGGGAAAACCTCAATGCTTCAGGATGTCGAAGCTGGACGTAAGACCGAGATTGATTTGTTTTCCGGTGCTGTTGTTAAATTAGGAGAAAAATATAACATCCCGACTCCTTATAATAAAATTGTTAAAGAAATGGTTGAAATTATTCATAAAAATCAAGATTCTAAACAATAATTTTTTTTAATTTGTAGATTTTTTGTAAAATATTAAAAATGTAAATTTGTTTTTAAGAAAAAAGGCACTTTTTAGCGATAATAATTTTTTAAATAATAAAGGGGAAAAATAAAAAGGGAATTATTATGGTTGATGGAATTTCAGCAGAGCAAGCTGTGATTAATTATGTTATGGCTTCATTGCCAGAGGTTGAATCTAAAAAAGAATATACTCTCAAATCCGGCGAGTCTTTGTGGGGAATTGCAAAACAAGAATTGGGCGGGAAAAAGCTTTCCAATCGTGAGATAAGAGATTATATGCTTTTAATTGCTAAGTTAAATAATCTTACAACTGTGGAAAAGATGAATGGGCTTCAGGCAAATCAGAAAATTTATTTGCCAGCACAAGTATCTGGACAAGTACCTAAAGATATACAAACTCGTACCGATCTTGAAAAATCTATTGATGATGTTGTAAATATTTTGCAGAATGATAAAACAGTTTATGTTAGAAAAGGAACACCTGATTTTATAAATATTTACCATGTTTTTCGTAAAAAAGCTTATGATCAAGGATATCTACCGATGGAAAAGGTAGTTCTTTCTTTTTGTATGGATAAAAATGGCAAGATTAAAAATATTGCAATGAATGATTTGAAAGATATAAATAGTGTTGCTTTTGATTATGAAATAGATGCAAATGGAAGAACTAAAACAAAAATATATCCTAAACGCCCCATTCAACAGCTAAAAAAGGAAGATATGGACGTATTATTTAAGGAAGTTTATAACCAATATGAAAATTATAAGAAAAATCCAAAAAGATATTATTGATTATTATAATATTCGATAGTTTCTTGTCTTTGTTTTTGAATCTGCTCAATCATTTCATTAGCTTTGTCTTCAGCGCTTTCGTAGTTGACAGATGAATTATTCAAATTGCCACCTGATGTTGACTTAAGCATTGGTAGCGTCATTGCAGCTACAATCCCAATTATTAATATTGTTAATAGCATTCCTATCATACCAGATGCAGGTTTTAGCATAACTTATTCCTTTTTATATAAAGAGTTACAGCCTCTTCAACCGTTTTAGGTGTATTAAGTGCATCATCAGGATTGTTTGGCTCAAAAAGTTTTTTATCAACAAAAAATTTATTGTATATTGTAAGTCCTAAGAAAATTACGAACGATGAAAGTGCAACCCCGCCCATTGCGATAAGGAATTTTGCGATAGCATCAGATTTACTTTGATCTACAGTCTGAGCTGCGTTTGTCGCTGTGGTTGGAAGAGCCGGCAGTTGATCTGTAACTGCAGATGGGTCACAAACACCTGCCTGAGCGGCAATAATAACTGTTATTGCCGCTAATAGCATTATTGAAAATATTTTAAAATATGTTTTATGTTGTTGTTTCAATTTTTTCATCATTTACTTTCTTGGTTTTACTTTTTTTAGAAGAACCGCGGTTTGGACGTCTTGTTTTTTTAGGTGTTTCGTCGGGTGTTGATTCTTCTGTAGATTCAGGTTTTGGCTCTGGAGCTGGGGCTTCAGCCTGTGGCTCTGCTTGAACTTCCGGCTGAAGCGTTGGAGCTTCGGCTTCCTGTTTTTTATTTCTTTTGCCTCTAATTTTTTTAGTCCGCTTTTCTGGTTTTGCAGGTTGTGGTGCAGGCTCTTGCTCTGTTACTTGAACTTCTTCGACCACAGGTTCTGAATTTTGAGGAGTTTCAATTATTGGTTTAAGTTCTTCTTCCGGTTTTAGAACTGTTTCTGCCGTTGGAATTTCTTCGTTTGACTTAATTTCAGCTTGAAGTTCTGCAACTTGTTCTCTTTCCTGGCGGTCGAACTTTTTACGTCTATTTTTTTGTTTTTTATTATTTTCTCGTTTTTCAACTTCTTGAACTGCTGTTTGTGCAGGATTTTCAACTTCAATTGTCGGCTGAACAGGTTGAGTCTGCTCTACGGTAATCTCTTGAGGTTGTTGGTTTTTGTTCTTATTATTATTGTTGTTATTGTTTTTCTTGAAGTTGTTTACAGGAAGTTTAAGTTTTGCAGCTTTTGCTCTGTATTCACCTTCTGCTGTTGGGGTTGCAAAGTTAAAATCAATAACCGAGCAGCCTGTTCCTTGGCAGTGAGGACATTTTTTTGTAAATATTTCCGCAAGACTTTGTCCCTGGCGATGGCGTGTAAGTTCAACAAGACCTAAATCTGAAAGTTGTCCGACTTGAGGTTTTGCTTTGTCAGGTTCCAGTGCAATTTCCAATTCTTCCATAATCGCAAGCTTATCCGCGCGGGATAGCATATCAATAAAGTCTATGATAATCATACCGCCGATATTTCTTAGTCTTAATTGGCGTGCAATTTCATGAACAGCTTCAATGTTTGTTTTTAAAATTGTTTCATCCTGAGTTGCAGAGCTTACGAATTTACCGCTGTTTACATCTATTACTGTCAGTGCTTCTGTCTGCTGGATAAATAGATATCCGCCTGAGGGCATATTTACTTTTATATTCAGTGCTGCTTTAATCTCTTTATGGATATCCATTGCAACAAGCAGTGGTTCTGTGCCTTTGTAAAGAGTAACATCAATGTTTTTATTCATGTGCCAGTTTTGCAAAAGATTTTGAACTCTGTTCATTGCAAATGCTGTGTCAACGATGATTTCTTTTGTATCTTCAGTACAAGCCTCTCTTATTACACGATACAAAAGATCTTGATCTCGGTAAATTAGGTTTGGAGGAGTCATTGTTTCTGCTGCGGTTATGATGTTGTTCCATTTTTCGAGCAGAATTTCCAAATCTTCTTGAATATCAGCTTCACTTTGACCTTCAGCTTCTGTTCTTATGATAACGCCCACTCCGACGGGTTTGATAAGATTCATTATAGCTTTTAGTCTTGCACGTTCTCTTGAGTTTTCAATCTTTTTAGAAACACTTACACCGGGTTCATAAGGCATTAAAACCAAAAATCTTCCGGGAAGGCTTATTTGAGTTGTAACTCTAGGTCCTTTATGTCCTGTTGGTTCTTTTACAACCTGAACGATAAGTTTTTGTTTCGGTGAAAGTTTTTCTTTTAAACTTCCTTTTCCCATAACGTCTTGGGCGTGAAGAAATCCCATTTTATCTGTTCCGACATTTACAAAAGCCGCATCAATACTTGGCAAAATGTTATCAACTGTTGCTAAGTAAACATCGCCTAATAAAACTTCGCCTCTATGGATAAAGAAATCAGTAACTTTTTTACCTTCTAAAACAGCCGCAATGTTATCACGCTCTGCTATAACTATTTTCTTAGGTGCTGGCTGTGGCGCATTGTAGTTTTTGTTGTTCATAAAAAATCCTTTGCTTAAACCTATAACTCTCTTATGTTTTCATCAAAGAACCTTGTTCGTGTAATGTCTGTTTTTACATCAGGTGCTATAAGCTCCATAAGGACATCTGCTCTCAGTGACGGGATTCCGCCTTCAAGGTTCTGACCGGTTTTTAAAATTATGAATAGACTGTTTCCGTCGAATTTGTATGACTTTATACACGGTTTGATGTCTATTTTTTTAATTAAACCTTTTTTGTTTTTCTTCTCAATAAATATTTCCTGAGAATTCAAAACTCTGTTTGTATTATACTTAAAATTTTCAAAATCGTAAAGAGTATCATCAAAAAGTTTGATCTCATATTCTGCCCAAAATACTGTTGTATCAATGGATTTTGAGGATTTATCTATTTTTACAATACTTAGTATTTTTGAGCCTGCGGGAAGTGAGGATTCCAACTTTTGTTTGATAATATCTGTCGATAAATCTTCATAAAGCTCAAGATCTATAAATTCGCATAAGCTTTGCGCAAATAGAGGAAGTGCTACTCCCATTGAAACTTTCATTGTTGGATTAAAACCTTGTGAATATGCTATATTTAATCCGCTTCTTGATAAAACTTTTAAGAAGGTATTTTGCCAATCAAGGTGTGAAAAATACCTTAAAATCCCTGTTTTGGTAAGTTTAATTCTGTATTTAAAAACTTCTCGTTTGTCAGTTTCTCTGGTATGGGGATCTACAGGTGTAAAATCAAGTTTCTGAGCTTTATCCGAAGCCTTATATTTGGGCGCAAGGACTTTTCGTGTTTTTAAGTTTTTACAAACTCCGCAATTTACACATCCTTTTTCACAAGTCGGGACAATGTGTGAGGAATTTACTTCTGAATTTATAATTTCTGGAACCGAAAGCGCTTTTTTATATTCTTCCTTAAACCACTCTTTATCAACTCCGATATCTATAAAATCCCAAGGCAGAGGTTTTTCAGTATCGTAATTCATTTCGGCAAGCTTTTGCAGTGAAATTCCGCATTCTTCCGCTGTTTGGTGCCAGATATTTTTATCAAAATATTCTCCCCAAGCATCAAGATAACATCCTTTTTTATAGAGTGCTTCAATATATTGGCAAAGACTTCTGTCTCCTCTTGTTAATACAACTTCAATTCTTGAAACGAATTTATCGTGGTAATTGATTTTAACGCCTTTAAGGTGTGAAGTTTTTTCTTTTAAATAATTTATATGTTCGGTTACTTCGTCCAAATTCATCTGACCGTGCCATTGGAAAGGAGTGAATGGTTTTGGAACAAAGATTGACAATGTGCAGGTTATATCAAGTCCGTGGGTTAGACCTTTTTCTTTCTTTATAAGTTTTGCTCGGTATTTAATTTTGGATAAGAGTTCAGCCATCTCGTCCATATCTTTTAAGGTTTCAGTCGGAAGCCCGCAGATGAAATACAATTTAACTTTTGACCAGCCGTTTTCATACAGAGTCAAAATAGCATTCAAAATCATATCTTCAGTGATGTTTTTCTTAATAACGTCACGTAATCTTTGTGAGCCTGCTTCAGGGGCAAGTGTCATTGTGGATTTTCTGACACTTTGAACAAGATTTGCAAGCTCAAGGTTAAATCCGTCTATTCTTTGGCTTGGAAGTGAAACTGAAATTTTCTTTTCGTTAAAATCTACTGCAAGCTCTTTTATCACTTCGTTTATATTTGAATAATCGTTAGAAGACAAAGAAAGAAGAGAATATTCATCATAACCTGTATTTTCAACAAGTTCTTTTGCTATTTTAATAATATCTTCGGCGCTTCGTTCTCTAATCGGAAGATTTACGTGTCCTGGCTGACAAAATCTGCACATTCTGCCGCAGCCGCGTCTTATTTCAACTATTGCTCTGTCGTGAACAGAAGATGAAAACGGTATCGGATAAGATTTTAAGGCTGTTTCGTAATTTAATTGAGCAATTCTTTTTGTGACATTTTTTGAATAATCCGAACACCAAACTCCGTCAATTTTTGCAAGTTCTTTAATTCTTTCGGCTCTGGAGAGTCCTTTTGTTTTTTCAAGTACTTCGCAAACTTCAAGGATAGAATCTTCGCCATCACCTATTAAAAATCCGTCTATAAAGTCGGCAATCGGCAAAGGATTATAAGCACAAGGCCCGCCTGCAAGAATTATCGGATGTTCATCGGTTCTTTCGGAATTTTTATAAGGAATTCCGGCCATATCAAGCATTTTCAAAATTGTCGGATATGCAAGCTCATATTGAATTGAAAACCCGATAGCATCAAAATCTTTAATTGCACGCTTGCTCTCAAGTGCATATAGCGGCTGAGGCTTGAAGTCGGCTTCAGGAGCGTAGACCCTGTCTGCCATATAATCAGGATGTGAATTTACCTGATTATAAAGCACTCTTAAGCCTAAGTTGCTTATCCCGATTTCGTATTTGTCGGGAAATGCAAATGCAAATCTTATTTTTGCTTTATCAAAATCCTTATTAAATGATAAAAACTCTCCGCCTACATATTGGTAAGGCTTTGTGCAGTTATATAAACTTTCGTGATACTTTCTGAAAAAACAATTCATAATTCTTGTGCTAGCTATATTTTATTAGTGTTTGAATTTATGCCGGATTGTCAGGGAAGTATTTGTCTATTTCGATAATTGTCCCATCAAGCGTATTATCTTCAAACGATTTTAAAAATCTGAAAAGATCATCGTTTGGAACATCATAATTATACAAAACAACTTCGCCGTCAAGTTCCCTCATTACACGTACTATGTAATGGCAGGTTTTTGAATACTTAATCAAATGTTCTTTGTTAAAAACATTTCCGTTGTGATCTTTGTTAAGCTTTACATAATTAAATCCTGCATAATACTTAACTTTCTCGCTGGATGATGCCGGAGGAAGTTCCTTATTATGCATTGAAAATATGTTTATAACTTTGCGGTTAATCTCGTCACTCATAATACCAGTTTAATATGACTTCGACCGGCATGGCTAAATGTAAAGAAAATTGAAGAATAGAGATTTGAACTTTTTGCAGTGCTGTTTATTTTTTTTCTTCGGCATTTTGTTCAATATATTCAATAACATCTAAAGCAAGCTGTCTTTGAATTTCAACGGGAGCGTGTTTTAGATATTCCATCGCGTGAGAAACTCTAATGTTTTTGTCGTACCATCTGCGCATAATGTAGTTGTACTGTTCATCAAGCGACATTTCAAAATCCAAATCTTTAAGTTTGTCGATAACATAATCTGCGCAGATTGTTTGAATGTTTTCTTCTGCTTTTTCCCAAAGAGCAATAGCTCTGCTCATTGTTGCATCTACATCATACCAGCGTTTGAAATTCATAAAACCCCCGTAAAATTTTTGCTTTACTATATTGTTTATAATATCATAAATTGTATAAATTTGTTATAGTTTGTTTAAAGTAGTATAATCCTGTTATGAAAAAGATAATTTCAGCAGTTTTAATAAGTTCAATGATTTTTACCTCGGCGGCATTTGCCGATCCTGTTTTTGAAGGTCATGCTGAGTATAGCGATCAATACAGGCAAGAGGCAACGGATCTTTTTACCGGAGAAGTAGAACATCTTGAAAGAAAAGACATAATTAATATGACTGTCTCACAGGTTTTGGACGGAAGTATTAATATGGAGGGTGATGAGTTTTTTGCTGAAGTTACGAATGAAGTAAGCGGAGATAAGGGGGTAATCATTCCGAAAGGAACGATTGCGCACGGCAAGATTACTCATTCAGGGGATCCGAAAAGAATGGGAAGGGATGCTTGGTTAGAGCTTTCTTTTGATTATCTTGTAACTCCTGACGGAAGAGAAATTCCGATTGAAGGTAAGATGACCACAAAACTTCATCCTGCAGTTGAAACTACTAAAATTTTGGTTCAGGATGTCGGATATACTGTTGCCGGTGGTGCTGTCGGCGGATTGATGGCGTTAAATTGGCTTGGGCTGGAAGCGGCAATTGCTTCTCAAGGATATACTCTTGCAGGTGGTGCTGCGGTTGGTGGAGCTATAGGGCTTGGAATGGCTTTGATGAGAAAGGGAAATGAAGTCTTAATCGCTCCCGGGGATGAAATTCGAGTAAAAATTAATACTACGGTTCCATTGCCTGTTTACAAGGATACTGCTCTAAAGCAGCACGAAATTTTTTATCCGGGACTTGATATAAGAATAAGTAATATTGAACACGAAGAAGACCCATTTGGCGAATTAAATACAATTACTATAACTCTTTTGATTTCAAATATGTCTGATAAAGATTTTTCAGGTCTGGATATGGCTTTGGTTAACGATTATAATAAAGTATTTCGCCCGTCAATTTTCGGGGATACCAAGATGATGTTCAGAAAAATTAATTCAGGTGACAAAATTCTTGGAAATATTTCATTTACGGTTGATAACATTAACAGAAGTTTTTGGCTTGCTTTTTTTGACAGAAGAAGCGGAACTGCAGTTACAAAAATTTCACTGGATAACGCTTACAGAAAACTCCCTGAAAAACAAAAGAAGAAAAATATTAAAAAAGCCAGACGTAAAACTAACTACAAAAAAGAGCCCGATCTTCTTGATGATATTTAACAATTTTGTTTAATTTAATTCCTTTTGTGTTAAAATGAATGAGTTGAGATAAGGTTTTTACGGAAGGGATATGATATGGCAAATAAAGTTGTAGTTGGCTCACAGTGGGGAGATGAAGGTAAAGCAAAAATTACCGATATATTAGCGCACGATGCTGATTTAATTATTAGGTATCAGGGCGGATGTAATGCAGGACATACTGTTGTTGCTGATAATAAAACTTTTAAATTCCATCTTATACCGTCGGGTATTTTGTATAAAGGTAAAACCTGCTTTTTAGGTGCAGGAACTGTTATATTACCAGAGTTTTTTGAAAAAGAAGTTAATGATCTGATTGCAGAAGGTATAGATGTTTCGGGATTGAAAATAAGTCCGCTTGCTTCGATTACGATGCCATATCATACAGAAATTGACGGATATTCCGAACAAACCGCAGGTAAAGGTAAAATCGGTACTACAAAAAAGGGAATAGGACCGACTTACACTGATAAAGCCGCGAGACTAGGTTTAAAAGTCGGTGATTTATACAATCTTGAAACTTTAAACGAAAAACTTGATATTATTCTTCCGATAAAAAATAAAATGCTTGAAAAAGTTTATGGACTTCAGCCATATACAAAAGAATGCGTACTTGCTTTATGCGAAAAATATGCACAGATTTTTAAACCATACGTATGTTTTGAATGGCAGGAGTTGTTGGAAAATTCTCGCAATAAAACTATTTTATTTGAAGGTGCTCAAGGGGTTATGCTTGATGTGGATTACGGAACTTATCCTTTTGTAACTTCTTCAAATCCGATAGGTGGAGGTGCTGCTACAGGAAGCGGTTACGGGCCGACTATGATTGATGAGGTTATTGGTGTTGCCAAGGCTTATGTTACAAGAGTCGGTGAAGGACCTTTTGTTACTGAATTAAATGATGAAACAGGCGAGAAAATCCGCCAAATTGGTCATGAATTCGGTGTAACAACAGGCAGACCGCGTCGCTGCGGATGGTTTGATGCTGTTATAATGCGTTATTCTGTTTTGGTTGGCGGGTTAACCTCGATTGCGCTTACAAAAGCTGATGTTTTCGATACTTTTGATGAAATTAAAGTTTGTACGGCTTATAAAGACATAAGAGATGGAAAAATTTATAAAAATTATCCGACAGATGTATTTATGCATAAATACTTAGAGCCTGTTTACGAAACTCATAAGGGCTGGAAATCTGATATTTCTCAAATTAGAGAATACGGAAAACTTCCTGAAAATTGCAGAAAATATCTTGAAAGATTGGAAGAACTTCTTGGCGTTCCTGTTTCAATAGTTAGCGTTGGACCGGATAGAGAACAAACAATTTTTAAGTAAATTAGAATATCTGATAGATGACTTTTAGGGATATAAAAATTTACAAAAAGGCAATTTTTATTGTTCTTGTGTTTTTATAATCATATAAGTTAGGAAGGAAAAGTGTATGATAAGAATTACCCCAAGTTTTGGCTCTGGAGAAATAGCTTCATTGCAGGCTTCATCTTCAGTGCAGAACAAGCCAAAACCCGTAACAGATCCGTCAAAAGAGATTAAATCTTTGCCGAATGTTACACCTGATTATGCGGTTAAGACGCCTTTGAAATACTCAAAAATAGGGAAATTTGAGCTTCCTTTCGACCTTGAAGCATCTTTGTATAAGCTTTCTAACGGGCAGAGAGTAGTAATTGTGCCCAAAGAAGGCAAAACCGTTGTTAAAACCTATGTAAATACAGGTTCAATGAATGAACCTGATAATTTAAGAGGTATAAGCCATTATATTGAACATAATCTTTTTAACGGCTCAGAGGGGCTTGGTGCCGGGGACTTTTTTAAGAAGGTTGATGAGATGGGTGCTAATACCAATGCAAGTACAGGATTTTCCGAAACTAACTATTTTATAAGTTCAAATTTATTAGAAAAAGAAGATTTGGAGCAAAAAATAAAGCTTCATGCCTCAATGCTTGAGACCCCAAAATTTTCTGAGGATATGCTTGAAAAAGAAAAGGGAATTGTTAATTCTGAAATAAACATGATAACAGGAGATCCTGTAAATGTCGGTTTAAATAAAGCTTTGAAAAATTTATATCAAATTCAGACCAAATCTGTTGATATGATAGGTGGCACGACTTCAAATATTACAAATCTTACAAGGGAAGATGTCGTGAATTATTTTAACAACAATTATTATCCTGCGAATATGATAACTGTTGTTACAGGCGAAGTTGATCCTGAAAAAACTATAGGTTTAATTGCAAAACATTTTAGTTTGAATAAGCGTCCGCCAGAGTCGAGATATAATGAGAAACTTAGCCCTATTGAAAAACCTGTTCGAGAAGATTTAATTTCAGATAAGGCAACAGCAACGACTGTAATCCTTGCTTTTAACGGACCAAAAAATAACGACGCAAAAGAGAAAATTTTGTCGCAAGCTTTAGCTCAAATTTTAACAATGTCAAAAACTTCTCGTATTGACAAAAAGCTGAAGGATTTAAACAGCAGCTCCATTACTCAAATTGAGCGTATAAGTACAAAACCTAATGATGGTCGTGCGATTATGATTATGGCCGACGGAACGGAAGAAAATTCTGAAAAGATTATAAAAACGATTTATAATGAAATTGCGCAAATTTCGACAAATCCGCCATCAGAAGAAGAATTAAATGTTGTTAAAAAACGTATGCTTAAAGAATTTTCAAATCTTTTTGAATATTCAGCATACACTAATGCCCTAATCGGTGGAGTTTTTCTTGATAATGATCTTAATATGATGACAGATTTTGCCAAAACAGTAAACTCAATTACACCTCAAGATATAACAGAAGCAGCCAAAAAATATTTAGACTTAAATAAGTGTTCAATGACTGTTGTTCACCCGTCAACAGCAACCCAGGAAAGTATTAAAGAAAATTACAATAAAGCATCAGGTGTTGCATTTTCAGGATCTGCTGTTAAAAAACAGGCGGTTAATATGGATACAGTAAAAGAATATCGTCTGAATAATAATTTTGAAGTCGTTCTTCATGATACCAAAAATGATAATGCTTGTTTTGATATTCTTTATTCAAACAGTATTTTGCCTAAAAATGTTAAACCTGCAGCAGCTTCCTTGTTATTCAAAATTTTAAATTCAGGTTCTATAAATAAATCAGAAATAGAATTCCAACAGGAATTGGATAAAGATTCAATAGATATGATGTTTGCTTCAGGTCAAACAGATTTGATGGTGAAATCAAGTTTTTCTGCAGGCGATATGCAAAAGGCTTTAAAATCAGCAAAGGAAGTTTTGCAAACTCCAAGATTTAAACAAACAACTTTAGATAAAATGAAAAGCGAGTTAAAAGATGAAATTCTAACTTCAGAGAAAACCGCTAATGATAAGCTTTTGCCGGAGTTGTATAAGGGAATACAGAGCGGATATTCAAAAGAGGAAATTTTAAATTCAATTGATTCCGTAACTTTGGATGATTTGAAGAACTTGTATGACTTTATAATCAAAAACGGGCAGGCAAATATAGTTGTATCAGCGCCGTTTTCGCAGAAACCTGAATTAAAACAGCTTGTATTTGATGAGATTGCGGCTTTGCCGAAAGTTGCGCCAAAAAATTCAGATATAGCTAAAGTTTATACAGAAAATCCAGAAACAAAAGTTTTGACGGATATTTATGCAAAACCGCAGGCGCATATAATTAAAGCTTACAAATTTCCTGTTAATCAGAATATAAAAGATGAAATTACTCTAAACCTTTTAGATACAATTTTGGGTGGAAATCCATCATCAAGACTTTTCCAAGATTTGAGAGAAAGTCAGAAACTTGCATATTCTGTTCACTCCAGAATTAATATCGTTGGCGATATCGGAGTAATGGAGCTTGAAATTGGCACAACGACAGAAAATAAAGATACTGGCGAAGTTAGTTTTGACAACTTGAAAAAATCAATAGATGGTTTTAATAAGCATATTCAAAAAATGAAAACAGAACATGTTACAGATGCCGAACTTGAAAATGCAAAGCGCAGTCTAAAAAATTCCGTGTTAAATTCAAACGAGTCAAACAGCGGCAAAAATAAATCCATCGGATATGGTCTTATTTCACCTTATGGAATAGGCCAAGAAAATTTAATTCTTGAAACTATAGACAGTATAACCGCAGATGATATTTATAATGCTGCAAATTACATATTTAAAGGTAAACCGGTTTATTCTATTTTGGCAACCGAAAATACTCTGAATGCAAATAAAGAATTTTTGGATTCATTGAGCAAATCAGAGTAAATTCGGGTTTGAAAATGTCTTTTATCTAATCAAATTTTGAAAGATCTCTGTATGCTGTAATCGCATAAATTATAGCTGAAACTCCGACAAGAATGTAAACGGTTCTGGCTAAGAATGTCATATCTCCAAATATTAAAGCTACAAGATCAATACCGAAAGCTCCTACAAGTCCCCAGTTAATAGCACCGATAAGAACAAGAATAAATGTGATAATTTTTAAAATATGCATAATAAAATCTCCTTTTATGCATAATATAAATTATTCCAGTTTTATTTCCATTCGCTAAAATGTTATTATCCACTTTTATATATTTGATAAAAACAAACAATTAAAAAACAAGCCCGAAAATAATTTCGGACTTGTTTAAAATTTTATAAGTTATTTAAAAATTATAACTTAGAAGCAACCATCAAAGTAGTTTCAGCTAAACGAGTTGAATAACCCATTTCGTTGTCATACCAAGAAATAATTTTAACTTGGTTTCCGCCCATTACACGAGTTAATAGAGCATCAACTGTAGATGATTGAGAAGTTCCGATGTAGTCAGAAGATACAAGCGGTTCTTCAGTGTAGCAAAGAACGTGTCCGTCAGCACCTTCTTTTAATGCTGCGTTAACTTCTTCAACTGTAACATCTTTAGAAAGTTCAAATACAACGTCAACTAAAGAAACGTCTGGAGTAGGAACTCTCATAGCGAAACCGTCCAATTTACCTTTAAGTTGTGGTAAAACAAGAGCAACAGCTTTAGCAGCACCTGTTTTAGTTGGAACGATGTTAAGAGCACCAGCTCTTGCACGACGAGGATCTTTGTGACCTGCATCAAGAATTCTTTGGTCACCTGTGTATGAGTGAACAGTTGTCATCAAACCTTTAACGATACCGAATTTTTCATCAATAACTTTAGCAACAGGAGCTAAGCAGTTTGTTGTACAAGAAGCCATTGAAATTACATTGTGTTTAGCCGGATCGTATTCTT
Organism: Candidatus Gastranaerophilales bacterium; assembly: GCA_944326525.1. GTDB lineage: Bacteria > Cyanobacteriota > Vampirovibrionia > Gastranaerophilales > Gastranaerophilaceae > Scatenecus. Next base: position 361,356 of record CALVEG010000001.1, read on the forward strand.
TTTCGTTAACGCCTAAAACGATAGTTTTATCTTCGTTAGTAGCAGGAGCTGAAATGATAACTTTTTTAGCACCAGCTGCGATGTGAGCTTTAGCTTTTTCAGCATCTGTGAAGAAACCTGTTGATTCTACAACAACTTCAACACCAAGATCTTTCCAAGGCAATTGAGCAGGATCTTTTTCTGCGAAGAATTTAATTTTTTTACCGTTTACGATGATACCTTCTTCATAAGCTTCTACAGTACCGTCAAATTTGCCCATAACTGAGTCATATTTGAAAATACGTGCAGCATCTTCAGGTTTCAAACCTGGGTCGTTGATTGCTACATAATTAATTTTGTCAAAAATACCTTCTCTGATAGCGGCTCTCAATGTGTTACGGCCTATTCTACCAAAACCGTTAATTGCTACATTTACCATAAGTCTTTACTCCTTCTTATTATGTAAATCTATAACATGTAATTTATAACATCAACAAAAAAACTAATCAATAGGTTTAGTCCTTTTGAATTATTAAGAAATAGTTAATATTTTGTTTTATTTAGTTATTAAAATATTTATTTTTGGTGTAATATTTTACTATGAAGGTAGTATCAATAAAAAGTTCAAATAATTTTTCAGGTGTTTCGCAATCTCGCAAAAGCTGGCTTGATCGAATTCACGAAAACACAAGAAATAATGCGGATATGACAGATGCTATTGTTGTTCCGAGAACCATTTTTAAAGGTTACTTAGGAATAATGACTGGAACAACTATTGTGACGCTTGGCGGGCTTGTCAATAAAGCAAAGCATCCGAACATTTTCAAAGGAACAATGGCGGCTGGGCTTTTAACTTCATTTTATGGAACTTGGGCTTTTGTAAGACCGTTTATTGTAAAAGATGCCAAAGGGGTTGAAAAAGTGAAGTAATTACTGCGGTGAAACGCAGGCGGTAATTGCATCCATAAGCCGCTTAACCTTAACAATTTCAATTTTTCCTATGTTTTCTGGGACATCGTTTGCATAAGGAATAATTGCTTTTTTAAATCCTGTTGCAATAGCTTCGTTAAGTCGCTTTTCGATATTGTTTACGGGATGAATTTCTCCTGATAATCCTATTTCGCCAATAATTACGGTTTGGCTGTCTACAACTACATCTCTTGCGCAAGTTGCAACTGCAATTGCAATTCCTAAATCAGCGCTTGGCTCATCAACTTCAATTCCGCCCGTAACGTTTACATAAACATCTTGTTTTGAAAGGTTTAGACCAATTCTCTTTTCTAAGACAGCAAGAATTTGGTGAAGTCTGCTTAAATCTACTCCGTTTGTAACTCGTCTTGGGGCTGCGTATGGAGTAGTTCCCACAAGAGCTTGAATTTCGACAAGAAGCGGTCGGGTTCCTTCGTTTGTGACAATAATTGCGCTTCCTGGAGCCGCTACTTGAGAGCGTTCGTTCAAAAATAATTCATTCGGATTTGTGACGCAGTTTAAACCGTCTTCTTTCATTTCAAAAATCCCGACTTCTGATGTGTTGCCGAATCTGTTTTTCATTGAGCGAAGCATTCTATAGGATTTGTATTTGTCACCTTCAAAATAAATAACTGTATCGACCATGTGTTCAAGAACTTTAGGCCCTGCAATGCTTCCTTCTTTTGTAACATGACCTATTACAACTGTTGTTATATTGCGGCTTTTTGCAATATGCATTAATATATTACAACACTCTCTTATTTGAGAAACGCTTCCTGCTGTACTTGCGGCATTGTTTGAATAAATTGCTTGAATACTGTCTATAACTACAAAATCAGGCATAAGTTCTTCGATTTGGATTTTAATATTTTCCATATTTGTTTGGGGGTAAATAAACAAATTATCAGAATTAATCTTAAGTCTATTTGCTCTAAGTTTAAGTTGGTTTGCACTTTCTTCTGCCGATATATACAGAACTTTTTTACCGCATTTGCATAATTCACCACAAGTTTGAAGTGTAATGGTAGATTTTCCGATTCCCGGATCTCCGGCCAGAAGTACGAGTGAACCTTGAACAAAACCGCCTCCTAGTATTCTGTCAAATTCAGGAATATTTGTGCTTATTCGAACACCTTCATCTACTTCAATTTCTTTTAGAAGTTTAGGTTTTTCAGTGTTTATAAACTCATTAGCGGTTGCATTTGGCATTTTAGCTGAAAATTGTACTTCTTCAGTTAAGCTTCCCCAGCTTCCGCATTCGGGGCACTTGCCAAGGTAACCTGCGGTTTCATAACCACATTCGGAGCATATCCATTTAGATTTAACTTTTGCCATAAATTGATTATATTATTGTTGTTTTTTTTAGTCAATCGTTATGAAAAAAGGGCGCCGCATTTGCGGCGCCCTTTTTATATTATCGTAATTTGTTATTTTACGGCAGGTTGGGTTGTTTGTTCAGTTGTTTCTTGAGTGGAAGTTTCGGTTTCTTCGGTAGAACTGTCTTCTTTTACAATTGGTTTTCCTGTCGCGTTAATCAAGTTCAAATCATATACTCTTAAAGCAAAATACGGAGCTTTTCTATCGTATTCCTGCAAAAATACAACAAAAGTATCATCAAAATAACATTTTCTCGGAGCCTGTTTTTTATCATCAGGAACCAATGCACAATTTTTTGCAATCATTGCTGCTTCACTTTTTAATTTGACACCTTCGTTATTCATTGTAAATTGTAAGGTTTGAATAGCCTCATCAATCATCATATCTGTGCCTTTTATCTGCTTCTTTGTCAATTCCGGATACTTCTGCATTTTATATAAATTCAAATTCGGTACCCTTAATTCGTCTTTCGGCAAAAAGTCATGCCAGCCCATGTATCCGCGTTCTTTATACATCATATCTCTGTATAGTTTGTCAAAGGTTTTGTTGTCATCTGTTCTGTATAGATAAATAATGTCTTTTCCTGTTGTTTTAATTGATACAGCAAAATCATCTCTGGAGTTATAGAACAGAATTCTAACCATATCATCAAGTTTTTTGTCAGATTTTGGGCTTATGCCAAAATAATCCACTTTGCCGCTAAATTTTGAAAATCTTCCAGGTTCAAGTTTGTCGAACGGTGAATAGTATTTAAAGTCTTTTTTAAGCATAGCGTAAAAAAGGTATTTGTCAGGAGATGCAGCCCAATCAATCATATCAAGAATGTCGCTTGTTTCGTTAAATTTTTCCTGCAAGTTTGTTTCAATTTGAGTTTTTAAATCAGGTGAAATTAATCCGAAAGTTTTGTAGTAGTAGTTTGAGCTAATCATATTGGCTTTAAATTTTTGTTTATTTAATTCTTTTACAGTGATATTTTTTTCGTCGCCAACAAGTTTAACCGGACCTTTCACGAGATTGTTTTGGAAGTCGTTCCAAACAATTTGGAATGTTCCTACCCAAGCTCGGTTTTGTTGATCTGTTTTTGATTGCATCGTTGGAACAAGAACAAAATCCGTATTAGTTTTGTCCTGCCCAAAAGCAAATACTGCGCTTGAACATAGTGCAATCAATGCAATAAGTGCTAATAATTTTTTCATATTTTCTCCTTTATTTAGACTGCCAACTTTGGTTTAAACTATTCTAAATTTAAAAATCTAAAGAAGCTTTTAATATTTCCTGCCGTATTTTTAGCATGAGGAATATCAGCTTCTTTATAATATTTTTCATAATTTCTTATTATATTATCAGGCAAATCTTCTCCGCTTGCAAGTATTTCCGAAATGAGCGCCAGATATTCATCCTGCTCTTCTCGATAGTCGATATCACGTTTCCTTAAATCCTCATCAGCTTCCAGATGTACAAGAGCGTGGAAAGCAGCATGAATGCTTTTATCTTTTGTGTCAGGCGGAAATCTTAGCAATGCTTCTCGCACAGGAATATAGCCGAGCAAAGCTTTTTTAACAAGCTCGGATACAAGAAGTCGTTCTTCTTTTTGGATATCCATTATACTAGAAGTCCGCTGTGTTCTTTTTCGATAAATCTTATCATTTCAGCGTAATTTTTATCGAAAAACTGTTCTGCTACAGTATTAATTGCCTCAAGTGCCATTTCGTGTTTGTTCAACGCTGCACGGTAGAAGAATTTTTTACCAACCTTATATCTAACCAAAATACTTTTTAGGGTAAGTCTGTCCATAACAGTTTTAATTGTAGTGTATGCTCTTTCAATACCTCTGTCTGAAAGGCTGTCTACAACATCTTGAATGGAAATATCACGTTCTTCACACTCTGCGGTAAGAGCCCATATTGTATTTAAAATATCAATTTCCAGTTTGCCGCAAGCCATTTTTCCTCACTTTTCTGATTGTATTCTATATTTTTATACCAACGAATTACTAACATTGTAACATAAAAGAATTATATTTCAAGTATTTTTTTATATTAATTTGAGATAATTTTAAAGTTTTTTATTTGCTTTTTAAAAAAGGAAAATCGCCCAAGGTGAGCTTAGGCGAGAATTATAACAAATAGTTTATTAAAAGTTTTTTTTATTAGTTAAAGTAAGTCGGAAGTTATGTTCTTTAACCTAAGAGCCTTGCTTGTATGTTACAAGCAAGGCTCTTGGCAATTTGCATTTTTGTAACTTATATTATGCAAATGTTAAAGGTTTCTCACTAAACCATTTTGTCTTCCACTGTCATTCTGAACTTGTTTCAGAATCTCGTTGAGATGCTGAGATAAACTCAGCATGACAAAATGGTTTGTTCTTGTTTTTAGGGAGATCCTTCGTTGATGCTCAGAATGACGTGTTTTTTTTTAACTTAACGTCTTTGCTGATTACTTGTTATAAAGTACAGCTCTTGCAGCGGCTGATGCCGGAATAACTGATTGGTTATAAAGAGCGATCGGATAAATATCTGTCGGGCTTGATACTTGACAAGTTGCATCATCTGCACCAGCTGTTTCTCCTGTACTAGCAAATCCGCCATCGCACTGTACAACACGGTTTGGAGCTTTTTGTCCGTTTACATCAATATATCCATAGCAATAGTTATCAGTTGCAACACCGATTCTGTCATCTGCTTGTATACAGTTTTGTTGAGTGTTATCAAATATAAAAGCAATACCATCATTCATCATTAAAATAGTAGTAGCATCAGGCCATTTTGCAGAACCCCCTGCTGCAGCAGCTGTCAGAGCCGTAAACGGCTTTCCTCCGTGACCAACACTAGCACCAGCACCAGCACCAGCAGCTGGTGTTCCAGAAAAAGCGATACGATCTGCTGAATCGGTATCACTAACAATAATCCATTGATCAGGGCTGCCGGCAGTAGTGTTAAAACTTGCGCCAGATGCTTCTCTAACTATATTTAAACGATCATGAAATACTTCCCAAAGTGATTGTGGGCCTGCGGCATCAGCCGTTGCTGTAGCGTTAGTGCCAGCAACAACCTGAGACAAATCATAGTCGTTAAGTGCAATATTCATTACAACAGCCTGTGAAAGAACCGTTAGTGATTTTTTAAACGCTGTTTTGTACTGTGCACCTTGTGTTGAGTTAATCAATGTAGGCATTGTCATTGCAGCTACGACACCAATAATACCCAAAGTAATCAACACTTCTGCGAGGGTGAAACCACCCATACCAATAGTTTTCTTCATGTGTAAATACCTCCGTTTGTTATACTTAAATTCCACTTGATATATGGGAATTTATTTATAATTATATCTCATGAATAGAATTATGTCAACATGGCGAATAGAAAAATTAACAAATTCTATATGTTGAATAGTTATTTTACCCCCTTGGAATTGTAATTATATATATAGAAATAAGAGGAATTATGTGTCTAAAATCTCAGTTGGGTCAGAAAATCCAAATTCTGCGCAAAAAAAAGAGGCTTACACAAGAGCAGTTTGCCGAAATGATTGGTATTGATCCGAAAAATGTCAGCAAAATTGAAATCGGGGCTAATTATCCTTCACCTGAAACGCTTACAGCTATTGCTAAAGCTCTCGATGTTGATATTTATGAACTTTTTGTTTTTAGGCAAGAACTTTCTGCTGATGAGATGAGGGCTGAAATTACAAAAGCTATTGAAAACGACAAAACTGCTTTTTATCTTTATCAAATGTTGAAAGTAATGTAAAATTCTTTTATTGATGGGGTTGGTTAGTAATATTTAATGGTTATTTAATTCTTTTTTAGAAGTTCGGTTAATTCAGGCAAAATTTTAAACATATCTCCGACGATGCCGAAGTCTGCAATTTCAAATATAGGTGCATTTTCGTCAGTGTTTATCGCAATAATTTTTTCGCTGTCCTGCATTCCGACAAGATGCTGAATTGCACCCGAGATTCCGCAGGCGATGTAAACTTTTGGCCGAACCGTTTTGCCTGTCTGACCTATCTGAATACATTTTGGGGCTATCCCCATATCTACGGCACCTCTTGTGGCTCCAATTGTGCCGTTTATGGTTTTTGCAAATTCTCTTAAAACCTCAAATCCCGCTTCACTTCCTGCACCTTTGCCGCCTGCAACAATTATTTCGGCACTGTCAAGCTCGTTGAGTTCATTTTCTAAAGTTTTTACAAACTCGAGAAGTTCTGTTTTAGGCTTAAATTCTGAAAAATCAGGAGTTTTCAGAATAAATTCAGTGTTTTTTAAAATATCTTCTTTTAGCGAAGGGAAAACTTTTGGTCTGACAGTTGCCATTTGAGGCAAGGTTTTGCACAAAATTGTAGCCATAAGTTTGCCGCCAAATGTAGGGCGGGTTGCCGCAAGCTGGCCTTTTTCATTGATATCAAGGTCTGTGCAATCTGCGGTTAAACCTGTGTGAAGCGCTGACGAGATTCTCGGTGCAAGATCTCTTCCCTCATTTGTTGCGCCGATTAAAACTATTTGCGGTTGAATTTCTCTAATCAATTCGATTGCAAGTTTTGAATAATGTTCGGTGTCGTAATTTTCGAATTTTTCGCTCTCATAAACATAAACTTTATCTATTCCGCTTTTTAAAAAACCGTCTTTGTAGTCCTCAAGTTTATTTGGTTCTGTAAAAAGAATCGCCGAAACTTTGCAATCTCCAAGCTTACGCGCTAATTCCGCAGATTTTTGCGCTAACTCAAAAAATACGGTATGGATGAATTTTTCTTTTGTAATTTCTGCAAAAAGCAGGATTTCGTTTTTATTTTCACTCATTTGCACCTGCCATATATTCGGTGAGTTTTGTTTTTAAAATTTGTGCTGTGTCTTCTGTGTAAGTAATTTTCTCGCTGTTTCTGGTAATTATAGGGCGGAAAGCCTTGCTTACATAAGTAGGCGAACCTTTTATCCCGACTTCTTCTGCGGTTAAGCCAAGATCTTCCATTGTAAGCGTGCTTATTTCTGCATTTTGGGCTTTTTTATAACCGTCTATAAGTGCTCGGGTTGGTTCAAAATCGCCCATTTGCATGCACAATAAAACAGGAAGTTCGGCTTTAATCGTTTCAATACCTTCATCTGCTTGACGCTTCACTATGATATGGGTTTCGTCGCAGGATAGAATTTCTTTTACAAAAGTTACTTGCGGAATATTAAGGTGGTTTGCAATACTTGGACCTGTTTGGGCAGTGTCGCCGTCTATTGCAAATTGTCCGCAGATAACCATTGAATAATCCGGAATTGCTGTTTGAATTGCTTTTGAAATTGTTTTGCCTGTTGCATAAGTGTCAGAGCCTGCAAATTTCTTGTCGCTTATCAATAAACCTTTATCAACCCCAAGAGCTATTGTTTTTTTTAGCATGCTTACAGCTTGCTGAGGTCCCATTGTTAGTGCTGTAATTTTTGTGGCAGGGTTTAATTTTTTAATTTGTAACGCTGCTTCAAGCGCATAAACATCGTAAGGGTTGATGATACTCTCAACCCCTTCACGATTAATTGTATTATTTTCCGTCCACTTTATATCCGATGTGTCAGGAACTTGTTTAATGCAGAGTGCTATTTTCATAAATTAATTAGAATTGTTTTTTCTCTGTCTTTGAGCGGCTTGTCTTGAATTTGCAGCAAGCAAAGCATTATAAGCCATTATATACATAGAACATTTTTTAACACTCGGTATATACCAGCTGCATCTTTCTTGAGTGCAAACCATGTCTATACCTGTTCCTATGCTTAATACCGGACAAAACGGAATATCTTTTTTTAAAGCCATCATTCTCTCCTGTTTACTTTTGCAGCGAAGCTTGTTTTAAAAGATTACAATTTTCGTCGCGTTTTCTCTCCTGATCCTTGTAGATTCTAGTTCTGTTTATAACTTCGTCAAAGTCGATTTGGTGAGCATCAAAGTCAGGGCCGTCAACGCATGCAAATTTAACTTCTCCGCCGACAGTAACGCGGCATGCTCCACACATTCCTGTACCGTCTACCATAATCGGATTCATGCTGGCTTCTGTGTATATTCCTTTGCCTCTTGTCATTTCTGCAACCGCTCTCATCATTGGCATTGGACCTACTGCAATTGCATAATCAACTTTTTCGCGATTCATGATTTTTTCCAATACCTGAGTTACGAATCCTTTTTCGCCCATTGAGCCATCGTCTGTTGTTATAAATAATTCAGTGCAAGCATTTTGCATTTTGTCTGCCCAGAAAATTAAATCTTTGTTTCTTGCACCCATAATCATGTATACTTTGTTGCCTGCTTCTTTAAATGCTTTTGCAATTAAGTAGCATGGTGCTGCTCCATAACCTCCTGCAAGACAAACTACTGTGCCGTAATTTTTGATATGAGTCGGTTTTCCAAGAGGTCCTACGATATCGTGAATTTCTTCACCTTCATTTATTGCGGCAAGTTTTTTTGTTGAATAACCTACAGCCATAAATACAAGAGTTAATTCACCTTTTTCTTTGTTTACGTCAGCGATTGTTAGCGGAACTCTCTCACTATTTTCATCAGCTCTGAATATTATGAATTGTCCGGCTTGCGCATTTCTTACAACGTAAGGTGCTTCTACTGTTATTTCATATTGGTTTGGACAAATTTCTTTTTTAGCTAAAATCTTATATCCCATTTTATTAATTCTCTCCTATAACTTTTCTTATATTATACAACAAAAATCATCTGCGTACAGAACTTTAACATTTTTAACGTAATTAGATAATTTTACATGTATAATTTGGTGTATTTTTAAGTTTTTCTTCAATTTGCTCAAATGTTAAAAGCCCTTGGGTTGCGCCAAATTCAGATACAGCTGCTGCAGAATTGATGGAAGCGTACATTAAAGATTTTGCTATATCAAGTCGATTACGTTCTAGCGCAGCGCAGAATGTTGATGCAAAAGCGTCGCCTGCACCAAGGGTTGAAACAACAGGTCCGTCAAATACAGGACAAATATAAAACTGATTGCCGTCATAAGCGTAAGCTCCGTTTTTACCATCAGTTATTACTACAACCTGATAATCTCTGACTTTAAGCTTTTTGAACATTTCTTTTATATCGGGGTGAAGCGGTTCTTCGGAGTATTTAACTTCTCTGGTATCTGGTCTTACTTGAATTTTAGTGGCAAGTGAAGCTTCTTCTTTATTCATGACAACAATATTAGCGTTTTCAAGAATTTTTTTAAGGTAATTAAATCCTTTTTTAATACTTGTTGATCCTGCGTTAAAGCATACAAAAACATTATTTTCGCTTGCAAATGTTGCAATATCGTCAAGAACTTTTGTACTGTCGCCGTTCATAGGTGCAATATAAAGAAGTTTAGCGTTTTTTATTGCCTCAAAATTAATATCGGATTTTTTAATCATAGCATTAGCGCCTCTGTGCGCAAGAACTGTTCTGTCGCCCTGGAAACTAACCAGAATAATTGAAAATCCTGTACTAATTTTGGGATCTTGAATAATATTTGAAAGGTCAATATTTTTGTTTTTAAAGGATTCAAGAACTCCTTCTGAATAAATATCATCACCGATTTTGAATATAGCACTGGTTTTGTAACCTAAATTTGCAAAATTCACAGCGGTATTAACTCCTCCTCCGCCAACTTGAGAGGTAAAGTCTTCAATTTCTACTTTTGCGCCGTAGGGGTAGCTCATAAATTCTGATTTTTTATTTTTTGTGTAAACCGATACAATATTTGCATCATCGCTTTCCACAAATACATCCATTGTTGCGCTTCCAATAGTTATCACGTCACACATTTTAATATCCTCCAATTGATTATATCCTATCATAAAAATGTAAATTATTGTGAACTTTATTTTAATTTAAAAAGCATTCTTACGGTTTAAGTTTTGTTTATATTTTTAAAGAGGAAAATTAAGGGGAAATATTCATGGGGAATTTAGCTATCGACGCAAATGGGAAAGTTTTCGAATCAACTTATCAAGATAGTGGCGTGATTAAAAAGAACAAGGATAAGAATAAGTTAAAAGAAAAAACTAATAATTCAGTTATGGTTGAGAGTAAGCCCACTTTACAAGCGGATACTGCAAGCCGTAAAAAAGACGTGATAACGATAGTTAGTAAAGGCGGATTAAAACTTTCTCCTGAAAGTAGTAAGAAAATAGTTGTTAGTCCAACTTTAAAACCTCTACTAAGTTCGGAGAATGACTCTTTGCTTAAAGAAACAGAGCAAACCGGCCGTTATGAATTAAGTTGGGGTGAAATTGGCGACATTGCTTTAAAAAGTAGCGGAAACTTTGTAAAAAGCATGTTTTGTGACGAAAACGGATTCAGCATTGAAAGGACGGCAATGACCGTCGGAACTATAGCAGCATTAGCTTTTGCTGCTCCTATAGCCGCAAGTTTGGGTGCTAGTGCAGCAGTTGTTGGGGCAGTTGCAGGAACTACAAAATTATTAGGTTTGGGTCTTGCAGGTTATATGACTTATAACGGTGGAAAAAATATTGTTGAAGGTACTCAAAAATATTATGAGTCTACAACGGAGCAGGATGCAAAAAACAATATGGAACAAGCAATGGATGGTGCTGTAGAAGTTACGGCGGCTCTTCCTGCATTCTTGTTTATCAAAGGCGGAGCTAATAAAGGTAAGAAAATGGCTTCTAAAAATGCAGATCCAAAGCCAGCGGCAGATCCAAAACCAGCGGCAGATCCAAAGCCAGTGGCAGATCCAAAGCCAGCGGCAGATCCAAAGCCAGTGTCAGATCCAAAACCAGTGTCAGATCCAAAGCCAGCGGCAGATCCAAAACCAGTGTCAGATCCAAAGCCAGCGGCAGATCCAAAGCCAGTGTCAGATCCAAAACCAGTGTCAGATCCAAAGCCAGCGGCAGATCCAAAACCGGCAGAATCGAAACCTGCGGAAAACAAGCCGTCTGCTACGGATAGAAAAATCCCCGAAACTAAAAATCTTAGTGATGAGAAAAATTTAAAAGAATTAATCGCTAAATTATTAAATAAAGATTCTAAAAATTCCGATCTGGTAAAGAGATTTATGGAAGACCTTAAGGATTATAACGATCCAGCTTTCAATGAGTCTGTTATACGACAAACATTAACTGAATCAGCAGATTTGTTAAATTGCGGATTAAAAGTTTATGTTGAAAACGGTAAAATCTTCTTAACTTTAGAGGATGGCGTAACCTATGCTGTAAAACTAAAAACCGCGGTAAAGCCGGCAACAGCGCCGAAAGCAGGCGAGGCAAAGCCAGTGGCAGAGCAGAAAGTTGAAGCTCCTAAGTCAGGCGAGGCAAAGCCAGTGGCAGAGCAGAAAGTTGAAGCTTCAAAAGCAGAAGAAGTAAAACTGGCAGAGCAAAAGCCGACAGAACCTAAACCTGCGGAACCTAAAGCTGAAGCTGCTGTTGATTACAACAAATCTGTCAGAAGTAAATTAAGTAAAAGTTCTGATGGTTCTACTAATGAATACTTCTACAATGAAAAAGGTGATATGGTAAAATTGATAGAACGGGATAATACAGGTAAAATAAAGTATAAAAATATTTATGAGTACAATTCATCCGGTGAAAAAGTGAAATATATTTTGCAAACTTCAGATGGAAGAATTTGTGAAACTTTCTATAAAAACGGCACTGAAGCAAAGAAAATATGGAAATTGGATGATGGTATAGTTGAAGAATTATATCCAAAGAGTAAAGACATTTATGAAGGAGTCAGAACATATCCAGATGGAAGAAAGGTGAAAATACGAGAGGAAAATCGTTACGTCCAAGAGCTTGGAGCACTATAATAGAAAAATAAAAAAGGAGTCTGTAGATTTACAGGCTCCTTTTTAGATTTATATTTAATTAGCTATTGATTTAAAAGTTGAGCTTTTTCTTCTTCGGTTACACCTTTGATTGTAAGGTTTACTCTGCCTTTTTCATCAATTTTAATGATCTTCACAATTACTTCATCGCCGATTTTGACGTGTGGTTCAATTGTCTCAATTCTTTCATGGCAGATTTGAGAGATGTGTACCATTCCGTCTTTTCCGCCGCAAAGCTCTACGAATGCTCCGATTGGGATTATTCTTACAACTTTACCCTTCATAATCATTCCGACTTCGGGTTTGAAGGTTAATTCTTTAATCATTCTTTTTGCGATTTCTGCACCCTCTTGGTCGTTTGATGTGATTGTCACAACTCCTGAATCTTGAATATCAATTTCGGCACCTGATGCGTCAATAATCGCTCTGATTTGTTTTCCGCCGGGTCCGATTACTGTTCCGATGTCTTCAACAGGAATTGTCATTGTAGTGATGCTTGGCGCAAACGGTGAAAGATGATCTGCAGGTTTTGTAATTACCTTTCTCATTTCACCTAAGATATGTAATCTGCCTTCTTTTGCTTGAGCTAAGGCTCTTCTAAGGGTATCGTTTGCGATACCTTTAGCTTTCATATCCATTTGCAACGCTGTGATACCGTCATCATTACCTGTTACTTTGAAGTCCATATCGCCTAAGAAGTCTTCAATACCTTGAATATCAGTTAATACAACGGGTTCTTTGCCTTCTTCGGTAATCATACCCATTGCAACGCCGCCTATCATACATTTTACAGGTACACCAGCGTTCATCAATGCCATTGATGATCCGCAAGTTGATGCCATTGAGGTTGATCCGTTTGATTCTAATACGTCAGATGTTACTCTGATTGTGTATCCGAATTCTTCTTGGGAAGGAAGGGCCGGAACATTTGCTCTTTCTGCTAAGTTGCCGTGTCCGACTTCTCTTCTTCCGGGGCCTCTTAACGCTTTTACTTCACCTACTGAAAATCCAGGGAAGATGTATTTGTGCATATATGTTTTTTCTGTTTCAGGATCAACACCGTCAAGCTCCTGTTTCATTCCTGGCCCTGCCAATGTTGCAACTGAAAGAACTTGAGTTTGTCCTCTTGTAAATACAGCTGATCCGTGTGCTCTTGGAATTACTCCAACTTCACACCAAATAGGTCTTACATCATGCGGCTTTCTGCCGTCTGCTCTTACGCCTTCATCCAAAATCATTGTACGCATTATTTTCTTTTCTGCGTTTTTGAATTCTTCTGCTACAAAATCAATGCCTGTTTCTTCAATGATTTTTTTGATGTAATCATCTTCAGGAAGTGCATCAATTTTTTCTTTTACAAGAGCTTTTGCTTCTTCAAGTTTGTTTTGTCTGTATTCTCTGTCAAAGTTGTGGTATGCATCAAAAATCATATCGTGAGCTGTTTCATCAATAATTCTCTTGATTTCTGTTGTATCGTAAGGATTTACGAATTCTTCTTTCACAACTCCGCAAGCTTTTGCAAATTCAACTTGTGCTTCACATTGTTTTCTGATTTCTACTTGTGCAAATTCAACAGCATTCATAATATCGTCTTCTGTTACAAATTTGCAGCCTGCTTCAACCATAATTACGCTGTCGTGAGTTCCTGCTACAACAATATCAAGATCTGATTTGTCAGCCTGTTGATGTGTCGGATTAGCTATCATATTGCCGTTTTCATCTCTTGATACTCTGACTGCACCAATTGGTCCTTCAAATGGTGCTCCTGATAACATTAATGCAGTAGATGCACCAAGCATTGCAAGAGTGTCAGGCTGATTTTGCTGATCATAGCTGAATAATTGCGCTACTATTTGTATATCGTTTCTGTATCCTTTCGGAAACAGTGGTCTTATCGGTCTGTCAATTAAACGTGATATAAGTATAGCTTTGTCGCTTGCTTTACCTTCTGAACGGTTGTAACCGCCAGGAATACGTCCGATTGCAGACATTCTTTCTTCATAATCAATTAATAGTGGGAAGAAATCTATTCCAACTCTTGGTTCTTTTGATACTACGCAATGTACAAAAAGCATTGTATCGCCGCATCTTACTGTTACTGAACCATTAGTGGATTTTGCATACTTCCCGGTTTCGATAGTTACGTTTTTACCACCGATTTCAATTTCAAATTTTTTTGTTTCCGGTACCATAATTTTCCTTTCTTGCCAGCTTTTCAGTTGTTGTTGTAAACTTCCTCTTACCGGCCATTAGCGGGGCTTAGAAACATTACCCGCCTGTTTGTTATACACTTCTGTTTGTTCATCTGAATTATACCGCAAACAAAAAATTATGTGAATATTGGAATTCTTTTTATAAGATTATTTAAAACCCAAATCTTTTTATTTGTATTTCTAAAGATTTGGGTTTTTGTGTTTAAAATTATTGTATTTGTATTTTTATTTAGATTGATAAATCTCTTTTAAAGTTCTTATGTCATCTTTTGAAATATCAAGACATCGGTTTGTTGTTGCGTTCATAATTGAATTTGGTGAGGTCGTATGGTTTAGACCAATTGCGTGACCTATTTCGTGACGCATAATTTTCATTAATTGATGGTTTGTCATTTTTATTGTTTGGGTATCTGAATATTTTGCTATTACTATTCTGGCACTTCTAAAATATCCGTCTTTCCCAACTGCTGGATAAGTTAGACCAACGGCATTTTCGGATACATCAGAAACTTTATCTGCAAATGTTACGACTATCTGAGCATCTTCTGGTGTGTCGACATATTCAAATTCAACAGTTTTGTTGCTGGCTGATTCCCAGTCGCCGAAGGCTTTCTTCATCAAATAGTCCCTTCGATTCTTTTCTATATATACGCTAATCGGCATTTCTTTCCATACCCCGATTTTGTCTATTGCAAAAGCTGGAGCTGAAATTAAAATAAATGCAAGTAATAAAATTAGTGTTTTTTTCATAATATATTCTCCGTTTTTAGTAAAGTTCCATTAATTTTTCAATATCTTTTTCTGTAATGCTTTGTCCCGGTAATACGTAGGGGTACATTATACTTTTCTTATCACTGTCGTGTCCTAGTCCAAGCGCGTGACCGATTTCGTGTCGTATTACAATATCCACTTCCGGTTGTGTAAATTTTCTCCCGTTTGCTGAATATAATCCTATATCTATACTGGATTTGTATATTTTATTTACTCCCATTTGAGCTTCTGTCCTGCCGGCTGTTGCATCTTTAAAATTGCGGACTAAATTTACTGTTATGTTTGCATAGCCTGAATGTGGCTTTGTTACAAATTTAAATCTGACTTCGCCGTCGGTTTTTTCTTCCCAGTCTTTGAAGCCTGCTTCTATCATTTTTGTGTAATCGCCAGTTTCATTTAAGTAGACTCTTATTGGCATTCTGCTCCAGCCTTTTTCTATTCTCGACCAGGCACTTTCTTCTCCGTTGCTGCTTAAGGGAATTAATATTATGGTAAGTATTGTTAATAATAGTTTTTTCATTGCTTTTTATTTGTATAAATTGTTTACTTCTCTTATGGAGTCTTCTGTAATGTAGTATCCAGCTTTCACAGTCGGCTGCATAACGCTTTTGGGCGTGTTTGTGTGACTGATAAGACCGATAGCATGTCCTATTTCGTGCATCATTATCGGCTGTAAAACTTCTTTTTGTGCTTTTTGACCGTCTTTTGTTAAAAAGCCGATTTCTATATGTGCTTTTCTTAAGTATCCGTTTCTGTATGAAAAGGTTGTGTTTGAATTCGTTTTGTTTGCTGTGTAGCTCACTGTTATTTGCGCATCAGGACAGCTGTTTGCTGTTAAAAATTTGAATGAAACCTTGTCCTTGCTTGCTTTTTGCCAGCTTGTAAATGCTTCTTTCATTGTTGCGCTGTTTGGATTTGGCGGTAAACATACTAGTAAGGGCATCTTTTGCCACTTTAGGTTTTGGGCATAACTTGTGCCTAATACCGTAAAAAATGTTAAAAATACTACTACCGTCTTTATAATATTTACTCTTATTTTATACACTACCAACCTCTTTTTATTCTTGTGCCTTTGGGCACAGCTAATCCTCGTATTACCTTATTTTATACTAAAAATGCATGTCAAAGCTTGGAGGCATTCCGTTTATTTTTTCGTCCTCCATGCGCATTGCTGAACCTATTGTAAAGCCTTCTGCAAAAAGTTTGTTTATTTGGAAAGTTATATCTCCGTTAAAGACTTCTTCGTTTTCCTCTAAAAATTTGAATAGTGGATCTACCGGACTTTTGGCAATGTTGCCTAATGTCTTGCCTGCTTGTTGTAAGGTCTTTTCACCAATTTCCGGTACTTTGACATTCATGCCGAAAGGTTTGTAAGGCCTGTTAAATGTAAATTGTGTGTCAGCCATTTTTTCTACCCTATGTAATTTTGTTTCCGTATAGGGTATCGGCATATTATACGAACAAGTTTAATGTTTTATATGAAATGTTTACTTTTGTTAATAAAAGATTGCTTTCAAGTTGTTCGGTTTGACAACTATACCGCATCTTTTGCGTAATTCTTGTTGAATCCAAAAGATATCTTTGCCTGAGATTAAGTAATTGTTAGCAAGATCAATAAAGTGTTCAAATTTCTCTTGTGCACTTTCTTCAGGAAAATTCTCCCTTAATATTTTCGTCGAAATTGTGGATATGTTCATTTGACGTCCGCTTTGAACGTAAATTGTCTCTTTCATTTGTAACAGATCTTCCAGTGAAATAAATCCATCATTTACTATTCCTATCATGTCGTTAAAATAAACCTGAGGACTCGTTTGGGGAAATTTTTCAAGGTATTTTGCCATGTCAGAATCAGCTCGAGCATGATTGCAAGGGCCGCAGGCATGAGCATAATTACCAAGTCGATTTACATAGGGACCATGTGTTGATTCCGGATTCATATGCTCTATGGTTGTTATTGATGGTTTTAAAAGTTCATAGCCTATTGTTGCTGAACTAGAGTATTCGTGTTTTGCGATAAATGAATTTACGTTACTCGCTGAATTTGGTAATTTGGATAGCGCTTTGAAAATCTTCTTTTTGACTTTTGAATTTTTGTAGCCGTTTAATACTTTTTCAATGTCGTGGCAAAACGCTTTGTTGCTGAATTTTAGCTGTACGTTTTTTCCCATTAGCATATCTTCGGCTGTTTTGCAGGCTACTAAAATATCATTTCTCCCAAGTTTTGTACCTATTTTCTTTATTTGTTCTACTAAATATAGTTGAATACTTTTTAGGTTTACGGGCATACTATAGTCAAATTTTTCATTGCGTTGAAATGTTCTGTTGATTAAACTGTTATCATAAAAATTGCTATATTTTGTTTGCGTTGTCGCAAGCATTACCTTAGCATAATTTGAAAGAGGTTCTTTATGGATGTTTTGGGTTACAGTTTCAGAAGCTTTCTTTATTTTGTAACTAAAATCTTTTGCACTGAACTCTTCGTGTTGTGGAATTCTTTTTAATCTGTTTTTATGGATTTTAAAAATATCCATAACCTTCTCGCGAATTCCATTCGGTAATTGTTGAAATTCCTTTTCAATTTGTTTAAATATCGGAAGTTGCTTTTCGGTTAATTCTTGTAATGCTTTTTCATTTAGAATTTGTAAAGCCTCTGCCAAATGTGTTTGTGGTGCTCGTTGAGCGGTCTCTTCTATGTATTTAAATATATCAAATGAAGTCGGTTTTAAATGTGATTTGTATGGCGCAAGTTCTTTTACAAAATCTGCAATTGTACCATCAAAGATTCCGCGTTTATTTAATTCTTCAACAAAATCAGGGCTGAAAACAGGCTTTTGACAGTAAAAACAATGAATTACGCGGTTCCTTGCCAGTTCTCTAAATTCTTTTTTTGTTTTTATTAGCGAGCTGGTTGTTAATATATGAGAGGTGAAACTTGGGGTGTTTCCTTTCTTTTCAAAAGTGTCATTAGGCTGTTGAAATCGGTTATTCTGAAATTTGTCAGAATAATTGTTTAAAGAGACTCTTTTGATGTTTGAATTTAAATTGTATGGTAGTATTTGTAAAATTTTCATATTATTTAAAAACTCCTAAATAAAAAATTTGCCGATTCGTTAAGAAACGTAACCGGCAAATTTTCGTTATCCCATTGGTGGCGGTTGAATGTAAAGCGGTTTAAGCTTTCTCCAATCGCAATCTTCTGTTTTAGACTTTTTTATTGCAAGCTTTGTTAAAATTTCGCCGAGAGGAAGGTTTAATTTTTGATATGATTTCCCGCCCAAAATCGGTTCAAGCTTGTCATCTGTCAAAATTTCGTAATCACCTTTTGATATTATTGTCTTAACATCATCTAAGGGAATTGCTCCTTTTACTTCATTATCTTTGTATAAGTAAGCCATGTTTTTTCTGGCGTCTAGTGCCGTAAGAACAGGCTTTGAGGGCTTTTGAGTTGCTTCGTAAGCTTTAGTTATAATTTCAAGACTCGAAATCCCTGTTGCTTTTATATTAAGTTGTTGCGCCATAACTCTTGCGGTTGTTGTGCAAGCTCTTATCCCCGTAAAACTTCCGGGGCCGTCGTTTATCCCTATCAAAAAAAGATTTTTCGGTTTTACACCGTTTTGATTCAGAATTTGTTCTATTGTTGAAATTAAAAATGCGCTATGATATTTCAAGTCGTGATTTTCGACTATCCTTGAATCTAAAATGGTTTCGTCTTTAGAAAGGGTTATATACATTTTATCAAGGCAGGTGTCAAAGCAGAGTGCATAATCTTTATTTTGCATTATTTAGTCCTTCCGTAATTTTGATATTCTCTTCACCGAAAGCTTCAAATGAATATTTTCTTGATTCGTTATCTTCATAAGTGACATTAATTTTTATATGATTAAAAGGAATTTCATTCTGAGAGAATTCTGCCCATTCAACAAAGGTTAATTGTTTGCCTTCAGAGTATTCTCTTAATTCATCAAGAATTGTTTTTACTCCTTCATTTTCTAATCTGTATAAATCAAAATGATATATCGGAATTTTTGCCGTATGGTATTCATTTAAAATTACAAAGCTTGGGCTTGTTACTTTTTCTTTTACCCCTAATGCTTCAGCTGCAAGTTTTACAAATGCAGTTTTTCCGGCACCTATTTCTCCGTAAAGGCTTACAAAACATCCGTTCTCGGCAAGTTTTGCAAAATTTTGTGCAAGTTTTTGGGTTTCCTCCAAGTTGTGACAAATTTGTTCGTATTTATTTCTGTTCATCTTTGTTTACCACTATTCTGTTTCTGCCGGATTCCTTTGCCTCGTATAGCGCTTTGTCTGCTTTTTTGAGTAAGTCGTCCGATGTGTCTGACTTTTTAAACTCATATATTCCTGAGCTAATTGTAACATTAATTGTTGCATTTGTTTTTTCCGAATTTATTTTCGAAAAATCTACTTTTTTATTTTCAACGGCTTTCCTAAGCCTTTCTGCAACCATAATAGCTTCTTCTGTTCGTGTATTTGGAAGAAGAAGTGCAAACTCTTCTCCGCCATAGCGGCCTGCAATATCATATTCTCTAAGTTTTGAGCGAATTGTTTTTGATACTGTTTGTAATACTAAATCTCCTGCCGCATGTCCGTAGGTGTCATTTACACGTTTGAAGAAATCTATATCTGTCATTATTACACAAAGAGGTGTATTTTGACGTTTTGCTTTTGATGTCTCTTGTTTAATACGTTCTTCAAGTTGGTGCCTGTTGTAAAAACCTGTAAGAGCATCCATTGTCGCGTGTTTGAGGATTTCCGCGTAAACAATTGCACGATTTATTGTCGAAGAGGATTGTTTTGCAAGCTGTTCCAGGTAATTTATATCTGTTTCATTAAATTCTGTTCCCATGCTTTTGGCTGCAATACATCCAAGAAGCGTGTTTTCATTTACAAGCGGAAATAATATCGTACTTTGTGACTTAATTATATTGTAATCGTATTTGTCTTGTAGTTTTTTAATTTCTGCAAGAATAGTTGGATCTTTGCAATTTGACGGCCAGATTAGTTCCATTTTAGAATTGTTTTTTATAAATATATATATAAGATAATCCGGCATAAATTTGTCAATCATTTCTCCAATTAGCGGAACAACATAATTCAATTCATATTGTGTTTCAATAATCTTTGCAATGTTTCGCATAAGCTCATAAAAATCTATGTTTTTTTGCATAGATTCAGCGAGTAAAATGTTCTGAATTTTGATTGATATTATAAACGAAGCGGTTTGTAAAAATTCAATTAGTCTGTCAGAATTGCCGCCGTTAATCCTTATAAATCCGATGAGATCTCCGTTTTTGGTAAGTGCATATTCTAATGAATTTTTGTAATCAGTTAAATATTTTGTTGTTTTTAAATTATTAACTGTATTTTTATTGATTTCGGTAATATTATCAGAATTTGGATTTATCCAATCTTTAGAAAGATCTTTTACGGTATTATTTTTTTTATCAATAACAAAAACGTCAAAGCGATTAACTTTAAAGTTTTTAATAAAAAAATCCCTTAAAGCGCCGGTAAGTTTTTTGGAATCATCTGCGCTGTCAATACTTTGGGCTAATTTTTCTATTAAATCAATCATTAATCCTCAAGTTTTTTAAGAATTTCATCAGATATATCAAAATTTGCATAAACATTTTGAACATCATCGTGTTCTTCAAGTTTTTCAAGCAATTTTAAAATCTGTTCAGCAGTTGCTTCATCAGTTATTTCGATAGTATTTTGCGGAATTCTGGTAAGTTCTGCCGTAACGCTTTTGAAGCCTTCTTTTTCAAGACCTTCAACTACATTTTGAAAATCTTCGACTGACGTATAAACTTTATACTCGCCATCATCTTCATTAATATCAAGCGCATTAAGATTAATAGCGGATTCAAAAAGTTTTTCAAAATCAACAGAGTTGTCAAAAGTAATAACGCCTCTTTGATCAAACATCCAGCCTACGCATCCTGTAGCGCCTAAGCTTCCTCCAAATTTGGTGAAGAAACTTCTGATATCTCCAGCAGTTCTGTTTCTGTTATCTGTCATTGCTTCTATAACAACAGCAACTCCGCCAGGGGCGTAACCTTCGTAAATTAGTTCTTCGTAGTTGTCAGCAGAACCTGAGCCTGCACCTTTTTCTATTGCTCTTTTGATGTTGTCGTTAGGCAATCCTGCAGCTTTAGCTTTTTCTATTGCTGTTCTTAAACGAAAGTTTCCAGCAGGATCAGGACCGCCTAATCTTGCTGATACAATTAATTCTCTTGAATATTTTTGAAATACAACAGCTCTTTGGCTGTCTACTTTAGCTTTTTTGTGTTTAATGGTTGACCACTTTGAGTGTCCTGACATTGTTTTCCTCCAAATCTGTTACTTTATGAGTTCATGATATCAAAAATATTAATAAAATACAAATGTGGTCTTGAAAAAAAATAAGTGTAATGTTATAATAAAGATGTAATTACTATATATTGAGCAAAAGGAACAATAATCGATATGAAAACCCTATCCAAACAGGTTATTTTGGAAAGGGCGGGCGCTTGGTATTTCGAGGGTCCGATATTTTAGTATGCGATCGTGGATTTTAAGATTGGTTAAGGTCTAACCTTTTGCATATACAGCATGAAAATAAAGTACACACTTATAAATTAGGAGCAAAGAGTATGAAAAAAGTCTGGGATTACCTGAGGGAATTGTTTTTAGAGGCTCGGAAATTATCCGCAGTAACATTAGGAGAGATTTTAATATCGATGGCAATAATAGGCGCATTGGTGCTAATATTAATGCCGATATTGCAAAGTGTAAAGCCTGATGAGAATGAGGCAATGCACAAGAAGACGACATTTGTGGTAGAGCGTGTCGTAAATGAGTTATCAAGCGATGATTACTTATATCCGAACAATGGAGAATACAGTTCATTAAGTAATACAGATAGTGTAACATATAATGGCGTAACCCATGGCGGATTAACGAAGTTTTGTACATTATTTGCAAGCCGAATAAACAAAAAGCCAGGCACGGAAGTAAATTGTACAATGGGTGCAGTAAGTGTAACGAGCGTAGAGGGCGTAGACTGGTATTTACCGATAAGTAATTTCCGTAATGGTTCAGAGACCTTGATGGTAGACGTAAACGGCGGTGAGGAACCGAATGAATTAGGTGAAGACCGATTTGAATACCAGATCCAACCGGGCTTTAAAGTACCGACAATAGAAGTAACGCATTATGAAAATGCAACAGAGCGTCCGGATGATAAAGCAACGGTAGGTAATGTAGTAAAGCCTGATCATGAAGATAAAGCAGGCTTAGGCAAATATAATATAGCATGTACCGGAGATGGACATGCGACGATATTAGGCGTAGGTTCAGGCAAAGTAAACGGGAACTATACCTTAGTAGCGATACCGAAGCCGGGATATAAATGTAACTGGTTTACTCGTCAGGTAACAGTAAAAGATGCAGATGTAACAGATTGTGCATTGAGTTGTTCACCGGATAGTGTAGTACCGGAATCAGATGGTGGTACAACCCCAGGCGGAGATGACGACGATGACGACGATGACGACGATGACGAAGAACCGAAAAATCCAGTAAATGTCATAGTTAATTGGAGCGGCGAAAGCGGATGTAATTATATATGCGACAAGAACGATTGTATGTATTACGAAGGTGAATTGTATAAAGTAACAATAACCGGAGATAATGGCAAGCACTTAGAAGCAGTTTGGTTACCAGGCTCAAGCGGAAGCGGCGTCATAATGGGTGAAGAAACCGTAATCGAGCGAGCAGAGTGTAAAAAAGTAGAGACACAGAAATGCTATGACATAAAACCGATAGTAGATAATCCAAATCATTGTCCTTATCAGTTGCCCGCCGGAAACTGTCCTAACGAAGGCGAAGAAAACAAATATTTACCAAATCAGGATTATGGAATAGTCGTATCCCCCGAAGAAGGATACACATTTAATAATACTCCGGATAAAAGTACTTACACAGTAAAGCTGGGTAACAGTGATGCAAAACCTGATTTCAGAAACTTGTGTAAGAGTTCATCGGATAATGAAGCTACAATTGTTATAGATACTGAAGAGTTTAAGAGCTCTTCAGCTAACGGTGCAATACAAACTGTGAGTGCAATTACTAGCGTTACAGTAACTAATGATGCATCTGTTTCTGGAGAGATGACTATACCCAAAAATGAATTTCATTATCCTCAACGCGGAACAGGGTATGATAGACCTACAGATCCAATAAAGGTTAAATTCTCAATAGGAAAACCTTCTGCAAAATATACAACTTATCATGCCGAGGTTACGAATACTCTAACGATGGATGAAAAGGGTTATTATGGTTATTACCCTGTAACTTGTGATTTAAATATAAACGGAACAAAAGTTGCTTGTGATGCAAAAACAGCAACAGTAAATGATGTTAAATACACAATAATATATACTGGTCCGCCAATAGTGTCAGCCGGACCTCCAAGTGTTGATCCTTGTGCTTCGTCAAATAAATACAGCATAAAAATTACAGAAACATCTCCAAGTAATCCTAGTATTGCAGGAGGTGGACCATGGTATGGTACTCGTCCAGGTGCGGATAGAGAAGGTAATTTGACTGTAAATGGCGGTACACCTTTTGAGATATACCTGAGATATCCAGGCGGATATGATCCTGTAAATAATCCGGGTGGAAAATTTTGGTATGTAAAATCATTTACAGTAAATGGTCAAGAACAAAATACTGCACATGAGTATACATATAAAACAATTGTATGTGAGAATATAACTGCAAATATTGTATATGATGAAATGACAGATCCAGGACAGGTTGTCCATGTTTTGGTATATTATTACTTAGATGGAAAGAAAGTATACGAAAAAGACTTTCAAATGAGAGAAAATCAGAACTTTGTATATTCAGCCCCATCTGAATATGATGGAGGAAAATACTCAAGATATCAAATTGAAGATGGTCAAAATAATATACTTGATTCAGGAACAAGTCCTAATGTGAGATATGGATTAGGTTCAAGTGGTATAGTTGTACGCTTTTACTATACTAAAGCACAGTCTGTAGGGAACTTAAATGTAACTGCAAATCTCCTACTCAAAGGAAAAGGTAAACTAGCTGGGACTAACAACTGGTCAGTTAAGGTGAAAAACAACAGTACAGGAAAAACCTATACCTTTGCTTATAATTGGTGGACAGATAAAATGAATCAAGTTGTAAAAGATTCTCATACGCAATCAGTAGAGGTCGGTACATATACAGTTACGGAGTCAAACGCATTTTTGAATCCTACTGTAGAGGGATATCCAGATCCTATGGCACCAAGTAGTACAAAATTATCTGCAGAAACCTTCACTGTTAAGGCAGGTCAGACTACAACACTTGACTATGATATAACATACGAGGCAAAAGAAACACCTCCATCAAAAAACATAAGTATAACAATGTATTGGACAGATGATTCCGGAAAATTTAACAATACAACAATGGGTACACATTGCGGTTCAAATGCTTCAGGTCGATATGAAAACCCAGATGGTACATCGGGTAATTTTACCGATAATCCTGCAAATGGACAAAAAGCAACTGTAAAAGCTGGTGCTACATTATATTTAAATCAGTCTACAAGTGATTGTGATGTAAGACCAACATCAACTGAAGGTACTTTATGTAAACCTAAAGGTATAACTATTGAAGGAAATAGTATAAGTGGTACTTATCAAGTATCAGGAAATACATCTGTAACAAGTCTGACAGGTTACTATCACTGGGATTGTTCGCAACAAGGCGGCGGAGATAAGCCTGGCGCTATTGAGGTTGAGATAAGATATGCAAATCAGGTTGAAAGCGGTGTTGCAACAAGTGCAAATGTTACTTTATCAGGTAACGGAATATCTTCGCAAACAAAAAACTTGAGTGGTGAGTTTGGGGATTCAATAACTTTCAGTAATTTGACAGCTGGAACATACTCATTGGCATTCTCTAATG
Organism: Candidatus Gastranaerophilales bacterium; assembly: GCA_944326525.1. Lineage (GTDB taxonomy): Bacteria > Cyanobacteriota > Vampirovibrionia > Gastranaerophilales > Gastranaerophilaceae > Scatenecus. The sequence continues at coordinate 386,452 of CALVEG010000001.1, forward strand.
CATCTCATGGAAGTGAATTATGCAAGTATAACCGCAAGGCAACACCAAAATTAAGCACATCTTCACCAGTTGTAACCTCAGGTAATACAACAGATGTTACACTTACATACGATTGTCAAGATGGCAATAAGAGTGTATATGCTTATATAGGTGAAGGATACACAAGCTGCGTAACTGGAGCTACTTGCTATTGTAATGCTGGAGTGCCAATTAACGCATATCATAAAAGGGTTCATTTATCTCAGGCGGTAAGTAATCCCGTTACAGTAACTATTTATCATAGTTTCAAGTGTAATGGTCATAGTACGGGTACATATACTTCTGCATATATACCGGCAGGAAGTACCAGTGGTGATAATGGTGCGACGATTGTAGGTGCAGGTGGGTCTGATTTCTGTGGATGTACTTACCTAGGTGAAACTATTACTGAAGTCCGCGGAGACGATAGTGTCGGATTTTAGCAATTAAGCAAACAAGGTGCGGCGGAAACGCCGCACCTTTTGATCATAAACTTAATATTAAAATTAGCGTCTTTTATAGGCGCTTTTTTTTATAAACTTAATTTATCTTGCTTTACATTAATTTTTCAGCGGGTATAATGTTTTTGAAGTTATGTTTGCCTAAAAGGCATTGGAAAGTTAATCAAAAAGGCAGGATATGAGTAAATATTTATTGGAAATCGGAACGGAAGAGTTACCTTACAGGTTTATACCATCAGCTATCAGTCAGCTTAAAAAACTTTTTGAAGATTTTTTGAATGATAATAAGGTCGGATTTAATGATATAAAAGTTTATGCGACTCCAAGACGTTTGGCTGTTATAGTTGACGGGCTTGAAAAGTCAAGTCCTGACGAGGTTAAGGTGGTTAAGGGACCTGTTAAAAAAGTTGCTTATGACGAAAACGGTAATTTAACAAAAGCTGCTCTTGGTTTTGCCAATAAAAACGGTGTTACGCCTGATGATTTGTATATAGAAGACGATTACATTCACGCTAAAGTTCTTATCAAAGGTAAATCTGTTGTAGAACTTTTGCAGCAAAATGTTCCGTCGTTGGTGTTGAAGCTTCAAGGCTCTCACTTTATGCGTTGGGCAGATAATGAACAGAAATTTTCACGTCCTATCAGATGGATTGTTTCCATGCTCGATAAAGACGAAGTTAAAATCAAAATTATTGATAAGGAAAGCTCAAATGTTTCACGCGGTCACAGGTTCGCTCAGCAGTCCGTAATTGTTGGAAGTCCTGATGATTATGTTGAATTGATGCGCAATTGCTGTGTAATCGTCGATCAGGACGAAAGACGCCGGAGAATTATCGACAAGGCGCACGAGGAAGCCGCAAAATTTGGCGCAGAACCTTATTATACGGATGATTTGCTTGATGAAGTTACATTTATTACGGAATATCCTGTTCCTGCTGTTTGCGATTTTTCAGAAGAATATCTTAAATTGCCCGAAGAACTTGTTGTTACGGTTATGGCGGTTCACCAAAGATACTTCGCGCTCTATAAAGAAGGCAAACTTATTAACAAATTCATTACTATGACAAATTACCTCGGCGATGATTTTGAAAATATTAAAGCTGGTAATGTCAGAGTAATTAAGGCAAGACTTGATGATGCGGTATTTTTCTTTAACGAAGATACTAAAAAGCCGCTTGAAAGTTATGTTGAAGATTTGAAAGGCATTACTTTCCAAAAGGGCATGGGCTCAATGTATGATAAAGCCTTAAGATTATCTTCGCTTTCCCGCACTATTTGTAATCAAATAGGTGTTAAAGATTCAAGAACAGCAGAAAGAACTGCACTTCTTTGTAAAGCCGATCTTGCAACCAATCTCGTGTTTGAATTTACCGAGCTTCAGGGCTATATCGGAGCTGATTACGCAAGAGTTTCGGGTGAATTGGATTCTGTTGCAGAAGGTATCAAAGAGCATTACTTCCCGCTTAATGCAGAAGGCGAAACCGCAAAAACAATAGAAGGTCAGGTCGTCGGAATTGCAGATAAAATTGATACTATCGCTGCAGTTTTTGCGGAAGGCAAAAAGCCGACAGGTTCATCTGATCCTCTTGGTGTAAGACGTGCCGCTTTAGGTATAATCAGAACAATCTTGGCTAATAATTTGAAAATTGATTTGCCTAAATTGATAGACGAAACACTATTAAATCTTCCTGTTCAGTTTGAGGGCGGATCTATTGTTGACAAGTTCAAGAAGGCTGCAGGCGACTGTGTCGGAAGAGTTTCAGGTAAAGTTACAGAAGAAATTAATGAATTTATCGTTCAAAGATTGATAATATATTTAAGTGATAAGTATTTTAAGAATGTTTTAGAAGCTTGTGCTTCAAACAAGAATCCGTTGAGTGATTTAGCGGATTACATCCAAAGAGTTAAGGTTATGGCAGAATTTAATTCATCCGAAGTTTTGGAAAGTGCAAATCGAGTTGCAAGACTTTTGAAAGAACCGATTAATGCACAGATTAATAAAGAATTATTTAATTTGCCGGCTGAAGCAATGCTTTTAGAACAAATTGAAACGGTTAATGCTTCGGATTATAGTGAATATTTAAAACAGCTTGTTGCAATAAATCCGTCCGTTGAAAAATTCTTTAATGATGTTTTGGTTATGGATAAGGATGAAAAAGTTAAGCAAAACAGACTTGCATTGCTTAATAAATTGAAGCAAAAATACGATTATATCTGCGATTTCAGCAAAATATAAAGAATTGTAAATAAACATATAAAAAAGGTAAATTATTTTTTTCAGGGCATTTTATTATAGTACAATAAAGTAAAGGAAAAAATAAAGCGTAGAGGTAGCGTCATGCTTAACAAGTTTAGAAATTTGAAAATAGTAAGAAAATTAAAAAATGAACTTTCACCTAAACTAAGATGGTTGATGTTTACCGATGCGAATAAAGATAAAGCGTCTTCCGAATATATAAAGATGATTACCGGAATCGGAGGCGAATTAAAATCAAAGTCTGACGAAATGAGGCTGGAAGCAATGGTCAGAGAACAGCTCAAAGAAGAGTTTCCAAATATTGAAAACATGAAATCTTATGAGTTACTAGTCGATGCAGTTATGCATAATTTGAAGAAAAAACAGCTTCAAGCCACCGATAACATTGATTTTTCGTAAGCGAAAAATATATAAATAATGTTATCACTCGGCCTTTTTGTCGCCGAAAATTAATCAATAATACCCCCTTATCGGGGTATTATTTAATTTTGAATGGGGGTTATTATTTAAGAAAAGGAGTTTTAAAAAACATGGCAAAAACAGTTATAGGTATAAGTATAGAAAACAGAATAGAATCAGCAATAGAGTTTCAAAAAATAATAACGAAATTCGGTTGTGAAATAAGAACAAGAATTGGTTTGCATTCATCAGAAAAAGATTCATGTTCAAACAATGGCGCAATTCTTCTTGAAGTTGCAGGAGATGGAAATGAGCTTATAGATGAACTTAAAAAGCATTGGGAAGTTCAAATAATGAAATTTTAAAACCGCTTTTTAAGATTTGTAAAAATCGGATATAAAACTGTCAAAAAAAAATATTCAGGAGTTTTCTACCTGTTGGGACAGGAAATATGATAACGCCCATAAACTCGACAAATACGAACTTAATACAAAGAGCGCACCTCACAAAGCCGCCGGAGAAAAGGGAAACGCAAAAGCAGCCCGTAAGGACAAGTATTTTTTACATAAACGATTTTCATGGCAAATCAATAAACATAGAAAGGACGATGACAGCATCCAATGCTTTTGATAATTTTAAACCGTCCGCCCCTACAGATAAATTAAAGTTTTCATCTGGAGATATATTGCTAGGAGAGATAGAAAAGGTAAATAAAGCTGCAGTAGCAGGCGAAAATGCTCTTGGAATAATGGCTTCAGCTGTAGGGAATCATGAATACGACATGCCCAAAAGCATAGGTAAATTAATTCCTGATATGAAATACAAATTGTTAGCGTGCAATATTGATATAAGACCTGAGTATCCGATGTCTAAAAAAGTTCAAAAGTCTTATATTCAGGAAAAGAACGGAAACAGATACGGTGTCATCGGAACTTCTCCAACGGATTTAATTTCACGTCTAAAGTATAGTGTTCTTTTTAATGAGCATGAAATTCATGAGATTAATGAAACGATTAAAGATATACAGAAAGAAGCTGACAAGTTAAAAGCTCAAGGGGTTGATAAAATTATACTGCTTTCGCATTTAGGTTACGGATATGACAGGAAGGTTGCTCAGGAAACCGACGGAATAGATGTAATTTTGGGCGGTCATTCACATAATCTTGTATTAGGTGCTCAAGAAGGAGAAAATCTTTTGTATAACAAGTCCGGTGATCCTGTAATTATTACGCAGGCCGGTCGCGACGGTAAATATTTTGGTGTTTTAAACTTGGAATTTGATGATAAAGGAGTTATAACAAAAGTTCAAAATAATGTTACTCCGACAAGAGGATTCAAGCGAAATGCGCCATTAAGATATGTTTTCGAAAAGATTTTAGGCAAACCGGAAGTTGTTGGTTTTGTAAAATCTGCAGCACCTCCAATAACGAATGATTTAACCGAACCAAATCCTCATGCACAATTTATAGTAGATTGTATGCGACAGGAACTTGGCGGAGATATTGCTTTGTTAAGTGCAGCAAATGTCAGGGGCTATTTTGAAAGCGGAAACCTTGATACAAGAGTTCTAGAAGATATGTCGCCGTTCAAAAATAATCTTACAATAATTCCATATACAGAAAAGGAAATTGTAGAAGCTCTAAAGGCAACGGCAAAATCTGTAATTAATATGAATAATAAACCCGGAATTCTTCATACTTCGGGGTTAAGATATAACATAAATGAGAATGGTGACATTTCAGATCTGTATTATGTTGATAAAAGCGGAAAAGAAACAAAAATTGATATAGATAATCCAAGAGAAGATAAAATTTATAGAACCGTAGTAAACGATTATTATGCTATGGGTAAGGATAATCTTAGAATGTTAGATAAAATAGATTGGGCAGAAAAGATTTATGATTTTGATTTTACGAAGTGTGTAAAAGATCATTTTAAAAAGGATAAAACTCCGGTAGTGATAAAAGATGACGGAAGAATAAAAATATTAAACTCAAATTCCCAAAATAAAACTGCTTCTTAATATAAAGAAGCAGTTTTAAAATTTATATAATATTTTTATTAAGCTGATTGTGTATTATTTTGTTTTTCAATTCTATTGTAGAAGATATGAGCTACTGCATAATAATAACCAAGGCTAATTATAACTGATATGTAAACATACAAAGTACAAAAGAAAGTTAAATAAACAGGGTTTTGTACGATGTCAGGGATGTTTGCAAATCCGCCAATAGACATAACAAAGGTGATAAGAAAAATAATTAATAGTCCTAAAATTCCGAATAATATTGATGATCCAAAAAATTTCAAGTCAAGTACAATTATTGGTAAAAAAGTTTTAGCCAGATATTTAAAAACTAATAGAGGGTTAATGTTTTTCTTGATTGAAAATTCTTTAACAAATCCGCAAAGGATAAGCGGCATAGCTAATCCGAAAGCCAAAATGAAAATTAATAGCACAGGTATACCGATAAATCCACCGTATGGGATGAAGCAAATAAAAGCGGCACAAATAACAATTGCCAAAAGTATTAAAAGCCAAATAACCCAGTAACCTACAATACTCCCCAATTTATAGAATAGCATTTTGTCAATTTCTGGCATAATTTGTAGGGCGTTAATTTTTTCGTTGTCTGTTTGTTTGTCTTTCCAGATACAAAATTTAAGTGCATTGCGTAAAAAATGTATCATATATAAACCGAGCATAACACTTCCGATAAAAGATATAATACCAAGTAACGGATATTGAATATATAGATAACGAAAAACTTCAGTGTCATTTCCATTAGTATTCATGGACGCAATAGCACTAGGCATTACAACCAAAGTTGAAATAATAATCAGAAAAATATGTTTTATAATAACATTATTTCCTGTATAGCATTTCTTAATTCCTTCAATAATTCCGCCTGACATAAAACCTCCTTTCAGGCATAATTTAACAAAATAACCAAACAAATTCTATCAATTTTATATATAATTTTCATACTCTGTTTAATGTATGTTTTTTGTGTTAAGATTCAGGATATGGAGACAGAATTAAAACAAATAATATCAAACATAAAACCCCGATATGAAAAGATAAAGGAGTGTCTTTGACCCGACAGTTCTAAATGATGAATTGTCTGTATTAGAAAAGGATATGCAGAGCCCTGAAATTTGGTCAGATAAGGCAAAAGTTTCAAAGCTTGGTGCAAGAATAAGAGAAATAAAAGAAAATCTTGAAAGGCTTTCAACATGGCAAGGGGTAATAGAAGATTCAGAAGTATCACTAGAGGTAGGTGATATGGAGCTCATAGCCGAGAGTTTAGAGAGCGTAAAAAGAGTTGAAAAAGATATTGATAGTTTTGAAATTCGATTAATGTTGAGTGGTGAGTATGACGAAGCGGACGCCATATTAACAATAAATGCAGGTGCTGGCGGAACTGATGCTCAAGACTGGGCAAGTATGTTATTAAGAATGTATATGCGATGGGCTGAAAATCGAGGCTGGAAGGTAGATCTTCTTGATAAATTAGACGGTGAAGAAGCAGGGATAAAATCAGCAACGATAAAAATTTCAGGTAAATACGCTTTTGGATATGCAAAAGCGGAAAAAGGAGTTCACAGGTTGGTGAGGATATCACCATTTAATGCAAACGGAAAACGTCAGACAAGCTTTGCATCATTAGAAGTATCTCCGATAATAGAAGATTTTGAAAAAACAATAGATATTCCGCCGGAAGAATTGGAGATAGACACAATGCGTTCAGGCGGTGCCGGCGGGCAGAATGTTAATAAAGTAGAAACAGCGGTAAGAATATTGCACAAACCGACAGGCATTGTTGTAAAGTGTCAGCAGGAACGCTCACAGTTGCAGAATAAAGAAAATGCAATGCAGATTCTAGCTTCAAAACTTCTTGCGATAAGACAGGCGGAGCATGAGAAAAAACTTGCAGAATTAAAGGGCGAAAATGTAGATATAAACTTTGGCTCCCAAATTCGTTCGTATGTATTCCATCCTTATAAAATGGTAAAGGATCATAGAACAGGCTGCGAAGTTGGAAATGTTGATGCTGTAATGGACGGAGATATTGATGTTTTTGTAGACAGTTACCTGAAAAGTCAAGCTTCTTCAAATAGAGCCTAATTTAGTTTAAGAGAAGTTTCGTGGCAGTCAGTGCCGCCGGTTTTAATAAGATTGTATTTTTCTGCAGCTTTTTTGAAAGTTTCTTCGTTGTGGAATTTTAAAATGCCTCTAAGTCTAGGGTAAGGGTAATAAATTTCAATACCGTCAAGCCCGAGGTTTACAAGTTTTTTAACAAATCTTTCAGGTGATAGACACCAGCAGCAAGCAGGGTGCGCAAGTACAGCGATTCCACCTGCCTGATGAATGCTGTCAATTAATTTTTTAAGATTTCTTTTAGAGAAAAGTCTTGCAATATCAGATTCTTTTTCAGAATCAGATGAGAAAAACTTTTTAAATTCAGGGTGATTGCGATCAGCTCCGTAAGATAAAAGATGCATAAATACATACCCGCACCAGACGTCAAATTCGGCTCCTGGAATTAAAATCTGCGAAGAAGCTTTTGGTGATTTGTCGTAACCTTTCATTGTGTTGTGATCGGTTATTGAAATATATTTAAAACCAAGTTTTTCTGCTTCTTCTACAAGGGTTGAGAAATCGCCTTTCCCGTCAGAAAAAGTTGAGTGAATGTGCAGGTTCACACGATTTTGTTTGAAGTCTTCTTCTGTTAAATTTTTAATTAAGTTTTTGAAATTTTTCATTGTTTTTGTAAATATATTTGTAATAAAATTATTATACAACAAAGGAGTGTGTATGGCGAAGAATAAGTTGAGTGAGAGTATTTGGGGAGTTTTAGGCGAAGGGCTTAAACTATATTGTATACATTTCAAAAAGTATTCTCAATATATGTTATTCCCTGTATTGGGGCAATTTGTAGGGTTATTTTGGGTGTTTGGAACCAGCTGGATTTTTAGTCAAAATTTAGATTATTTAACCAGAGAAATTCCGGCGTTAGATAGTTTTGGAACAGTTATGATATGTTTAATGCTTATCACGCTTCCGGGATTAATTTTGTGGATGAAAGCATTCTGGGATTATTTGGTAGCTTATGGGGCTTTAAACTCAATGACTGAGGCTGCGATGTCAACCGGAAAAATTTATGATTTTCCTGCATATAATGCCGTTGTAACCAGAAGAGCAGCAAGTTTTATCGGAATTTGGCTTTTGTTCAGTTTGTTTTCTATAGTATCAGTAATACCGTTTTTCTGGGTAATCGGGCTAATATTCTTTGTTTATTTTGTTTTGATATTTCAGGTGTTTACATTCGAGGAGGATGTTTCACCATCTGGATGTTTTAAAAGAAGTTTGATGCTTATAAAAGGAAATTTCGCAAGAACTTTAGCGATAATGGTTGTTTTATTTGCATTAACTTATTATTTTTTAGAAATTGGAGTTTCAGTGATTTTTGATGCTTTAAAAATTTCAGATTTCTTTTATGGAATTTTAGAAGGCTGGGCATCAACAATTCCTGTAGATAGTATAAATTCAATTTTGGCCATGGGTGGTTCAACACAGATAACACCGCTTGATATTTCAAAATCGGTTGTACAGCAAATTATTTTCTTTTTGGTTGTAGGTTTTACATTGCCGTTAAGAAGTGCTATCTGGACGTTGTGGTATAAAGTTTTAGGTGAGAAGGATGGAGTTCCGTTGAAAGTGTCGCATAAAAAGACAAAAAAATTGGATCCGGAAATTATAAAACGTGCTAAAGAAAAGGATGAATAAAAGGTTAAAAATTAATGTTTATTTGCAAAAATTGTAAGTCAATCGATAAATTTGAGTTGATGTTTTCGCCGGATTACAAGGGTGAAAGACGATTTGCGCAAAAATACAACGATAAAGGTGAAATAGAAATATCAGTAGACGGTTATACTTTTATACCTGATTTAAGGTTTATGAATGAGCATGCTGTATGCAGATATTGCGGTCAGATATATATGTGGGATTATGAGTGAGGATAAAATAATGAGAACAAGCAGAAAAAATAATGAACTAAGAGAAATTAAATTTACAAGAAATTACACAAAACATGCAATGGGCAGTGTATTAACGGAATTTGGAGATACAAAAGTTATAGTAACAGCATCTGTTGAGCAGGGCAAGCCAAAATGGATGGATAAGGAAGAACAAAGAGGCTGGTTAACGGCGGAATATTCTTTGCTACCTGCATCAACCAATACAAGGTGCCAAAGAGAAAGAATGAAAATATCAGGAAGAACTCAAGAGATACAAAGGTTAATCGGCAGAAGCTTAAGAGCATGTATAGATTTGGAAAAAATTCCTGACTTAACTATAACAATAGATGCTGATGTAATACAAGCTGATGGAGGCACAAGAACAGCAAGTATTTGCGGGGGGTATTTAGCTCTTAAGGATGCTGTAGAAAAGCTTATGAAAGATGGAATAATAAAAGAAAATCCGATAATAGAGCCTGTTGCAGCTATTTCAGCGGGAATTGTAAATGGTGAATTGTTGCTTGATTTGGAGTATGAAGAAGATTCTCACGCTCAAGTTGATTCTAATGTAGTTTTGCCAAAAAGCGGAAAAATAATAGAATTTCAAACAACAGCAGAGGGAGATCCTTATCCGGAAGATATGTTGATGGAAATATTCAAGATTGCAAAATCAGGAATAGAAAAAATTATTGCGAAATACGATTCAATTTAGTATAATGATGAAATAGTGAAAGGAGATATGTTTATGAAAAAACTCTTAATCCTGTCAATGGTTTTGGTTATGAGTGCAGGAGCAAACGTATGGGCAGATGAAAATGATACATATATGGATCAACTTTTGGAACAGCATACAAAAAGGATAACGGAAACAGAACAGAAGTTAAATCAAGAAATGGATGAAGCCCAGACTGAGATTGAAATGCAGATTCAAGAAAAAAATGAAGCTGTAGGAAAAGAGCTGGAAAATATCCAAACACAAAAGGAAGAACAAAAAGAACAAATTCAACAAAAAATTGAAGATGCGCAAAAAACAATAGAAGAGAATCGTAAAGAACAAAATGAAGCAATAGAGAATAAGCTGGAATCTTTGGAACAACAAAGAGAAGATGCCAGCGAGGCAATTAAACAGAAAATAGAAGATAATCAAAAATCAATAGATGCCAAGAAAGAAGAACAAAATAAATTAATAGAAAAAAAACTGGAAGAACTCCAATTGCAAAAAGAGCAGCAAGAAGCAGAAAGAGCAAAACAAATAGAAGCATTTCAACAAAAACAAGAAGCTCAAAAGCAAGAGTTTAATAAAAAGTTAAATGATATAGATAAGGCCATAGAGAATGCAAAACAAAAAGGCCAAGAAGCATCAAAGACAAGACAACAAAAAATAGAAAATAAAAAACAGTTGTTTAATCAGTTAATTTCCGAGTAGGAAAAGAAAGGAATGGAAAAATGAAAAAAGGAATTGTAGCATTACTAGCTTTAATTATGTTGAGTTCAACTGCTGTGTATGCGTCAGATACACCTATTTCAGACTGGATTAACAGTAAGACTTCAAAGATAACTCAGAAAGAAAAATCAGCATCTCAAAAAGCAGCAGAAAGAGAGAAAAAACGTCAAGAAAAAATTCAAAAGCAAAAACAAAAACAAGCAGAAGCAAAGAAAAAAGCAGAGCAGAAACAAGCAGAACGTAAAAAGAAAGTAGAAACAAAGAAAAAACAATGGAAAGATCTTTTTACATTTGACTAATCAAAAATAGTTAAATTAGAGGGGAACCGATATTAATTCGGTTCCCTTTTTTAGTGGAAAATAAATAAAAAGTGTGCTAAAATTGTCTTAGGATTAAAAGAAAATGTTAAAAACAGAAACTAAAATTTTAACAGCCTCGCAAATTCTGGTTAAGACTTTACAAAAGTTGGGAATACAGAATATTTTTGGATATCCAGGGAGTACAGTTTTAGATTTTTATGAAGAGTTGCAAAATTCAACAATTAAGCATTATCTAATGCAATGTGAGCAAGGAGTTATTCATGCTGCGGAGGGATATTCAAGGATTAGCGCTAACTGTGGAGTTGGGGTTGTTACAGCAGGCCCTGGTGCGTTGAATACTGTAACAGGTTTAGCCAATGCTTATAAAGATGGTTTTCCCTTATTATTAATTGCAGGGGATATAAATTCGTCACTTAATGGAAAGGATGCTTTTCAAGAGGTTAATTTCCCTGAAGTCGTAAAACATTGTGTGAAGTCAGTATTTAAAATTTCTGATGTTGAAGAAATAGAAAGTTCTATATTGCAAGCGTATTTAATAGCAATGAGCGGGAAAAAAGGTCCTGTTGTAATAGATATTCCTTCAGATATTTTCTTGCAAAAAACAGAATATAAAGATTTAGGTCTGCCTATGGATAAGGTAGATGTGTTGTCAGATATAGATGTTTCAAGAGCTTTGGAAATTCTTAAAAATGCAAAATCTCCGGTAATTGTTTGCGGCGGAGGTGTTGTTCATTCAAAAGCTTCAAAAGAATTGGTTCGGCTTGCTGAAGTGTTAAATATTCCTGTTGTTACGACAATGATGGGGGTAGGCGCTTTCCCATCAACAAACAGTCTTTGTGCTGGCATGATAGGTGTTTTTGGGCACAAGTTAGCTAACAATTTGTTAAAAACATCTGACACAATTCTTGTTTTAGGGGCAAGGTTTAATGACAGAGTTTTAACACAGTCAGAAATGGATGATTTAAATAGCAAAACAATAATTCAGGTTGACATAAATTCTAAAGAACTTATACGAAATTTATCTTCTGATTTAGCGTTGAATGCAGACATAAAAATGTTTTTGAATTCTCTGTTAGCAAAAATTGAAGCTGATGCAGACGGTGATTTTAATTATGAATATGAATGTAGTTTAGATAAGGATTTTTTTGAAGATGAGAACAAAGTTACCTCAAAATCGGTTGCAAAAGCGATAAACAATGTAGCACAGGGAATTGTAATTGCAACTGATGTTGGACAGCATCAGATTTCAGTTATAAAAAACTTTAAATTTGAATTTCCAGGGCAATTGCTGACCTCAGGTGGACTTGGTACGATGGGATTTGGCTTTGGTGCAGCTATTGGTGCATCTGTTGCGATGGGCAAAAAGCCTGTAATCCTTTTTACAGGAGATGGTTCTTTTCAGATGAGTCTTGCAGAACTTGCAGTTTGCAAACGTTACGAAATTCCTGTTAAAATTTTTATAATGAATAACGGTGAACTTGGACTTGTTCGTCAGCTGCAAGATGAATTGTATGACGGAAGACATCCTGAGGCTTCACTCTGCAATCCGGATTTTGTAAAGCTGTCTGAAAGTTATGGAATAAAAGCTGAAAGAGTTGAAAATTATTCAGAAATTTTACCGGCTATAGAGCGAGCAATTAATGAAAAAGCTCCATATTTGGTGGATTTTATTTTGGCGGATAATGAGGTTGTTTAATCCATTTGATCATACACCCGTCGAATTTCTTTGATATCTTGCCACATTTGCCACTTAGGGCTGCCTTTTTCTCTGGAATCATTTCTTAAAAGATAAGACGGATGATAAATCGGCATCATTTTAGAAAAGTTTGGGCCTTCATACCATTTGCCTCGAATTTTTGTAATCCCTTGTGTTGTGCCGAGCATTGCGTGTGCAGCAATTCTTCCGCAAAGGAGAATTATCTTAGGTTTTAGAATTTCAATTTGGGCATTCAAATATTCTCTGCAAGCAGTTTCTTCTTCTGGTAGAGGATCTCGGTTTTCAGGCGGGCGACATTTTAGGGTGTTACAGATGTATAAGTGCTCTTTTCTTGAAAATCCGACAGATGCCAGAATTTTGTCCAAAAGCTGACCAGCTTTACCGACAAAAGGTTCTCCCTGCTGATCTTCATAAAACCCTGGAGCTTCACCGATAAGCATCATTTTATGATTTGGAATCCCGCCTGAAAATACGACATTTGTTCGGGTTTTTGAAAGCGGACATTTTGTACAGTGCAAACATTTATCTTTTGTTTGTTCAAGTTCAGCTTTTTCTTTTTCCGATAATAATGTCATATCAGTCCTTTTTGTGTTTTATTCGTTATTTTTCTGGAACTAAAACCGAAATAACACAGTTATTAATATCAAGATATTTTTTAATTGTTTCGTTTAAGTCATCAACAGTAACACTATCAAGGTCTGCAAGATATTGTTCTACAAGTTTTAAGTCCTCGCAAACAGTCATATAGTAGCCAATTGTTTCTCCGATTTCAGAAACGGTTTCTGTTGAGTATGCAAAGCGTGTTTTTATTCTTTTTTTAGCTTTTTCAAGTTCTTTTTCCGTAATTCTTTTTTCTGTTAGGTTTTTAAGTTCTGCTTTTATTAAATCAAGAGCAGTATCTTTACCTTCAGGTTTGAAGTTTGCTTGAATAAAGAAATTATCACCGTCTTTAAATTGATAATGTTCAGAACTTACCATATTAAATAATGCATCATCTCTTTTTTCGATTAAATTTTGGTACATTCTTGAACTTGTGCTGTCACCAAGAATTATGCTGATTAAATCAAGCTCGATAGAAGCTTTAATATCGCATGCTTTAGGTCCTAACCAGCCAAAAATTGCGTAAGAAGTGTTAACCTGTCCTGATGCTTCAAAATATTTTGTTTCTTGAACAGGTTTGTCAATAGAGTTTTCTTTTTTTGGAGCGTTAGGTCTGCCTTTGAAGTCAAATTCTTTTTCAACTTTTTTCAAAATATCTTCACTATTAAAATCTCCGACCACAATGGTTGTAATATTTTCAGGAGAATAGAAAGTTTTATAATAATTCATAATATCATCTCTTGTCACTTGCGAGATAATTTCTGGAGTTCCGATTACATCACGCTTGTATGGGTGAGAGGTGTACATATTAAAGTTGCAAGTGTTGTAAGCTTTTGTCCAAGGCTGATCCTTGCGCATTCTTATTTCTTCAATTACAACGTGGCGTTCGCGTTTTGTCTTAACTTCAGTTGAATTCAAGTCAAAAGCGGGCCCGATTTCATCCTCCGGTAAAATGGGATCAAGCATCATATCAGCATGAAGTTCAATTGCAAGGTTAAGGTTTTCATTGTTATCGCCTTTTGGAAGTGTTACATAATAAAAGGTATAATCTTTCCAAGTGGCAGCGTTTACGATAGCGCCTTTAGCTTCCAAAATTTTGTCAAATTCGCCTGCTTTATGTTTGTGAGTCCCTTTAAACATCAAATGTTCAAGAAAGTGCGAAATTCCGTTAATCCTGTCATCTTCATTAATGGAGCCTGTTTTAACCCAGGAACTTACATTAACAAGTTCGCCTTCTTTATGAGCAAGTACAATTTTGTGTCCGTTTTCTCTTTCATAAATTTCTACTTCTTGTGTCAGATACGGATAATTAACGGTTGATTTTTTCATAAAACTTTCTCCAGATTTAGTATAAGGATAATTTAAATTTCTTCTTAATTATACAATAAAAAATTATTTTTGTAGTATCATGATTATATGATTAATCGTTTGAAGAATAAGGTTGTGGTTTCAGTTCAGGCAATGCCTTCTGAACCTTTGTATTTAGAAAAGTGCATGGTTGCAATGATGAAGTCTGTTGTAAAAGGTGGTGCAGGCGGACTTAGAGTTGCGGGTGTAAGGGATGTTAAAAATGCCAAAAATCTTTTTGATATACCTGTTATAGGTATAACGAAGCCAGATGTTATTCCGCCAAATTGGCAGGAAATAGTTTATATTACACCTGAGTTGAAGGATGTAATATCTCTTGTTGAGGCGGGAGCAGATATTATAGCATTTGACGGAACCCAAAGAAAGCGTCCGAATGGTGCGACTTTGGATGAAATTATAAAGTATATCAAAATAAATAAAAGGGTTTCAATGGCGGATATTTCAACAGTAGAAGAAGGTATAAAAGCTGCAGAAGCAGGTGCGGATGTTTTATCGACTACACTTTCCGGATATACACTTGAGTCGCCTTTGAAAAATGATGGACCCGATTTTGAATTATTAGAAGAACTTGTAAAGAAAGTTGATATTCCTGTTGTATTGGAAGGTCGGATTTGGGAGCCTGAAGAAGTCGACAGGGCTTTTGAATTGGGTGCACATTGTGTAGTAATTGGCTCTGCTATTACAAGACCGCAGTTGATAACAAAGCGTTTTGTATGTAGAAATAAATAAGGGATTTGGGTTATGAAAATTAGAATTATGTCAAATTATGATATCGCAAAGAATTTGATTCATATAATTAATGAGTCTGCGGCGCTTGCAAAAAAACAATTGGGATCTGAAAATCTTTCAGGTAAAGCTTCTAAAATTGGTAAAGATGTATCAGATGTTTTTGTTAAAAGTTCAGAAAAGGCCGGTAAGTAGATGAAAAAAGCTTTAGCAATAGATGTTGGCGGGACTAAGATTTATAATACTATCGTTGATGAGTTAGGAAATATTGTTGCAGAAATAGAAAAAAGAGCAACTCCAAAAACATTTGAGGAAATTCGAGCAGTATTACAAGAAATAGTGCAAAAATATGAAGGTGAAGTTGATGTAATTGCTTTTGCAACAGCAGGTGCCGTAAATAACGAAAACACCGGAGTGTTAGGTTCTACAGGAAATATAGCACCAGGGTATCCGAATATGGATTTTGTAAATTTAAGTACAAAGAAGGTTTTTGTAGAGAATGACGCTAATGCAGCTGCTTGGGCAGAGCATGTTTTGGGCGCATCAAAGGGTTGTGCGCATAGTGTTATGCTTACTTTAGGAACAGGTGTTGGCGGCGGAATAATTATTGATAACAAACTTTTGAAAGGTAAAAGCGGCGCTGCAGGTGAAATGCACTTTAAATTGTATCGTGATAAAAGGCGTAAATGTACTTGTGGTGCTTATGATTGTTTTGAAGCTTACGCATCTGGTACTGGCTTAAGAACAACGGCTGCTGAAATTACAAATGTTCCGAATGTAACTACTTATGATGTTATTGCAGAGGTTAATGCTGTTTTGGAGCAGACAAAAGCTTTAGAGGCTAAACATACTAAAACAGAAAGATTGCAAAAAGGAATTTCGTCAAAGTATGTGGAAGCTTTTTTGAGATGGCAGGACGATATTTTGATAGGATGTATAGGGCTTGCAGACCTTTTTGATCCTGATGTAATTGTTCTTTCAGGTTCAATGGCAGAGTTTGTTGATGTAAATTATATAGAAACAGAAATGAATAAAGAAATTGTGACTACTTATGCAAAAGTAAGACAAGCAAGTGCAGGAAATTATTCTGGAATGATAGGTGCAGCACTTCTGGCACTAGGCGTCGGGAGATAAAGCAAAAGGGATACCGATGGGAAAAGCTAAAAAAAGAAGTTTACATCTGGGGATACGTGACCGTTTTAGCAAGCTTAGTCGTAGTGAAGCTATTGAACAGGTCGTTGATATGCTTAAAAAAAATGACAGTGACGTGTATGGGCTTGTGACTTTGTTTGGAATTACGGCAGAAGAACTATTGGAAGCAGGGGCAAGTTATGAGGCTGTAAAAGGGCTTGGAGGTTTGCTTAGTTGATTAGTTTTCGTGGAATTTTAACAGTTATAAAAAATTCCAGATGGTATTCTGCGGATATGACTGTGTTTTCGTGCTTGGCGTGTTTTCTTTATGCTTTGGGTGATCAGGGATGTGTTATAAATGGTATAATCGCTTTTGTAGGAATTTTGTTTGCGCATATGGCAACTAATCTTTATGATGATTATTCTGATTATAAAGTCTTGTTTAAAAATCCTAGAGCTGTAGAGTTTGTTCCGGATGTTAAATGCGATTATTTAAGAAAAAATATTAGCAGTACAAAGGATTTGATGTTTGTAATCGTTATGTATTGTTTGATTGCGATGTCAGCAGGTGCGTTTTTGTTTTATGTCGCAGGAAAAAATGTTTTTTGGCTTGCTTTGGCGGGCGGAATTATTGTTTTAAGTTATCCTGTATTTTCAAGAGTCGGGTTGAGCGAAATAGCTGTTGGACTTGCATTCGGACCGCTTTTGTTTGAGGGAATGTATTTTGTTATGACCGGTGGTTTTTCTTGGGGTGTTTTCCTGCTTGGGCTTGCGGTTGTTATGTTTACGGTTGGGGTTATGTATGTTCATACCCTTTTGGACTATGAAAGTGATAATTCGTCCGGCAAAAAAACACTTGCTTTAAGGTTTAACAATAAAGATTTAGCTGTAAAATTGTTTTGGGTTGTTTATGGATTCGGGTATTTATTTTTGTTGATTTTTGCTATTGTTGAAAAAAAGTATTTTTGTTTATCTGCATTTTTTACATTACCGTTTTTAGTTGGACTTTATAGATCAGTTGGTAAATATTCTTCTCCTGAAAATTATATGAGAGATGAATCGTATCTTGCTGTTTTAAAAGGTTCCGCAAAAGTTATGGCATTGTTTACTTTTTTGATATCAGCAGGATTGTTTGTGCATTTGTTAATAAATTATTTTTTAACTGAGCCTATTGTTATATAAATTTATATTCAAAAAAACTTATATCTGTGTTATTCTCATTGTATAGGAGATTAAATTTGAGGGCTGATTATGGAGAGTACTAATCAATTTTTAAAACCGATTACAGCAAAACGAAACGAGTCCGGAAATCTTGAAATTGGCGGATGTGACCTTGTTGAACTTGCCGAAAAACACGGTACACCGCTGTATGTTATTGATGAAGCTACATTAAGAAGTATTTGTAATGATTATAAAAAAGCTTTTTCTAAGTATGAAAGAGTTAATATGATGTTTGCATCAAAAGCTTTATGTACGATGGCAACTTCTAAAATCCTTGCAGAGGAAGCTTTTGGGTTTGATGTTGTTTCAGCAGGCGAAATTTATACTGTTTATAAAGCAGGTGTTGATATGTCTAAAGTCTTGTTTAACGGTAATAACAAGTCTTTTGACGAGTTAGATTTGGCTATTGAACTTGGTGTTGGCAGAATTTCTGTTGATAATTTTTTAGAGTTGGATCTTCTTAACGAAATAGCTAAATCAAAAAACAAATCAGTTGATATTTTGTTAAGAATTACTCCAGGAATTGAATGCCATACACATGAATATATTCAGACTGGGCATTTGGATTCCAAATTCGGGTTCGATTTAACTCAGATTGATGAAGCTGTTGAGCTTATCCTGACTAATTATAAACATTTAAATTTACGTGGACTTCACGCTCATATAGGTTCTCAGATTTTTGAAACTCAGGTTTATTCAGATGAAATTGAAATTTTGATAAGAGAAATTTCAAGATTGGATGAAAAATTTGGAATTAAACTTACAGAAATAAATGCAGGCGGAGGCTTAGGTGTAAAATATACTGATGAAGATGTTCCGCCGTCTACCTATAAAATTGCTGATGTAATAATAGATAGCTTAAACAGAAATATTCAAAAATATAAAATTGAACCTCCCATATTATACATTGAGCCGGGACGAAGTGTTATTTCTACATCAGGAGTAACTTTGTATACTGTCGGAAGTTCAAAACAAGTTCCGAAAGGTAAAAAATATGTAGCGGTCGATGGAGGAATGGCTGATAACCCGAGACCTTCAATGTATCAGGCTAAATATTTTGCAGAGGCTGCAAATTTTAAAGAAGATTTGCCTTTACAAACTGTTACAATCGCAGGAAGATTTTGTGAAAGCGGAGATATTTTGATTAAGGATATTTCACTTCCCGAACTCTTTGAAGGAGATGTTTTATGCGTGTTTAACACCGGAGCTTACAACTATTCTATGGCTTCAAATTATAATAGAGTACAAAAATCTCAAATGGTTATTGTAAATAATTCAAAATCTGATATTATAGTAAATAGAGAGACGTTAGAAGATTTAATTTCTCATGATGTTATTCCGGATAGGTTAAAGTAAATGCTTGAAGAACTTTTAAAATATCTGCAAATGCAAATAGGAATGCTTGATTTGTCTTTCAGCGGGACTAATTTCGTTGAAATATTTATTATTGCTTTTGTGTTGTTTGTATTTTATAAAAAGTTCATCAAAAATACTCAGTCGGAAAAATTTGTTAAAGGTGCATTTGTTCTGGTTTTCCTGTGGGTATTTTCTGAAATTTTAATCAGATTTGATCTTAAAATTTTGGGTGTGTTTTTAAAATCTATCGTAACTTTGGTTTCATTAAGTTTGATAGTTATTTTTCAGCCTGAGCTTAGAAGATTTCTCGGATATCTTGGTCAGGCGGATTGGATTTCCAGAGTTTTTGGCGGCGGAAATAAGCATAAAGATGAAAAAATTGATGTTATTAAAGAGCTTATTGAGGCAGTTAAATTTCTTTCAAAGTCTCATACAGGTGCATTAATAGTTTTCCAAAGTGATTTAAGTAATACATATTATGATGTTGGAACAAAGCTTAATGCCGATGTTTCTACAGAATTGCTACTTACGATTTTCCATCCGAACACTCCTCTTCATGATGGGGCTGTCGTTATTAATGGAAGTAAAATTATTTCGGCCGGAGTATTGCTTCCGTTAACCGAAGATCCTAAATTAAGCTGGAAATACGGAACTCGTCACCGAGCAGCTATCGGTATGACAGAAACAAGTAATGCCGCTTGTTTGGTTGTGTCAGAAGAAACCGGTGATGTGTCGGTTGCGCTGGATGGAACTTTAAAAAAATATGAGGATATTGTTTCTTTAAAACAAGATCTTGAGAAAATATTGGGATATAAAGATTCTGAGGATCTTGATGATAAAAGAACAATATTTAAAATTAATAATCTTTTGGCTATTAGAAAAAACGATATGAAAAATTAAAAAGAAAGAAGAATGCTTTATGCCTGAGAGGAAAATAACATTAAAAGAAAGAATTTTATTTTTAATAAATAAAATGTTTTTTTTAGCTTTTGGTGCTTTCATTGCAGCTTTTGCTTTGGAATGTTTTTTGGTTCCAAATAATATTATTGATGGTGGTGTTGTTGGTATATCAATGATTACCAGTTATTTGAGCAGCTTAAACCTAGGGCTTTTAGTTATTGTATTGAATATTCCGTTTTTGTGTTTTGCATTTACAAAAATGGGTAAATATTTTGTGTTCCAGACTGTGTATGCTGTAACAATGCTTGCTATTGGAGTTAACCTTTTTCAGCCATACCATATAACGGACGATCTTTTGCTTGCAACAGTTTTTGGCGGGATAATTCTTGGAACGGGAGTTGGTATTGTTTTAAAAAATGAAGGTTCGCTTGATGGAACAGAGATTATGTCTTTGGTTTTGTCAAAAAAATTCGGTTTGTCTGTTGGCGAAATTATAATGGCATTTAATGTTTTTATATATTTTGGTGCAGGTCTTGTGTTTGGTTGGAATAAGGCTATGTATTCTGTTTTAACCTATTTTATTGCGTATAGGGTTATTGATATTGTTTTAGAAGGCTTGAACTCTTCTAAATCCGTTAGAATTATTAGCGATAAGGCTTATGAAATAGGGCAGGAGCTTATTGATAAGTTCGAAATCAGTGTTACTTATATTAAAGGTGTAGGCGGGTATTCAAAACAGGAAAAGGTTTTAATCTATTGTGTTGTATCAAGGTTGGAACTTACAAAGGTAAAAGAAGTAGTTAAGGAATTTGATAATAAAGCTTTTATGTCAATTGGAGATATACATGAAACTTACGGCTCAAGAATGGGTAAGTATATTGACAAAATTTAACATATAGACAGAACAGCTTAAATATAATATAATGTAAAAGTTAAACGACAGAAGAACTTATGGAAAGTTCGGAAGGATTAGAGAAAATGGCAAAAAATTTAGATATGGTTCCTATAGAAGTCAGCATTTTGACAGCAGACCATGATATAAAAGGTGTGGTTTATGTGTCAAAATATACAAATACAAATCGTGAATTGACAGATTTGCTTAATGATAAGGAAAGACGCTTTCTTGCCGTAACAAACGCTGAAATTTACCCTCGTAACGCAGGGCAATCCCCAAGAAAATATAATTTTTTAGAAATTCACATGGATTACGTTTTAATGGTTCATCCTTCGACACAAGCTGTATTTAAGGATTCAGGTAAAACACAGGAAGATATTGCACGTTTTAGAGATTTAAGAATAAAATTAAATCAAACAAAACCGTTTTAAATATTTTAAGAAACGGTGCGGGGCACCGTTTTTTTGTAGTTATTTGATAAGGAGTAAGGGTTATGAAAGTTCTTGTATTAGACAACGTTAACACAGTTGCAGAAAAAAATCTTAAAACAGCAGGCTTAGATGTTGATGTAATGAAATCCCAGTCGGAAGAAGAACTTTGTGAAATTATCAATAATTACGAGGCTGTGATATTAAGAAATACAACTAAAATAACTCGAAAAGTTATTGAAACGGCAGATAAGCTGAAAGTTATTGCAAGAGCAGGGGTTGGTGTTGATAATATTGATGTTGAGGATGCAACCCAAAAAGGTATTTGGGTTATAAATTCGCCAAATGGAAATACCGAAGCAACCGCAGAACATACAATTGCAATGATTCTATCTGTTGCAAGAAATATCCCTCAAGGTTATGACAATATTAGAGAGGGTAAATTTGACCGTTCTAAGTTTGTCGGAGTGGAACTTTGGGGTAAAACCTTAGGTATTGCAGGGTTTGGTAAGATTGGATCGCGTGTTGCGGAAATTGCGCGCGTTTTAGGTATGAATATTATTGTTTATGATCCATATTCTACTGAAGAAAAAATTCAAAATGCAGGCGCTAAAAAAGTTGAAAATATTGATCAACTTTTACCGCTGTGTGACTTTATAACTGTCCATGTGCCCAAAAATAAAGATACAATAGATTTAATAAATTCAGATAATATTTATAAAATTAAAAAAGGTGCACGCTTGATAAATTGTGCAAGGGGTGGAATTATTAACGAAAAAGCTCTTGTTAAAGCCCTTAATGACGGTCATATTGCAGGGGCTGCGTTGGATGTTTTTGAGGACGAACCTGATATCCAAAAATCGGTTTTATATAATTGTTGCCCGAATTTGATTATTGTGCCGCACCTTGGGGCAAGTACAATAGAAGCTCAGATTAAAGTTGCAGATGATGTTAGTATTCAAGTTGTGGATGTATTGTCCGGTAAATTGCCCAAAACACCGGTAAATAAAATATAATTTTTGTTAATAAGCAAAAGTCACCTAAAAATTCAGGTGGCTTTTGTTTATTTTAATGGATTAATTATTATGTTTAAATTTAAGGCTTTTGTTCAGTTTGGTATTTGGTAATTGCTTTTAATAGTAAGTTATTTGATATTTGAGATTTTGTTGATTGCGGATTTTGTTTTGTTTTTTGAGCTTCAGCCTTTTCACCTGCTGAAATTGAAGTATCATAAGTGTTTTTTGTGTCTTTGTGAATTTGTGTCGGCTTGTCGTTTCGGCACATCCATTCTTTAGTTTTATCAGCAAGCGGAGTTGCGATAAATGGTGTAATTATACGTTTACCGATTGTTGTTGCCGCAATTAGTGCTGTTAGGGAGCCAAATGCCGCAATTGAGGCATCTTTATAGCTTTCAAAAGCTCTATGGAAGTCCTGATTGCCTTTAACTTTACCTTTCAGGTGGTCTTTTTGTTCCATTATTGCCTGAATGCTCTTTGATGTCTGTCGGTTAAACATCTTGCCAAATAGTTTGTTGAACATTTTTTCTTGGAATGCTTTTTTAGAAATTGTATATGTCATTAAGATTTGAAGTAAAATCATTAAACCGCCGTTTGCAAGATCCAATGCTGCAACAAATTTTCGTTTATCTTCAGGAATCTTTTTGTTATTTAAACTTTGAGTTACGTATAAGTAGCAGCCAAATCCGTCTTTTAGGATTACTGAAAATACTCCTAATCCTGCAATCCAGGCAGCATTTGTTTTTGGATCCTGAAATTTTTCGCAGGCTTTTTCCAGAAATTTAGTTCTTGATAACATTAAATCCGGTTTTTTAAGACAATAGTCATAGCAAGTTCTTAATCCTGATCCTATTCTGTTGGTTATAGGTGAAATAAAACTCATGATTTCACCTCCTGTTTGTTATTTGCTTTGTTTACAAGGTCTTTAATCTCTTTTGGATGTTTTTTGCTTGATAAGTTCGGGAATACTGCATCCATAAACCTTGGATAGCACCAGTTAAGAAGTGCGCAAGATATCGGAAGTATTAAGAAGGATACAATCAAACCTGTTATTTGTTTGTGTGCTTTAAGGTTATTTTTTACGATATCTGCCATTTTTTGGGCAATATTTTTAGATAATTTGAATTTAAATAATCTATGTTCTTCTTTTCCTTTAATTGCTGTTGCAAGATAATCTTCTATTTCTCCGACAGATTTGTTTTCTGAAATCATTTTTTTCATTTGATTAAGTGCTTCTAATGATTCATTTATCGGATTAATACGAGATTTGGTTTCAAAGTCGATTACACCTTGTTTAAGCTCCTCTGCGGTTTTGAATTTTTTATGGAAATCAATATCTCTTAAAATATCCTCTAATTTTGCTTGAATTGCGACTTTTAATTCAGAATCTTTGTTGCCTCGTCTTTGTAAAATTTCGTCGAGAATTGTAAGTAATTCTTTATCACCGTTTTTGTTTTGTTTTATCAGTTGTTTAACTTGTTTCCTTACAATATTTGGGTCATTTGTATTTATGAGTTTATTATTAAGTTCAGTAAATATTTTGGTCGCTTCATCGGCGTGAGTTCTGTAATATTCACCTCGTTTAATTTTTTTCGGAATTGTAATGTTATTGCATTTGTTAAGTTCGCTTTGTTCAAAATCTATTTTTTTCTGTATAACACTTTCGGCGAGTTCTTTGTATTTCTTTTGCGCAAGCGGTACAGGGGTTCCGTCAGATTTGCTCATTACGACTTTGTTTTCTTGAATCATCCGGATAAGATTTTGTCTTTGTTCAGCCATTTTTTCTTGTGTCATTTGTGCAATTTGTTTTTTTGTTGCATAAGGATAAAGTTTTTTTAGTCGTTTTGCAATGAATTTTTCATCTTGGAATAATGTTTTATTATATTGTTCGTCGTAAAAACCGGTGTTTGCCCTATGTTCGATCATTTTGTTAAAAGGAATTGTAACACCGACTTGAGTAACAACTGCTAGAAATGCTGATACCGGCTGTCTCCAAGCTGAATAAGTTCTTGTGTCTTCATCTGTTTTAGAAAGGGGGTTCCACTTTATAAAAATAGGAGCAACTAAACCTGTGCCAAGTGCATTGATTATGATATTTTGCACTTCGCCCATGTTGTCACTTAATTTTTTCATTCCCTTCACTGCGGATGGCATGAATTCTTTTATTTCATTTGCCATATTTATTTCAGGAGCTGCGTTATAAATTCTAGCGGAATATCCTGCTGTAAAGTTTGGCATTGTCGAATTTTTTAGACCTTTTTCGCCTGCATTTTGAATATTATATTTTATCGGTTCTACTTTCATGCCACTTCACCAATAATCAAACCTTCCATATATATATAGTTTCAAAAATAATAAAAATTGCTATTTTTTGGTCATTTGTTAAGATTTGTTAAGGTTGTTTGAATTGGTCCATATCTCACACTACAATTGTGTTTTGGACACTTAATTAAAAAGGCGGAAAACGTTTTATAAAAATTCTAGGATGGTAAGGCTCTTTTTATACACCGTCTTGAAGTTGCCGTTTTATAACGCAATTTCTATTAAAATTATTATTTTTATGGTTTAATTATATAATAAAAATATTTTCTTATGTATGGGCTTGCAAAACTTTGCAAAATAATACACAATAGATTGAATTTATTTAGATGAGGTTTTAAAACAAATGCAAAATAACGGTTTTTTGGAAAGAGTAAAAGAGTTTTTCGCAGCATCTATAACCCTAAAAGTATTGGCTTTCTTAGGTTTTACTATTCTAATGACTGCGATTATTTCATCTCAAAACTACTTTTTTCAAAGTATTATAGAAAACGGTATAAGTAAAAAAGATATAATTGCCCAGAAAACATTTACGGTAATTGATGTTAAAAGAACTGAGCAGCATAAAAAAGAAGTGGCTCAAAAGGTTGATTATGTTTTGACTCCGGCCGAAGATGATTTTATTCGGACTAACCTTGAAACTCTTGAAAATTCAATTCTTCAAATCAGAAAAAAAGAAGTTGAAGAAAAGGTTAAGAGAGATGAATTATCAATACTTTTAGATATTTCAAATAAAGATAGAAAAGAATTTGTTATAGACTTTTTGTTAAAATCTGATGATACGGCGTTAAGAGAGGTTTACGACAAAGCAAATTTAACACTTGCAAATATTTTAAGGGTTGGGATTACAGAAAAGGATTACGAGCGTAATAATATTGATCAAATCGTTACGGATAATATTGTATCAAATGTTTCAAAGCGTCAGGTATCAGTAATAAAGGGAATCTTAGAGCAGGTTATAGTTCCAAACCTTGTTGTGGACGAGTTTGCAACAGAAATTGCACGTAAAAATGCTGAAAATTCTGTTAAGCCTTACGAAATTACAATTCATAAAGGCGATAAAATCGTATTTGAAGGTGAGCCGGTTACACGTCTAAAGCGTGATGCATTAAGACAGGCAGGATATAATGTCTATGAACTTAATTGGCAAGGACTTTTGGCTATTTATGTTCTTGTATTTATAAGTACTTTAATTTTCTTGAGTTATATGAAATTCTTTGAAAAGGCGTTTCTTGAACCAAGATATATGGCGATTACTTCTGTTTTATCACTAATGCTTGCGATGATTGCTGTTGTTTTGCCAACCGGTTTTTCGCCGTATGTGCTTCCGATTCCGGCATATATTTTGCTGCTTGCTATTTTTACAAATTCAAGAATCGCTTTTGTTGCATCAACGGTTTTACTTACGGTTTTGACTGTAGGGGTTCAGTATGATACCCAGTTCTTAATTACATTTTTGCTGTTAGGGTTAATCTCAATGATTACGATTTCTAGAATTCGTTATTCAAGAAGGTTTGACCTTATTAAGGCAGGATTCGTTATTTCTTTAAGCGGTCTAATTATAGTTTTAAGTATTTATATGCTTGAAAAATGTTTGATAGATGTAAGCAATGTTTTAATTGTTAAGAATAGCGCTTTTATACTTCTAAACGGAATTATAAGTTCAATGATAGTTTTAGGTACATTACCGTTGTTTGAAAGTGTATTCCAGATAATTACACCTTACGGACTGGCTGAACTTGCAGATCACAACCAACCTTTGTTAAAGCGTTTGCAAATAGAGGCTCCTGGAACTTATCATCACAGTCTTATGGTTTCAAATTTGTGTGAGGCGGCAGCTGAAGCAATCGGGGCAAATCCTATTTTAGCAAGAGTTGGGGCTTTTTATCATGATATCGGAAAATTAAAAAGACCGTTATTCTTTGTTGAAAATCAGTCTTATTTCGGAATTGAAAACCCGCATTCAAAATTAAATCCTAGATTAAGCAAGATGGTTATTACCGCGCACCCGAAAGACGGAGTTGAACTGGCTAAAGAATATCACTTGCCTTCAATTATAAATAATTTTATTTTGCAGCACCATGGAGAAGGGCTTGCTAAGTATTTCTACAATCAAGCTGTACAGGAAGAAGGAATTGAAAACGTTAAAGAAGATCAGTTCAGATATACAGGTCCAAAACCGAATATGAAAGAAACTGCAATTCTGATGATTGCTGATGCTGTTGAGTCAGCAGTAAGATCGTTGAAAAATCCGACACCTGAGGAAATTGATGATATAATAGATAAAATTATTGTTGAAAGACTTAATGATACTCAGCTTGCGGATAGTCCTCTGACTTTGCATGATATAAAAGTTATTGCGGCAACTTTCAGCAGAATTTTAAGAGGCATGCAGCATAACAGGATTAAATATCAAGAAAACATTGTTGAGGAATTCAGCAAGAATAAAATTAAAATGCCTGCAAAAATACTTGATGAAGATCTTGAAAATAAGATTGCTAAATTAGAAGAGCAGCACTCTGAAGATGAAAAAAAGGATGAAAATGGTAACTAAATTTCATATTTTTAGTGAAAATATATATTCAGATTGGGAAATTGATGAAAAAAAATTTATTCAGCTCGCGAAAAAAATATTGAAATATTACCTTGCAAAGCCCGATGTTTATGATAAATCCACCCTTTTAGGATTAGATTTTAACACAATTTCATTTGATATATTGTACTGTGATAGTGTAAAAACTCATGAAATTAATAAAGAATACAGGCATAAGGATTATCCGGCTGATATAATAACTTTTGCAATATTCGCAGATAGTGATGAAAAATTTGTTTTTGATGGTGAAATTAATCTTGGTGAAATTTTGATTGCTTTAGACAAAATTAAAGAAGAAGCTCTTAAAAAAGGTGTGAAAGACGAAGAAGAACTAGCTTTTCTAATAAGTCATGGAATTTTGCACCTATTGGGATTTGACCATCAGACTGAAGAGGATTATAATTTTGTTGTCGCATTGCAGATTGAAGCTTTGCAAAGTATAGGGATAAAGTATGAGCAGATTTAAAGCGCAAGGTGTTAGCAATACCTTTAAAAATGCCGGAAAAGGAATAAGAATAGTTTTTAAAAGTGAACATAACATTAGAGTACACTTTTTTGTCGCTATTTTTGTAATTGTTTTGGGTATAGTTTTAGATTTGAGTGTGGCAAAACTTTGTATCCTGCTTCTTGCAATCGGGTTAGTTGTTGTTGCGGAAATGCTTAATTCTGCAATTGAATTTACGCTTGATGCAATGTTTCATAATAAATATTCAAGGCTTGTTGGAATGGCTAAGGATATCTCTGCAGGCGCTGTTATGTTTGCAACTTTTATTGCAGTTGCAATCGGGCTTATTATGTTCGGCTCTGAATTGTATGCACTTTTTTAAATATTAAATTGGTAGTGTACAGGTTTTCAACTTAAAAAAGTATTATGTAAGCCAATTAAAAAAGCACCGCTTTTTTACGGTGCTTTTTTTATACAGAAAAGTTTAATATTGAATTAATTAGTTGTTGCTTAAGACAAGCTTGAATGTTGCAAGATTTTTGATTGACAACATTGTGTGCTTGTTATGCTGTTCGTCAGCAATATTAAATATACGAATAATTCTCTGAATTTCTTCTAAATCTTTTCTTGATTCAATTTTATAAACATTTTTGATTGGATCTGAAACTACTGACATCAATGTGTTTAATTCTTGTTCT
Organism: Candidatus Gastranaerophilales bacterium; assembly: GCA_944326525.1. Lineage (GTDB taxonomy): Bacteria > Cyanobacteriota > Vampirovibrionia > Gastranaerophilales > Gastranaerophilaceae > Scatenecus. The sequence continues at coordinate 414,785 of CALVEG010000001.1, forward strand.
TTCATAATTCAAAACCTCTTTCCTGTATATTTATATAAAAAATTTTTGGGGTAATTTATTGCTTTTTTAGTGTGAATTGTGTTTACAATAATTAACAATTGGTGTTTTGTTTTTGTAACGCTTGTTTTGCGGATTTCCAAAGAGTGTCGTATTCTTCAAGTGAATATTCTTCTAATGGCTTTTGTGCTAACTCTTCCATTTTTCTAAAGCGTGTCATAAACTTTTGATTTGCTTTTATTAAGGCTTGTTCTGCATCGATTTTGTTCCATCTGGCAAGGTTTACGACAGCAAAAAGGATGTCGCCCATCTCTTCTTCCATGTTTTCCTTGTCATTTGATTTTACGGCATCTTCAAACTCTTTAAACTCACTTTTAATACAATCGTATAGAGAATCTTTATTGGGCCATTCAAAGCCGCATTTAACGGCTTTTTTGCTGATTTTTTGAGCACTCATTAATGCTGATTGAGCTTTTGAAACTCCATCCATTGCAGATTTTCTGTGGGATTTTTCTTCTTTTTTTATCTTGTCCCAACTTAAAAGAGCTTCTTCCGGCGAATTTACCTTAACATCTCCGAAAACATGCGGGTGGCGGTGGATTATTTTGTCATGAAGTCCTTTTGCCACATCTTCAATGTCAAAGGCACCTTCTTCTTTTGCTATTTGTGAATGCAAAATTACCTGTAATAAAACATCTCCCAATTCTTCTTGCAAATGTTTCATATCATTATCGTTTATTGCATCAATAGCTTCGTAGGCTTCTTCAACCATATTAGGGCGTAAAGTAGCATGAGTTTGCTCTCTGTCCCACGGGCATCCATTCTCCGAGCGGAGTACTCCTATTAGGTCAACAAGTTTTTCTAAATATCCCATAGCTGTATATTATCATAAATAAATCATGGAGTATATTAAATTTTTACAACTTTTGTATAACTTTATAATTCAACAATACACCAAAAGGTTGATAACATTATAAAATGCTATGGTATCCTAATAGTGTAGAAAAGTTTACTAAAAGAAAGGATTACTACATATGGCAGATTTATTATCTATCTCAAGCATCCGCGAACGTATTTTTAATCCTACAAAACATGAAAAATCAGTAGCGAGATCATCAAATCCGTTCGCACAGACATCTTTTAAAGGTAATGTTTTGACCGCAGATGTTTTTGTAAGTGAAAATCAGCACAAGGCTGAAAATCAAAATGTTAGCTTTACAGGAAAACTTAAAGCAAGTGCATTAGTTGGTTCAATTGCTGGAATAGGCAATAAGATTAAAGCAGGTATTGAATCAGTTGCAGCTTTTGCAAACAAAATTAAAGACAATGTTGTGAACTGTTGGAATAAATTAAACAATACCGAAATCACATTTGAACCAGCAAAGCAAGCTATTTCAAGAGCAAATGAAAGAATGGCGGATGCACTTCATTCAATGTTTGAACCCGGAATTTCCAAAAATCAAATTGCGAAAATGGAAGATTTGTCCGTTGCAAGACAATTGTTTATGGATAACGCTGAAACTTGGGCTATACAGTCAGGTTTAAGAGCAGTGTAGGAGGGGTTTGTAATGGTAGATAAGAAGATAGTAAAAAACGTTAAAAATATTATTGATGGGTTGGCTATGCATCAAAATCCAGAGTCTGTTGCTATATTGGAAGATATAGGAACAAATTCACCGGTCGATGAAATAAGAGAAATGACTGCAAAAGCGCTAGTGCAGAAAAACTTGCCGGAATCATTAAAAGTTGTCATTACAAACAAAGGTAAAGGTATTAATGACATGTCAACAGGTGTTGCAATGTGCACAATTAACGAATTGTTATCACTTGAAGACAAAACAGAAGCAATCAGAATTTTAGAAGACACAGTTGAAAATAATTCTGATGATGAAGTAAGAGATAATGCCCGTTCTATTAAAGCTTTGATGGCACTTTCATAGAACATTTTGGGAAAATATAAATTTGCCGATTTTATATATTAATAAAAGAGCCTTATTCAAAAGGCTCTTTTTATATATGCTTTTAAAACTTATAAAATTATTGTCTATTTGCTATTACAATAGAAAAGTACGTATATACTTATATGCTAAAGATAATTCTTCGGGGGGTAATTTATCAAGCATTGTTATTATCTCGTTTTTTAAGTTAGCCGGATTTTGTAAATGATAAAATTCAAATAAATCTTTAGGTTCGACATTTAGTGCTGTTGAAAATCTCTCTATTAAATCTGCCGAAGGGAAATTTTTTCCGCTTTCAATGCAACTAATATGTTTATCGTCAACATTAACAAGTTCAGCTAATTGTGCTTGTGTTAAATGTCTTTTTTTGCGATAGTCTTTTATTTTTTTTCCAAAAAGGCTTTTTATTTCACTCATAATTACCTCTTTTTTATTCTATAAATAAAAGATGTTTTTCGATATGGTATATCAGGTAAATAATTGACAATAAATTACGCGTTTGGTAATATTTGTTTGATAATATTAAAAAATTGGTATTTAAAGTTGAAAAAGTTTAGAAGGTGAAGCAATGAATATTATTGAGAAAATTATTGTAAAAGTTAAAAAAGGTAAATTTAGACAAATTAGAGTTTTAGGGATATTGGTTTTTGAATACTATAAGGAAAATAATAAAGTTGTGAATCTTCAAATTTCTTTATTCAAAAAATGTCATGTTGATAAGAGTAGACCTGTTTTTTATTTAAAAATAAATAGAAATACAGACTATACATTTTTGTGTCTTCAGCACTGGGTAGATGTTTTGTCGGCATCAAATAGAGATTTTTTTATTTTATGTGATAATTTGCAATTAGAAAAAGCAGTTTTACGGAAGGTCATTTTTCCTAATTCAAATATAAAATTTATTAGAAGTTGCAAAAATAGCAGATTGAAAAAATATGTAAAAAAAATAGCTACGAAATGGTGGCCTAATGCTACTTTCGCGCATTTAACAACATTTTATCATGCAAAACAGAATAATATTAAAGAATTTTGGAATATTGATGCCGATGATACAATGTTTGCTTTAGAACCAGAAGATATAATGTCTATTCTTCAAAATGTAGAGAATTATTCTAAAACAAATAATATTGATGCAATGTCATTAGATATGTGGCATAGTAGAACGCGCCAAAGACATTGGTCTTTTGGAATTACATATATAAATAATTTTTCGGAGATTTTTAATATATTAGATAGTCTTACGAATACAGATTGGCAAAATAATTATAAAGATTGTGATGTCGCATTTAATTTGGATTGGTTTTTCACTTACTTAAAAGATGAAAAAAAATACAAAATAGAAAGTTTTTATATAGAAAATTGTTATTTTATTCATTGGGGCAACTTTTTAATAAATGCAATCGGCAGCAGTATTTATTTTTGGCAAAATGGTTATTTGAATTTTGTTATTCTAAAAGATATTTATAAAGATAATTCCTTAGGCATGATTCCAATTGCTGATGATTGTATAAGGTTTAGTTTAGAAAATAATAATTATGTTTGTTTTGAAAAATTTGCAAATAAATATATTTCAAATTTAAAATATTTTCCACCAGAACTTAAAAAATTACATAATATAAAATGATTGGATAAAATAAAAAAACAGGGTGCTTTAAAATAGGCATCCTGTTTTTTATTGGTTAAAAAGATTTAAGAAATTAATTAAAAGTAAAACCGTCGGCTTTCATTCTGTCTATTACTTCCTGAAGTTTTTCGTCGCTGCATACGAATGAAATTCTAAAGAAGCCTTCACCATATTTTCCGAAAGCGTTACCCGGAACTACAACTATACCGGATTTTTCAAGAAGTTCTTCGCAAAAATCAACTGAAGATTTGTATCTTGCAGGTATTGGAAGCCATAGGTAAAAAGTAGTATGCGGAACTGTTGCTTCATCTATTGGCCAGCCCAGTTCTTTTAATCCATTTACCATGATTTCTTGTTTATGCTTGAAGCCTTTGTTCATTTTAGCGATGTATTCGTCCCCTTCTTTAGAATTAAGAACTGCGGCTGCGGCTTTTTGAAGAGGTTTATAAATGCCGTTATCTATTGATGATTTAACCTTGCCAAATCTTTGTACAATTGCAGAATTTCCGCAAATCCAGCCTAATCTCCAGCCAGTCATTGCATATGGTTTAGAGAATGAGAAGAATTCAACCGCTATATCCTTTGCTCCTTTAAGCTCAAATATGCTGAACGGTTTTTCTTCTTCCGAACCGTAGTACAAATCAGAATATGCGGCATCTGAAATTAACAAAATTTCGTGTTTTGTACAAAAATCAATAACAGATTGCAAATATGCTTTTGTTGCAGTTACGCCAAGCGGGTTGTTCGGATAGTTTACGATAAGTGCCTTAACTTTCTTTTCGTCAAGTCCTTCTTTTTTAAGTTGAGCAAGGACTTCTTCCATATCAGGCATATAATTGTTATCAGCCTTTAAAGGTACAGGATAAGCGTATCCGCCAGAACATTTGATGAATTGAGAATATGATGCATATCCGGGATCCGGAACCATTATAATATCTTTTTCTTTTTCTTCGTGTTTAGGATTTATTAATGCGCGCATCATGTTTGCAATACCCTCTTTAGAACCGATTAGAGAAAAAATTTCCGTGTTCGGATCCATATCAACACCAAATCTTGTTTTCATCCTTTCAGAAACAGCTTTTCTGAAATAATCTTCACCTTTTGGAATTGAATAAGTATGAATTCCATCTTCATTCAGGCATTCTTTGAGTTTATTTATTACAAATTCCGGCGGGTCTGCTGTCGGCGCACCCATCGAAAGTGAAATCGGTGCTCTGTTTTTTGCAGTAAGTTCCGGGGTTAATTTAGTTTGTTTTTCTTTAATTTTAAACATTATATAAGTGTCTAATGTCATAACATGCTCATTAAACAATTTTTCTTCCAGTGTTGACATAAACATATCCTCATTTTGCTAATACGTTCGCCAGTATAACATAACTAACTTTTTTACGCAATCATTTTCATAGGGCCTTCTAAAGATGCCGTTACAAACTGTTTTGTGTATGGATTATCCTGTCTTAACAATTCTTCCGGAGTGCCCTCAAATACAATTTTGCCATCATACAGCATAATAACTCTGTCTGCAGTTCTTGTAATTGTTGACATTTGGTGGGTTACAACTATTGATGCGGCTTTCGTTTCTTCTTTAAGCCTTACAATATAATCTTCAATCAAGGTTGAAGATATAGGATCAAGACCTGAAGTCGGTTCATCATAAAGGATTGAGTTGGGTTCTGTTACTATTGCTCTGGCAAAGCTTACTCTTTTTTGCATACCGCCGGAAAGTTCTGCGGGAAACTTGTTTTCGATTCCCTTTAATCCTACAAGTTCAAGCTTTTGCGCTACTATTTCTTTTAAATCTTTTTCTTTGAATTTTTTTCTTAAATCTTTACGTTCTCTAAGTGCAAAAGAAATATTATCAGCTACATTTAGGGAATCAAACAAGGCCGAGTATTGGAAAACCATTGCGGTATCTCCTTCGGATGTTATAATTTCTCCGCTGTCGGGTTGTAAGAGTCCGCAAATGAGTTTTAAAATTGTACTTTTACCTGATCCGCTAAACCCAACTATTGCAAGAGTTTCACTGTCGTGTACTTTAAACGAAATATCGTCAATTACTCTTTTTTCGTCAAATATTTTTACAAGATTTTTAACTTCAATACTCATTTTAAATTATCCTTATCTAATTATTAAAAGAAAAATATAATTGAGAAAATCATATCCCATATAACAATTGCGACAAAAGACCAAACAACGGCTTTTGTTGTTGCAAGTCCGACGCCTTTTGCTCCGCCTGAAGCGTAATAACCGCAGGTACAGCTTATAAGAGAAATTGTTCCGCCGAAGGTTACGGCTTTTAATAGGCTAACGCCTAAATCTTTCATGTAAACGCCAAGCCAGGCTGAGTCAAAGTATGCTCTAAAGCTTAAGTCTGTCGTCATAGCAGTTGCAACTGCCCCTGCTAAAACACCGACAACTGATGCTAGAATCACAATTACAGGCATCATCATAATTCCTGATAAAATCCTCGGGACAAAAAGATATTCAACAGGATTTACTTTTAAAACCTTTATTGCGTCAATTTGTTCCGTAACTCTCATTGTCGCAAGTTCAGAAGCCATTGATGAACCTATCATTGAAATTATTGCAAAACCTGACATAATTGAGCCAACTTCTCTTACGATAAGCATTGTCATTAAAAGTCCGACAAAATGTCCGCCGCCTTGCTTAACCATTTCATTTGCAACTTGAGATGACACAATAATTGACGTCATACCGACTATTGAAAGCGTTATTGGCAGTGAGCTTATTCCAAAACGTTCACATTGAAAAGCCAACTCTTGTTTGTCTATTCTTGCGGTTAATAGCCATTTTAAGAACTGGGCGCCCTTGATCGTAATCTGCCCTAATGTAGTTAAAAAGTCCTCTAATAGAGCAAAAACCCCGCTGAAAATTTTATATGTAGCCGATTGCTTGTAATATTTTTGTAGTGCCCTCATCGTCTTTATTATAATTGAATTACGCTTTTGAAGTCAATTATTTAGTATGATTATTAAAGTATTAATCTTGTTTTAAATATAATTGAAAAAACGTTCCATTTTATATCGTTTTGTGATATCCTGAAATTATGATTGAATTATTGATTTTGTATGTTTTAACAAAGCGTGAAGTTACAATGTACGGTATAAACAAAGAAATTGAGAGTGAATTTGCACCGTATACTTCACCAAGTTTTGGGGCTTTGAAGCCCGCTTTAAGAAGATTGGAAGCTAATGGCGCGATAACATCAAGAAAAATGATGTCAGATGGTGGAAAACTTTCGGTATTTTATTCTTTGACAAAAGAGGGAAGAAAACTTTTAAAAGAACTTTTGCTTGAGGATTTGAGTGAAAATCCGCTTCAATTTCTGTCAAATTCCAGAATTAAGCTTTCTCTTGCAGAATTTCTTGAGGGCGAGGAAAAAGAAGAAATGTTTCTGCATTTGAAAACTTTGGCGTTAAAGTTTCGTTCAGAGGCGGAGAATATTCTTAATGATGAATATATAAAACTTTCGTTTTATCAAAAAATAGTGCTGGATAATACCGTTTGTGAGTTTACAAATTTAATTAATATGATAGAAGGATTCGAAAAAGACAATGCCGGCTTTAGTAAGTGATGTTTTAAAAGGTTCGATTGCTGAAGAACTTGAAATTCAAAAAGGTGATGAAATTTTATCAATTGATGGCGCTGAAATGCTTGACATGATTGATTATAATTTTTTGTGCAAATCTGATTTGCTTACTTTGGAAGTTAAAAAAGCAAACGGTGAAATTGAAGAAATCGAGCTTGAAAAAGATTTTGAAGATGAGCTGGGTATTGTTTTTGAGAGTGCTGTTTTTGACAGAGTTAAGCCTTGTCTAAATAAGTGTATTTTTTGTTTTGTAGATCAGCAGCCAAAAGGTTTAAGAGATACTCTTTACATAAAAGATGATGATTACAGGCTTTCTTATCTTCAGGGAACTTATATTACGCTTACCAATTTAACGGATAAAGACAGAGAACGAATTAAAAAAATGCACTTAGGGCCTTTTTATGTGTCAGTGCATACAACAAATCCGGATTTGCGAGTGAAAATGCTTCGAAATCCGGCTGCGGCAAAGATTATGGATAATTTGAGTTGGTTTAGAAAAAATAAAATTCCGTTTCATGCTCAGATTGTTCTTTGTCCCGGATATAACGATGGCGTTGAGTTGGAAAGAACTTTAACGGATTTGGCTTCTTTAAAAAATACCGTTTTATCTACGGCAATTGTTCCTGTTGGGGTTACACAGTTTAGAAAGGAAAACTTGAAGCAGGTTGATGAGAAAATAGCCAAAGAAACAATAAAAATTGCTTCTAAATTCAAGCGAGTTTGTCTTTCTGATGAGTTTTTTCTGCTGGCTGGAGAAAAAATTCCGCCAGCTAAATATTATGGTAATTTTGCGCAATTGGAAGATGGTGTTGGGGCAATTAGGCTTCTTATTGATGATTATAAGTCAAGAGAACTACCTAGAGAAATTTCAAAACCTGCAAAGTTTATTTTTGCTGTGTCTTATGCTGCTTTAAATGCGTTTGAATTTATTGTAGATGACTTAAATAAAAAGATTAAAAACTTGGAAATTGAGCTTGCACCTGTTAAATCAAGTTATTGGGGCCGTAATATTACTGTTGCAGGGCTTATAACTTCAGATGATTTAATAGAAGCTGTTAAAGATAAAAAAGGTGAAACTGTTGTTATTCCATCTGTTATGCTTCGCCCTTACAGTGAAGATTTTCTTGATGGAAATAATCTTGATTATGTCAAGCAAAAAACCGGTAAATCTTTTGTTGTACTAAGTGATAATTATTCAATCAAAGAGTTTATTGACAATTTATATAAAATCTAGTTATATAAAATAATAATAATATTTACAAAAATTGGAGGTATTATGGCTAAAAGTAAGAGTAAGAGTAGTGATTCTAATAAAAAGAAGAAAGGCAATATTTTACCGGTTTTGGTAATCGCAATAATTGCATTTTTGGCATATAAGGCAAATCCTGAATACTGGCAGCAAGGTCGTCTTTTTGAGGATTTGAAAAATGCAGGTAAAAAGCCTTCTACTGAAGATGTTGTTCAAAAACCTGTAACTCCTAAAAAGCCAAAAGAAGATCCTAATATGATGTATGATGGTAGTATCAAAGGTTCTAAAACAATTCCATTGGCTGTAAGACGTGCTGTTAATACTAGTGATCCTACGTATTATACTTTTAGATCAAAAAAGATTACGTTTTATTTAGTTTATCCTGATGGCGCAAACGGTAAAAAAATTGTAGCTGATATTAGAGAAGGAATTATAAATAAAGATTTAAGAGACAAATTTAGTGTAGATTCATTGCTATACGACCAGAGAAAAAAGTCAGAACAGTGTGGGGTTTCAGTACCACAACAGTTTTTATGTGACCAGTGTGACAGAAAAATATGTGTTGTAAATCCTAAAAAATCTGAATTTTTAGTAATTTCACCAACTGCGCAGGCTGCAGTGTCAAAAATGGTTGCTCTAGACAAGTCGGGTGAATGGGGACTTGATGAATAAGGGTCAATAAATATTTTTGTATAACAAAAGCCCCGACAATTGTCGGGGCTTTTGTTGTTTAGTATCGTTCAAGGTACTTGTCAATTTCCCATTGAGAAACATAAGTTCTGAAAGAATCCCATTCCTTTTGTTTAGCAGATACAAATTCATTGAATATATGGTCTCCCAGTGCAGCTCTTGCAACAAGTGATTTATCCAAATATTCAAGAGCCTCTGCAAGGCTTCCCGGTAAAGATTCAATTCTTTGTTTTTTGCGTTCTTTGGTTGTAAGTTTATAAATATTGCTTTCAACCGGTGCTGGTGGATCGATTTTGTTTTTTACCCCGTCTATGCAAGCTTGAAGTATTGTTGCGAATGCAATATATGGGTTGCACGCAGGATCAGGTGATCTTAATTCAACACGTGTTGCGTTACCTCGTTTTGCAGGAACTCTTAAAAGAGCACTTCTGTTTGCGAGAGACCAAGCCAGATATACGGGTGCTTCATAGCCCGGAACAAGTCTTTTAAAGCTGTTAACAGTCGGATTTAATGCGGCCGTAATTCCTTTTACGTGTTTTAATAAGCCGCCTATTGAGTATTTTGCGATATCTGACAGTTGATATTCTGCCTTTTCATCATAAAATGCGTTCTTTCCGTTTTTAAAAAGCGAAATGTTACAATGCATTCCCGAACCGTTAATTCCGTAAATCGGTTTTGGCATAAACGTAGCATGAAGATTGTGTTTTGCCGCAATCGCTCTTACTGCAATTTTGAAGGTTGCTACATTATCTGCTGCTGTCAAAATATCAGCATATCTGAAATCAACTTCGTGCTGGCCGTCAGCTACTTCGTGATGGGAGGCTTCTATATCAAACCCCATTTCCTGAAGAGTTAGTACAATGTCAGATCTGACATCTTCTCCTAAATCTTCCGGTCCTACATCATAATATCCTGCCTTATCCTGCGTGGTTGTTGTAACTTTGCCGTCTTTATCTCGTGCAAATAAAAAGAATTCAGCTTCAGGGCCTATATTCATTGAAAATCCCATCTTCTCAGCTTCTGCCATTACTCTTTTTAAGTTGCATCGCGGGCATCCCTCAAACGGTGTTCCGTCTGAATTGTATATGTCGCATATTAGGCGTGCTGAATTTGCACCTGCCTCCCCTCTCCAAGGTAATATCTGGAACGAGTTTTTGTCCGGATAGAAAAACATATCGGATGTTTCAATGCTTCTAAATCCTTTTATAGATGAGCCGTCAAGCATTATTTCGTTATTAAGAACTTTCTCTATATGTTGTGAGGGTACAGTCATATTTTTTACTTGTCCGTTTATATCAACAAACTGTAGTTTTATAAATTTGATGTTGTATTCCTTGATAAGCTTTTTGATCTCTTCCGTTGTAAACTGTTTGCCGTCTAAACGTGTGTGGCTGAATTCTTTCATAACTGTCCTCCAAATTAAAAAATTACTTTTTTATTAGAATACTTTTTTTTTAAAAGGTCAAGCGTTTTAATATTAAGATTAAGTAAAGATGCAAGTTTACACATTCTCAAAAAGTGTGATTTTTTTTATAATAATGGGAATTATTATATTAGGGCAGGGCTAAAAAGCGTGAAATTTTTATGCGGAAAGGAATTACCGGAGTTTTTCTGTAAAAACAGTTACCCTCTCGCTTCCCTGCCTTTTGGTGATAGAATTGTTAATTTATGTAACAAAAACTGATTGATATAGCAATTATATACTCAAAAAATACTTTATTAATATGTAAGCAATATGCAATAAAAAAGACTTAAATAAACACGAGATATATACAAACACACACTTACTATTTACACTACCTACTACACACTAACCTTCTACACACGAGGAATTACTAAAAAGAATTCCGAACTCTATCTTCTGATAGAGTTTTTTTTTGCCTTAAATTGAATATTTATGAAAGTATCATTTTTAGTAGTTAATCAAAATGTAATTTTTATTCTTGGATTATTTGCGGATAAAGTTCGTGAACTTTGTTTAAATAATCATCCGGTTCAAAGGTTCCGATTGCAAATTCTACTATATTAAGTCCGATTTGTTGCGCTCCCGGAACTTCAATAGGAGGACCTGCTGGAGTTGAACGAGTTGTGTTCTCAGGATTTGATATTATACCGACACTTCTTAAAAGTGTTATTAATATTGAATTATCTTTTACTTCATATTCGGTTAAGCCTTTTGTAATAATACCGACTCCTTGAGCTCCTACGTATCTTTGCATTGGTGCAAAATTGGTTTTAGCTTCAATACCTTTTGTTGTTGGGAAGTGCTGGCGGATATCATAATAAGGGTTAAAAGTTCTCTCTATTATTGAATCCATATCTTCAGAATATGTTTGTGTAACTGGTTTGGGTAATTTTATTTTAGCCTGCCAAAGCATATTTGTCAGTTGGTTTATCCATTCTATTCTAAAGTTTATAAGACTTGCTGTTCTTGTGAGTATTATGTTAAAAAAGTCTGACTTGATAAGAAATGCATCGTGTTCGTTAATTTTGCTTATTTCTGTAAAAATTGCCGTTTCTCCGCTGTCATCTCTTAGAGGGCCGAAATTATAGGTATCTCCAAAATCGCGGCATCTGTGAAAACTTATTTCAATTCCGTTTATGTTTATTGTGTCAGCAGAAACTTTGATTTCAGCTTCAGGGGTTGTTTCAGGGTGTTTTTTAAGTATGTAAATATCACGAGAATCTTCCGTAACAGGAATTTTTTGAGTATCGTAAAGAATTTTACTGTCAAACCCTTTTTGAACTGATATAACGTCAAAGCCGTTTTCAGGTTCAGTTGCGCGGAAGCCAAAACCGCTGTTTTTTATTAAATCTTCCGCCTGCGGATAATTTAATCGTAATTCTTCAATAATTGTATCTGCGATTTGAATGATTTTTTCATATCTTGTGATGTTTTCAAGGTGAACATCATCTGTAGAGCACCCGCAAATACTGTCGTGCGCTTGGTTTTGAATTAGAAGTTTGTAAGCATATTCAATTATTAAATTATAATTTGCGTTTAAATGTTTTTGAAGTTTGTCGGCTTGTTCCAGTCTGTAAGAAGCTTCAGCTCTGTATTGTTTAAGTCTTGTTCTTGCTGAATAGCAGCCTGGTAGTATAAAAGTTTTGGAATTATCTCTTAATTCGTCATTCCATTCAGGAATTTCTTTTCCATCTAACGCCCTTATAGTCTTGTTTTTTTTGTCTTTGTATAGATCAGCAAAAACTAAATCAAAATATTCAAAAGGATTGGATAATTTAATTTCGTAATCTTTAAGCAGATTATTTACTGCAGCAACTTGTTCAGCAATATCAGGTTCTACTCCAAGATGATCTGCACCTATCGGCAAAAGCAGGTAATCTCCTGATTTTGCTGCGATTTTATCTAAATTATCTTTTAAAAATTCAGCTTTTTCTTCAATAGTTTTGGAGCTTGAAAAAATATCCATAAAATAGCCTCTTACAAGGTTTACTGTATTTACGCCATTGAAGATAAATTCAGAAGGCAAATCAGGCACCCCTCTCCAGACCATAATTTTATCAATCCCGTATTCTTTAATAATTGGCGGTATGTTTTTGCTATGTCCAAATGTATCCGCAAAATATCCGATAAAGTCTTCGCAGCCAAAATCTTTGGCAATTTTTAGTCCTATTTCAAGGTTCTTTTTAAAAACGGTTTTATCAGTTAAGTATTCATCAATAAGGCAGTAAAACGGTCCGATAAAAAGTTTCTTTTCTTTAATTAGTCTTCTAATCAGTTGTTCTTTTTCAGGGCGGATTTCGAGGTAATCTAAAAGTGCAGCAACTTGACCGTCGAAGTAGAATGACGGAATTTTGTTATTCTCTAGCATATCAAGCACATTATCGAAAACTCTTAAAAGCCTGAGTCTGAATACTTCAAACTCTCTATACCATTCTCTGTCCCAGTGTGTATGTAAATATGCAATAACCGTCTTTTTCATAATTAATTTGTAACATTAATCATAAGCAAAGGCAAATTTTTTACAAATTAAATAATTAATTAAAGATTAATTTCAATGACTTTTTCTAAATCAACGTTAAAATAAAAATATAGGTTAACGCCTATAGAATTTTCGTAAAAAGGAGTTGATTTTATGGCAGACATTAATAAATTTACAAATTATTCTCAGGAAATTTTATCATCTGCAAGTGCGATAATGAATTCTCACAGCAATTCGGAACTTCAGCCAGAGCATATAATGCTTGCAATGATTAAGGATAACGGGATTATAAAGGATTACCTGACAGAATTAAAACTGTTAAATCAATCTTTTATCGACAAAATTGTTGGAGCTGTTAATTCTTTTCCGAAGGTTTCGGGGCCTGTGAACGCACAGCAGATGTTTTTGTCAAACCAAACATACAGATTACTAGACATTGCAGAACAGCAATCTACAGAAATGAAGGATGAGTTTGTAAGTATTGAATCAATTCTGCTTGCGATGACAAAGCTTGATAATAGTAATATTCAAAGTATTTTAAGAAGTTTTGGAGTTGATTCAAACAAAGTATTAAATGCAATGAAAAAAATAAGAGGAAATAAAAAAGTGGACAATAAAAATGCTGAAGAAAATATGAAAGCGTTGGAAAAATATTCAACAGATTTGACAGCGCTTGCAAGAAAGGGAAAACTGGATCCTGTAATCGGTCGAGATGAGGAAGTCAGACGAATTATTCAGGTATTGAACAGAAGAACCAAAAACAACCCTGTATTAATAGGTGAACCGGGAGTTGGTAAAACCGCTATTGTTGAAGGTTTGGCACAGAGAATTGTGCGTGGAGATGTTCCTGAGAGTTTGAAGGATGTAAAACTTGTATCGCTTGATATGGGTGCATTAGTTGCCGGTGCAAAATTCAGAGGTGAATTTGAGGAACGTTTGAAAGCCGTATTAAAAGAGGTTGAAGACTCAAACGGCGAAATTGTAATGTTTATTGATGAATTACACACAGTTGTCGGTGCAGGCGCCACAGAAGGTTCTATGGATGCAGGAAACCTCTTAAAACCTATGCTTGCAAGAGGTGTTTTAAGAACAATCGGGGCTACTACAATTAATGAATACAGAAAATATATTGAAAAAGACCCTGCATTAGAAAGAAGATTTCAGCCTGTGCTTGTCGATGAGCCATCAGTCGAAGATACAATAAGTATATTAAGAGGTTTGAAAGAGAAATATGAAGTTCACCACGGAATTCGTATTCTTGATAGTGCGCTAATTCAAGCTGCAAAGTTGTCAGACCGTTATATCACTGACAGGTTTTTACCGGATAAAGCGATTGACCTAATTGATGAAGCAGCGTCATCTTTACGTATAGAAATAGATTCAATGCCTGAAGAAATTGATTCTATGATGCGTCAAAAAATTCAGCTTGAAATTGAAAGGGAAGCTTTGAAAAAAGAAACTTCCGATGAAGCGAAAGCAAAAGTTGATGATATTTCAAAACAAATTGAAAATTTAGAAAGCAAAATTAATACCCTTAAAGTTCAGTGGGAAAAAGAAAAAGCTTCAATCACAGGAGAAGCTGCAATAAAAGATGAGATAGATCAAGTTAAGAAAAAAATAGAAGAAGCAGAAAGAAATACAGATTTGCAAACTGCTGCTGAATTGAAGTACGGTAAATTGCTTGAACTTGAAAAACAACTAAAAGCATGCCAGTCAAAAGAAAAGACAGATAATAAACTTCTGAAAGAAGAAATCGACGATGAAGACATTGCAAATGTTGTAAGTAAGTGGACAGGAATTCCTGTAAACAAACTTGTAGAAAGCGAAAAGCAAAAGTTAGTAAATATGGAAGATATTTTGCATAAACGCTTAATTGGGCAGGATGAAGCTGTAGTAACAGTTTCAGATGCAATCCGCAGAGCAAGATCAGGATTGAAAGATCCAAAACGTCCGATAGGTACATTCCTTTTCTTAGGACCGACAGGTGTAGGTAAGACTGAACTTGCAAAATCATTGGCAGAATTTATGTTTAATGATGAAGACGCTCTTATAAGAATTGATATGTCTGAGTATATGGAAAAACATAACGTTGCACGTTTAGTCGGAGCGCCTCCGGGATATGTAGGTTATGAAGAAGGAGGTCAATTGACTGAAGCTGTTAGACGAAAACCTTATTCAGTAGTGCTTTTTGATGAAATCGAAAAGGCTCATCCTGATGTATTTAATATAATGCTTCAAATTTTCGATGACGGACGTTTGACAGATTCAAAAGGCAGAACAGTTGACTTTAAAAATACTTTGATAATTATGACGTCAAACATCGGAAGCGATATAATTCTTGAAAATACATTGAATAATATGGTATCACCTGCTGAATTTGACGAAACAAAGGAAAAAGTCATGGCTGTCTTAAGGAGTAAGTTTAAGCCTGAATTTTTGAACAGAATTGATGAAACAATTTTCTTTAAAGCTTTGACTTTGCAAGATTTGTCACAAATTGTTGATATCCAAATGGATTATTTGAGAAGACTTCTGAAAGATCAGGAATTAGAACTTGAAGTTACAGATGAAGCTAAGGAATTACTTGCAACCAGAGGTTACAATCCGGTGTATGGAGCGAGACCTTTGAAACGAGTAATTCGTCAGATGGTTGAAAATCCGCTATCAAAAATGATTTTATCTCAAAATTATTTAAGTGGAGATAAGATAAAGATTGATGTTGATAATGATGAGATAAAATTTGAGCGAATACCGTCATCTGAAAATGCTTAATATATTAAAATGCCCTCTTAAAGAGGGCATTTAAGCCTGTGTGTAAAGTTATTTTCTTAATAATTTGTGGAATATTAGAACTAGATGTAACATTGTTGTATGAGAACAACAAAAATTCAAAGCGGTGTAAATTTCGGATTGAAAGCAGAAACCCATAGAGAAATAGCAGAAAAGCTTATAAGAGAAGAATACCCCAAACTTCAAAAATATGCCCCGATTTTAAAATCATCTGTTGCGAAACCGGATTTTGAGGAATGCGGGTTCCATTGTAATACGCATTTTTATTATCCTGTAAAGAATCTTCTTCAAATGAGAGAAAGCTTTTTTGATTTTGACGGTCTGCATAATGCAAGATCAAAATTCAATGAGCATATAAACAATTTTATGGAGGCTAAAAAGTATTGTCGTTACAGTGAAATGATGGATGAAGCAGGTCGTGCGAAGCATTTTCTGGATGATATGAGTGTTGGGCTTCATGTTCAAAGGGGTAATATTTTCCAAAAATGGCGCGATAAGAAAATGCATGAACAATTTGAATATTATTTGTTCGAAAATCAAGATACTTTTATAAAAAATGCTCAAAAAACACCTATAGAATTTAAGAACGAGACTTTTGATGATATTTTTATGAGTGTAGTCAATTACGTTAAAAACACAGAATTCCCAACAAAAAATAATAAAGCTAAATGGCCTCAGCTGGCTCAGGAATCAGTAAATGTTGCAATGGATGCTTCAAGGGTTTTCTTGGATAAAATAAGTGGGTTTCTGCATTAGGTTCAAGTTTCGCTTTGTGAAGGAATAATGATGTAAAACTTTTATAAACGTAATTAAAAAACTTGGTTTTGATGTTATAATTAAGTTACAGACGATATTTTTTTGGAGAGAACAAATATGTGCGGAATAGTAGGATATGTAGGATATAAATCCGTAATGGATATTCTTGTTGATGGTTTGGAACAGCTTGAATATAGAGGATATGATTCATCAGGCGTCGCGGTTATGTGTGATGAAGAAATTAAGGTTTATAAAGCAATTGGAAAGCTAAATAATTTGAGAGAAGAACTTCAGCATCATAGAGGCGAATTCGAAAACTCAACAATGGGAATAGGGCACATCCGATGGGCAACACATGGCGCTCCGACTGTAATTAATGCTCATCCGCATACTTGTAATTGTGGGAATCTAGTTATTGTACATAACGGAATTATAGAAAATTACAAGGAGTTAAGAGAGGAATTGTCTAAGAAAGGCTGTGTGTTCCGTTCTCAAACAGATACTGAAGTTGTAGCGCATCTTGTTGCGCAAAAATATGCACAAACAAAAGATTTGACAAAAGCTGTCAGAGAAGCTACAAAAGAAATCGACGGAGCTTATGCTCTTTGCGTAATGCATAATGATTGCAAAAATACTTTAGTTTTAACGAAGAGAAATGCTCCCTTGCTTGTTGGAATAGGAGAGGGTGAATATTTTGCAGCATCTGATGTTCCGGCAATTATTAAACATACAAAAAAAGCAGTTTATTTAAGTGATAATCAGTTAGCTGTTTTAACTCCTGAAAATATGGTATTAACAGACATTAACGGGCATGAAATTAAGCCTAAAATAGAGGTGCTTCCTTGGGAGCCTGTAGCATTAAGCAAAATGGGTTATAAGCACTATATGCTTAAAGAAATCCATGAACAGCCTGATGTTATAAGAAATATTCTTGTCGGAAAGCTTCACGCTCCGGACGAAGACATTATTTTGAATGAAGTTAAGCTGACAAAAGAAACTTTGAAAAATTTAAACAGAATACAGATAATTGCTTGTGGAACATCATTACACGCTGCAATGATAGGAAAGTATGTTATAGAAAATTATTGCGGAATTGCGGTTGATGTTGAAGCTTCAAGTGAATATATTTACCGCCGTAATGTAACCGATGAACATACTCTTGTAATCGGTGTTTCTCAATCTGGTGAAACTGCTGATACACTTACGGCGATTAAACAGGCAAAGGCTAAAGGTTCTCACATTTTGATAATCACGAACCGCCCTGACAGTGCTATGGCTCGTGAAGCAGACAGTCTTATTCCTGTAAATGCCGGAATTGAAGTTTCTGTCGCTGCTACAAAATCTTATACGGCTCAATTAATGGCATTTTATCTTTTAGCACTTTATATGGCAGAAGTTAAGGAAAGCACTTCTAAAGCTGAATTAACGGCTTTAAAAACTGAGTTGATGTTTCTTCCGCAAAAAATTGAGCAGATTTTGTCAAATACCGAAAGTATTCAAAAATGTGCAAAAGTGTATTCTTCAACTAAAGATTTTATTTTTGTCGCAAGAGGTATAAATTACCCGACAGCGCTTGAAGGTGCTTTAAAGCTTAAAGAAATAAGCTATATCAATGCAACAGGATATCCAGCTGGAGAACTTAAGCACGGGCCGATAGCGATGTTGGATGAAACCATGCCTGTGTTATCAATTTTAATGAAGGGGTGCGTTTTTGAAAAACTTCTTTCAAACAGTGAAGAAGCAAAAGCTCGTAATGCAAGAATGATTGCGCTTACAAATTCTAAAGATGAAAAACTTGAAGATTTGTTTGAGAATATAATAAGAGTTCCTGATGTAGAAGAAGTCTTTTCACCATTGGTTGCGATTGTTCCATTGCAGCTTTTGGCTTATTATATTGCAGAATTCTTGGGTAAAGACGTCGATCAGCCGAGAAACCTTGCAAAATCAGTTACTGTGGAGTAAAATGTTTGTGTCATGTCGTATTAGCGACTGATTTTTAGAGATTTGAAAATTTAATAGGCAAGCCGATATAGCTCAGTTGGTAGAGCAACTCATTCGTAATGAGTAGGTCAAGGGTTCAAGTCCCTTTATCGGCTGATTGCCGATTGGAACTTGAACCAGTTTTTGCTCATGATGTTCGCAAAAACAGGGTTAGCCAAAGGCATACTTATCCGTAAGGTTCGGATTTCCTATCCTCACCCACGGCTAAGCAAAGTCCCTTTATCGGCTGATTGCCGATTGAACTTAAATCTTTTATACTTACAAAGTTCGCTAAAACAGGGTAAGCTTAGGTTTTATGATTAAATCAGATATTATAAAAATTCCATTTACTACAGATAACAACGAAATTGAAAACATTCTTCGCTCAAAAGGTATTGTTCCTTTAAGATGGGCTGTTGTGAAGGTAAGTGAAAATGCTTTAGAAATCAGTGTTTCTTATCACTGTGATTAATCTATAATTATTTCTTTTTCGTTTTTGTAAGTTACGTAGCCCAAGTTAGCTGCAGGTGGCTTTCTTAAATTTTTGCGTTTTGTATAAATTACTCCGACTTTTGATGAGTCGGGTGCTGAAGAATATTTTTTAGCAATTTTAGCGCATTCAAGCAAAAGTTCGTCTGTCGGTGACTGGCATTTTAAAAGCACGTGAGAACCAGCGCAGTCTTTTGTGTGAAACCAGTAGTCCTCATCTTTTGCAAGCTTTGAAACAATATAATCATTCTGACGGTTGTTTTTGCCGATATAAACTTTAAATCCCTCAAGTTCAATTTCTTCCGGTAAAACTGCTTTTTTATGTTTTTCTTTTATAGTGTTTTCAGGCTCAAGCTCCTCTTTTATTTCCATTAAATTGCCAATTTCTTTGGAGCTTTCAATTGTGTACACCACTTCGTTTAAATAGTTTATGTTGTTTTGGGCTTCTTCGAGGAGTTCTGAAAGCTTGGATTTCTTGGTTTTTGACTTGTTGTAAAGCTTGTAAAAATTATTGGCATTATCTTTTAATGTTTTTGTTTCGTCCAGTTCAATAGTTATGTTTTTATTATTTTCATAGTCAAAAACTTCAATTGATTTGGTAAAATCTTTAAGGTTATAGAGATTTGCCATAATTAAATCGCCATAAAGCCTGTATTGAGTTGAGTTTTCTATTTCCGAAAGTTGGGCTTGCATTTTTTCGATTGAGTTTTTGTGTTTTTTAAGTTTGGCTGTTGCAAGTGACAAAAGGTGCGATTTTAAGTTCTTAAACTTATCTTCTGCCTGATAGAAGGAATAATAATTATCAAGCATTTCGTTTACAGAATTTTGCGGGAATGATTCAGGAAGAAGTTTTGAAAAAAGCGAATATTCTTTGTAATCTTTCCCGATTGCGGGGGACAAATTTTTAAGCTGTACAAAATCTTTTAATTCAAATAAAGTGCAATTTTTTACTTGAGAAGCAAAAGCCTTTGAAAACCAGTAAAAATCTTTTGAAAGAGTTTTATAATCAACTTCTCCATTGTAGGTCAAGATATCATTTTTGAATTGTTTTGGCGGATAAATATAAGGAAGAGTACCTGCCATTTCTCGTTCTCTGCTTTTTTCAGCGCCGACATTATGAGCGCACCCCAGAATTATATTTGTGTCGTGGTTGTACAAGATTACATTTGAATGTTTGCCCATCAATTCGATTGCAAGGCACAGGTAAATTTTTTCTGAAAGCTCGTTAAAGGTTTCGATGTAAAATTCCAAAATTCTTTCGTAAGGCGGCTGATTAACTTGGGCAATCACTGCATTTTCAAGATATTTTCTAAGCAGCATACAAAACATCGGAGGCTTTTGAGGAATTTCAATAAGCCTTTTTTCTTCGTTTTCTTTGCTCATAAAGCAAACGTGATGAAATTGGGGGTTGATATTTATATAAAATTTTCTGCTCTCGCCTTTTTGTCGGATTGTAAATACAAAATCCTTTCTTGTCGGCTGCTGAATTTTTTGAATTCTAGCACCGGTTAGAAATTCTCGGTTTTCTTCTATCCACGCTTTTAAGGTTAAACTATCGAATGTAATCATAGGATTATATTACAACAAATAAGTTGTCAAACAATATTTTATTTTCTGTATATAGTTTAAAATAATTTATAAAAATTCAAAATTTTCGTTCATTTTTTTATGTTTTTGCTATGATATTAATAGACGTTTAAACAAAGTAAGGAAATTAAGATGATAACAACAAAACTTAAAAACCACAACTGCGGAGAGCTTAATTTAAACAACTTAAACGAAGAAGTTACTCTCTCAGGCTGGGCATCAACAATCCGTGATTTGGGCGGAATTTTATTTGTGGAATTGAGAGACAGAACAGGCTTTTTCCAGCTTGTTGCCAACCCTCAAATTAACCCTCAGGTTCACAAAGTATTTGAAAAATTGAGATCAGAATATGTAATCTGCGTAAAAGGTAAAGTTACCAGAAGACCGGAAGAAACTTACAATGAAAAATACGCGACAGGACAAGTTGAAATGTATCCTGAAAGCGTCGAAATTCTTTCTGAAGCTAAGACATTACCTTTTGTTCTTGATG
This sequence comes from Candidatus Gastranaerophilales bacterium, assembly GCA_944326525.1. GTDB lineage: Bacteria > Cyanobacteriota > Vampirovibrionia > Gastranaerophilales > Gastranaerophilaceae > Scatenecus. The sequence continues at coordinate 435,949 of CALVEG010000001.1, forward strand.
ATGAAAATGTATCTGAAGACGTAAGATTAAAATACAGATATTTAGATATCAGACGTGAAAGTATGTTACATAATTTGACTTTGCGTCATAAAATTTGTCAAGCAGCAAGAAATTATTTAAACGGAGAAGATTTCTTAGAAGTTGAAACTCCGATTTTGATTAAAACTACACCTGAAGGGGCTAGAGATTATCTTGTACCGTCTCGTGTTCAAGAAGGTAAATTCTACGCACTACCTCAATCACCGCAAATCTTTAAACAGTTATTAATGGTTGGCGGTATTGAAAGATATTACCAGATTGCAAAATGTTTTAGAGATGAAGATTTGCGTGCAGATAGACAACCTGAATTTACACAAATTGACCTTGAAATGTCATTTGTTGAACAGCAGGATGTAATTAAATGCGTAGAAGGTTTGATTGTAGAAACATTTAAAGCTGCTGGAGTTGAAGTTAAACCGCCGTTCATTCAAATGCCGTGGCAGGAAGCTATGGACAGATATGGTTCAGACAAGCCTGATACTCGTTTTGGGTTGGAACTTTTTGATATCGGTGATATAATTCTTGAATCTAATTTTGAAATCGTTAAAAATACTCTTCAAAATGGCGGAATTGTAAGAGGTATCAGAATTCCTGGTGGCGCTAAATTCTCAAGAAAAGATATTGATGATATTACAAAACTTGCGGTATCATTTGGCGCTAAAGCTTTGGCTAATATCATTTACAACGAAGATGGAACAGCTAAATCTCCGGTATTGAAATTCGTTACAGAAGATCAAGCAAAACGAATTCAAGAAAGAGCTCAAGCTGAAGCAGGTGATATAATCTTCTTCGTCGCTGACAAACCGAAACTTGTTTACGATATTATGGGAAGATTGAGATTATACTTTGGAAAACGTCTTGATTTGATTGATGAATCAAAACATAATCTTCTTTGGGTTGTAGACTTCCCGATGTTTGAATGGAGTGATGAAGAAGGCAGATTTATGGCAATGCACCACCCGTTCACTTCTCCTTGTCTTGAAGATTTGGATAAATTAGACAGCGGAGATTTGGGTAATGTTAAATCTGTCGCTTACGATATCGTTTATAACGGTACGGAACTTGGTGGCGGATCTGTCAGAATCCACTCTTCAGAAGTTCAAAAGAAAATATTTAAGGCTTTAGGATTAACTGAAGAAGAGGCTGTTGAAAAATTCGGATTTATGGTTAATGCGCTTCAATATGGAACTCCTCCGCATGCCGGTCTTGCAATCGGTCTTGACAGACTAGTTGCGTTATTGTGCAGAACGGAAAGTATTCGTGATGTTATTGCATTCCCGAAAAACTCAGGTGCTAAAGACCTTATGAGTGATGCTCCCGGTGAAGCTTCATTACAACAGTTAAGAGAACTTCATTTAAAAAGTACAGCTCATAAATCATAGGTTTATGAATTATTTTGAAATCTAAAAAGCTCCCTAAAAAAGGGAGCTTTTTTATTAATGTATAGAGTTCTTTGTTAAATCACATAATTCGCAAGTTCGCCTGTGGCAGCTTCAACCATGTCTTCTTTTGCTTTTTTATATGTGTCAAGAATTGCTTTTGTGGAATAATTTTGAGAAGTTTCAAATCCAACGTATGCCGAATTTCCTCTCATTTCTATTACCTGAACTAAAAATAATTCATCTTGTTCATTAGGTTCTTTTGTAAGAGTTTTGATCGTTACGATGTCATCGTGACCGTTGTTTTCAAGTTTTTTTAGCGCTTGTTTTAGAATTTTTTTATCAAAATTGTTGTCGTTTGAAGCCATATTATAACTGTATGTTCCACAATAATCGTCATCAAGCAAATAAACTTTGGAACCAAATGAAGGAATAATTGGGTTTATCATAAAATTTCTCCTTTTGGCTATTATAAAACACGTAATTATTTTTTTTTGACAGTATTTTTTTTAATCCGAAATAGGCAAATAAAAAAAGGAGAATTAATTTAAAATTCTCCTTTTTCTTTTAATTGTATTGTTTTTAATTAAGCGCGCATCCGCACGCACAAACCTCAGATTTTAAATCGTCAGCTTTATCAGTTTGTTCCCAAGGAACAAAGAAGTCTGTTCTTCCCATATGTCCGTAAGCAGCCAGTAATTGATAGAACTTGCCGTCATTTTTTGCAGGTAGTCCGCGTAAATCGAATTTCTTAATGATTGCAGCAGGTCTTAAATCAAAGTGTTTTGATACAAGTTTAGAAATTTCATCATCTGAAATTTTGCCTGTTCCAAAGGTGTCAACCATGATTGATACAGGTTCTGCAACACCGATTGCATAAGCAAGTTCGATTTCACATTTTTCAGCCAATCCTGCAGCTACAACGTTTTTCGCTACATATCTTGCTGCATATGCTGCTGATCTATCTACTTTTGTAGGATCTTTACCTGAAAATGCTCCGCCGCCGTGACGAGAATATCCGCCGTATGTGTCAACGATGATTTTACGTCCAGTTAAGCCGGCATCCCCTTGAGGACCGCCAACAACAAATCTTCCTGACGGGTTTACAAGAATTTTTGTTTCACTGTCAAGTTTGATTTCTTCGTGTGCAAAAACTTCGTCAATTACATATGCTATGACATCTCTTTTTATAATTTCTTGTACTTTTTCATTATCAGAAATTCCGTTAATTTCAGGATCGTGTTGTGTTGAAATTAGGACGGTATGAATTCTTGATGGTTTTCTATCAACGTATTCAACTGTAACTTGAGATTTGCCGTCCGGTCTAAGATAATTTAAAATACCTTGTTTTCTTACTTGTGCTAATCTGTAAGACAATTTATGCGCTAAGCTGATCGGTAAAGGCATCAATTCAGGTGTTTCGTTGCACGCATAACCAAACATTATACCTTGGTCACCTGCGCCGATGTCTTCTGTTTCTGAAACTGATGTTGCAGCGTTGTTTGAACGAGATTCAAGAGCCTTGTTTACACCACCTGCGATATCACAAGACTGTTCGTCAATACTTGTTAATACCGCACAGGTTTTGTAATCAAATCCGCCGCCTTCTCTACCTACATATCCGATATTCTTAATTGTATTTCTTACAACAGACGGAATATCAACATAGCAATCTGCAGTGATTTCACCGCAAACAAGTGCCATACCTGTTGTTACAGTTGTTTCTGCGGCAACACGTGATTGCGGATATTTTGTTAAAAATTCATCTAAAATTGCGTCTGAAATTTGATCGCATACTTTGTCGGGGTGTCCTTCTGTTACTGATTCAGAAGTGAATAAAAAATTTTTTGGTGTCATTTTGTTTTTTCTCCTTAATTTGTATTTCGAACTTAGCAATCTTGCTGCTTCAGTTCTTTTGCCGGTAAGGTTTTTAATTCCGACCCGGCCCAATCCATTTAGAAACAGTGTACAACCAAAAATTTTTAAAATCAAATAATGTATTAATATATATTACGAGTTTAGTAATATTTGATTAATTCTAGCTTAGGGGTTTTAAAATCTTATCGTATAATATTTTTATGGATAGCGGGTTTGAAATTTTAAAAAAAGAAAATGATGATATTGATATGAAAAAATCAGTTATCGCTCTGGTTGATTGTGATTCATTTTTTGTGTCCTGCGAGCAGAAAGTTAATCCAGAACTTAAAGGAAAGCCTGTTTGTGTTTTGTCAGGACACGGTGAGTGTGTTATTTCTCGCTCGAGAGAAGCTAAAAATCTCGGTATCCCAATGGGAATTCCAACTTTCAAAATGACTAAAGATATGAAAGAAAAAGCTGTTTTAATAACGGCTTCTCACGGTTTGTACGGTGAAGTTTCAGAAGAAGTTATGAATGTATTGAAGTCTTTTAGTCCAAAAGTTGAGGAGTATTCTATTGATGAAGCTTTTGTTGAGTTGACTGGACTTCAGAGGCTTTATAAACGAAATTATTTTGAAATTGCTAAAATGATAAGACAGGAAGTTTTAGATAAAGTTGATATACCAGTATCAATTGGAGTAAGTACTTCAAAATCACTTGCTAAACTTGCTTCTGATAAAGCAAAAAGTATAGAGGGTGGAATTTTTGTAGTGGGTTCGGCTAAAATCGAAACTCTATTAAAAAATACTTCTATAGAAGAAATTTGGGGGATTGGCAGGAATCTTTCAAAATTATTTAGACAAAATGGTGTTTTAACTGCGTTCGAGCTGGTGCAGAAAAGTGATGCTTGGCTGGATAAACAAATTGGAATAAGAGGTTTGGAGATGAAACATGAGCTTCTGGGACAAACTGTTTCAAGGGTTGATGACACTTTTAAGCCGCCAAAATCAATTCAGAATACAAGTGCATTTGGAATTTTTACCTCAGATTTGAATTTTATTAAAAATCAGCTTAATTATCACATTCATACTGCTTGTAAGCGTTTGAGAAAGCTTAATCTGAAGTGTTCCGGAATTGCTGTTATGCTTCGAACGAAGGTAGAATTTAAAGTTTATTATGAAAAAATAACTATTCCTCATTCTACTTGTTATGAATGGGAAATTTCTGATATCGCATTTAAACTTTTGGAAAAAATCTATAATCCGAATATTGTTTACAGAAGTTCTGGGATAATTCTTGATGATTTTATGTCATCAAATGGGGAGCAAATGTTTTTGTTTGCAGATAATGAGAGGGTTGAAAAATCAGAACGGCTTGCAAAAAGTATTGACAAATTGGAAAGTAAATTTGGCAAAAATATAATACAGACAGGGTTTACGCTAGAAAAACAAAACTAAAAAGCCACCTGATATCAGGTGGCTTTAAAAATATTTAGAAAATTTTATTCTATAATCCAACCGTTTGTTAAGTCAATTCGAATTGGCTTTAGAAGTTTCATTTCAACCGGCAGGTATGGATAAGCTTCCAATTTTTCACCTTTAAATACGGCTCTTACGAATTTCATAAACCAATTTCTGTTCTTTTTAACGTCAACAACACCGTTCAATCCGGCATTTTGGTCATTAGGAGTTACGATAATGCTGTTATCTAAAACAAGTACACCGTTTCTTACAAACCATTTGCCTTTTCTTACATCGAGAAGCTGACCTTTTAAATTTGAATCTTTGTATAAAAGAATATAATTTTCTTTTGTTACCAAATTTACTGGAATTATTGCTTCATAAAGATCGCCGGAAGAATTTTTTTGTGAACTTGCTGCTTGTTTTAGGTTCACTGGGAAAGTTGCGCCTGCAGGAATTGTTCCAATTGATCCTTGAACTGTTGCACCTTCTATTATAAATCCTTCACCTTTCTTTTTGCTCATTGCTTGTGCAAGTTTGGCGTTAGGATTAAGTCTTGCTTCTTCTATCATTCGGTATAAAATTGCAGCCACTTCTGCTCTTGTTGCAGGGCGTCTTGCTTCAATTCTGTTTGAATTTTCAGATGGGATTGTAACAAGCATATTTAAAATTTCAGCTTTGCCTGCTGGGATTAAAAAACTTGTTGGAATTTGACCTAAATCGCTATATCCTTTTAAGACTTCAAGTGCTTTTACATCCGAAATCTCTTGTGTTGTAAGGGCATTTACTGCCATTGTTATAGATTCTGCTCTAGATACGCTGTCTTCCGGTCTGAATGTTTTTGATGATGCGTTATATTTTATTAAGTCAAAATACAATGCTTTTTGTATTGCTCCGTAACCCCAGTAATCAGGTGTTACATCCGTAAATTTTACAGGTTGTACAACACTTATATCTTCTTGTCCAAGCGCCTTAATTGCCATACTTGCAAACTCTGCTCTTGTTACGTTTTCGTCTGGCATAAACACTCCGCTTGGATAACCGACAATAATTCCACGTTCACTAAGCTCGTTAATCTGTTTTGCTGCCCAGTGGTCAGCACTTACGTCTGGAAATGCAAATGCGCTTCCTGTAGCTATCATTACTGCCAGAGTCGATAACATTATACGCATTATATTTTTCATACTCTTCTCCTATTAATAATCCTTTACTCTCTTATAATACACTTAAATTCAACTCTGTTCAACAAGTTTTTTAAGGAATGTTAATATTTATGATTTATAAAGCAATAATTTAGGGAATTTATTTTTTTATGATTTGGAAGGATGTGTATTTATGATAAGTAATGTAAATTTTACCCCGTATGTTGGAAATAACTTTGATATTAAAAGTTCAAACGTAAATTCAAAATCACCAAGTTTTTGCGGTCTTCAAACTCTTACTCATACAAATATCGGTATGTGTGCTGATGGTTACATAGGAAAAATTAGAGTAAGGCTCGCAGAAGGCGGCGAAGCTTTTTTAAATGTATTTAAAGGTAAAGGCTGTGATTGCGAAGAATATAAAATAATGGATGATTTTAACAATTTGATTGGCGAAGCTCAGATTAAGATAAAGAAGATTCTCAATTATGATCACTATGAGCATAAAACTGATCCAAGTCATGTATTTGTTGATAATTTAAGGAATTACTCAACTCCTGGAACACCTTACCATAATAGTAATCTTGTTTATTATAAGGATATCGGGACAAGACTTTTGCAAATAGCCCAAAGACGTAGTGACGAAGCTAATTGCATGGGAAATATAAAACTTATCTCAAAAAATGAATCTAAGCCGTTTTATAAAAATGTAATTCATATGAGAGAAGAAAATACATTCTCAGGAAATACTCCATTTAGGTTTATGTGGAATCCCAACTTAATGTATCTTCCTCCGGAGTCTAAAGAACCTTTATCACGTCTCCAAGGCGGTTTATAGATAAGTGAATTTTACGAAATTTTATTAATACATTCTATTTGTGAAACATGTGTCTTATCTGTTTTGCGTTAGCGTGAATTTCTGATGCTAGCATGCGGTAATCACTGTTTAAATATTCTGCAAATTTTTCTGTATAAATTGATGGTCCCTTTAAAAAACTAAAAAAGCCTTTCTTTGGTATTTTTTTTAGAGTTCCGTTTGTTATTTGAACGTAATCGTTTGGATGTTCATTTGCAAAATCCTCAATCAAATCTCTTTGAGTCATAAGTTTTTCTGTAAGTGCATACATTTTTTGTTGTGCGGTTTGCACCAGAATTTTGGAGATTGCATATAGCTTTTGTCTAGGGTAATGTTTTTCATAATATTCTCTTTCGGGGTTGACTAAAATACTTTTATAATATAATGATACAATGAAAAAAAAATTATTGCATCAAATCTTTAAAGAAAAAGACGAACTCAAAGCACAAAATAATATGCGTTTTTTTAAAACAGGTAAGGGGCAATATGCTGAGGGTGATATTTTCTTAGGGCTTAATTATCCTCAAATAAGAGCTTTGGCAAAAAAATATTATAAAGAATTGAGTCTTGTTGATGTAGAGGATTTGCTGAATAGTGAATACCACGAGGTCCGTGCGTGTGCTCTTTTGGTAATGGTTTCAAAGTATAAAACAGGAGCTGATACAGATAAAACTGATATTTACAAGCTTTATATCAAAAATGCAGATAAGGTTAATAATTGGGATTTGGTAGATAATTCTGCTCCTTATATTCCAGGTGATTATGCGTTTAATTTTGACAGAAAAGAAGATTTGTTTAATCTTGCAAAATCTGGAAATCTCTGGAAAGAACGAATTAGTATTGTTTCAAGCTTGTATTTTATAAAACATGGTGAGCTTGATTTGACCTTTGAATTAAGTAAATATTTTATTTCTCATAAACACGATTTAATACAAAAAGCATTAGGCTGGATGCTTAGAGAAGCAGGCAAAAAAGATCAGAACAAGCTGGAATTATTTTTGAAAGAAAATATTTCTTGTTTGCCGCGAACCACTTTAAGATATGCAATAGAAAGATTTCCAGAACAAAAGCGTAAAATGTATCTTAATATGAAATAACAAAAAAAATAAACACTAATTAACAATGGTGTTTATTATCTCACTTTAGTAATAAAAAAGATTTCCTTCTCGGAAATCTTTTAAAGTGGTGGGCAGGGGTGGATTGTCTTGGTCGCTCGCGTATAACGGCAATTCCGAATTTTGTTGCGATATTTCATATCTTACAAAATTCTCCAGCCTCAGCTCGCTCCCGCTCAAACCGTTTGTGGTGTTTCTCATCTCACCCCCAGCAATAAAAAAAGACTTCCTATTCGGAAATCTTTTAAAATGGTGGGCAGGGGTGGATTCGAACCACCGTACCCTCGCGGGAACAGATTTACAGTCTGTCGCCTTTAGCCACTCGGCCACCTACCCTTATTTAATTTTAAAATTGCCTTTGACGGGATTTGAACCCGTGGCCTCTCCCTTACCAAGGGAGTGCGCTACCCCTGCGCCACAAAGGCTTAAAGATTTGTACCAAGGGAGTTCTGCTACCCACCTCCACTCCGTTAACACTCAGTTAACTGCGCGGAGTCCTTGCCACAAAGGCTTAAAGATTTGTACCAAGGGAGTTCTGCTACCCACCTCCACTCCGTTAACACTCAGTTAACTGCGC
>CALVEG010000002.1 GCA_944326525.1 Candidatus Gastranaerophilales bacterium
GACGAGCTACCAGACTGCTCCATCCCGCGATATTCTATTTTGGGCGCCTGACAATTACCATTATCATTTACCCCCACACTATTATTAAACGCTGAAAAACAAAAATCAAGCCCCATGATTTTTTATTAAAAAATAGACCTTCCCTACAATTATTGTAGGTATGTTTGTAGTGACGGTGTGTCGCCGATAAATCAGGGCAAAAATTTTAGGAAACCGCCGGCGGAATATTTATGAATAAATTAAAACGGCTGCAGGAAATGTGTATTTAGTAATGAATAATATAATTAAGTATTTTATAAATACCAAGAACACTGATTATATTAAGCAAGGAAACTAAGTTTAAATAATTCTTATGAGCCAATGAGCTACATAAGAAAGTTGACATAGTAGGTATACTTGATTTTTTTTATTTTCTGACTATGATAAAGGTGAACTGTGTATGGAAGGAAAGAATTTCATAATGAAATATCGTTGGAGTATATTTTTTTTAGGTTTAATTATAGGACTTTGTTACGTATTCTTTGTGTGTAAGTCAAAAAATTTAATAGATTTTTATTATGCTATAACGATTTGGAGTATAATATATACTGCTTGTATTGCAAGTTATGAGTTTAATAAGCGGAATGAAGATTCTAAATTAAAATATTCAATTGACTTGGTGGAATATTTCGATAACGAATACCTAAGAGATGTCCGAGATTTTACACGAGCCTTAAGAGATACTTGTAATGATGGGGATGTTGCACCAAAAGTATTGACGGAGCTTATTGAAAACATCAATAATGAAGAAACCAAAAAATTAAAAGAAAAATGTGGAATAAGTAAAACAGAAAACCTTAAACGTTCTCTGATATATTTGTTTAATTATTGGCAAAAAGTATATACTGGAATTAAATATAATGCAGTAAATGAAAAATACATAAAGCATCATCTTAGTGATGTCTTTGAATCTCAATATAAGAGATTTGAACCTTGGTTGAAACAATATTTATCAAATAACGACAAAAAACAATTAGAAGACTTAGAAAACTTATTAGAATATTTTAAAAAATAATTATTAGGTTTTATCTGAAATTTTTTAGTAATTAAAATGTTGTAAATGGTTCCCCCCCCCATACAGCCCGTCTCATTGCATGATGAGCTTTCTTAGTCGTGGACACAAGTTTTCGGTTGTGAGATTTTTCTCGGTTACAAAACCGCCGGCGGTAATTAAAAAGAATGAGAGCATTCTCTGGCAGATGATGAAATGTTTATTGGCGGTGAGGTATAAAATATTATTTAACATTCTGATAACTTAATTCTTGCTCACAGAATTCATTTGGACTAATTTTAGAAATTTTAAAAGTCAAACTTGTTATTTTGTCATTCATATTTTTATCAACTTTAAACTGGATATTATAAATTTTTTCAGACAAATTAAAGTCTTTTAGATTTTTTATTTTATTAACAACTTTTTTAGTAATAGTTTTTGAAAATATTTTAAAATAAAGAGCTTCACAGTATATTAAAAAAACATCTAACTCTGCATTGAACTCTTTTGCTGGCAGTATGAAATCATATAATATGAATAACTGCGGATATTGTTGATTACCATTTATACAATAGTATTTATTCATATCATCTTTGTTATATGAAAGTGCCTGATAGTTACCATACCCTTCCGAACAACCTATATATTTATATTTTGCAGGTAAAAAGCCAAAATCTTTCATATAATTTAGGGCAACATTTAATTTTACTTCATCAGTATTCGACTCGGGTTCAATGTATTTATACCGTTGTTTAAATTCATTTATTAAGTCATCTAAATTTGAATTTTTATTGTTACTGCGATTTAATAATAAAAAATCCCACCACAGATTTAATCTTTCTATATTTGTTCCGCATAAACAAATAATTTTGAATGTTATCTGAAACCTAGAACTGTTTTGTTGTAAATCCTTTCTAAGGACAAATAAACGAGATAACAGACCTTCATATTTGCAATAAATCCAAACAAAATAGCAAACAGGAATTAACATAACTGCATATATTATTGGCAATATCAAAATTTGCAAAGAGTGAATGCATAAAATTTTTGCCGGTGCACTGCAAAAACTCTTAATACAATGCAGAACAATAAGAAAACCTATAAAAGATAAAATGTTGTTTAGAAAATCCTTTGCGCTTTGGGGTGTATCCTTTTGATATTCCATATAAATACTTGTCATACCTAATAGTGAAACAAACGCAATCAATACTACTTCAATAAAGAAGTTAAAATCATAAGTGCCAATTACAAATTCTAAAAAACACGAAAATGAAATATAACCCAACAAATATTCTTTATACATTAGTTTAAAATTTTCAGTGCTTATAGATTTACTCACGACTAACAAAGCGTATATATAAGAAATTATAGTATCTTTCAATAAAGAAAAATCCCAAAAGCCTATTTCATACAGTAAATACGTTATTAAAGTCAGATAAATAATTGGAAAAATAAAGATGGTCCAAAATTTGGAAAAAAATATGCATTTCAAAACTTGCAGAATCGATTTTCTTACATCTGCACTTTTTATGAAAAAATATAAGAAGAACGAAAGAACTAAAAAAATAGTTGCATATTCTCTATTTGAAATAGATTTAAGAAATTCAATCATAAATTTATTATGGCACAAAATAGCAAAATATTAGTTCTCATTAGTAATCTAGTGCCATAACTATTCTATATACAGTTTTTAGCAAGTTTGGATTATTTTTTAGCCGTTTGATGATTTCATCTAAAGATACATCTTCCGGCACATCTGAATATTTAAAATCAAAAAGTACATTAGGATTTATTTCCAAAGCAGAACATAATTCTTCCAATGTTTCAGCGGAAACAAAATTGTTACCTAACTCAATCTGGCTTAAACTTTTAGCGGAAAGATTTATCTTTTCTGCCAGTGCTTCTTGGGTTAAAGAACGACTTATTCTAATCTCTCGGATACGATTACCTAAATTTTTCTTAATACTCATATTATCACCTTAATATATTTAGAATGGGAGTTACACACATTGACAACAGAGTTAATCTATTGTAAATTGATTTACAGAATTTATAGTAGGAGTGGTGTGTTATGGAAAAAGACTATAAAAAGATGTTTTCAATATTGGATAATTATTTGAAAGACAGAGTACAAGATATTGATATATCGATTTTAGAGGCGGTTGAAGCAAGAAAAAATGGTAAAGTTTTCAGCTTTAAAGAACACCTGCAAGGATTTATTTATGCTCAATTAAGTGCATTAGTCTCTTGGAAAAAAATTAAAGATAATCAGCAGGAGTTAAATATAGTCTTTTGTGGTTTTGAAAAAGATAAATTAAAAGAAAAAGCACCGGAAGAATTGATTGATGAAATAAGAGCATTAAAATGTTACAGTCCATACACAACCAAAAACCAAATGAATGCCTTAAAAGCGAATATTGAAACTTTTGGAAAAATTGAGCAAGAATATTCAAGCCTTGATAAATTTATAACGCACAGCACACCGTCTAACATTATCAAATTACTTGCCGATAGTAATAGTACCTATAAATTAAAGTATGCAGGTGTGGCAATCATTTGTGAGTATGTACGAAATGTTGGGATTGATATTATAAAACCGGATGTGCATATTAAAAGAATTGCGGCTGCAGATAGATTAAAATTAGTCACTGCAAAATCGGATTATAAGATTATAGAAGAATTTAGAAAGTTATCAAATGAAATAGGTATGAGCCAAGTCAAAATGGATTATCTGTTATGGAATTATTGTGCAAAAGGTTATGGTGAAATTTGTACCGCAACCCCAAAATGCGATGAATGTGTAATAAAAGAATTTTGCCATGCAGAATCTAATAAATAAGGAACAATAATGATAGGTAAAGTTATACATACAATAATAATTTGGATAATAATATATATCATTGTTAGCCTGTTCGGTTGGCATTAAAAATTGTACCAGCGGGGGAAAAGAAAAATAAAAAAGAGAACAAGTTTAATATAAATATTCTATATATAGCAGTATAGGAAATAATAATTTATGCAATTATCCCGATGATTACATTGACCTCATTATCATGACAAAGTTTGGGCTATCATAAAACTTAAATTTTAGCTAGTAAAAAATGTAACGATTGGTGGGAGACAAGTAAATATTAAATCTCCAAGTAGTAATAGTATAAACAATAGAGGAATATGCAAAAATCCTGATGATAATATCGAAGTATCTATGACAACAATTTTTTAGAAGTGTTCAGACCCGAATTTTACCAGAGGAACAAAGCAGAGATTGATAAGAGACAGGCAAAAATTTTACAAAATTTACAATTCTTCATATAAGTTTAAATTTTAAAATACAGATATAGTTGGAATGTCCGGCACTTTTAAAAATTTATTGTATAACAAAATTCAAGTATAATAAGGGTTTACAGAATTTTCTATTTGACAATTTACAAAAAATTTTATATCATGAACATACAATTAAATAGGTAGTGACGATTCACCTTTATTTCTCGTCCCCAGCGTGAGCCTCCGCTATTGGTACAAATAATTTAGGCTCGACTGTAGAGATTATAATTTAAAAAAGGAGAAAAACGCACCAACAAACAATCAAGTAGTAAGCAGAGGAGAAAATCTCATGGCAAATTTGATTGTTTCCGCCGGTTCAAAAACTGGCAAAAAGCGTAACAACTGTATGAGCTTGGTGCACCTTGTACGACCGTTACAAAACATTGTTAGGACACACAAGATAGAGGAGGAACACTACCGCAACAGAATTTTAATTGAATACCGGAGGCAGCCGCACCGCTTGATAGAACTTGATAAAGTTATGTCAAGTGATAGGCTATACCCTATTCACGCACTCTCATGGCATTTAAAAAGCCTTTGTTTAGAGTTGGATTTTGCTTTTTCACTCACTTCCGTGAGAAAGTCTTTACATCTAACAATCGTTATCCTACAAAAAAATAAAAAGGGGAAAACGATGACAGGACAAAGAATTGCGTACATTAGGGTAAGCACAGCCGAACAAAACACAGACAGTCAAAAGGCACTTTTGGCACAATACAACATAGATAAACCGTTTGAAGAAAAGGTCAGCGGTAAAAACACTGGTGACCGTCCTGAACTGCAAGCTATGTTAGATTATGTCAGAGAGGGTGATACTGTCTATGTTAAAGACCTTTCAAGGCTTGCACGCAATACTAAGGATTTGTTAGATATTGTGGAATATCTTGACAAGAAAGGTGTAGGCTTATTTAGTATCAAGGAAAACATTGATACTTCAACAAATTTCGGTAAATTGATGATTACCTTTCTTGGCGCAATATATGAATTTGAGCGTGCAAATCTTTTAGAAAGACAGCGTGACGGTATCGCCGTTGCTAAAAAGTTAGGCAAGTACAAGGGGCGAAAGAAAGTTCCAAAACCTGATAACTTTAAAGAGGTTTATAAAAAATGGCTGAATCGTGAAATTAAATCGAATGCCGCAATACGTGAGCTGAACATTAGCGAATACGCATTCTACAAATTTGTAAGAGAGGAGAATGCTAATGGCTAAGAGAAGACGGAATGGGGAAGGCTGTTTTTCAAAAAACGGCAACGGATTTGATTATAGAATTTCTTACAATGATGAGAACGGCAAGCACAAGTATAAATACTTTTGGGCAAAAACAAAAGAAGAATGTATTGCTAAAGCTACAAAGTGGCGCAATGAGCAAAATGGTATTTATACAGATGATGAAGTAAACGGGAAAATGTTAACTTCTCAATGGGCGAATTATTGGTTTGACAATTTTGTTGTAGGACACGTCAAAATTACTACTATCAATGATGATAGAAGTATTTTAGATAAACACATTATTCCGGGGATAGGGCATATTCCGTTAAAAGAAATAAGAGGTCTAAGGTTAACAAAATTCTATAATGAATGCTTAAAGAAAAGTAACGGCAGAGGCGGAACTCTTAACCCAAAAACAGTTAAAAACATTCGTGCAGTTGTTAATAGAATGCTTGAATGTGCGTATCAGAATGAACTTATAAAAGAAAACCCGAACAAAAAAGCAAAATATCCTAAATGCCCGAAAGCAGAAACTCAAATTTTATCACAAGAAGATTATGACAAGCTCATTAGGCATTGTTGTGAACAAAAAACTCAATGGGATATGCTTATAGTGTTCTTTCTCTGTGTCGGCACAAGATTAGGTGAAGCACTGGGCTTGCAATGGTCAAAGGTTAATTTTCAAAAACATGAAATTAGGATTGAGCAGCAAATGCAGCCTGTCCTGCACAATGACAAAAACTATAAATATAAGTATAAAAAACAAATAATTTATACAACTAAGACAAAAACATCAAACCGAATAATACCAATGTGTCCGGAAGTTGAACAGATACTCCGCCATGTTAGAAAATTACAGTTAGAAACTAAAATGAAACTAGGACCAAAGTACCATAAGGATTTGGACCTTGTATTTACTAGTAAGGATGGTTATTTTATTTGTGATACTACTTTTAGAGCCTTTGTTAACAAACGGTTGGCGGAAGCGGGTATTGAACACTATAAAATACATTCATTCAGGCATTCGTGTGCTACAACATTGTTTGAAGAAAAAGCCGATATTAAAAAGGTTTCAAAATGGCTCGGACATAGTTGTATAGGTATTACTTTGGATACTTATACTCACGTGTTACCGCACCATTTAGAAGAACTGGCAGAACTTCAAAGCAATCGTTTCAAACGGATATTCAGCAGTAATGAAAAAGACATTCCTGATGAAATGCTGCCGCAAAGAGAAACATCACAACAAGATGATTGGGGTGCATAAAAAATGATAAGTTGTGGGGAAAAAGACCTATAATTATTGTAGGTCTTCCCTACAATTTATATCAAAAATTAAGTATTTTATAAATACCAATAACACTGATTATATCAAGCAAGGAAACTAATTTTAAATGAGTCTTATGAGCCCGACGAGCTACCAGACTGCTCCATCCCGCGCTACTTTTATCTCTCTATTTATATTATGTTCTGTGAAAACTTATTGTCAAGTTTTTATTATATCCACTATTTTTAATCTTGTTTTTTTTTCGACAAACTTCTGCTCTTCAAGCTTATTTATGCAAAAACTAATCTTTTAATTGTTACATTGCGCCAAAATCTAACTCTATTTCCTGCATCTTGTCATTAATATTTCCTTCAGATAACTTTTCTAATTCTTCATTTGGTTTTATTAATGAGACAAAACTTTTTCGGATAAAACATCTTTGCTCAGAATCATATTCGGAAAATAATGTTGTTTCTATATTATTTCCCGTGGAATCATATAAATGCTGCTGCACTGACTCGGGTAATAAATTACCTTCACTATCAGTATTTTTACCCATGATTATCACGGTTTCTATATATCTGCCATTTTCAATCGGTCCCGATTTTATTTTGTAATTATTCCCTTCGTGTTCTACTGATTGTATTTCATAATCTATTGTTATACCCGCATTTTTCGGAATACCGTCATATCCGGGAGAACTTTGAGGATAATTACTATCTTTGTATGGTTGTAAAAATTCGTCTATTGAAATATCGAAAATTTCTTCCTTTGATTTTCCGATTATCTTTGCTGCTATTTCACGTGCGTATGATTCAACATCCTTTTCTTCTGATATAGAATCCAAACCGTCTTTACCTATTGCATGTCCTAGCTCATGTAAAAGAATAACTAAAACTTGGTCAGAATTTTTATATTCATCAAAATCCAGAGTTATAGCAGATGTATCAGCATCATAAATTCCTGCAGTATGTTCTTGCGGTATTGAACCCGCTTGAATCTTACCATTCTGCATCATTTCTTTTGCAAGCTTTGCATATTGTTGAATTCGCTCATCTTCCGGATGGTTTTTAGCATATTCTAATACCTTATTATATGCCGTTTGAATGTCATCATTTAAGACCTTTTCCTGCACCCGTGACATGGTTTTAGCCTTACTTGCTCCGATAATTGCTTCACCTATAATTTGTCCAATAGATGACTTTACAGCATCTATTTCTTTTTGCGAAATTATACCATCTTTATCAGTATCTATTTTATTAAAAATACTGATAGACATTTCATCTTTTCCAAAGCTTGTTGCACCTGCTTTTATTAGGCTCCCATAATGGTTTTGCACATTTTGAAAAAATTTTGAATTTATTGATTCTTCTATACCCATAAAGTTCTTCTCTTTAATATATAAAGAAATTCAAATAGGCTTAATTTCAGTCCCAGAAAATTTATTTACAAAACTTTAATACTACCTTTTTATGACACCCCAAGCTTTAATTATTCCCCTTACATATTTGATACGATAATAATTTCCATCTTTCACATATTCAATTGATGCTTCCATATAAATATCATCTTTATCCGGTGGCATTCCAACTTTGGCTCGTTTTTCATTAATTTTCTCACGTTCTTTTTTTTCTTTTTTTAACCTTTTTTTATTTTCAGGGTCATTGAGCCTATCACGCTCTGAAAGATCTTCCTCTACCTTTATTACAGGAATTATTGCAATAGGCTGCTTGCTTTGAAGAAGAATAAAGAATTTCCAGTCATCCGAAAGTGCAAGTTCATAATGTCCGGGGGGAATAAAGTCCATTTCACCATCAAACAAGTAATCAGCAATTATCAATGTAGGATAATCACTCTCCTCGATTGAATATCTATAAATTGACTTGGATCCTAATGTTACACCTGAAGTTTCTTGAGGCTGCTGAGGGTATGGACGAATCGTTGGATGCATTAAAACTCTATCGGCAAAAGCTCCCTCCAGCATTACAACCTCCAGACAAGCTCATTTATAATTGACTGAATTTCTTTCATTGATTTTACAAGAGCTTTTTCTCCGCCTACAAAAATTAATGACATATATTGACTTGCGTTTTCATTTTCATTTGATTTTATTAAAAGTCTGTAACATTCGCGCATTAACCTTTTTAAACGATTTCGCTTAACTGCTCGCTTGTGAGTTTTCTTTGAAACAACAAAACCCACACGTGTTGGCATTTCTTCTTTCTTTTTTTTACCGGCAAAAAGCGTTATTCCACCTTTGTGGAAAGAATTCTTAATCCTGTATGTTGCAGAAAATGCTGCTTTGTTTTTTAATCTGAATTGTTTTGGTAACATAACTTTTTTCACAACAACACAGCATGTCTAAAATATTTCGACCTGCTGTGTTATTTTTTTATAAATCTTCCTTGATTTCTAAGGGGTATAAATAATTTAGAAACCTAAGCAAGTTTTTTAGCTTGAATAGCCAATCTGTGACGGCCTTTAGCGCGACGTCTGTTCAATACTTCTCGTCCGCCCGGAGTTGCCATTCTAGCTCTAAAGCCGCTTACGTGCTGTCTTTTAATTTTTGTTCCTTCTAGTGTACGTCTCATTTTTTATTCCTTTTTATTAATTTATTTTTGTCGTATAATTCAAATGTAAACGAAAAAAACTTATTAGTCAACATCAATGAGGGAGTCAGGTTAAATATTATGAACAAAACTTTAAAAAAAATCGGTTTTATCGGCTGCGGAAAAATGGCAGGAGCAATTATATCAGGTATTAAAACAGCGGAATGCTCAAAAAATCTTCAGCTTAAGGGTAGTGAAGTAAATTGCGAAATTGCAGAACTTGCGCAAAACAAACTCGGAATTGAAGTTTTAACCGATAACAGACTTCTTGCTCTTGACAGTGATGTTATTTTCATTGCAACAAAACCCAATATGGTAAGAGAAATTTTAGAAGAGATTAAGGATGAAATCACCCCTGACAAACTTGTTGTGTCAATTGCTGCGGGCGTTTCAATTAAGACAATTGAAAATATTATACCAAACTCTCGTGTTGTAAGGGTTATGCCAAACACTCCGGCACTTGTTAAGGAAGGTATGTTTGCAGCAGCAAAGGCAGAATATGCAACAGAAGAAGATTTGGAATTTGTTATGTCACTTTTAGCTTCAATCGGAAAAGTTATAGAAGTTGAAGAAGACAAAATTGACATTGTAACTGCAATTTCTGGCTCAGGCCCTGCATTTTTCTATAAAGTTATTGAAGATATGGCACGCGCAGGAGAAAAATTGGGCCTTGAATATGAAAAATCACTTTTACTTGCAACTCAAACAGCCCTTGGTTCAGCTAAAATGGTTTTAAACAGAGGCGAAATTCCTGTTCAAACACTTATTGATAATGTTGCAACTAAAGGCGGATGTACATTTGTCGGAATTTCTACAATGAATGAAGAAAATTCTGATAAGCTATTCTTTGACGTAATAGAAAAGACAACTAAAAAAGCTCACGAATTAGGAAAATAAATTCATCCAAATACTATTTCTTCGGAACAATTATTTTTGCTTTAGATAAAAAGTCAATTATATTCATAACTTTTGGACGCTTTTTACCTGTAAGTTCCGAATATTGTAGACCTTGAATTATACCGATTACGCATGAAGGGCAGGTTGTTAAAACTATATCTGCTCCTGTGTCAATTATATTTTGTGCTTTCTTTTTTGAAATTTCGATTGAAAGTTCCCTGTTCAACAATCCAAATTGCCCTGCAAATCCGCAGCATTCGTCAAAATCTTTCATCTCAATATATTCAAGATTTTCACATTTCTCAAATAATTTTTGCAAAAAATCTGAATTTTCTAAGTGGCATGGCTTGTGAAAAGTAACTTTTAAAGGTTTGTTAAATCTAAATTTTATATTTTGCTCCGATATAAATTCTGCCGCATTAATAAATTTTGGGCATAAATCTTCATTAAAATAATCTTTTAAAGTACTTGCACAACTTGCACAATCCGTCAAAATATAATCAAAATGGCATTCTTCTATAATTTGTAAGTTTTTCTTCTTGACTTCTTCATAGCGCTCCCAATTACCGCTTGATAAAAAAGGAAGTCCGCAGCATTCAAAATTCTTTTCAATTAATTCGGCATCAAGATTTTTAAAAATTTTCTTCAAAGCTTTTTCGTTTTTAGGGTAAACATCATTCACACAACCTTTAAAATATAACAATTTGAGCGACATTTGACTTTCTTTCAAATACAACTTTTCGGAAAAAATATGAGTAAGCTTGCGCGCAATTCTCATTAAATTTCCAAAAACCAAATCCGATTCAAAAAAATTTTCAACTCTACCGTGAAAAGAATTTTTCGCACATTCATACTTAGCAGCGTTAAAAATTTCACATACCTCAATCCCGCTTGGACAAAACGCCTTGCATTTTCCACACTTAAGACACATATCAAGGTATTTCTCAATATTTTTATTAAGTTTCAAATCCCCTTTCAAAACACCTTCAAGCATAACAAATTTTCCGCGGGAAACCGCGCAGTCATTTCCCGTAATCTTATAAACCGGACAAACCGACTGGCACAGCCCGCATTTTGAACATTTGTTTATGTCATCAGCAAAGTCTTCCAGCTTTTTCATATCAACATAATAACACGAAAAATTTAAACAATTGCCCCGTGGCTTGCGTCTTGAACGTTCTTTGCATATTTATAAAGATAGCCGGATTTAATCTTCATTTCATATGGCTTAAGATTTTTACGGCGTTTTCCTAGTTCTTCGTCACTTACAAGAAGTTCAATTTTTCTGTTTGGTATATCAATTTTTATTTTATCGCCGTTTTCAACAAGAGCTATTACACCGCCTTTTGAAGCTTCCGGACAAATATGCCCTACACAAATTCCCCTTGTAGCACCTGAAAATCTTCCATCTGTAATCAATGCGCAAGATTTTCCCAATCCTTTGCCTACAAGAAGTGATGTTGGTGCAAGCATCTCACGCATGCCAGGGCCGCCTGACGGTCCTTCATAACGTATTACAATTACATCTCCTGCTTTGATTTTGTCATTTTCCAAAGCTTCCATTGCACTTTCTTCACTGTCAAAAGTAACCGCACGACCTTCAAACTCGTAACACTCAGGAGCAACTCCTGAAATTTTTATTACACAGCCATCTTCCGCTAAATTTCCGTATAATACGCCAAGCCCTGCTTCTGTGTATTTTGAATCTTTGTACATCGGAATTATATCTGTATTAATATAAGCCGATTTTGCTATTTCTTTATTTGTATAACAGCTTACGGTTTGAGTTTCTTCCAAAAGTTCATCAAGTGATTTTTCTACTGCTGGAATACCGCCTGCGTTATGAAAATCTGCCATTGTTAATACAGATGACGGGTTTATTTTTACTATTTGATGAACCTTTCGGCTTAACCTGTCAAAGTCATCTATTGTTACATCAAGCCCAGCTGCATTTGAAATTGCAAGCAAATGCAAAAATGTATTAGTTGATCCGCCGAGCGAAAGTGAGGCGGTTATTGCATTAAGTAACGTTCCTTTGGTTATTATATCAGATGGTTTTGTATCTTTTTTCACAAGTTCAACTATCTGCATACCGCTTTCAAATGCTATTCTGCGTTTTCTTGAAGAAACCGCAGATGATGAAGCGCAGTAAGGAAGCGACATACCCATAATTTCTGTCAAACACGCCATTGTGTTTGCTGTATACATTCCCTGACAAGCTCCTGCAGAAGGACAAGATTCTTCCTCCAGCGCCATAAGTTCAGCTTCTGTTATTTCTCCGTTTCTATATTTCCCAACAGCCTCAAATGAGCCTGTCACCATTGTTAATTTGTGATGTTCGTGACATTCGCCATCCAACATTGGACCTGCTGTGACAATTATTGCAGGAATATTTAACTTTAATGCACCTATCAACATGCCGGGAGTAATTTTATCACAATTTGAAAGAAGTACAATTCCATCTAGCTGATGGGCGGAGGCAACTGTTTCTACACAATCAGCAATTAGATCTCTCGACGGCAAAGAATATCTCATTCCGCTATGCCCCATCGCAATCCCGTCACAAACCGCAGGAACACCAAATATAAATGCCTGCCCGCCTGCTGAATGTATGCCCTTTTCAATTTGTCTTTCCAAATCCCGCATCCCTATATGACCAGGAACCAGATCTGAAAAGGAACTTGCAATTCCTATAAATGGAGCATTCATGTTTTTTCGGCTTACTCCGGTTGCCATTAGCAATCCTCTATGAGGTGTTCTTGCAATCCCTGTTTTTATATTGTCACTTTTCATTTTTTACTCCTGACAATTGCACAATATTTTTCAATTACCCAATTCGGACTTTTTCTAAATTCCAGTCCTCATCCCATTCTATATATCCAGGAACATCTATATTATGATATATATAAGGGTTTTCAATGAATTGAGGGTTGAAAAGTCTTACTGAATGCAAACGTTTGATTATATCCGGTAATAAAGCAGTGCTTCCAGCCAAGGTCCCCTCTGCTGATGTCGCCTTTTGTCCGTCATAGTAAATCATTTCATCTGCAAATACCATCTTTGATAAATTACTCTTAGTTATCGGAAGACTGTCACTTACCAAAAGCACTTTATCCGCAGGCTTCATTTTAAAAACTAGCTTTAAAGCATCATCCGATACATGAATTCCATCACATATAATTTCTGTATATATATAATCATTTATTAATGCTGATAATGCAGTCGAAACCCCTCGATGAGCTATCCCGCTCATTGCATTGAACAAGTGAGTTACAGCACGACATCCGTTTAAATGTCCGCTTATACAATGACCTGCTTGAACTTTTACTCCCTTGTTCCACAAATAATATATTAATCCATCATCAAATTCCGGTGCCAATGTAACAATCTTTATAAACGGATCTTCTATTATTTGATAATTCTCTATTGTTGGCTTTAAAAAATACTTAGGATTATGGATTCCTCGTTTTTCTACATTTAGGAATATTCCCTCCATATGAATTCCGAGAATTTTTGCCATGTCCGGAGTTTGTCTTTGCGCTGCTTTTTTTATCACCTCTATCTGGTGCTTAATATTCATTATATTATCTGTCACAAGCGTTGGATATATACCACCTATCCCGTATTTTGTTATCTCTTTAGTTAGTGCTAATATATCGTCTGCTGTTGCTGTATTAAACGCAACTCCAAATGCTCCATGCGTATGTTGTTCAATCAAAAGTCTTGTCTTCATATTACGCTGCCCTCAAATACTTTTCTCGCCTCTTCTCTATCATCAAAGTGAATTGTTCTATCTTTCAAAATTTGATAGTCTTCATGTCCTTTACCTGCTATTACGACTACATCATTGTTGCCAGCTATAGTTTTTAATAAAGCTATCGCATGTCCTCTATCAGGTTCTACTGTAACTGTTTCGGTGTTCACATTTTTTAATCCCGCAATTATATCAGTTATTATTTGTTGAGGATCTTCACTTCTGGGGTTATCACTTGTAATTATTATTTTATCAGCAATTTTTTCAGCTATTGCCCCCATTTTGGGTCGTTTAGTCGCATCTCTATCCCCGCCGCAACCAAACAAACATATTAGCTGACCGTCTTTTGGTGTAATCTCCCGTGCAGAATTTAATACATTTTCCAGCCCGTCAGGAGTATGAGCATAATCTACTATTACCAATGGTTTTTTAACAACAACTTCAAAACGACCAGCTACTCCTTTTACATTTTCCAAAGCTTTTAATGATGTTTTTACATCTATTCCCATAGCGATTGCCGCTGTTATTGCCGCCAATACGTTGTACACACTGAACATTCCGTTCATATGAAGATTTACTTTATAACTGCTAGTTCCTGATCCATTTGAAAGAATTTCATTCTTAACCAAAAGAGTAAATTCTGCACCGTTTAATGAAAAATTAATATCTTCTGCTTTCACGTCAGAATCACGCTTTACACCATAAGTATATTTTCTGACTCCGCTCGGAATTACTCCCAAAAATCTCTCGGAATAATTATCATCAGAATTGATTACTGCAAAATCACCTTCTTCTAAATGCTTAAACAAAAGTGCCTTTGCTTCAAAATAATTATCCATAGTAATATGATAATCAAGATGATCCTGAGTTAAATTGGTAAATACAGCTCCGTTAAACTGACATCCACCTACTCTGTTTTGTTCAAGAGCATGTGAACTTACTTCCATCACTACATTGTCAATCTTTTCTACGTCTTTTATCATTCTTAATGTAGCCTGAAGCTCCGGTGCTTGAGGAGTAGTATGCTTTGCATCACGGTACTCTCCGTTTGATGAAAGTTTGTAACCTAAGGTTCCGATTAAAGCACATTTTTGACCGTTTTCTTCCAGAATTTTTTGTATCAAATGTGTAACTGTTGTTTTGCCGTTCGTTCCTGTTATCCCAACTAAATTGATACCTTTCGATGGACTTGAATAGAATCTGTCTGCAATATCTGCTATTTTGTGCCTTGTCGATGAAACCACTATCTGCGGAATTTTGCCTGCTTCAACTTTATGTTCTACCAAAAGCGCAACAGCTCCATTTTCTATTGCGTTTTTCGCATATTCATGACCGTCTGTATATTCTCCTGTTAAACATACAAATATATCTCCGGATTTTGTTGTCTTTGAATTGTATGATATTCCAGTTACTTCTACATTCTTAAAATTTATTAGGTCTTTATAATCCAAATGCTCAATGAGTTCATCCAGTTTCATTTTCTAATCATCTCCTTTTACTGTGGGTTTCTTATCTTGTTTAAGGTTTAAAATTCTTGCAGTTTGGGTTGCAACCTCCTTAAATACAGGTCCTGCAACCGTATTTCCCCAAATTGCACCAACTTTGGCACTGTCTACCATTACATATATCAAAATCTGCGGATCGGAGGACGGCAAATAACCAATCGTTGATGTATATGTATATGGAGTATAGCCCGCCGCATTTTCTTTTGGTTTGCGGGAAGTTCCGGTTTTGGCTGCTACGTTATAATTGTCCATTTTTATTACAGAACGACCGTTGTTAACACTTGCTGTTAATAATTTTGTAATTACTCTCGCTGTTTCCGGCGCAACTACTTGTGTGTAATGAATTTTTTTATCATATTCTTCCTGTGAATATTTTATTATATGCGGAGTTACTTTTACTCCATTATTCGCTAATGCTTGAACTGCTGATATCATCTGCATCGCCGTAACTGAGGTTCCATACCCGTATGACATAGTCGCTTGTATACCCTTGTCCCACTGCGCCCAGTATGGCAGCAGACCGGAGGATTCCCCCGGAAGATCTATTCCTGTTTTAGAACCAAATCCAAAAGCTTTTAATACATCATAAAATTCTTTCGGGGTCATTGTTTTTGCAACATTTATCGCTCCGATATTACTTGAGTGCTCAAATAAATATTCCAACGATATATCCCCAGGATAAGGATGAATGTCATAATCATAATTCTTGATTTCCCAATTACCAATTTTAGTTTTACCTGTATCAAGAATTTTGGAATGTTCGTTTATTTTTCCAAGACTCATCGCTGCTGCAACGGTTATTATCTTAAACGTAGAACCAGGAGGAAATACATCCGTTAAAGTCCAATTCTTTATCTGCTCAGGTGTTGCTTTTCGATAATTATTAGGATCATAAGCAGGATATATCGCATAAGCTAAAATCTCACCGTTTTTAGGATTCATTACAAGCACAGTTCCTCTTAGTGCTTCTTTTTCTTTAACCATTTTTTCCAGCTCTTTTTCACATATATGTTGAATTGCTGCATCTATGGTTAATGTAACATCTTCACCTTTTGGCGGCTGCGTCGTTGCTATTGGATCCGTTGTGAAATCATATATAATTTTTCCGTCACGAGTACTTTGAAATTTTACGGGTTCTTCTACATTTTCAAGTTTATCTTTTGCAGTATATTCTACTCCGTTTGCAATATCCGCATCAAAATTGTAATATCCTAAAACATGTGCAGCCAAAGTTCCTTGAGGATATTCTCGGGTGTTTTTCTTACCCATTGAAATCTCTCTTAAGTGAAGTTTTGCAATTTCTTTGGCTGAATTTCTATCTATATCCTTTTTTATCGTTATTACAGGCCCCGGCTTTTTTAAGGTTTCTGCCAGTTTGTCCTTTGGAATTTTTAAAATAGGAGCCAAAAGTTTTGCCAATTCTTCAGGAGTACTGTCATAATTCGCAGGATGAGCATACACATCCGAATAAACTTTATCCGTAGCTAACTTGATACCATTTCTGTCATAAATATCGCCACGCATTGCAAAACTTCTGCCTGCACGCTGATTTTGAGCCCTTACCCTGTATTTACCAATGTCTATTACCATTATGAAAAACAGGTAAATCACTAGCGCAGCTGCAAATCCTACAAAAAATATATGCAAAAAACTCAGCACTCGATCAAATCGCTTAAATCTCTTTTCCTTTGTTCGCTCTGTCTGCTTTTCTCTCACGGACATCTCCCCTTATATAGTATCATTTTAGCATAAGGAACTTTTTAATAACCAAATATTAACGAATATTTACGCTTTTTTATTGATATTTTTATTATCTGTTTCTATTAACCGCAATCATCCATGTATATTCTTTGAAATAATTTTGCCATTACCCTTGGAGTTAAATAATGTTTTTCTATCGCTTGCATCTCTTTCTTGCACCTATTATCAAAACTTCCATTTTTTAGATTATCAAAAACATTAAACAAAAATATTCTTCTTAAATAGTTTGCCATATTTGATTTACCCTCTACTGATGTAGAAAAATTTGCCTGTAAAAAACATCGTTTTAAATCTAATAAACTCAACTTACCAACCGGAGAAAATTCTTTGAATCTCGACAAACTAAACAAAAATGCAAACTTATTATTGAATTCATCCCCTAAAGCTTGGTTCACGGAAACCTTAATCAAATTTTTGGGGTCACTATTTAAGATTTCTCGTTTTATAAAATACTCTGCATTCTCTAATGACTCTCCCGTACAGACATAATCCATCAATATATATTTTCTGTCTTTATTTTTATTAATTACTTCCTTGTTAATTCCTATCTTATCTAGGTATTCTTTGTATATTGCTTTATCAGGAATTTTTATGGGTAATAGATCTCCCAAACCTGATAAAGGGATAACTCTAACATCCGCACCCATATGTTTCATTGTTTCTGCTATTGATGCAACTGAACGACCTATCGAAATAAGTGTATAATTATCTTTGCCATATACGCTATCAAAATATCCTTTTACCTTTTCTGCTGCATAACAATTCATTTGCGCAAGTTCTTTTATCCGTTTGGGTGTATAAAAACGAAGTAAAATTTTTGATAATGTTGGAAGTTCTTCTACTGTTTTAGGAGTAACTTCTTCTCCTATCTTATCTAAATAAGAGCGCCCTATATGTATATAGTTTCTCGAACCTTCAAATGATTGTATACTGCTTTGGGGTGACGGATAAATGTAATTAGAACTTTTTATACTGTTTATTTTCATATTTGATTAATATCCGAAAAAAAATTTTTTTGTCAATTTATATTAATTTTTTTGTCAATTTTGAAATTTTTAGCTTGAAAGCGCTGTTTTTATGTTACTTTAATTAAAAACAAGGAAAGGTTTAAATCAAATGAAAATTCAGCAAATTAACAACACCCCGCAAAGCAATCCGAATTTTAACGCTAAAATTAATCTTAGCGGCGGAGGCCTGTTTAAAGGTCCAAAATCTTTATTACCAAAACATTCTTTCGACAGATTGGAAGCTAAAGCTAAAAAAATCGGAGATGATAGAGATATCATTAACATAGACATTTATAATGTTAGACAATATGATCCGGATACCTTTCTTAATTTGAGCAAAGATGTCAGAACTAAAGTTTATTTAAGCCACGATTTTTATAGTGTTAACAGCAAAGAATTTCCTAAATATAACCTTATCAAGGGTGATACAAATAAACGTAAACTTTCTGCTTATAAGTTGATTTGGAAATACCTTGACGCTTTAGAAGAAAAATTTGGTAAACCTAAAACGACTGATAAAAAATGAAAATAACTGCAACCAATCAACAAGTTTACAACTTTCAACACCCAAAAACTTTATACACCCCAAATTTTGAAGGAAAAAATAATTTTAGCAGTCTTACTGGAAACTTGCTGACCAAGAAAAATTTTTCCCAAGCTACCATCGGAACATTCTTGATTACAAGTTTGCTTAAGTTTTTTGATGTTGACATACCTGATATTGCGGAAAAAATTCCTAACATTTTATTAGGTTTGACATTTTGTATAACAGAAAACCCCAATAAATTAGATGAAAATATTGAATTTAAAAAGGCTCAAAATTTAAAAGAAGCAAAAGATTTTGCTAATGAAAAACTTGGCATCAAAAATTTTAAGATTAACGATTTGTATTATGCGAACTGGATTAATGAAGGGCTTACAAATATTTCTAACAAATTCAATGGGAATGTCTATATTCCGCAAAATCTTAAATTTAACCGTATAAATTTATTACATGAATCAGCCTCATATACAGTAATTAACGATACAATCAGCATAAATAAAGCTGAAATAGAAAAGATTGCAGGGAAGTTGAATTCAATAGTTAAGAAAAATTCCTTTGAAGAACTAACAAAATATAATCTTGGCAAAGGTTATGAAAAATATTGCGAAAAACTCAAAAAAGCTTATGAAAATATTGAAGATTTATCGATTTTTGAAAAACATTCTCTGGTAACATCAACAAACCGTGTCAAAAGCAGACTGAAAAAGCTTGATTTAAATGACCAACAAAATCTTAAATATGATGGAACAAATAAATACGGAAACATTTATGCTGACGAGTTTGACATAATCTATCACGAAACAGGTCACTGCTTTGATACCAAATCCAATATGCTTATTGAAATTTTTATGGATAGGATTAAGTATAGAAAAGATTTAAAAAAGTTAAACCTGCCATCTTACGCTCTTAGCAATACTCAAGAATTTATCGCTTGTATATTTTCAGGAATTATGCAGGACGAAAAATATCTGCCAGAAGTGACAAACCTGTTTAAAAAATTAATTAAATTCAAAATAAAGATTTAATTTTACGATATTATCCGAAATTTTATATATTTAACAATCTGAAAAGAGTTCTTCTCAAGCTTTTCTTAATCGGTTTTACATAATTTAAAACTATACTATCTGTGTTGATTAAGAAATTTCGTGCTTTACCTGTTTTAGGATATAATTTCTTAAACTTATCTACGAAAACATCTGCCGAATTTTTTATTTTAGGAACAGACATTAACTCTTCAAAATTTCTTTGATAACAATCTGGATAATTGTATGTTCTATTTTTTTTAGCAGCCAAAAGCCCAGTTGTCGGATGTTTTATGCAATCTTGTAAATGATTATAATTATCATCTACCATATCAGCATCAATATGAAATCTTGTATCTAAATGAGCATTTGCCCAATATGCGTTATGGTTTATTCTGCCAAAACGACTTCCGCCTAATTCGGTTTCTGACATAAATTAATTCTCCTTTAATTTAATTTACGATTATAAAAAAACTCCAAAATATTTTTTTTGCTAACCTTAAAGAAATAAAAAACGGACAAACTGAAGCTCATCCGTTTTTAATTCAGAGAGGATGGGATTCGAACCCACGGTGGAATTGCTCCCACACAACCTTTCCAAGATTGCACCTTAAACCGCTCGGACACCTCTCTTTGCGATTTCTTTTTTAAATATATCACAAACATTTTTTATGATACAATTTTTTTATGATTAAATTGGTATCAAAATCCGAAAAACCTCTAAAAGGAACAGTTACAATCCCCTCCGACAAATCAATTTCACATCGGGCAGTCATTTTTTCGGCACTAGCTGACGGAATTTCAACCATAAACAACTTTTCTAAAGGCGCGGATCCTTTATCCTCATTAGAAATCATTAAATCTCTAGGAGTGCAGGCTGAATTTAAAGATGAAACAACTCTTGTTATAAATTCAACAGGCAAGCTAACCAAACCTTCTAAAATTCTTGATTGTGGAAACTCCGGTACTACAATGAGGTTTATGTCAGGAATTTTAGCAGGACAGGATTTCAATTCAACACTAACCGGAGATGAAAGTCTTTCCAAACGTCCAATGAAACGAGTTATCGAACCGCTTACACTAATGGGGGCAAAAATAAACTCAAAAGAAGGTCATGCACCACTTGATATCACTGGGAATCAACTTTTGGGAATTGAATATTCTTCAAAACTTGCCTCAGCTCAAGTTAAATCCTGCGTACTTCTTGCAGGACTTTTTGCCAACGGTATGACACGTTTTGAAGAACCTTACCTTTCACGCAACCACACCGAAATTATGCTTAAACACTTGGGGGCTGATATTCAAATTTCAGGACTTAAAACATCTATTAAACGCTCTTTGCTTAAACCTTCAACTATTGATATTTGCGGAGATATTTCATCTGCAGCATTCTTTATGGCAGCAGCATTGATTGTGCCTAATTCTGATATAATCCTTAAAAACGTAGGACTTAACCCGACCAGAACAGGGATTATTGATGTTATAAAGCTTATGGGCGGAAATATCGAAATTCTTGACAGCTATGTACACTCTGGAGAAATTGCAGGAGATATTAGAATTAGATACTCTAATCTTAAAGGATGCGTAATAGAAAAAGCCCTAATTCCAAGACTTATTGATGAATTGCCGATAATTGCCGTTATTGCGACTCAAGCTGAAGGCGAAACCATTATTAAAAACGCAGAAGACTTGAGAAATAAGGAATCTGACAGAATTAAAGCAATAGTTCAAGAACTCTCCAAACTTGGCGCCAATATAGAAGAAACCCCTGACGGTTTTATCGTTTCAGGAAAAACAACACTGAAAGGTGAATCTGAAGTTGAATGTTATCATGATCACAGGCTTGCAATGAGCCTTTATGTAGCAGGTCTGATTTGCCAAAACAAAATTTCAATCAACGGTTTTGAGTGGGTTAACATTTCTTTTCCTGAATTTGAAAAAATATTCACCAAACTACTGCAAAACTAAATCATATAATTGATTTTTAATTAACCAATATTGACAACAATAGCACAATTTTATAAAATCAAGTTATGGCTAATAAATTTTTAGATAAATTTGATAAACAAGTTAACACATTTGGTCCGAAAGAAATTATGTATGCAGTCGGCTTTGTAGTTTTGGCTGTAATTTTGTATTTTACATTTTTTCATGTAGATAAAACCCCTTACGGATACGAAGACATTTCTGAAGAGCTTGCTACATATCTTGCAGATAAGGATAGCTCTTATGACGAAGAATATAAAGATGGTAAAATGCTTGTTTTGTATACAACCAAAAGAGATTCTCTTTATAAATATCCCCAAAACTTCCAAGATGCACTGGATGTAGCTATGGAAGATGAAAATCTTAATGAACTTTACAATTTTAAAGCTTTAACAGTTTTAAGAAACAACGTTCTATTTGATGGCGAAAAGGGTGAAAAAATCATTAAGGGTGAAAAAGAATTGCGAAAAGCTTGCAGAAGTTTTTGTGTAATCAATCCTAAGAAAAAAGCTTTATATTTCTATTTTGAGCCTAAAGAAAGAGATGCGCAATATCTTCAGGAAAATCTTAAAAAATTAGAATTTTGGGGAGCTAAGCTTGACTAACGCCAACTTTCAAGGCAAAATAATATCATTATGAATACCCCGATATCATTCGGTGCCAGTTTTATTCAAAAAATGCCGATTAGAAAATATTCTTTTCAAACTGAAACTTATGCACCATCTTATGCAAATCT
The DNA here is from genome assembly GCA_944326525.1 of Candidatus Gastranaerophilales bacterium. Taxonomy (GTDB): domain Bacteria; phylum Cyanobacteriota; class Vampirovibrionia; order Gastranaerophilales; family Gastranaerophilaceae; genus Scatenecus. The sequence goes on from CALVEG010000002.1 coordinate 22,653, forward strand.
TGTGGAATTAAATCCCCATGATTTATATGACGTTAATGCACTTGACGAAATTGCTTATGATTTTGGCAATGACAGTTATGCAGATAACATAGCATACGATGCAAAAAAAGCGTTTAAGCGAAAAAACATGAAATGTGAACCATTTTTAGCAATTGCATTAACATTGCAAGAAGATAATTTTGAAAAATTGAAATCAAATGACGTTATTGGAATTGCAGAAATTTTCAAAAGGAAAAAAGACGAAATAGAACTTGTCTATCTGCAAACTCATCCAAAATATGTATACTCTATACCTCCTCGCAAAATAAAAAACATAGGAACTTCTATATTGGATTACCTAAAACAGACACACAATAAAATTAGTCTTCTTTCAGCTTCATCACCACTAAGATTTTATTTAAACAATGGGTTTAGAATGGTTTCACAAGACTCATTCAGACTGGTTTGGGATAAAAAACACAAAAAAATAAAGTAATCACGTTTATTTAATAAAATAATTTTTGTTAAACCATAAATTCAACAGCATGTATTTAACCAACAAAAAAGAGAGTTTTACTCCCTATTATGAAAAATATGGGCGCAGTGGGATTCGAACCCACGACCAATTGATTAAGAGTCAACTGCGCTACCACTGCGCCACGCGCCCATACTTTTTATTCAAATTTCAACTACTATATAATTATATCCGAACATTCTTTTTTTACAAGTAGTTATATCTATTGCAATTAACATTTTTTTATGAGAGAATTTACAAAGTTAATCTAATAGGGGTGTAATGGAAAAAACAGTGACAAAAGCAATGATAATGTCAGCAGGAGTTGGCTCAAGACTTGAACCGCTTACTCTTTCTGTTCCAAAACCGTTAATTCCAATTGCCAATAAACCGGTCATGGATATTTTGCTTGAAAATCTTAAAAATATTGGGATTACAAATGTTATTGCAAACACTTATTATCTTGCAGACAAAATTATTGACAGATATAAAAATAACAATTTAGGTGTTAACTTTAATTATATAAAGGAAGAAAATCTTTCAGGAACCGCTGGCGGATTAAAAAAATGCCAGAGCTTTTTTGCGAAAGATGATGTTTTTGTTGTTTTATCAGGCGATGGTCTAACAAATGCCGATATTCAAAAAGGAATTGAAAAACACCTTTCAAGTAATGCCGTTGCAACAATTGGTATTAAAAAAATTCCTCATGAAGAAGTTTCCCATTTTGGTGTTGTCGTAACGGACAAACAAGGATTTATAACTGAATTCCAAGAAAAACCATCAATTGAAGATGCAAAAAGCGATTATATAAATACAGGAATTTATATTTTTAATTACGAAATTTTTAACTATATTCCCGAAAATACTTTCTATGATTTTGCCAAAAATGTTTTTCCCGAATTGCTAAAAACAAATGGCATAAATACCTTTGAAATTAACGAATATTGGACTGATATAGGCACTATATCCCAATATAAACAATCGCATAAAGATCTTTTTGAAGGGTTATGCAAATTTAAACATGATCCAATTCAATCACTAAACGGCGGTCAGTACATTTCACAATCGGAAATTCCTCAAGATACAGTATTTAAAGGAGTTACGACTATTGGCACAAATTGTAAAATAGGAAGAAATGTGCATATTCAAAACTGCATAATATGGAATAATGTTGAAATCGCAGACAACACTGTATTAAAAGACAGCATAATATCATCTAACTGCAAAATCTTATCAGACATAGACGGACAAATAATACCAGAGAATGAAGTGTTCGGAAAAGATTTTTTTTTAAAACTTAAAAAACCAGAAAAAATAAATGCTTGATTTTTGTTATATTTTTTGGTAACTTAAGACTATACGGAAATTGTACATTTGAATTTAAGTCGGAGAGCAAAACAATTCGACAAAGAAGATTCAAGGACATTAAAAACGTCTGGGACTGTGGCGCAGCGGTAGCGCAGGGGACTCATAATCCCTTGGTCGTGGGTTCGAATCCCTCCGGTCCCAGTTTTTTAATGGAAACATGCAGCTTTACTTAATGCTATTTTAAAATATTAACTAATAAGTCTTTAACAATAAATAAAAAACCATAAGGAGAGGTGTCCGAGTGGCTTAAGGTGCGGATCTCGAAAGTCTGTGTGCAAGCAATTGTACCGTGGGTTCAAATCCCACCCTCTCCGTTTTTTAGTATATTTTTTATTCTTATTTATCCGATTTATTTTTCACTGACAAACCCATAAAAAAATTAAAGGAAAGGCAATTTTTTTGTATTTTATGTTTTTAATAAAATATGAATGTTAATAAAGTCATTCCTAAAATAGTAGGTAAAGTAAAAGAAGTTACATATTCATCTGGCTTTAATAAATTAGATTGTGCTAAAGCCGTATCAAATCCTGTTAATTATTCAGAAGCACCTGTATCTGCTGAAGCTGCCAAAATTCTGAAATCTTTAATGCATTCAGAAACAATTTCAGGTAAAACCTTTTTAATAGAAAGGGACACCGGGAAAAAGATCCCTGTTTTTGTAACTAAATTTGAGCGCGGGGACAAAAAATATTTATATTTGAAAGACGAAAACTGCCAAAAATTAGGTCATTTAGCATTGGAAAAACCACAGAGAGGCTATTTTCAAACCGCTGTTGGAGATGATTACATATACAATTCAATGGAAATGACAGAACTTGAATCAATAAATAAAGGTCACAAGTTATCTAAATATAGAGGTATCGGGATTGAATTATTTAAATTTGCCGTTTTAGAAAGTAAGAAATCAGGATTTAACGGAAGATTACACCTCATGGCATATAATTCTGTACCACCAACACCATTTTATTATAAAATAGGTCTGAGATTTATAGACGATAATAAAAATAAAATGATGGAAGATTTTATAAAAATGTCCGCAAACTCACAAATTGAACTTCCCGAAAAAATAAGACAAGGGCTTATGTATCTTCCTGATGAAAACATTGATAAATTATTAAATTTATAGTATTAACTTGCACTTCCTAACTATATTAAATTTACAAAAAAGGCACTAAAAAACGGAGTAATAGGGATTTGAACCCTAGATGCAGGTTAGACCCACATAACACCTTAGCAGGGTGCCGCCTTCAGCCACTCGGCCATTACTCCGTATTAGTATTTTACTGTCATGTAATCTTTGAATTACTTCTTTACTATATCATAAATATTTTTTTTCGTAAATATTTAATCTTATTTCATACTTTTAACTTACTTTTAGCGGTTTTCTCTTGACCGTACCCTATAAATAGGCTAATATATTCGTAAGATACTTTTTAGAAAGGCTTTATAATGATTGAAATGAAAGTTATGGGCATTGCCCTTGATACAAGAACAGGTTCTCCTATTGTTGTTCTTCACGACAAAGAAAATAGAAAAGCTCTACCTATATGGATTGGGTCTGCTGAAGCCAGTGCTATCATAAGAAAAATTGAAAATCTTACAGTTGCACGTCCGATGACACACGATCTGATTATTAATATTATTGAAAAAACAGGTTATAAAATTGATAAAATTGAAATTAATGATGTCGAAAAAGAAACTTATTATGCAACTATTTTCTTAAAAGGTGATGACGATAAACTTATTGAAATAGATTCTCGTCCATCTGATGCTATCGCTATTGCAATCAGGGTAGATGCACCTATCTTTGTTACAGCAAACGTTATCTCTAACGGTTCTGTTTCCACTGACAGTGCAAAAGATGAAGCTGAAGCTCAAGAATTTAAAGAATTTATCCAGAGTATTAAGCCCTCTGACTTTGAAAAACTAATGAAAAATAACGACCACCACGAAAGCGACCAATAACGTTTTGTAACATATGTAACAATTTCTCGAAAAAATGAAATTCATACGCTCCGATATTTTTTATTAATTTGAGAAAGAGAGCGACATTATGAACATAGACTCAATTCAACCTAATTATATTTTCAAGGTTGACCCTGTCAATTTCTTTGAGGCACAGAAAAAAGAACCCGCTAAATTCAACCCGTTTACAAACGGACTTTTTTCGCAACAGACTGATGATGTGTTTAATTTAAACCATCCTAAAGTTGCCGGAAGTGCCACTACTGCAAACAAACTTGACAGGCTAGCTTAATATTTCTTAATATTTTGCAAATTTTAGGCAATTTTTTGACCAAAATTTTCTTTATTATAGTATAGGGAATTTTGGAGATTGCTATGTTCGGATTAGACATATCAAAAATTACATCAAACAGCGGCGCAGGTTACGTTACCTCACCAAGCTTGCAGCCAAGTAGAACTTTTGTCAAACAAGCCTTTGACTTTAAACCAAGCCTTGACAGACCGGCGACTAAAAGCAATTTTTCTGAAGAGTTGCTTTGCGGCGCGCCTGTAAAAGCTGAACATTTAGATTTGTTGGCATAAAAACTGTTTTTTACAGCAGAAAGAAATTATCTTTAGTATTTGTGCGGTAAATTAGTTTTTGTGCGTTAAACTGCGGAGTATATGTATAGGATACTCTGCTGTTTTTTTTGTTCAACGAACACAAACCTACAACCCTTTCTTCATTTTTAAATAATCTTTTCAGAAATTCCATACTTACTACATCCTTCTTTTTTGTTGTATAATGTACTTAAGGATTTTGATAAGAAAGTCAAGGAGGTAAATATGACACAAAAAATTTCTAAGGATATGAACATTATGGATATCGTTCAGGCTTGCCCTGAAAGTGTTGCTGTATTCCAAAAATACGGTTTGGGATGTATTGGATGTGCTGCGGCTCACTTTGAAAACCTTGAAGCAGGGGCTAAGGTTCACGGATTTGATCCTGACGAAATGGTTGCTGAAATCAATGCACTTATTGAAGAATAAATCTAATAATTATATTTTAAAGCAGGTTCTTAATTTTTAAGAACCTGCTTTTTGTAACTGTATATTAGGAGTTTGTTATTTTTTTAAGAAACCTGACATTGTCGGCTGCATTGAATTTACAGATGGCGGAGTTAAATTTATTTTATTCTGCGCTATTACAGCCTGTGCCTGCGGATTTTTAGCTTCCTGAGCTATACGTTCTTTCTCTTTGCTTTCTTTTGTCATTCTTTCACAATATCTAGCAAGCCAAATCATAAATGCCGGTACTAAGAATATTATTGAAGCAAATTCAAATGAGCTGTTTAAGGTTTTTGCTATTCGTACAAACTTATTATCAGCATTTTCAAAAGCTTTATATATAGTATCAAGTGCCTTTGAATTTTGTTCTTTTGCAGCTCTAAAAGCTTTTTCAAAATCTTCAATTGATACGTCTTTGAGTTTTTTACCACCCAAAATTTCTTCTGCAGCTGTTTTTACCTCTTTGTCCATAGCAAAGACTTTTCTCGGATCACCATCATTTTTCTTCAAAAATTCTATATAACCCATAATTCCGTCTTTGTACTGTCTAAGGTTGCTGTGTTTTGAAGCTAATTGGTCACTGCTCAATACGTTTACACCACCGCTTGGTGTAAAGTAGTTCTTAAGCTTGTAGAAGAAACCTTTTGAATGATCTGCAGGTTTCACGTTAAGCGCTAAACCTGAAAGCTTTGCAAACATTGAGGAGAAACCTCTTGACAATGCTTTTGCACCAAACAATATCGCTGTAAAGCTTAACATATCACGTACGAAAATTTCTTTTCTATCGTGTTGGTCTTTTGCATTTCTCAATCTTGGAGGAAGACAAAATCCAAATAATAATGTCAACATAGCCTGTACTGACATTGATGCTTTATCAAATTCAAAAGTATCAGAAAGCTTTTTAAGCCATCCGCCTTTTGTAACGGTCTTTCCGATTTTTTCATTAAATGCTGATGCGGCACCTGTAAATGATGTTTCTTTAGCATTATTATCTTTTTCTGTTTTTTCTGCTTTGTCGGCTTTACCTTGAACATTTTCTGCAGTTTTACTTGCATCTTCCGGTTCTTCTTTTATTTCATCAACATTTGCTGAAACCCCAATATTATAAATTTTCGGGATAATATCGTAAAATCCGACTACAGCAAAGAACATACCGAAGTTAGACAAGAACCTTGTTCCGGAACGTCTTAAATTAAAGGATTTCATAAACTTAGCAAGATCCGGCACTGCCTCATTTTTCAAATATTTATTAGTAGATTTGATAACATCATCTGTATAATCAGTTAAATTATCAAGCATCTGTGAAAATGATACTGTAACAGGATCTTTTCTCCATTTTACGTTTACAGTTGCAGCAAGTTCATTTTCTGAAGGATTTACGTATTTTTTACGAAGATCCATAAATTCACTAACTAGATTTGAAGTTAAATCCTCTTTCATTCCCGGAGTTTTCTTACCGATAAAATGTTTCCAGAAACCTTTAGATTTAGCGCCTTCTATCTCTATAAGCTTGTCTGCCATCTCTGCAGCTTTCGCATCAAAATCAAAACCTTCAATATCACCTAATGAAGCTTGCAATGTTGATTTGAAAACCTGTTTATAAAAATCTTTTTTAACAGGATTAACTTGTGCTTTATCTTTGAAGTTAGTTATGCCTTTGATGGCATCTTTATTATTTTCAACAATTGCATTAAAACTTTCGCCAAAAGTATTGATCATGTTAATAGGAACGTTATTAGCCTTACCTGCATATTTTTTAATTCCCCACATCATACCTGCAGGAATCAAAAATGCACTCGGACCTGATAGAATTTCTCTTATACCTTCACGGCGAGCAAAAGCCCAGTTATAAGGTCCTGTTTTCTTACCGGTTTCTTCACCTGTTACAGGATCTTTTTCACGTTTTCTACCTCTATTTAGCCCCTCTTTAATTCTCGGAAATACCATTCCGATACCGTCTTGGGCAATAAATGATGCTGCAAATCCACCTCTTGCGATTGCATCTGTCACCGTAACTACAGGGTTAAAATCACTTGTAAAATGAGGAGTATTATTTTTCCTAGTTACTTGCCCCAATCTGTTTCGTCCGGTATTTTCTGAAGAATTAATTGCTTTTACTGACATATCCCTACTTTTTTCATGACTAAACTACACACATACATACTATTTTAAAAACTTAACGGTTACATTTATTGCTTTTTTCGGCACCGATTGTAAGAAAAATTTACATGACAAACAAAGTGACGTAAATGTAATATTATTAAGTGTAATAATTATACTTAATCCGTAGTTTTTTTTCAAGCAATATACTACAATTATAATATTTTTATTCACATATCTTTACAATTAAACAACAATAAGGAATTTCATTTAGGCTTAAGATTTGACAGAGATGCATTTTCATAATACTATTCCGGAATGGAAGCAATCATAATAGGAGCAGGGCTTGCCGGATCAGAAGCCGCTCTGCAATTAGCAAAGAGAGGAATTAAAGTCAAATTATACGAAATGCGCCCTGAAGTATCGACCGGAGCACATAAAACCGGCGATTGTGCAGAATTCGTATGTTCAAACAGCTTGGGGGCAGCAGACACCACCAATGCAAGCGGACTTTTGAAAAAAGAGATGGAACTTTTAGGCGGCGAGCTTATCAAAATAGCTTTTAAAAACAGTGTTCCCGCCGGAAATGCACTTGCAATTGACAGAGAAGGCTTTTCAAAACAGGTAACCGAAAAAATTCTTGAAAATCCAAATATTACCCTTATAAAGGAAGAAATCAAAGAAATTCCGAGCATGCCTGCAATAATAGCCTCCGGCCCGTTAACAAGCGCTGAATTAGCTGAAGACATTAAAAAGTTTACGAACAGTGAACATCTTTACTTCTTTGATGCAATTGCGCCAATAATAGAAGCTGAAAGTATAAATTTTGATATTGCTTTTCACTTGAACCGTTACGACAAGGGAGAAGCGGCTTACATAAACTGTCCGATGAATAAAGAACAGTATGAAAAATTTTATGAGATTCTCACAACCGCCCCTAGAATTGAATTAAAAGAGTTTGAGAAAAATGCAAAGTTTTTTGAGAGTTGTCTTCCTGTCGAAGTTTTGGCATCAAGAGGGAAAGATACCCTTCGTTTCGGTCCAATGAAGCCAGTCGGACTTGTTGACCCAAGAACAGAAGAAGAAAATTATGCAGTTGTACAGTTAAGACAAGACAACTCCGCAAAAACACTCTATAACATAGTCGGTTTTCAGACGAACCTAAAGTGGGGAAGCCAAAAAGAACTTATTCACTCAATTCCGGGACTTGAAAATGCCTCAATTGTCAGATACGGAGTAATGCACAGAAATACATTTATAAATTCACCAAAACTCCTTAATCCGACACTTCAAACAAGAGAAAGACAAGATTTGTTCTTTGCAGGTCAACTAACAGGAACAGAAGGTTACACTGAATCAATAGCTTCAGGACTTTTGGCAGGAATTAACATGGCACGCTTTTTGAAGGGGGAAGAACTTTTAACACTTCCAACAACAACTATTCTTGGAGCTTTAACACATTATATTACGAATCCAGAGCATGACAAATTTCAGCCTATAAATTCTAACTGGGGTATTTTAGATAAAATTGAACTTCCTAAAAAGGAAAGAAAAAATAAAAAACTTAAAGCTGAACTTCTATCCCAAAGATCTATTGAATACCTTAAAGGAATTTCCGTTTAATATTCTTTTAAACCTTTTTGTCTAATACTTGAGAAGATTCTGAAGTGTTAGCAGAGTTTTTGTGTTTTTCAAATCCCAGAGCATTTAAGACAGGGTGAATAAATAAATGTGAAACCTGAGGTGCAAAAATTGCCAGCCCAAAAACTGATCCGACAATATTTCCAAATTCCACAGCTCCCTTCAATATCGGAAATTTATTCGGATGTTCTTTATTCAATTCTTCTACCATCAATGAAGAATATTCATCCTTAACAAGCTTGCGCACCTTATTTCCGTCAGCATCAGTTTTGTAAACACCCTTAATCTCTTTTTCAAGCGTCTTTTGACGGTTGTTTAATGTCGTATCACACAACTTCAAATAATGAGCATATTGTTTACTTGATTTAAAATCCCCGATTTCTTCCGGCTTGAAAAGTTTTTGAGCAAGCTTGAACGTACCTTTTTTGAATACCGGCACAACAATAGTAGCATATACCAAAAGACAAGTCGCTTGGTATAAAAATTCTTTTGCAGCTGCATATTTTTTCGTATCATCATCGATATCGTTGTCTATTAAAATAAACCCCGGTCGGCCAATAGCTTTCAGTGTTGTCTCCATCATAACTTGTGAATTGGTGTTTGAAGTTATATTATTAAGCGAATTGCTTGTTAAAATTTTTGTAATTCCGTTAATCATACGCCACCTACTTTCATACCGTATGATTTATATGGACCAACACCTGCAAAGGTTTGCATACTTGGACGTTTTACCGGAGAATAAGTATTTTGTGATATGGGATTTGTTTTTGGTTCAATAAAAGATAAATTTTTATCGGATTTTTCAAGATTTATCCCCTTTTTGTTATGATAAAATTTATCCATTAAAGGTTTTATTGCAAGAGAACAAAGTCCGGGGATTACAACCAACGCTGCTGCACAAACCCCTATCAGCATACAATTTTTTGCACCTTTAGCTTTTAATTCCTCCGGAAGAAATTTGTTCGCTAACTTTGCGGAACCCTCTCCCAAAAGCCAATATACAGGAATTGCAATGATTTCAGTTAAACCTTCTCTTATTGCTGTATATTTTTTTGTCTTTGGCTCTTCTTTTTTGTCCATCATCGTAAAAGCAGGACGACAAATCCCCTTTACTGCCGCTATTGACATAACAACATAGGTAGGTTTATTATTCTCACCTAATTTAAGGCATATTTTTCTGAATTTGTCTAACAATGTCGTGTTCATAATTCTGATAAACTAAAAATCATAAATATTTTTTTTTGCTACCTAAATGTCCAAACAGCCTTATCCTTAAATAACTTATTAATGTATTTGTAAAAAATTAATCAAAAAATGAACTTTTAATTTTAAAATTCGTTATAATAGTATAGAGGTTACAAAATGAAAGATAAATGTACAAAATACGAAGCTCTGTTTACATTTGCAGATCAAGAAACACTAAAAAAGCATCTTGAAGTTTGCGAAGATTGCCGCAAAGAACAAGAACAAATGGACAGAGTATCAGAACTTATAAGTGAAGTCAAACCTTTTTATAAGAGAAAAAGTACACCATACCATCATCTTAAAGTGGCATGTATTCTTTTTGCTCTTGTAATAGGCGGAGCTTCAATAGGTGTAGTAGGAACAAATCAAGATGTAATGGATTACATTCAATACGGAGAAACCCTTTCAGCAGAAGATCTTGGTTTCCCTGTCGATTCCTACGGCTTTTTACTGGTGGAATAATGGATCTGAATGAAATCATAAAAAGAAATAAACAAAACGTAAAAAATATAATCAGACTGATTACAAAAGAAGAAGTGAATGAGGATCTTGAACAAGAGGTCTATGTGAAAATCTGGAAAAATTCCGGCAAATACAAAGAACAAGGTGCTTTGACAGGCTGGATAAATACTATTGCCAAAAATGTTTCAAAAGATTACTTAAAATCTTCTTACCGAAAAAAACAAGACATAACAACTTCAGATGACAATGTTCTTGTTCTAATAAAAGACAAAAAAGCAACACCTGAAAATAAGCTTTTGAAAACAGAAAGACAAATTCAGATAATGAAAGCAATCAACGGATTAAAACCTAAATTCAAAGAAGTAATAATTCTTTGTGAAATAGAGGGCTACAGTTATGAAGAATGTTCTAAAAAACTTAAATGCCCGCTTGGCACAATAAAGTCAAGAATTTACAACGCAAAAAAAGAATTAGCAGAAAAGTTACAAGATTTAATGTAAAGAAAGGATGGAAAAATGATTAAAAAAACATTGATTTTAGCAGCACTTGCAGCATTTACTCTTAACGGTGCAATTGCAGCAGACACAATTACAAACTCCACATCCACCCCAAAAGTTCAAACTCAACTGGCAACACCGGCAGAAACTCCGGCTGTAAAAGGGGATAAAGCTGAATTTGATGCTCCGCCGCCACCTCCATGCCAACACAAACAAAAAGGTAATGCGGAATTTGAAAAAAGACTTAAACTTACAGACGAGCAAAAAGCAAAAGCAAAAGAATTACGCTTAAAAGGCCATGAGCAAATGGAACCTATTATGATTAAAATTAAAAACCTGAAACAGGAAAAAGAAATGGTTCTAAGATCTCGTATAGCTGTGGAAATGCAAAAGGAAAAAATTGCTGAAATTGACGCCCAAATCAAAGATTTGAGAAAACAAGCTCACGAATTAAGAATACAGAATATGAAAGAATTTGAATCAATTCTTACTGACAAACAGAAAAAAGAACTTCAAAAAATGAAAAAAGAAGGCAGAAAAAAGTTTGAAAAAGCAAGAAAAAAATGTATCAAAGAAGGTAATTGCAAACCAATGCAAAAACCTATCCCGATGCCAAAACCTGCCTCACCAATTGAAGAGTAAAACCTACTTTATATAATAAACTAAAGGGCTTCTGTTAAAAGAAGTCCTTTTTTTATTTTAATAATTAAAATAAGATATTATTTTTTAAATCTGCTTAAAAGATTTCCTTGAACTTCACTAGCTGATGTAACATTTCCCGCAGAAGGTTGCTGCTGAAGCTGAGCTTGCGATTGTTCTTGAGATTTTGAATCTGTTGAAGCTTTTGCATTTTGTTTATTTTCAATTATGTTTGCATAATAAGCAGGATCATCAAGAGATTCTATTGCTTTCATAACCCCTAATCTGCCGGCCTTCAACTGCATATCCGCAAGTACAGTTTGAATTGACCAAATTAAAACTATGTTTAATACTGTCCAACTTATACCAACTGCTGCAGCTGATTTTACCAAACCATTCGTCAATAATGATGTTGCAAGAGTTCCGGAAGTTAATGAACGCATAAATTCATCAGGATGTTCTTTTAATTCTTTTAATAATGCATTTCGTATTCCAACAAGTTCTTCTTTTGGAATGTTATCATATATCTTTTCAAGATTAGAAATAACGGACAGCATAGTCTTTTTATCCATACTTGAAAAGCCCATCGAATCTGCCTTGTTTTGGAATTCTATCTCTGTCATTTCAGTTACATCTTTCTTGAGCGTAGATATATAATGTTTCGGATCAGAAAGTTTTTTAAGAATTCCTCTTATAGGTCCTGAAGCGGCTTCTGCCGTTTCGTCCACTGCTCCTGCAAGCGCTGGTCGTTCCATTTTTCCAAAAACATCACTTCCTTGTCTTTGGAAAAATTCTATTATGTTATCCAATCCTTCTGGAACCTCTTTTAGAGTATATGGAAATGCGTTGCTCATACTCTTGAAAATACTGTCTATTTTGCCATATAAAAACGTAATTTCATCTTTTTGAACAAATTCTACAATTGCTTTTTTGAAAGCATTGATATTAATTAAATCCATATCCGAGTATTTGCAAGTAAATTTTTCAACAAATTCTGCTAACATTGGATCCATATTATCTTTTGGCATTTTACCCAAACTTTTTGCAAATTGTAAAACTTTATCCTCTCCAATTGTCATACACGACAAATCAACATATTTACTTATTGCAATCTTAAATCTCTTTTCAGGCATACTTTTGACACTATCTGTGTTCTTTATCAAAATGTCAAACATATCAGCCCTTAGCTGTTCATAATATGATGGTCCTTTAAGTTCTTTTATAATATTTAATAAATTTTCAAATCCTGGTTTATATTTAGTTTCTTCTATGTCAGCATAATCAATTATATTCTTAATTGATTTTTCCATTTTTTCAAGTAACTTGATCTGTTCTGAATCGCTCATATATCTAAATTTATGAGAAGCCGCATTTAAATTTTTAACAAATTTAGAGCCGATTTCTCCAAGTGTATCATTGTTGAAATCTATATTCTGAATCATTGCAGCTAAAGGTTTGTTTTCCAATTCTATGTTTCCAACTTTGTGAGGAATTTTTTCTGAAACATCTTTTAGATATTTCTTGAATGTTTTACCTTTCAAGAATGAACTTAAACCTGCAAGTTTTTTTGTAGTCCAATCAATAGCCGAAGCTGCTGTCACTTTACCTCTGCCTATCTGAATCGCTGCAGCTAATACAGGTGAAATCATTACTAACATGCCGGCACTCAGGGCAAACGGTTGTAAAATTTCTGTTGCTGCTTCCATTGACTCTGAATATATTTGAGAGTTATCATCTACTTTTTCAAAAGTATTAAACAATTTTCTTTGAAGATTTTTTGCATCGTTAAGCTGTTCTTCGCTTACTTCTGACTTTTGAAGCTGATCAAGCAAGAGTTGATGTTCTTTAAATTCTGTTCGTTTATATTTTTCATAAGCATAATATTGCTTCAATACAGTCGGAACAAACATTGCATATTCTTTCAATTTTTGTCCGAAAGTTTCTTTTTTACCTTTAACATCTTTAACTTCCTGCAAATCTTCTTCCGTATATCCGATGAAGTTTCTCGGATCTTTTTCCAGCTCTCGTTTTGCAGTATAGCGACCTGCACGTGCTGAAGATTTTTGAAGCTTCAAGGCTATTAATGCAGCCGGAATTGAAGATACTAATGCCCCGATTAAACCTATAATTTTTGCATTTCCCCATCTATGCGACATTCCGGCTGCAAACAATTTCTTAAACACGCCAAATACATCTTTTTTATGCGGTTTAACCTTGCCAGCTACTTCTTGCGCAATATCAGCACTTGACTTTCGAACACTATTATCTTCCATAAGTTTGTCTACAAACTTACCCCATCTTGTAGAATACCCAGGGGCTCCGACTTTAACTTCTTTAAATCTTGCGTATGCAGCTTTGGCTTCTTCTGTACCGTGCTTATCTACAATATTTTTTACTATTCTTTCTGTCAGACCGGTTTTGTTCATAACTAAACCTGTAAGCCAGCCAAAGAACCCGCCGACTATCGGTGTCGAACCCATAATTACACCTGCTGCGACTTCCATATTTTCAGAATTTTTCTCTGCTTCATTATTGATAAGTCTGACTGATCGCTGGATGACTTCTTGATCTTTCTTAGCCTGAACTATTTCTTCTGGTGTCAATGGTCTCGTAACCTTTTTCGAAGTATCAGTATCCGCCTTTTTAGCTTTTAAGTATTCTTTTCTATCTCTAAATACATTTATAATACTTTTGAACATTCCGCTTTTCAGCTTTTCTTTTTTCTTCTGCTTTTTAAGCTCAGGATGTTCTTCAATATATTTCTTGGCTGCTGCAATCTGTTCAGGGGTATAGTTTACAAAAGCTTTCGGATCTTCTAAAATTTTTCGTGCCTGATACCTTGCAATTTTTGAACTGTCTATCTGAAGTTTTGCCGCATAAATAGTCGCACCTATAAATGCCAAAACACTTGAGGCTGCAACTCCTATTGCACCCCCTTTAATTTTATTTTTATATGGTTTAACTTTCTTAGTATAATTCGTGTATATTTCCATCGCTCTTGCTTTTAACTTAGCATCAGGAATTTTATCTATTTTCCTTTTGTTAATAAGATGCCAAGAATAAAAACCTTCTTTATTAGGACGGGTTTCATGAATTTTATTCGTGATATCATCAGCCAACTTATGGACGTCCTGATTGTTCCAAAGCATTTCTTTTTCTATTTCCCAAATTTTATCACCTGCAGGACCGGCAATTTTTTTGATATAATATGCACCTGTTGCTAAAAGCACGGCAAAAGGAGCAAGTGAAACAATTGGAGAAACCGCTGTTTCTACGTTTTCAGCAACGTTTTCAGAGTGATTATCCATTATGTCAACAACATCAATAATCCTCTCTCCAAGCTGTTTTGCTTCTTCTATTTCCGCTGGTGTATATTGTCTACGATTATACAACTCCTGACGCTGAGCTTCTGTATCCCGCTGATCTTGTTCCCATTTCTTAAAGTTTTCACGATTTTTTACTACTTGTGATAGTGAATTAAAAAAGTCCATATTTTCCCGCTACTAATTAGTATTATATTTATATAAAATACGCAGGATAAATTTATTTGCCATTAAAAAAAATATTCATTAAGAAACTTTAAGAGGCAAAGATATTTCAAATTCCGTTATTTCATCTGTTGATTTAATTAAGTTTAAATCTGCATCCATTTTCTTTAAATTGTTTTTACAAATATATAACCCTAATCCGCTTCCGTAGCACTTTGTAGTCAAACCTTCATCAAATATTTTACTTATGTAATCGTCAGGAATTTTTTCTCCATTATTAGAAATTTTTACATTCACATAATCTTCTTTTATTTCGGTTTTTACATTTATAAATCCTGTTTCTGCAATTGCCTCAATTGCATTTTTTATAAGATTTACAATCACAGCCAAAAACTTATTCTCATCAATATAAACGCAACAACCGCTTTTACATTCCAAAGTTATATCTATATTTTTTTCATATACATAAACTTTCGAAAGTTCAATTCCCTGCAACAAAAGCTCTTTTAAATCTAATTTTTTACACTCAAAATTACTCAAAGATTTCAAATCCAAAAGCGAATTTGAAACCATTTTAAGGGACTTCATAATACAATTTATAGCATTATCAACGGGAGGAAGCTCAATGTTATTTTTTTGCAAATGTTTTCTTATAATTTCACAGTAAACATCACAAATAGAAACCTGATTACGAATTTCGTGAGAAATACACCTTGCCTGAGTTTTCAAAATATCATCCGTTGTCTGCATATCATCCTCTTTTATCTGTCAAAAAAGGTTTGACTCAATCACAATAAGCCAAACCTTTTACAAAATTTGTCGCTCTTTTTATTTTAAACTGCTGCTTTTACACGTCTTCTGTTTGCAAATCCGTTATTTAAAGCGTAGAGAACAGCTTGAGTTCTGTCATTAACTTGCAATTTTTGGAAAATATTGTTTACGTGAGTCTTAACTGTAGTTTCGGATATAAATAATTTTGCTGCAATACCCTTGTAGTTATTACCCTGTGTAAGAAGATCAAGAACTTCTTCTTCACGAGAGGTAAGATAAGAAAGAAGATTTTCTTGCACAACTGCGTCGCTTTCATTTTTAAATGATCTTTGGAAGTATTCAAAAAATCTTGAAGAAAGAGCTGATGGAAGATAAATTTTACCCGCAGCAATTTCATCTATCGCATAAATCAACTGTGCAGAAGCCATTGTTTTTAACACATAACCTTTTGCACCAAGCTTCATTGCTCTAAAGATTAAATCTGCATCATCATATCCGCTTAGGGCTATAACTTTTGTATCAAGTTCAAGTTTTTCAATTTCCTGAATTGCTTGCAAACCATCTTTTTCAGGCATATTAATATCCATCAAAACAATGTCCGGACGATATTTTTTAATCAAATTTATTGCAATATTTGCACTTGTTGTAGCGCCTACAACATCATACCCAGCTTCTAAACTGATTAACTCCTTAACTCCGCGTAAATGTTCCGCATTGTCATCTACAAGCAAAACTCTCAATTTTCTTTTGAACTCTCTCATCATCTTTCCCCTTTATAAATTTTTAATTATTGTTCTCTACACTATTCATACTACAACTTTTATATGGGGGAATTCATCCATGCCCCGATTGATATTGAAGTCATGGGGGTTGTAGAAAATGTTCTAAACCTTTAGATTGATAAAACACCTCAATCTCTTTATACATCATGCTTTGCAGCATGGTTGATTTTTTAGTGTCAAAAATTTAACATAATCTTTTTGCTGTAAACCAATTATGGTATAATCATAAAAACAGAGGAGATGAATTGGTGGATATCGGATTATTTATTACAGGGTTTGTATTAGGCGGAATTGCGGTTTACATTCCGGTATTTTTAGCAAGGAAAAACGAAAAACTTCATACTGATATGATGCTTGAACAGATGAAACTTTATTTTGAAAACACCGCAAACAAAGTTTTTACAGAAAACTCCTCCAACTTCAGCGAACAAAGTAAAGAAAAGCTTGAAGAATTTTTCAAACGGTTTAAAGACAAAATAGAAGATTTTGAAAAGCGCACGGAAGAAAATCTTGAAAACGAAAAAGAGAAATTAAACAGCTTCGACACCAATCTTAAAAACTTTCTTGATACAGGAAACAAGATTTCTCAAGACACGACAAACCTTATAAAAGTAATGAAATCAGACAACAAAACCACAGGCAAATGGGGCGAAATCATATTAAAAAGGGTTTTGGAAGCGTCAGGCTTGAGATTAGGAGAAGAATTTGAATTACAAAAAGACACTTCAGAAGGCAGACCTGACGCTATTATAAATCTTCCTGAAGGAAGACATATATTTATAGACAGCAAAACTTCTTTTTCATCTTGGTACGATTACGTAAACGCAGCAGAAGAAAGTGAAAAATCCCTGCATCTTAAACAATTTACGGAATCCACAAAAACACATATTAAAGGGCTTGCAAAGAGGGATTATGCAACAGACATAAGTTCACCAGATTATGTTTTGATGTTTATTCCGATAGAGGGCTGTTATTCGATGATGTTTTGCGATGACTGTGCGCTTTGGGATTTTGCGTGGAAAAACAACGTAATGCCGGTTTCACCATCCACTCTTTTGGCAGCACTGAAAATAATTGAAGCCTTCCACAAAATTGACAGACAAAACAAAAATATAATGGAAATGGCAAAACTTTGCGCCGAAGTTCACGACAAATTCGCAGGGCTTTTAGAGGACCTAAACAGCACCAGAAAAAACTTTGATAACGCACTAAAGAAACTCAAAGGCAACGGAAACATAATTTCAAAAATCGAAAAAATCGAAAAACTTGGAGCGCCAGTTACAAAAGAACTTCCAAAATTTGCAGATTATGCAGAAAATGAAGAAATCGTTTAAACAAGAGCTTCTTTATCAGCAAGCGCAGTTTCAATTTCATCAATAATCAACTTAACTGCTGCAATTTTATCGTCTGACTTGGTAATCGGACGGCCAACAACCATAAAATCAACCCCTGATAAAATAGCTTTTCTAGGAGTATCAACTCTCACCTGATCATCAACTCCAGCCCAAGTCGGTCTTGTTGCAGGGCAGACAATTATAAAATCATCTCCTATTTGTTTTCTGATACGCTTTGCTTCATCAGCACTTGCAACAACCCCGTCAAGCCCGCAGTCTTTTGCGACTTGCGCAAGCTGCAATACGTAGTCTTCTATATTTTTATTAACACAAAGTTCTTCTGTTAAAGTTTTTTGTCCAAAACTTGAAAGCAAAGTAACCCCTAAAATCACAGGCGGTTCTTTTTCTAACCTTTTTGCTGCAGCATTAACAGCTTTTACAGCAGAAGTGACCATTTTGGAGCCGCCTTGTATGTGAATATTAAAAAAGTGAATGTTATTTTTTACAAGATTTATACAAGCTTTTTGAACGGTATTTGGTATATCATGAAACTTTCCGTCATAATAGCACTTTGCGCCAAGCTCCTCGATTAATCTCACAGCCTCAAACCCGCAATTAATTATCAAAGGAAGCCCGATTTTAAAATATCCTACATAATCCTTTAATTCTAAAACCAACTCTCTGACTTCATCAAGAGTATCAACGTCAAGTGCCAAAATAATTCTATCCTTAGCGGAAGAAGGTTTCAACATAACACCACCTCACAATACAAGAGGATTTTACCATAAAAAAAAATAAAATCAATCACCCAAACGCAGATAAACAAGGATGTATAAGCTTATTCAAAAGGAAAATCGCCCGAGGTGAGCTCAGGCGAGAATTATAACAAATAGTTTATTAAAAAGCTCTATTTATTAGACTTGTTTTATATTTTTGAAAATTTTTATACATAAAGCAGATTTTTGATAATTATTTAAATTCATCAAAATACATTTTAAAATCAGACAATCGAGCAAAACATCCGGCATTTTTCGAAAAAACAATCCCGAGCTAAAAAAGCAGGGGATTGTTTTCAAATTTATCCTTGAGAGAAAATCCCTCTAAAATTATTTGTTATAAAGAACTGCTCTTGCTGCCGGTGTTGCAGGGATAACAGATTGGTTATACATTGCAATCGGATAAATATCTGTCGGGCTTGATACCGTACAAGTTGTTGAATCAGTTACAGTTGTTTCACTTTTTGAATCAGGATCACACTGAACAACACGGTTTGGAGCTTTTTGTCCGTTTACATCAATAAATCCGTAGCAATAATTGTCAGCTGCCGCACCGATTCTGGTATCTTTCTGTATACAGTTTGACTGTGTGTTATCAAAAATAAAAGTAATACCATCATTCATAAATAAAAATGTTGCATCGCTAGTCCAAGTACCTGTACGTACTGTGAATGTTGGAAATGCATTCGTAGTACCATGCGCGGTAGTAAATGGCGTACGATCAGCACTATCAGTATCACTAACAATAATCCATTGATCAGCACTGCCTGCTTCAGCATCAAAATCATCTGAACTTGCTGTTCTTACTATATTTAAACGTTGACTGAATAAGTCATACAATGATTGTGCACCTCCAACTGCTGTTGCAGGAGTTCCATCCCCTGCACCAGGTGCGGATTCTTCTTGTTCTGCTGCCGTATTTGTACCAGCTACAACCTGTGACAAATCATAGTCGTTAAGTGCAATATTCATAACAACAGCCTGAGAAAGAACTGTTAGAGATTTTTTAAATGCTGTTTTGTACTGTGCACCTTGTGTTGAGTTAATCAATGTAGGCATTGTCATTGCCGCTACAACACCAATAATACCAAGGGTAATCAACACCTCGGCCAGGGTGAAACCACCCATACCAATAGTTTTCTTTAACATTTGTAAATACCTCCATAATATAAGTTACATGTTTATAATAACATATCTATATCAATTTGTCAACTTAATTGATATAGACATCATTATTCAGCCGGATTAAATAGTTAAACTTTTCATAAAGGGGGAAAGGTGGATAAAGTCTTACTCGGCAAACAACTTAGGCAAATCCGCATCGAAAAAGGGCTTTCTCAAGAAAAGCTCTCTGAATTAGTGTTCATTTCGCCAAGACAAATGTGCCTTATTGAAAACGGCAACTCTTACCCCTCACTTGATACTTTTGTCAGAATCGCCGAAATCCTTGAAATTGATATCAACAAGTTCTTCAGCATAAATTCCTCTGAAAATGATAACATCAGAACTTCTATTATTGATATGGTTAAGGGGCTTGACAGAAAAAAACTTCCCCTTTTAAAAGATATTATCGTTGCTGTCGACTGTCATTAAAATTTTACCCAAACTTATAAAGCTAATTCGCCTGAAATTGTGAAATCTTTTCGTAGTGCTTTGTACTTGAATTAAAAGTGTAAGTTTCATAATTTAAGCCATCTGACGTTATCTTTATTGAATTGTCTTTATCAGTTCTGTATATTTCCGTCGGACTTAGAATATCAAGGGTTGCTTTATTCGGGTGCCCATAATTATTCTTGCCTGTCGAAATTACTGAAACCTCCGTTCCCAAACGCTCTAATAATTTCTTGTTAATTACATTTGCAGCTCCATGGTGACCAACTTTTAAGACCTCGACTTTTGGTGGCATTTTATCCGCAATTCGTTCTAAAGCCGTAAATCCTGCATCACCCGTAAATAAAATATCAAAATCCTTGTAACTTAACAGGGTTATCACTGAACTTTCGTTATCGGAATCATAACTTTTAACAAAACTTCTTAGCGTCAAATTCGACTCCTCATAAACAACTTCCCCGTCAAGAGCTTTTGATATAGGAGTTTCTGTGTCTTTTGCGGTTTTATAAATTGATTGCGCTATCCGAGCTTGGTCTGTAAGGGAATTTGTTAAAATATTTTTGACTTTCATATTCTTTGCAAGTTCAGAAGCTCCTCCTGCGTGGTCAATGTCAAAATGAGTTACAACCATCAATTCAAGATTTTTGATACCTCTGTCTTTTAAATATTTTCTGATTATAAATTCAGCCTGAGGCTTTGACCCCTTATAGCCTGCCTTTGCAGTATCTATCAAAATATATTTTTCTTCAGGAGTTTTGACAAGAAAAGCATCAGCATTCCCGACATCAAACACTATAACGTCAAGCCTGCCGTCAGGAATTCTAATCCACAACCCGAAAAACAAAATGATTAACCCGCCCAAAATCGCCAGATGACGTTTTGTAAATCCTTGTTTTATCATTAAAGTCGTAAGAAGTACCGCTATATAATAAACAAAAACCTGCAATAAAGAAGGATGAGGAGTTTCAATAAGGGAATGCGGAAGTGATGCGAAAAAGTTCGAAATCCAAACAAGTGCCGTCAACATAAACTTCAAAACAAAATCAAAAATTCCGCAAACTAAATTCGCAATAGGAGTAAATATTGATAAAGCAGACGAAACAAAGCCGCCAAAACTTATCACTGACAAAAACGGCATTATAGAAACATTCGCAAATAAAGAATAAGTGCTTATCGTATTAAAATAAAACATCTGCAAAGGTATTACCCAAATTTGCGCAACTATCGGAATTAATAAAGCACCGACAACTTTATATACAATCTTGTTTTCTTCAAAACGTTTCATAATGACATCAGCCGTACAAACTATCCCAAACGTTACAAGAAACGAAAGCTGAAATCCGACATCATTCAAAAAAGCAGGATTGTACAAAAGCATTAAAAACGCGACAAACGATAAAAGCGAAACACTATGAGAATCCCTGTCGATAAGTTTGCCCACCAACACAAACAACAGCATTAATGCTGCTCTTATTACAGAAGCACCCAATCCTGTCATCATAGTATAAAGAATTACAACCCCCATACCGCTTATCACACGAGGTTTGTATGGAACTTTCAAAAGCGACAATATATAAAACCAAAACCCAAATATAAATGCAACATTCATTCCTGACGCAGCCAAAATATGAAGTAAGCCCGAGTTTGTAAAACTATTCTTTACATAATCCGGAGGCGATACGGCATCATCACCAAATACTACTCCGCCTAGAATTTCAAGATTCGGACTTTTTAAATAATTTGAATGAGTTTTCAAAATTCGGTTTCTGACATTATTAAGCCCCTGCATAAATTTCCATTTTAAAGGCAATTCCGCTTGAATATACTCACAATCCGAAGTTTCTGCGTAAACTATCGTAAATACATCAAAATTTCTTAAGTATTTCCCGTAATCAAACTGTGACGGGTTTGAAGCTCTGAATGGAAGTCTTAAATTCCCCTTGATTTTATAAATATTCCCAACATTAAACATTGAAAAATCATTGTTTTCATCTGAAATATTCACAAAAGTCTTGCCCTCAAGATTTTCTCCGTTTACACTCTCAACCGACATAAAAAATTTTGTTTTTCCACTCATTCCACTGTTTGGAATTGAGATTACACGCCCGACAATTTCAAGGCTTGCCGGCGCAATTTTGGATAAACTATCAGAATTTTTTACTCGAAAATATGCATTGAAAAATCCTAAGTAAAATACCAACAACCAAACCAATAAAAATTTGAACGAAAGCTTTGTTTTTAAAATTATTAAAATCGCAGAAATAGTAAACAAAACTCCAAAAACAAACTCACAATTATTGAAATATGAAGCAATCCCGACAATAAACGATAACGACGTTATTAACATTATCGTGTTTTTCTTTTCCAGCGAAGACTTTATAAAATCCCTTATCATAAATTGATTTTAAAAAAATCTATACCAAAAGTCCAGAATTATTTTCTTCTGAAGAACCAGCCTCTCTTTTTCTGCTGAACTTGAGGCGTCGGTTTTGTTACTTGAGTTTGCGACTGAACAGTCGTTTCTATTCTTCTTAATCGTGTCGGAGATGTATCATCTTTTTCATTAAACACACGCTTAGAAAGAGTTTCAATATAACGATCATCAAGATGAGCATAATCAAACAGAATAACTCCGTTTGCATTAATCTTTCTGGTTTCGTGAATTTCTCTGATTAAATCTTCTTCACTACCACCCATAAATGTTACAAACAACCCCGCAAACAAGTCCGTTGCTGGAAGTTTTGCCCTCATAACATTTGTGACTAGTGCATTCAATGTTTTGGCATTACAAGTCAAAAACAAAGGTGTGAAACCGTTTACATATCCTTTTTCACTCCAAGATTTCCAATCTTGCTGTTTATTTGTTAAAGCAGACAATCTATCAGGAAATATTACAGCACTTATATAAACACCATTTTCTCTTCCTAAAGCCCCTACTTTACTTACAAAATGAGTAATCTTATTACGTCTGTATTCACACCACTTTAGCCAAAGCGGATCTTTTATCTGTATCTCGACAGGATCTTTTCCGTATATTGTTTTAAACTCATTTCTTGCAAATTCTGTATACCCCCAAGAATTAGGTTCATTGACAGAAACAGCTTGCGGATATCTTATATAATCAAGATTTATACCATCAACTTTGTAATCTTTTATAATCTCAGAAAGCAATTCTATTAGAAACTCATGAACTTCAGGATTTGCCGGATCTATGAAAAATCCGTTATGCTCAGAAACTGAAGGAGTCGGAGCTGAAATATTATAATTTTTTTTGGTTTTATTTGCCCAATCAGGCTTTACTGCAAGGATATTACCCGGATTAACCTCAGGACGTTGAATTCCTACATAAAACGTCTCAAACCATATATGAACCTTTATATTGTTCCTATGGGCATATTTTATCCATGCTCTTAATGGATCAAAACCCTCAAACTTTTCGTTTTGTTTCACAAACCCATATTTCTCCATGGTTTTGCTCGGAAATATTGTCCGACCATGAAAATATGTTTCTATAAAAATATTATCTATTCCTGCTTTTTTAATCCTCGCTACAGAATTTGCAATATCTCTTTCATTTGTTTCTGTAGGACGAACCCATACACCTTTAAATTCATTGTTCTTGTATGGTACAACACTCTTTAGTGCAGTATTCGCTGATTTAATTGCTTTTTGTGAATATTCTTTTGAATTCTCAACATCATGTCCTGCTTTTTTTAGATAATCCTGAGCCTCTTTTATGTATTCGTTAGGGACAGTAAAATCATAATCGGCACTGCTTGCTTTATAATAATCAACCATTGCCTTTGCTTCATCTATTTTTTTTGCAGCTTCAAATAGATAACTTTCTGAGGTTGTATATACGTATAAAGTATTTGAAACTGCGTCTATGTAAACCTTTGTCCCAATTTTTACATTCTTATTTATCCAATTTTTAGCAACACCATGACCACTTATAACAAGTCCATTTTGAGGAATAAAAGAATCGGCTCCACTTAATTCCGTTACTGTATTATCTTCTACTATTGCTTCAGCACCAAATTCATTCGTTCCGGTTCTTATTGCATAACCTCCAGTATAAACAACCAGCTGGTTTGCACCTCTGACTCCAGGAAGATATCCTCCTGCTTGATTTGTCGTTACGGTGGGGTTTACTGAGTTTATTTTTATTGAAGCTTCATTAAATATTTTTTCATTCTTCTTGGGTTTGTATGGCTGGTATACTAAAAAATTATTAATTGTATACATGTCAGCAACCGGAGCTTCCGCATCTAGAGAAAGCGACTCTTCAGCTATTACATTACCTGCTGAAAAAATTATAACTATTAATAATATCAATATTTTTTTTAATATCATCTTTTACTCCCTGATACGGTAATAATACTCATGATCTTCGTAATTTAATTCATTTAAGGATTCTATTTTATCAATCAAATTACCTGCGCCCGGATCTATTTTGTATGAGTCTTCGTAATATTTTTTTGCCTTTGAGATATCCCCCAATTTTTCATATAACTCTGCCAATTTTAAATTTGTTATGTAATTATCTTTATAACCATTATTATAGGCAGTTAAATAATATTTTAATGCTTTATGATATCTGCCTCTTTTTGTATTATACTCTGCAAAATAAAAATTTGTATACGGGTTTCGCTTATCTAAATTAAATGCTTGATTATAATAACTTTTTGCCAGAACATCATTTCCCCTTTCATCATTAATCCTTGCCAATTGAACATATGAATAATAATCCGCAGGATATACTTGTGAAAGCATGTAATATTTTTGCATTGCTGTCTGATAATGCTTTTCTTGTTCCGCTTTTGTCGGACTGTCATAGCCTTTTACAAAATATTCATCACCTTCTTTGCGCAATTTTTCTCCGCTTAAGGAAGAATAATCAACCATGAAATTTCCATACTTTGAATATCCGCTATCTGATGCTAAAGACGGCGGATATTCTAAAAACATTAATACCAATAGCAGAGGAAAACTTATTCTTAACCAATTTCTACAATGCATCTACACTCGGGTTAAATTTGATATCTTCGCGCATAAAGTTTCCTTTGTCATAAGCAGGATCAATATACAAAAAGAATTTATCCACCCATTTGTAGATAACTGATCTGTTCTCATATTTCCTATCAACAGGCAATATCGTTTTGTCACCGGATACTGCGCCTTTGCTAAGCTCTACGATATCAGCTGTTGAATTTGAATGCCCGTGATTAATTAAATACTCGCGCGATGTAGAATCATCCACCGTTAATTGTGCGTTTGCAGGCAATAAAGATATTGCGATAATTCCTGCTAGAAGTAAAATTTTTGTTTTCATAAGTCCACCTCTGTATATTCAGATTATAATAGTAATTTTAGATATTGACAAAAGTATTATAATTTCTTTACACAAAAAAAGAATGGATTATTTGTATGATTTTCTTATAATTTCTTCTAATTTATCAATAAGTTTTTCTTCAGGAACTTTAGCTACAATTTCGCCTTTTTTAAACACAAGCCCTTCTCCGACTCCGCCTGCTATGCCAAAATCGGCGTGCTTTGCTTCGCCAGGCCCGTTTACGGCACAACCCATGGTTGCTATCGTTATCGGAGCTTCTATATCCTTAAACCTTTCCTCAACCTGCTTTGCTAAAGAAATTAAATCAATTCTTGTACGTCCGCAAGTCGGACAGGATACGAAGTTGACACCTCTTTGACGCAAGTTTAAACCTTTTAAAATATCAAATCCAGCACTTACTTCTTCAACAGGATTTTCAGTTAAGGAAACTCTTATAGTATCTCCTATTCCTTCCGCAAGCAATGTTCCTAATCCAATAGAAGATTTTATTAAACCTTGGCGCATTGTACCTGCTTCTGTTACTCCTAGATGCAGCGGATATGGGATTTTATCGGCAATTGAACGATACGCTTCAATTGTAGTCATAACATCAGATGATTTTAGAGAAACTTTTATCAAGTCAAAATCCAGATCCTCAAGAATTTGAATATGCCCCATTGCACTTCTAACCATTTTTTCAGACAACGGAATGTCTTCACTTTGCAAATCTTTTTCTAATGAACCGCCGTTTACGCCTATTCTTATAGGAGTTTGATTAATTTTTGCTAATTTAACAACTTTTTCAACATTTTCACGCTTGCCGATATTTCCGGGGTTGAGCCTTAGAGCATGGATTCCGCCGTTCAAACACTCAATCGCTAATTTATAATCAAAATGAATATCTGCAACTAAAGGGACAGGAGTTTTCTTTACAATTTCTTTTATTGCGAAAGCCGCATCCTCATTTAATACAGCAAGACGAACTATTTCACACCCTTTATCCGCCAGTTCGTTAATCTGCCTTAAAGTAGCTTCTACATCACGAGTATCACTGTTACACATAGATTGAACACTAATTGGGGCATCCCCGCCGATTTTTACATTTCCAATTGATATTTGTTTTGAAGTACGTCTTTTAATCATATTTTCATGGTAGCATAAAGAAAAAACTTTAACAGAGGGAGAATTTTTTATGAAAATTGCGGTAATTTCCGATATTCACGCTAATTTAATTGCACTTAAGACGGTTTTAGAAGATATAAAAAAACAGAACTGCGACAAAATCTTTTGTCTTGGAGATCTTGCAATGGCAGGGCCTCAACCCGTTGAAACAGTTGATTTTATCATAAAACAAACCGATTGGACGATTATTCAGGGAAATACCGATAAACTTATCGTTGATTATTCTTCTGAACTTTTTGAAAATATGATGAATACATTTCCGCTTATGGCAAAAGCGCTAAGAGAAGATGTTAAAGTTTTAAGCGAAGACCAAAAAGAATTTTTAAGAAAGCTTCCGCCCCAAAAAGAACTTGAAATTGAGGGGGTAAAAATTCTTCTCGTACACGGTTCTCCAAGACGCAACAACGAGGATATTCTTCCAAATCTGCCAATTGAACAAGTCGAGAAAATAATTGACGGAGTAAAAGCGGATTTAATCCTTTGCGGACACACCCACATGCCTGCAGGATACCAGACAAACACAAAACAAACAGTAATCAATGACGGAAGTGTCGGACGTCCTATGACTGAAGACTTAAAGGCTTGTTATTTAATCTTAGATATCAAAAACGGCTCATTCACTGCAGAACACAGACTTCTTGATTATGATAGAGAAAAAGCTGCCGAGATTATGAGGGAAAGGAATTTTGACGGAGCAGAAGGAATTGCAAATATGCTCATCAAACCTTCTCCAAGACACGTGTAATCAGGCATTTACAAGATAACTTCTTGTTCTAGGGAAATACCTTTCAAGATATTCGGTTCTTGTACTGAGTATTTTGCAGGTATCAGGGCTTTTGTTTGAGGCAAGAAGCTCTGCTACTGTTTCCTTAAAACTTTGTTTTGAAGTATCAAAATCAGAATGGTTAATAAAATAATCTACGTATTGCCTTTGTGTTTGAGGAAATTCTTTCATAAACATATTTAATTCCTGCGAATAAACTTTCCTAAAATCATCTGCTGTTGAGTAAATCCCCTGACAAGCCATATCTTTAGCGGGTGCTGTACCGAAAAGGTCATCAATATGCCCCATTTCATGCCTGAAAGTAAATATATCATCTCCGGTAGAAACTTTACCCGCCCTACAATCTGCTAATGCATCAATATCAATAGGATTAAATTCAAGAGTCTTAAGCTTTTTGCTTATTACCTGCAATTCGTCAGCCGAGCATTCTTTAAGCATATTTTTCAATTTCAAAGCATTTTCCGGTGTATTGTTTGCGTCAATCAGAGATTTCAAATCAATTACACAATCGGTTTCGCCTTTTGCATTCAAAACCCTAATTTCGTCAGAAGAATATAAAACTTTATATTTTTCACCGTTTACAACGGATTCCGCTTCATTTGCAGAAAGCATTTTATGTTTGATATTCCGCTTTGAAAGCACATTTCCGTCTTTTGAAATGTTCAATCGCATTGTCCAGCTTCCGTCGGGAAGTCTTTTGTAATTTTGCTTGGTTATTGTTCCATCCAGTGATTCAAGGTTCTTTTTGACACTCAAAACACCTTTTTTACTCTTTTTGACATCTATAATCGGCTTAACTGTTCCATCCGGCATAACAGCTTTCCAGTTATGAAGTCCTTCAACTTTTGATGGAGTTAAGTATTCCGTTCTAAGAAGTTTTCCGTTTTTATCCCGTATTTTTCTTGTTTCGGAAACTGTTTCCATAAATTTCTCAAGTAAAGGTGCAATCTCTTTTCGCGGAACAGCATGTGCTTCCATAATTACCTCAAAATCATTTCCGATTATTTTTACCTGATTGAGTTTGCCTTGAATCGGCACTACTTTATCTGTAGATATCAAATTCATTTTATTGTCAAAAGTTTTTATCAAAACCTCTTTGTCATTTGCCCTGCTCCACTCAAAAAGTCTAAATTTATCCGCTTCATAAATATCTTTTTCCGCTGATAATACAACATCGTCTTTGTGAGATTTTTTGATTTTGTTAATTACTTTTGAAACATTATTAAGATCGATATCTTTTACTTTGGCTATTTCACAGATTGAATGCCCGTTTAATCCGCTTGTTTTTGCTAACTTTACAAGTCCATTGATTTCTAAATTTTGCGTAATTGAAAACTGAATTAGTTCTTCTCCGCCAAAAACATATTCATCCTTAAAAACAAATGGACCTTCTGGTCTTTTGATATCAACAAGTTTTCTTAATCTTTGAATACTTTCTTCCTGCAGGTATAATGAAATTTGCTGCAGCTGTTCAAATGAAAATCTTCTGGGATTTGTATTGCCGATTTTGGGAATATAAAATTCATCACCTTGTGTATATCGCATAAATTCCTTGAAGATTTTAAATCTGTCTTTTGAAAGTGAATTTGCGAACCCTAAAGAGTATTCCGGCAGACGAGAAAATTCTGCTACATCACTTAAATCTACATCTGCACGTTCTGCAAACATTACAATCTCATTACATCTGCGGTCGGAATGAAATCCATTTAAATCAAACTTCGAAAATTTGCCCACATTCACTTTTTTAATCTCTGATCTTAGAGCTTCTTCCGTAAACTTTGGCGTGCCGTTTTCTAACTTTACCTGCTTTAATGCATCTATAACTCTTTCTTCAGGCGAAAGTTTATATATCCCCCTACGAGATTGTGAAAGTTCTCGAAAATAATCAGGTAATTCTATATCTTTTGTCTTTAAATAACCTTTTAAATCTTTAATTTCCGACAACTTCGGCATTTTCAATGCTTTTTGCAACTCAAATGCATTACCCCAATTAATCGAAACTTTGCCGCCTGTTTTTATAGACTTGTAAGCTGCTTTTGTTAAATCAATAGCTAAATCAATTTTCCCCATATAAATACCCTTGATATCCCCTATATTTATATAAAGTTTTCTTATCTTTTAAAATTGCTTTTTTTAATAATATTTGTTAATTACAATCCGATTTTTGCACTTTTATTTGTTTGTGCTAAAATCAAATGGAAAGTGGAAAAGGTTATGGATATTGATAAAAAGAAGTTAATAGCTTATATAAAAAGATTAAGCGAGCCGAAAATTCTTGTAGTAGGCGATCTTGCAATTGATGAAATGATTTACGGAGATGCGGAAAGAATTTCTCGTGAAGCCCCTGTATTAATCTTACAGCACAGCAAAACTAACTTAATTCTTGGTGCCGCTTCTAACGCTGCTCATAACGCTTCTACCTTAAACAACGGGAAAGTCGAAGTTATTGGCGTCTGCGGTGATGATTATCAGGCAGGACAGCTCGATGAAGCTTTCAAAAAAGCTAACATCAGTACGAAATTTATGGTAAAAGATCCTTACCGTAAAACAACCACTAAAACCAGAATTTCAGGAAGTATTTCAACTTCTATTACTCAACAAATAGTTAGAATTGACCGCCAAACAAAAGAAGAACTTTCAAAAGATACAGAAGATAAAGTTATCGAAAATCTTAAAAAAGCAATTCCTAACGTTGATGCAGTAATTCTGTCAAACTACCACATCGGAACTTTAACAAAAAAAGTTATTGAAAAAACTATAGAAATTGCAAATAAACATAAAAAAATCGTTGTGGTTGACGCTCAAAAAAATCTTGAAATCTACAAAAACATAACATCAATGACACCAAATCTTCCGGACACCCAAAAATCCGTTGGGTTTGAATTAAATAATGAAGAAGATTTGAAAAAAGCAGGCGACAAACTTTTGAAAGAAACAAGAGCTAAATCTATCTTGATTACCTGCGGTGCTGACGGAATGTTTGTGACAGAACCGAATAAAAAATATACCAAAATTCCTGTATTTAATAAATCAGAAGTATTTGATGTTACAGGTGCCGGAGATACTGTTACTGCTGTTTATACACTTGCTCTTGCAACAGGTGCAGACAGCGTTTATGCAGCTTTAATCGGAAATATTGCAGCAAGCCTTGTTGTTAAACAATTTGGATGTGCTACAACAACAATCAGCGAACTTCTTTGCGCTGTAGAAAACATTTTATAGGAGAATTTTTATGGAAAACTTTTTAAATACCCTAAAAAAAATCAGAATAGTTGATTATATCATTATTGTTGGAATAATTATTGCGGCTTGTGTAGGCTTGCTAACATACAAAGGGTTACACAAAACAGCCGACAAAAGTGTTGATGCGGTTTCTCAAATTAAATTCGACGTATTTATTAGAGGAATAACCTACACAGGCTCTGAGCTTCCGATAAAAGCTAACGAGAAAACCTTTATTAGCATCAGAAATGTTCCTTATTCAGACCTTATGATTACCAGCGTCAAAGCTGATAAACGCAAAATCGTTCTTCCTGTTTTAAATACTAAAAACACCAAGACTGTTATCGTTGTTGAAGATGTTTCTCAGCCAAATGTATATGACGCCATTGTTACACTTGAAGACACCGCTAAAATTACTAAAGACGGCGCTGTTGTTGGTGGTAACAAAATTAAAATCGGACTTCCGATTACTTTAGAAGGAGCAGATTACAGACTTAACGGTACCGTATCAAACATCCAACTTACACACGGTACAGATGAAGCAGTTAATGATCAACAATTAAGCGCAGTGGAAAATGTTCAATAAATTATTCAATTTTACTCAAAATCACACACAAGCCTTTTATAATAATAGTCTGCTACTTCAAAATATTGATAAGTTTATTTATTTGTCAATACTTGCAGTGTTTGCAGTATCAACGATATTTCCGTCGGATTACATCGGACTTATCGCCGTTTTTACAACCTTGATGACAATTGTTAAACTTTTGTTTGTAAAAGGTGAAAAACTTGAGGCTACAGGAGCTGAAATCTGGCTTTTAGTTTATTTTATGATTGTAATTATCAGCCTTGCCGGATCCAGCTTGTTTATGCTCAGCCTTAAGGGATTTTTAAAAACTCTTATTTATATGGGTTTTTATCTTTCTATTGCACATTTTTTGAAAAATAACAAAGATAAAATTTTTCCGATATTCATAACAATTGGGCTTTGTGTAAGCTTTGAAGGAATAATGGGATTTTTGCAAAACTTTGCACACGTTGAAGAAATTTCCACTTGGCAAGACGTATCAAAATTGAACCCTGAAGAGGTTATGACAAGAGTTTACGGAACTCTTAAACCTTATAACCCTAATTTGCTTGGCGGATACTTTGTGGCTGGAATTCCTGCTTTATATGCCGTTGTTGCTGCTTTATTTACGGACAAAAAATACAAATTAGCAGCTATTGGCGGTTTTTGCGCATTAATTTCAAGTGTAGCTCTATTTTTGACTGGATGCCGCGGATCTTATATCGGAATGATGGTTATTCTTGGCGGAACTTTTTTGGTATCAGCTAAGTATCTATGGCACAGCTATAAAGCAATCTATATTTCAATTGTCGGAGGATGTGCAGCACTTATGACATCGGCAATACTCCTTTCGGCATCTCTCAGAGCAAGAATTTTATCAATATTTGCAATGAGACAGGATTCATCAAACTCTTTCAGATTTAACGTTTATCAATCATCTTTTAATATGTTTAAGGAAAACTGGCTTTTAGGAATAGGATGCGGTAACAGAAACTTTAGAGAAATCTATGGGATCTACATGAGAACAGGTTTTGATGCGCTCTCTGCTTACAATATCTTCTTAGAAATTGCTGTTGAAAGCGGAATTTTTGCGCTAATTGCTTTTATAGGCTTCATAATTTCTACACTCGTTGATGGCGTAAAAATGCTTTTGAAATCTGCTGATACTAAACAAGTCATATTTTTATCTGCAGCAGTAATTTCTATTTGTGCTGTGATGATTCACGGACTTGTTGATACTGTATTCTTCAGACCGCAGCTGCAATTCATCTTCTGGACTATGGTTGCTGTTATATCAAGCTTTAAAAAGAATTACCAAGGGTAGTCTTTTCCAATTTTCCAATTGTCGTTTATTATCTTTGCTGCGCAATAATGCCCTTCGCCATTAAGACTGCAATCATTATTAATTTGTGCTTGTGTTTTGTCATATCCAAACGGTCTTACGATGTTTTTGTCAAAAAATACTTGAAATATGAATACATCTTTACCTAAAGTATTCGGAGGTTTTATTCCATTTAAATCTACAAATACTCTTTGAATAGTGGCATATTTTGCTGTAGACGAAACAATATTACCATCATCATCATATTCATATTCCCACTGCATCATATTAATATAATATACGGTCCCATCCATTGCAGTAAAATATATTCTACCATTACTGTAAGATGTGAATACGCTCTGTCCATAACTATCTCCGCTTATCTCTTTTAATGGCGCATAGTTTCCATAAGGATATACCCCTTCTTTAGAAACCGTCGGATTATTGAAATATGGAAGCCAGTATTGTTCAAAGAATTTTTTGGTTGCATCTGCATTCACCGTGTCAGATGTTAAAAAATAAGCCCCTCCATTATCTTCTTGAGCACTCAACACAACTTGGCTCAAAATTGTATATGCTTTTTTTAATTGTGATATTGTTGCCTGCTTTTTATATTTACCAACAACAGTCGGCAAAGTCATTGCTATTACTACACCCAAAATCCCTAACGTTATTAAAACCTCTGCTAAAGTAAAACCCTTCTCTTTCATCATACCACCTACCTTTCTTATGGTTCTATATATAGAAATACATAAACGATTTTAGCATTAGTATTCTATATATGCAACATGCAAATTCTAAAAAATCAGAAATTATTTTTAAAACTCTCGCAAAAGTAATTCGCCAAGAACGAGAAAAACAAAATAAATCACTTCGAGTGCTGGCTGATGAATATGATATTCAAAAGTCACTTTTATCACGGCTTGAAAACGGAGTTAATGAGCCAAAACTAATCTCTATTTGGACAATCGCAGAGGCTCTAAATATTAATGTGTCCGATTTAATTAAAATGGTCGAAGAAGAACTTCCTCCCAATTTTACATTAATCGACAAATAATTCTAATCTAAACTGAACGGATTTTTAGTTTTTGGTTTTGCAAATGGATTAAACATGTTTTGTGCAGACTGATTATTATCAGATTTGTTCATGTCTTTATCCTTCTTTATATAATCGTGTTCTGCCTGTGCTATTTCTTCTGGGGTACCACTTTCCAACAACCTTATAAATTCATCCATTTTTTCATCTATTTGTTTATCTTCAGAATCGTCAGATTCACTTGTAGATTTAGAATCTTTTGAATTTCCGCCGTTTTCTATAGAATTTAAAATATCCTCATTCAGTTTATCCATATCTATACGATCTAAATCTCCGCCATTCGCGACAAATTGATTTAATTTATTCTCTATCGTTATGCTTTTTGTGGCTTTTGAGTGTATATTTTTAATTTGTTCAATTATTTGTGTTAATTCACTTAACATAGAATCTATGTCCGCATTTGCTCCTGAAGCAAATTTTTTGTCTATTAATGCTTCTACTTCTTGAGTTAACGATTTTTTTGCTGTTCTGAATTTATCCGACAAACAACTAAACATTGGAATTTTTGAATTTTCAAGCGTTCTACAATTTTTACTAAAGTCTTGGTCTTTTACTACTTTTACATATTCATCATAAACTTTGTCAAATTGCGCTGTATTTTTATTTGCCTTTTCTGAGTTTGTCTTATCTGCGTCTTCCGCACTATTAACTCCAGATGACGCACTAGTCTTTTCCGCTGTCCACACAGATATTATTGATTGTGTTTTGACACCTTGTCCTGAAATGTAAGGAGTATATCCATTATTTAAATTTATATCACCAATTCTTAACAAGTTTCAACCTCTTGATCTTTATATATATTAAGTATATCAATCACATATAATTGCTTTTTTAAAACAGTTTTTGTAGTTTTGTTACAACTATTAACACAAATAACGGTATTAAGTTTATGTAAAGGTGCACTAAACTTGTGGTAAACTTATATTGTGGATATATTAAGAAGGAGGTCATAATGATACCTATATTAGATTCAAAACGCCAGTATGCTACTATTGGCAACGAAGTAGAAAAAGCTGTATGTGATGTTTTACGCTCAGGTTCATATATTTTAGGCGCTAACTGCAAAGCTTTTGAACAAGAAATGGCTGATTTTATCGGCTGTAAATACACTGTAGGTCTTAACTCAGGAACTGATGCTCTTCATTTAGCACTAAGAGCTCTTGACATCGGCGCAGGTGATGAAGTTATTACAGTAGCATTTACGTTCGTTGCAACAACTGAAGCTATCGGAATCGTTGGTGCTAAACCTGTTTTTGTTGATATTGATCCTGATACTTTCAACATTGACGCATCAAAAATAGAAGCAGCTATTACACCAAGAACTAAAGCTATTATTCCGGTTCACCTTTACGGTCAACCTTGCGATATGGATATCATTATGGATGTTGCTAAACGCCACAATTTACACGTTATTGAAGATTGCTGCCAAGCTATCGGTGCTTTATATAAAGGCAAAATGGTCGGTACATTCGGCGACTTCGGCTGCTTAAGCTTCTATCCGACTAAAAACTTAGGCGGAATGGGCGATGGCGGTTTGATTATGACAAACGACGAAAAACTTCGTGACAGGGTTGTTGCCCTCAGAAACCACGGCGGTGCTATCCGTTACCACCACGATGAAATCGGTATTAACAGCAGATTGGACGAAATTCAGGCTGCTATTTTGAGAGTTAAACTTCCTCACGTTAATAACTGGAATAAACTTAGACGTGAACACGCTTATTACTACAATGAGCTTTTCAAAGATTGCAAAGATATTCAAACTCCTAAAGAATTAAAAGATACTTACTGCGTTTACCACCAATATACTGTTAAAATTCCTAACCGTGACGCAGTTCATAAAATGCTTCAGGAAAACGGTGTCGGCGCTATGCTTTACTATCCGATACCTTTGCACTTGCAAAAAGTTCACGAGTACTTAGGTGTAGGCAAAGGATCTTTACCTTATACCGAAAAAGATACCGAATTGGTTATCTCACTTCCGATGTTCCCGGAACTTACAAAAGAAGAACAGCAGACTGTTGCAAAAACACTTATTGAATGTATTGAAAAATCTAAATCTGCTGTTGGTGTATAATATTGAACACATACAAAAAATCCTGCTTTTAATAAAGCAGGATTTTTTTATTATTTTTACTAACCTAATTTTAGTTTAATAAAACTTATTTATTTACATTATCTTCTTTAGCTGACATTTTATCCATTAGGACTCCGCCTAAACCTATTAAAGCTAATACTCCAGCTACCATACCTAAAATTTTTATTATCGGTGTATTCTTAACTTTCTTGGTTTCGCTAATTGCCCAATCCTTTTTGAAAAATAAATTGTCCGCATTTTTATAAAATATTTTATCTATCAAATCATCGGCTTGATCTTTAAAATTCTCTTTTATTACCGTTTTTAAATCACCGACAACTTTTTCGTAAGCTTGTTTAGGGTTTAATCCGTTTGAAGGAGCTTCTCCAAAACAACCTAAAGGTGCATCGGTTCCAAATAAAATCCTATCAGTTGCATTTCTTTTTTGAAGCTCTTTTATCAATTTTACAATACTTGGTTTGTTTGTATTACTTTGACCGTCTTTACCCCAATCAACCCAAGATATATCAACGTAAAGTCTTGAATCTCTATCATCTATAGATTTTAAAAGTTCATCTATCGCATTTTGGTGAGATTTAGCATCGCCAGCACCCATATGTCCCATTATTACAGGAACATTCGGAAACTTTCTTGCAAGGTTATGTATCGCTTCCGGTGATGATATTTTATCTACCAATTTGCCATCAGGCTTAACTTGAACATCACAATGGAACAAACAGGGTAACTTATATCTGTCTGCTAAAAACATGTATGATTGATATATTTCACTGTCGGCTTGTGCGCCAAAACTTCTGGGATGAAATTTTAATCCGACAAATTTCCCCGGATTCTCTTGTATTAAATTATTTATTTTTACGGCATTGCCTTCTGTCTTGGATGGCTGACAAGCGGCTAGCGCATAATATTTCGAATCTTTTTCACATATTGATAAGATTTCTCTATTTCCTTCAAGCTCATCTTT
Organism: Candidatus Gastranaerophilales bacterium; assembly: GCA_944326525.1. Lineage (GTDB taxonomy): Bacteria > Cyanobacteriota > Vampirovibrionia > Gastranaerophilales > Gastranaerophilaceae > Scatenecus. The sequence goes on from CALVEG010000002.1 coordinate 59,436, forward strand.
GCCTTCAGCGTATAACGCATTCAGGTTTGAAAATATAACTTTCACAACCTCATCCTGCTGTGGCTGGCCTTGAATATTCACATTCAATGGCGTTCTGGTAAAAGTATCAATTGAAGACTTGTCAAAATGAAGCATATCATTTCTATTACCATTTCGCGGCCAATTACCTACGTGCATGTGAGAATCTATTATTGCGCCGGTAAATCCTAATTTATTTCCAAAATTATCTACCTTCATTATTTACCAAATCTCCTATATAATTATCATCATTGGCTCTGCGATTTACAATCTTGTAACCAAGTCTCGTCGGCGGAGTTAAGGAGTTCGCTGCAATTTTACATTCTTTTTCTGCCTGAGGTTCGCCTCGGCGTATTGCTATATCTGCAAGCTTATCAAACATTGAAGCTATTTCTTTGCGCTCACTAATCCTGTCTGCAAATTCTTCGTATGTTTTATCTTCAAATACCTTGCATTTATTGTTTAAATAGAAATTATACAATCCGTTTGCGCCTGTATAATCTCCTTTTATATACTTAATATCGGCAAGAGTTTTATAAGCATCTAAATATGTCTTATTTTTTGGATCAAATCCTACCATATCAATGTATCTCAATACTTTTGTTGCCTCAGATTCTGCACTGTCATAATTGTTATTTTGTGCAAAACGCTGTGCACTATCCAACATTACACCAATCATTTGTTTTAAATCTACACCATCGCCACGGACTCTTTCATAAAACATTTGATTATCTATATCGCGCTTTATTGCTGAAAACATTGAATATGTACTTCCGCTCATTGATTTTACACTAGGACGTCCACTATTTTCACAATCACCTAACGGATAGATTATTTCATTTGATTCATTACGTCTGAAAAAGTTTTCCAGCTTGTAATCTACAAAATCACCTTTATCATATATTTTTTGATTCCATAGCTGATCCTGCGTAAATACATCCCAAACAGGATAAAGTTTGTCCGCAAACTGCAACATATCTCGGTGTTCACCTAAAGCTTCCTTAAATCTTGCGGTTTCTTCTCTGTCTGCTACAGCATCTTGTACACTTAAACCTACAAACTTTGAAATGTCTTTTAAGTCATCGGTATATGGGAATTCATCTATCGGATAATCGTTCGTTTCTCTGTCAACAAAACTGTATCCTACAATTTTTTTATCGCCATCTCTTATCGGGGTAAGATTGTAAACCCCTCTTGCACCGTCTTTCACTGCTGTGTCATACGCTGAAAAGACATGATCAGTATATCCGTCACTTTTTTTAAGATTTACAACATCTGCATTCGAAAGTGTTAACAAATTAAAATCATACCAGCCGTTGTTCTTAATTTCATTCAACATGCCGTTAATTTTACCGTCACGATCATAACCTGTTGCTAAATAATTTGTAAGCTCAGGTGTACATCCTCTATCTGCAGCCATCCATCTTAAACTTGCTTCGTGCGGATGCGATGATGGAACATAAATTTTATGACAATCCAACTTGTTTATCAAATCTATAATTCCTGCCGTATATTCAATTCCGTTGTCTTCCGGATCCATATATCTTAAATATCTTTCGTATTTTTCAGGATTTTTTGCAATTACATCCAAAAATTCCAAAAGCTCTTTTTTGTGACTTAATACATTATATGGCTTCAAATTAATATTTTTGCCCATTATTTCTCTGTATTGCGCCTCTAAATTTTGCAGCGGTACATTTACATATAACGGAACGGCAACAAAATCATCCTTTCCGACAATCCCACTATAATAAAGCTTTTTCAACTCATCTTCTACGTTTTTTAAAGGTTTGTTAAATGATGCATATATTGGATCTTGGGTTTCGAAAGTATGAACAGTCATATTTTTACCATTATCAATAGATTTTGCAAAATGGTTCATATCTTTTGCGTGGTTGCCGCCATCTATCAAATAAACTGTTCTACCCATAAAAGACACCGCCTTTGGCATTGTTTCTGCTTTTTGCGGTGACTTTACAAATGTATCTCTATTTATATTGCTGTTATTCGCAGTAATTGGATTGTTAAAATAGCTTGATTTACTACTTATTCCTAACTTCTGCCACTGATATGATATCGGATTTATTCTCATAAATTTTAGACTTCCGTAATTACTTTAATACCCACTTATACCTAAACCTCAAAATAAAATATTTGCTAGTTAAAAGGCTATTTTTTATAAAAAATTTACAAATCATAACAAAACCCGCCTCTTTATAAGGCGGGTCTTAAAAAAAATATTTCTTTTATTATGCAATACCTATTGTATGACCAATATTCATTGTTCCATCCGAATTGTATCCCAAAATCATTTCCGAAAAATTATTCTGGAACGGATTCAACCCGACAGAATTCATACTTGTTTTAGACAAATAACTGAAACTTGAAGGATCCCAGTTTTGCTCATAGCCTCGAGTTGCCTGAGAAACTCCAGCAATTTGCGAGGTATCATAATAATTATTCGTTCCGACACCGACCTGCGCATCCATTCCCAGATTAACTCTGTTTATAGGTGCAATACTGCCGTTATTGTATCCGCTTGTCATATCCTTAATCCTTTTTTATACTCTTGTATATATAAAGTATATACGATTTAAATAATTGCTTTTTTCTCGTGTTTTTGCTTCATAATTGTTTACAATTATTGCATGCCCATTTTTTTGAGTTTATAACACTATGTTAAGTTTTGTAAAGTGTAAATTCTACACTATATTTGAATTTTAGCTTTTCTTTGAATTTAGATTAAAACATCTTGTTGACATTTAAAATGTTCTGTGCAATAATAAGGACATAAGATTTAAGTGTAGTCGAAACACTAAATATAAATAGATTCATTAACCCCAAAAAAAAACATATAAACTCCTAAATAATAAACACTAAAAGAGACCATTAGGATGCAGAAAACGACCCACTCAGTAATGAGTGGTTTTTTTTATACCTTTAGCATTTTTATTAATTAGACGAAATTAAGGTTTTCCTTCTTTAACCGCTAAATTTTCTTGATTACAACCAAATTCCGCACGTAATTTTCTTCTAAGGGGAGTTTGTATTCTATTAAATCTTCAACTTCCAATCTGCATTTGCGCAAAACTGGCGAAGCCTCTTGAATTTCATCCTCAGCCTTTAAGGATTTATATGCTACAAAATATCCGCCACTTTTAAGCAGGGATGATGCATATTGAGCCAATACTTTCATTGAAGCTACTGCTCTTGACGTCACTAATTCATATTTATCCGTCAATTTCTCCGCTCGTTCACATATTGTATGAAGATTTTTCAAATCCAGTACTGATTTAATATTATCAATTGCATTTAACTTTTTTCGTATACTATCAAGTGCATAAACCTCTATTTCCGGATATGCTATGGCTATCGGAACCGACGGAAAACCACCACCTGTACCTATATCAAGAAGGCTTTTTCTTAATCCGTATTTCTCAAAAAAATTTTCTATTGCCAAACTGTCAAAAATATGCTTTTCCCACAAAAACTTTTCATCATTTTTAGAAATCAAGTTAACTTTTGCATTTTCAACAAGAAAAGCGTCCATATATTTACTAAAATCATTTTTGCTTAATTTCATCATCAAACCTTCTTTGGATTTCATCAAATTTACTTTCCCCAAGAATAGCCTTTACATCCTCTATACGCTTATTTATTTTGGCCATATTTTTATTGCCAATCTTGCCTTCGCCTATATATCGAGCAATAAAATATTTTTCCAAGGCTATTGAAGAATTCTTTAAATACAAATTATAAAAGTCACCCAACGCCATTGAAGTCGAAACTTTATATAAAGGTTCCTTTAACTTTTCTGCCATTTCATAAGCTTTTTCATAATAAGATAATGCTTTTTCAGGATTTTTTCTTCTTGTCAAAGATGCAAGCTTCATTGATGAATGATAAATTCCATTGTCATTTCCGCTTTTTTCATCCAACTCCAAACTGAGTTCATAGAATTTTTCGGCTGAATCTTTTGCATCAGATTCTTCATAAATTGCGGCCAGATTTGTATATGCACCTGACGCATAAGGGTTTTTATCTTCTGCCAATTCAACACAATTTTTGTAACACATAACAGCTTGCTTAACTTCTCCTGTTTCATCGCTTAATATCCCAAGTTTGTAATACAGTTCAGCAAGCAAAACTTCATCTTCTGCATTTTCTACAAATTGAAGTGCCTTTTTTAAATAATCATAAGCAGTTTGAGGTTCTTCATCTGAAATATCTGCCAGCTTTATAAATGATTTTATATATATTTCAACCGGCAAATTTTCTTCTGAAACCAATTCGGTCAAAACTTCTTTTGCTTTATCACGCTTAAACATTTGGTAATATACATTGGCAATTAAAAGTTTTATATCTGTAGCTTTCAAAACATCAGAACTCGTTAGATATATTTTTAGTGCGTCTTCATAATATTTTAAAGAATTAAACCAATCCGAAAGTTTTTCATAAGCTGCACCTAGGCGAGTATAAACTATCGGTAAAAACTTTAAATAATTTTGATCATTTTTCATCATCAAAATTCGTTGATAAATCATTACAACACGCTTAAAGTTAAACTTATTCTCCTGCTGACGCGCAAGATTTATAAGTTCCACAAGCGACATATTATTTTCTTTTTCTATTTGTTTAATTTGTTCATCCGTAAAGGTTATAAATTCATTTATAGATTCTGCGATACCATTCATAATACTAGCTTCAGATTCTTCGCTTTCAAATATAAAGCTTATATTTTTAATATCTTGTTTTTCATCCTGTTCAACCGGTGGAATTTCTTGCGGCTGGTCAATTCTCAATCCGTTTTCAATAATATATTTAGGTTTTACAACAGGTTTTTTAGGTAAAAACGTTGAATGAAATTCTATTTCAGAACGCATTGTTGCACGTGAAATCAACAAAGCTCTTTCCATAGGCTTCAACGGAAGCTGCGTATTATATAAATCTACACAGCTTTTATGAATTTTTACCGCAACATTTACAGGAATTGAATTTTCCGCAATAACTTTATAATAGTCCTTTAGATAAATAGAATTTTCATCCACAGACAAAATCAAGGTTTCTACAAAAATCTTAATTTTAAATTCGTCATAAAGTTGAAGCATTTTTAAAAGGTTTATATTTACAGGATGTCTTATTATTGTAAGAAACCTAAAAAGATGCCCGCTTACAGGATCAATCAGAGCAAGAGCTTCTCTTAAAATAAAATCATTGTAAGAAAGAAAACTTTTACTGTACCCGTCCAAAAACTCATACATACTTAACCCTCTAATCTGCATAATTTTCAGGGCAAGCGAAACATACAAAAAATATCCCCTTGTATGTTTGTATAATTCATCAGAAACAGGTCCAATAGTCTTTATATCGTATAATTTAAGATATTTTTCAAAGATTGGTTTATCTAATGCTCCAACCATAATTTTTGTATAATCAAACTTCTTCTCAAAATCATTTAAATCAAAAGTTCTGCCAGCAATTATAACTTTAACCTTATCCGTATGAGAAAGATGCTTTAAAAAATCAATAATTTCAGTTTTATTATTTTTAAGCACTTGTTCAAACGAATCAATAATAACAACAATCGGCGCTGAAATAGATATAAAGTAGGAGTTTATTTTCTGGGCAAAATTATCAGAACGAATTTTGGGTTCTCTAATAATATTTTGTGCCTCCAAAACTTTAAATTTTTCAAAAAATGCTAGAAGTAAATCTTCCAAGTTAGTAGTTTCGTAACAATTATATTTTAAAACAATGGTTTCTTGCTTCAAAAAAGTTGCGAAATAATCAATAATTGAAGACTTGCCTGTTCCCATAAATCCGCTTACAAGAAGCAGAAATTTGTCATACATAAAGAACTCATGCATTTTTAAAAACTGGTTGTTATTATTTTCAGCCAGAATATGGGTAACAGGATCAACATCTGTTTTCAAAAATGTTTTTCTGTCTGTTATATCATCTATAAATTTGTATTTCATATAATAATATTAAATTATATCGGGATTTTTTGCAAATTTATTTTACGGAATTGCACAAAATATTTTTTATAGTACAATGTAATCAAGAACTTAGGGGAAGAATATGGAATTTTTCAGGAAACACCAGAAAATAATAATCGGAGTTATAGCAGTAACCTTTATCGCTTGGACAGTTGGTTTAATGATGCTGCCTCTGTTATTCAAATAGGGAAATAAATGAATTTAAATAAAACAATAAAAAATTTATTTATAGCTTTATTGGCTGTGTTAATTTGTCTTATAACAGTAACACCCCAGATTTCTTATGCAACAACTTTAGATCAAAAAAAGAAGCAAACGAGAGAAAAGATTAAGCGAATACAGCTTTTGGAAGGGTTGGAAAAGAACAAGTTATACAAAAACCAGCAGAAATTAGAAACTACCCATTCCAATTTAGCATCTACCCAAGCTCAGTATAACGAGATTGAAAACCGCTTAGCGATAATGCAAATAGAGCTGTCAAAAGCGCAAACAGATTTTAATAACGTAGATGCACAGTTAAAAAATAGAATCAGACAAGTATTTAAGAACCAAAGACTTGGGATGTTTGAGCTTATTTTATCAGCCAAAGATTTAAATGCACTTTTAGATGTTGTTTATTTTGAGAGAATAATAATCAAGCGTGATTATAACAAAATGGTTGAGCTTAAAAACAAATCTATAAAACTTGCAAAAATGAAAAAAGATATTGAAGTTCAAAAGCAAGCATTAGCCTCAACAATTAACGAAATGAACTATCAACAGCAATCCATAAAACGTGCAATTGCACAAAATCAAAGCATGATAAACAAGCTTAAAACAGATAAAGCTTATTATCAAAGAGCCGAACGAGAACTTGAAAGACAATCTGAAAATCTTCAAAAGATGATAAGCAAAGGTTATAACAACTCTACGGTAAAGATAAGTTCTGCAGGTTTTATGAAACCAATAGCCGGCAGAATAACCTCTCCGTTTGGCTGGAGAACACACCCAATATTCAACAGCAAAACCTTCCATTCAGGGGTTGATATAGGGGGCCCGAATTACGGAAGCATAAGAGCTTCTAACAGCGGAAAAGTAATCTATTCAGGCTGGTATGGCGGATATGGAAAAGTTGTAATAATCGATCACGGTATTGTGAATGGACATCCTATGACAACCTTATATGCACATATGTCCACAATCAAAGTTAACAATGGGCAATCAGTACAGAAAGGTCAAGTTATAGGGCTGGAAGGTACAACCGGCTATTCTACAGGTCCGCACTGCCACTTTGAAGTCAGAATTAACGGAAAACCGAATAATCCGTTGAATTATATATAAATAAGAAAAGGGATACCTTATTTTGAAGAAAAAATTACTTACAATTCTAATATCATTAATGATTCCGAATATGGCAATGGCATATGGAGACATCTACACAGATCCAGCTGTTGAACAAACTCCGGAACAAAAAGAACTCGAAAGTCTTCAACATTTCTTTTTTGAGACACCCATAAATTATGTAGATGTAAATAAAAAGCCTACATTTCAAGATTTTAACCCCGGTCTTGCAGAGTTTGGCAACGAGACGATCAATGGTCGAGGAATGCCTTTATTTAAACAGGTTCGTATAAGGGTACAAAACTATTATCGAACTAAAGCTCACGAAGAAATGCTTGAACAAAAACGTCTTGAAGAAGAATTTTTAAAGAAATTGGAAGAAGAAAATTACACAAGCGAAGATGTATTAGAGGAAATGCAGGCAGAAAATCTTCAAAATTTTCTTGACCAAATGGATAAAGAGAAAAAAATAAATAACAAACAAAAGAAGAAAAAGTTATCAATATTTAAAAAGAGTTCACCCCAAAAAGAAAAAGAAGAAGCAACAGAACAGGATAAAACTTTGGAAGAAACTGACAAATCAGTAAACACCCCCGAAGTTCAGCCTGATGAAAATACCGCAAAAATAAAAGGCGGAGTAAAACAAGTAGAAGCAGAACGAGAAGCCGTACTTGATTGTGAAATAGTAAATTACTTAGATGAAGAAGTGGAAGCCTTGGGAAGACCGGTTCTAACCTTTCCGACCCAAGGTGTAAGAATAGTTGCAGACCGAATAACATATAATACCTCAACAAATATTATAAAAGCATTTGACAATGTTGAAGTAACCAAAGACGGACATATAATGTATGGCGACTTTTTCCAGATTAATATAAACGAAGAAAGTGCACTTATTACAAATTTAAAAGCCGAAGAAATGCACATGACGGTATACGCCGAAAAAGCAAACGCTTCAGACGATTTGATAGTATTAGAAAAGGGTAAAATAGCTTCAGAACGATCATATATTTTAAGATTACAAACAAGACATTTAAGAATACGCACAGATCAAATGATAATTCCCGAAGCAGCGCAATCACATTTTGAAGACATAGTTGGTCACACAAAAATAAAGGTCGTTGCCAAAAACATAAAAATCAACGCAAAAGACAATCATGAAACAATTACCGTAAAAGATGGGAACGTCCAATTTGGCGATTCAAAAGCGTTTAATTTTAAAAGTTTTACCGCACATACGAATAAAGAACACAATTTTGTAGAAACGAACCTCCCAGAATTTGGTAGCCGTTCAAAAATCGGTATGTTTTTAGGGCCTGGATTTGTATTTGATACACCATTTGGCTCAACCCTTAAGGTCATGCCGTTGTTAAACTACAAAGACGAATTTGGCTACGGTGGAGGTTTAAGGTATACAAGCGCAACAAACAGAACCGATATGATGTATGGAAGCGCAAAAGACATTTTTGTATTACGAGGCAAACAATCATTAGATGATCATTTCATGTTGCAGTACGGCATCAACTCATACCTAAGCGATTGGTGGATGGGTAGCAGATTTGCGAAGCACTTAGTAGAAGCAGTTTATATGGATGGCATAAGATATCCCAATTTTTTAGGCAAAGGCAAGCATCTTACATTTAAACAAAGAGGAACCTTTGGTTATATGAAAGATAGCAATTTGAATAACCACGGAGAAAAAATTGCATCCAACCAAATTGGTACAACACGTTTAAAATACATGGCGCAAATATCGCAATCCTTATACTCTTATCATAACAATGAAAAACGACTTCATTTAGATACTGGATTTATGATGCAAGGTGGAGCCGCATTATATGGAACAGGGGACACTCAATTTGTAGGAAGAGTAGGTCCATATCTTCATACGCAATACAAATATTGGATGCAAGATATCGGATATTTTCAATCTGCCTTTGATGATAATACCCCAATTCCGAGATTTGACGCGTTCAGATACGGCAGATCAAGTGTATATCTAAGAGAAGCCTTAAGAATCAACAAATATTTAATGGTAGCTTACGGTGCAACAGTAAATTTATCAGGAGACTCTCCAACACGTAATAATTTACAAGAAAATGCTTTTATAATATCCGTAGGACCTGATGATTTTAAAATAAATTTCGGATATGATTTTTACAGAGAACAGACATATTTTTCAATAAACTTGGCACTTGATACAAAAGGTTCATCCGTTGAATATGACAGAATGGAAATCAGACATCCGGAAAACTTGAGTAAATCGCCCAAATATGTAGAACCGGTGGTATTTCCAGAAGACAGACCTCAGAAACCTGTAAAACGCAATTTTGCACAGGTAATAAATATAGAAGATCCTAATAGAGAACAAATATAGATATGGAATTAAACGAATTAAAAGAAGAACTGAAAAGATACGGTAACCTTGCGGGGCAAAAGAACATGACCCCGGGCATATCCGGTAATATGTCAGCAAGATATGGTGACAAAATTATTATCACGACATCTGGTTCTGCAAACGCCTACTTAGATGATGATGAGCTTGTTTTAATTGATTTTGCAGGGAACTTAATTGAAGGAAGCCAAAAGCCCTCAAGTGAAAAAATGCTTCATGTTGAATATTACAAGCAAAGGCCGGAGATAAATTGCATTTTACATATGCACTCTCCATATTTAAGCACCTTTGCGGCATGTAAAAAAGCATTAGATGCACCAATCATGCCTGAAAACATTTTTTATTTTGGAGAAATTCCGCTTGCAGAATACGGTTTGCCATCGTCACACGATCTTGTAATTAAGACAGCAAAATATTTTAAAGATTACAATGTAATTTTAATGGCAAATCACGGGATGATTTCAGCAGGAAAAACAATCAAAGAAGCATATTTAAACCTTGAACTTGCAGAAAGCTACGCCCAAGTAGTTCTACAAACGGAACTTCTTGGTGGACCATTCCACTTAACCAAAAAAGAAGTTGAAGAAATTTATGCATTAAAAAACGGTTGTGGTAAAATTTCAGTAAAAGAGGAAAAATAAATGTCATTAATGTTGGAAAACAAACAAGGATTAATAGCCGGCGACGGGATTTTACCTGTCAAGATGGCGCAGTATGCAAAAGAGAACGGATTTGAAGTAGTATGTATTTCTTTAGCGAAAGACAACAGGGCAAAATTAAAAAAATATTGTTCAAAAGTATATGAATGTCACCCCGGCGAAATAAACAAAATTGAGAAAATATTAAAAGAAGAAGAAATAAAACAGGCAACATTTTTAGGCAAAGTTCATAAACGCGTTCTTTTGCAGTTGCACAAATTTGATTCAAGAGCGATAGAACTTTTAAAGACAATAAAAAGATTAAATGATGATGAAGTAATGCTTCTAATCGTAAAGGAATTTGAAAAAGCAGGTATAACAGTACTTGACCAGACGATATTCATTAAGAACTTAATGATACCGGCAGGAGTATTGGGCAAAAACAAACCTACAGAAGAACAATTACAAGATGTAAACTACGGTTTTTGGCTTGCAAAAGAGATGGGTAAAATTGACGTAGGTCAATCAGTAATCATCAAAGACAAGATGGCAATGGCAGTAGAAGCAATTGAAGGCACTGATATGTGCATAAAAAGAGGTTCAAAACTAGCCAAAAGCGGAGCTGTTGTAGTAAAAGTTGCAAAACCGAAACAAGACAAGCGTTTTGACATTCCTGCAGTAGGTTTAAGAACATTAAAAACAATGAAACGATATAAAGCCTCTCTTCTTGCCGTAGAAGCAAATGAAACAATCATTGTAAATCAAGAAGAAGTCATAAAATTTGCGGATGACAATAATATCGTATTGATGGCAGTAAATTCATGAAAAAAGTTTTTATAATAACCGGCGAATATTCAGGGGATATTCACGCATCAAAAGTTGCAAGAAAACTTTATGAATTAAATCCCAGAATAGAAATAGAGGGAATTGGCGGTGAAAACTTAAAATCCGCAGGCGTGAAACTGTTTTCAGATCAAAAGAAAATGGGAGCAGTAGGGCTTTCCTTAGGCATAATCTATAATCACATACTTTTAGGTAAAAGAGTTGTAGATTATATTACAAAGGATTTTAGACCTGATTTGGTAATTTTAACAGATTATGGCGCATTTAATCTTAGCGTCGCTAAATTTTTAAAAAAAGCCGGAATAAAAACAGTTTATTACATTCCTCCGCAAGTTTGGGCAAGCAGAAAATGGCGAATAAATACAATAAAGAAGAACATCGATGAAGTTCTATGTATTTTCCCATTTGAAAAAGAAATGTACGAAAGTTACGGAATAAAAACTCATTACTGCGGTCATCCTTTAGTGTCCCAGCTTCCACAAAAAGCCGACAGAGATGCATTTTTCGAAAAATACGGACTTGATAAAACCAAAAAACTTGTTGCAATATTTCCGGGTTCAAGAAAATTTGAGCTAAAACAATTAATGAAAGTTTTTGTAAAAACGGCTCAAAACCTTGAAAAACTTCACCCGGATATTCAATTTGTAATTTCGCATGCACCTAATCTACCGGATGAAGTTTTCGATAAATATTTAAAAGAAACAGAATACAAAGTTATAAAAGGTGATAATCAAGCACTTTTAAGCGTATCAGACGGCCTTATATTAGCATCAGGAACGGTAGCTTTAGAAGCTGCATTATATGAAACTCCAATGATAATAGCATATAGAGGACCTTGGCTTTTCTATTTGATATACTTGATTGTAAGGTGCATAAAAATGGTATCGCTACCAAATATAATCGCCAACAAAATAATAGTTCCTGAAATAATCCAAAAAGACGTAAACGTAGAAAAAATCACTTACGAAATTGAAAAAATACTTTACGACAACACATACAGACAAAATTATATTGAAGAACTAAAAAACATAAAATCCTTGTTATCTGATAAAAATTCCTCAACTGAAGCCGCACTTGAAATAACAAAAGAACTAACTGACTAAAACTGTTATTCTTTTTAAATTTAACATAAGTTTACTTTTACTTTTAAAACGAGCAATAATCTGCTAAAAATAACGTTTATAAATACAGGCAGTGTATTATGACGGAAATTTCAAGTGTAAAAACAGGTAATATAAATAATCCGTTTGCAGAGTTTAAAAAAAACTCTAACGGATACTATTTTATGACACAAAATCCAAATACTGCGCAAGACAGCTTTGATTCAACTACAAAAGAAAAACAGGAGGAAAAAAAGACAAGACACCTAGGCAAAACAATAGCCATGTCGGCGCTTGGAGCAGGTATCGGAATTTTATTTTTAATGAGAGGACTGCCTAAAAATGCCTACAAAACAATAGAAAAATGGTCACAAAAACTTGAAGTCAAACTTAACAAACAACGCAAAAGCGGACAAGTAGGGAAACTGGAAGAATTTTACACCTTTACCTTGAATAAACTTGCCTCATTTATGGGAAAAGCCAAAAGCATTAATAACTTTGTGGCAGTAAAAGACATTTCGTTTAAAAAACTAATGTACCAAAACAAATTTACGCAAAAAATTCACGACAATATAACCGAAGTATATGAAAGAATTGGCATCCGCACAGTAAACAAATCCTATGCCAAAGCGAAAACCAAGCTTAATTCAACATTCCAAATCTTTGAAGATTACGATGAAAAAATATTAATGAACAGCCATAACGGAACAACAGAAATTGAAGGCAAGACAGTAAACGAATGGCTTGATAAAATAGAAAATTTAAAGACGACAATTCGTAGAACTTGGAACAAAAACTTTGGTCAACGAGAACGTAACAACAGATACAACGGAATAAAAGATAACATGAAAAATTTGACCGAAGATGTTTGGTCAGAAACCGCAGGCAACTTAGATAATTTAAGAAGGCGAGAACTATACGAAACATTTATAGCAGAAGAAAGACTGGCAGCACCAAAGATGAAACTTCTTCACGACACAATGAATTCAAGATACATAATAACCCGTGACATAGATGATATCTACAAAAGCTCAGTTGACGTAATAGATAATATAACTTCATTTATAAAAACACGCGACCAATCCTCACGTGACATAATAAAAGAGTTACGATTGAAACTTGAGGACTGGAAAAAACTTTCAGGTAATACAGAAAGCACAGACAGACTCAAACTAAATGAAGAAATAACAACAATATTGAAGAAATTATCTTCAAACATAAAGGAAAACAGCCGCACATACGGCTACAATCCCGAAACAATAAGACAACTTGACACAAATATTGAAGTTGTCGGAAGCATAATGGGCGAAAGCGGCAAAGGAGCACTTCAAGAAATTTATACTATATACAAGAAATTACTGCCACGAGAAGATTACCTAAAACTAAAAAATGCAAGCACAAGAAACATGAAATATCTGGATGATGCAATAAAGAAAGAAACCGACAGTTTCTTCGATATGGAAAGAGATTTGACAATGGGTTCAGCGCCGACGGACATACTATCAATTTTAGCAGCAATTGGAGCAATAGGAGTCGGATTATCAAAAGCTGAAAACAAAGACCAGCAAAACACCGTTCTATTAAAAGCAGGAATTCCGGCAGTAGGAGCAATCGCAACCTCATTATATTTTTCAGCAAGTTTAGTTTCAGGCGGCAAAGCAATGCTCTATGGCGGTATTTCAGGTCTTGCAATCAGCAAATTAGGCTCAATGCTGGATGAATATAGAAAAAAACATTTTCCTTCAACGACATCAAAGCAAAATAAACCAAATGGTGCAGTATAAAAGATTCTGTTTTTGCTATAATACCCTAGCAACGTAGAATTACAGAGAAGATTTATGACTACAACCGAAAATAAAACAATCCGAGAAAAACTGGAACAAAAAGAATTTAATTTTTTAAACGAATATGCAACCAAAAGCTCACAATCAAAAGGTCGTAAAATAAAGGAAGAAGAATGTCCATTAAGAACCTGCTTTCAAAGGGACAGGGACAGGATAGTTCATTCAAAAGCATTTCGACGTTTAAAACATAAAACGCAAGTATTTTTATCCCCCTTTGATGACCATTTCAGAACCCGTCTAACACACACTCTTGAAGTATCGCAAATTGCACGCACGATAGCAAGAGCGCTGAATTTTAATGAAGATTTAACAGAAGCAATAGCACTTGGTCACGACTTGGGCCATACTCCATTCGGCCACTGCGGAGAAGGTGTTTTAAACGAAATTGTAAAAGGCGGGTTTCATCATAATATACAAAGCGTACGAGTTGTAGAAATTTTAGAAAAATTGAACCTATGTGAAGAAACGATAGACGGAATTTTAACTCACACCTGGGGTTACACCCCAAATACACCGGAAGCACAAATTGTACAACTTGCTGATAAAATTGCCTACATAAATCATGACATCGAAGATTCAATCAGAGCAGGAATAATTTCAGAGAGCGATTTACCGCAAGATTGCATAGATTATTTTTCATCAATTCAAAGTCAGCGTTTGAATAAAATGATTACGGAAATTATAAATAATTCTATCGGCAAGCCGACCGTTTCAATGAGTGAAGAGGCTTGGGAATACACAACCCGACTTCGCAAATGGATGTTTGAGAATGTTTATATGGACTCTCCAGCCAAACTGGAAGAAAATAAAGCCAGAAATGTAATACGAGAACTATTTTTCCTTTATTCGGAAAAACTCAAAAACATTTGCGATGAATCAAGAATTGAAAGAATAGTAACAGATTACATATCAGGAATGACAGACCGATACGCAATCGAAAAATATAAAGAAAACTTTATCCCGACAGGATTTCACACAAGCGCACGGGACGATTATTTATTCAAGCTTGCAAATACAATTGAATAACTTTTTGAATTTATTTAAACTTTTCAAGATACATAATAATCCCTAGATTCAATTTAAACGGGATTTTAGTATTATTTTGGATAGCCTCATCAATTATTTTAGTATCTTCAGGCTTTTTGCAGGTAAAGCCAAGTTTTCTGTAAAATTTTTGAGGAGAAGAACAAGGCTCCTTTGGATTGTATGCGACAACATGAAGCCTGCCTTCCGCACCGCTTTTTTTACTTAAATATTTTGCGAAATTAATAAAATCAGAACCGACCCCCTCTCCTTTTTTAAAAGCTTCAAGCTTATTTATATAAAGCGAATAAACTGGATTTGTAATCGGATAAAAATCACTATTTTTTAATAGAACTTTTTTCACTCGCATAAACCCTAAAAATTCTCCCGTCTTTGTGGAGAACATATTACACTGAGTTGAAGACTTGCCATCAGCCTTATAGATCAAGCGTTGCGGTAATTTTAATAATTTTAGTGCGCCTATAACCATTTTATTTTCCATTGAATATAAAACGTACAAAAATAAAAATTGCTAACATCAAAATATTTTTTTTACAAAAGGTTAATATTGAGTCATTAAAGAAATTTATGTAATATAATTGTAAGAGTAGAAAACATTAGACAAAATAGGGATAGAGCTTTGAAAAAGAAATATCATTTTATCGCAATAGGCGGAATAGGAATGAGCGGTCTGGCAAAGTACCTGTTGGAAAACGGATGCGAAGTATCAGGCTCAGACATTAAAGAAAGTAAATATATTGATAAATTAAGAAAACTTGGAGCAAAAGTTTTCATAGGACATTACGAAAGCAACTTGCCTGAAGATTGTGTAGTAGTTGCAAGTACGGCAATAAGAGATGATAATCCTGAACTTATGAAAGCCAAAAGACTTGGGCTTACGATATACCACAGATCAGATTTGCTTGCCGAAATTTCTATGCAGGACAAATTTTTTATCGGATTTTCAGGAACTCACGGAAAAACGACGACAAGCGGTTTAGCATCTTATGTTTTGGATTTGGCAGGTTATGAACCTTCATTTGTAGTTGGCGGAATCATACCTGAATTGGGAGTGAACGCCCAATCAACAAACGGGAAATATTTTGTTGCAGAACTTGATGAAAGCGACGGAACAATAGTTAAATATGCCCCAAACATTTGCGTGATTAATAACCTTGAACCTGATCATCTTGATTTTTATAAAGACGGAATGAAGTCACTTCTTGCAACATTTGAGAAGTTCATTTCAAACATAAAAGAAGATTCAATTGTTTTAATTAACAATGATTGCGAAGTTTTAAAACAACTTCATGCGCATAAAGTTATGACATTTGGCTTAAATGATGCTGATTACACTGCAAAAAACATTGTATTTAATCAGGATTGCACAACATTTGACGTTTATTTCAAGGGTGAACTTTTAACATCGCTTTCAATAATTTTAAAAGGAAGACACAACGTTTATAATTCACTTGCAGTAATAGCAAGCCTTCACCAATCCGGAGTTGATATTGAAAAAGTAAAAAAACATTTTGTAACATTTTCTGGAATGGGCAGAAGGTTTCAGAAAGTCGGGGAATTTGACGGGATTTCTATTTATGACGATTACGCACACCACCCGACAGAAATTAAAGCGACATTATCCTGTGCGGAAAGCTTCAAAAACAAGCGAGTAATTGCGGTTTTCCAACCTCATCGTTATACAAGACTTAAAAATCTTTGGAATGATTTTCTTGATGCCTTTGAAGGTGTTGATGAAGTTATTATAACGGATGTTTACGCAGCATCAGAAGACCCAATTGATGGTGTTACAGGAGAAAACTTTGCAAAAGCACTAAAACAACATACCAACATAAATTGCAAATACATAAGCGGAGACATTAAATCAGTTGCCAAAGGCCTATTCCCGCTTCTGGAAAACGGCGATATCGTAATAGGACTTGGCGCAGGAACAATAACTTCACTGGGCAAAGAGCTTTTGGCTCTAAACGAAGGGCTTGCAAATGCTGTTAATTGAAGAAAATTTTGATGTAAAAAAATTAACATCACTCAAATGCGGCGGGAAGATAAAAAAAGTTATTTTTCCGACAACGGAAGCTGAATTTAAAGAAGCTTTGAGCTTATTTCCAAACGCAAAAGTTTTCGGGAATTTATCAAACACGCTTGTGTCTTCATACGGATATGACGGAGAAGTTATTTTAACAACAAAGATGTCTTCTTTCGCATTTAAAGACGAATATTTAACTGCTGACTGTGGAGTTAAAGGGCCGAAATTATCGCAAGCAGCAGCAGAGGAAGGTTTAAGCGGGCTTGAATTTATGATAGCCTTCCCAGGCACCGTCGGCGGTGAAGTTTTTATGAACGCAGGTGCTCACGGTCAATCAATCAGCGATATTTTTGTTGAAGCACTATGCTGGAGTAAAGAAAAAGGCTTTATGACTCTAACAAAAGAGGATATGAAGTTTTCTTACCGCACTTCAATATGCCAAAGTGAAAATATTGTTATTTTAAAGGCTAAATTTAAGCTTCAAAAAACAACTCCGGAAGCAATAAAAGCCAAAATGCAAGAAAACTTGGATTTCAGAAAAGCGAAACAACCAAACCTTGCAACCCCCAATTGCGGAAGCGTATTCAGAAACCCCGAAGGTGATTCCGCTGGCCGATTGCTTGAAAGCATTGGAGCAAAAACATTCAGTATAAACGGAGCCAAAGTTTGGGAGCGTCACGCAAATTTTATAGATAACAAAAACAATGCAACATCAACAGATATTCTGGAGTTGATGGCAAAAATGCAAAAATCAGTAAAAGAAAAGTATAATATTAAATTGAAGCCCGAAGTAAGATTTTTGGGCGGAACAGATAAAAGAGAGGTTGAATTATGCAAAATATTATTCCAAGAATAGATAAAAAAGCAAAAATAGCCGTACTTAGCGGTGGAATGTCCTCAGAAGCTGAAGTTTCAAGACGCTCCGGCAAAGGATGCTATGAAGCTTTAAAAAGACTGGGTTATGAAAATGCTGAACTTGTAGAAGTAGACACCAATATTGCAAATACTTTAAAAAGCGGCAAATATGAATATGCCTACAATGCACTTCACGGCAAATACGGCGAAGACGGATGTATTCAAGGGATTTTGGAAATTTTAAAAATTCCTTACACAGGCTGCGGAGTTATGTCGAGCGCAATTTGTATGAACAAAGAATTTACAAAAAGAATTCTCTCAACAAACCCTGACATAGTTATGGCAAAATCAGCTTTCGTAAAAAAAGGAGATGACCTTTTTGAAAAAACAAAAAATCTGACATATCCTTTGTTTGTAAAACCCGTAAGTGAAGGTTCAAGCTTTGGTATGACAAAAGTCGAGAAAAAAGAAGATCTTGAAGCTGCTTACAAGACAGCCATTGAATTTAACGATGATGTTTTAATCGAAGAATTTATAGACGGATTTTTTGTAACAGTCGGAGTACTTGAACGTGATGTAAAAACATCTGACGGCAACGTAAAAAAAGAAGCTTTTGCAACAGAAATCCTTGAAATTCGTCCGAAAAACGAATGGTACGATTTTGAAGCCAAATACACAAGCGGAATGTCAGATTTTATCGTTCCGTCAACAAGCCTTAATGCAGACGTAACAAAAAAAGTAAAAGAAGCGGCAGTTAAAGCATTTGAAACCGCAGGTTGCAGCGGAGTCGCAAGAATTGATTTTATGATGAAGGACAATATTCCATATCTTCTTGAAATCAACACAAGCCCGGGTATGACTGTTGTAAGCGACTTACCGGCACAATCAGCCGCAATGGATATAAATTACGACGAATTAGTGCTTTTAATTCTAAACAGCGCAGGATTAAACAAGTAATCGGAAAACAAAAACACAATGGACGGAAGCAACTACATACCAAATGAAGCAGACATAACAGACGGCAAACGGCTTGTAAAAAAAATGCAGCGAAGCCGCCAAATAAGAAAAGGCAGAAAACGCAAAAATGCCTTTCGCTCTTTTATGTGTTTTGTTATGAACATTGTGTTAATAGCTTTGCTTGTTTATTCAACAGATATGCCTCAGTGGTATTTAAAGGAAGATGTTTTCTCCAAACCTGACGGAAAAACAATAGAAATACTAAATAACAGCATTGTTTCTACTTCAAAAATCATGACGGCACTAAAAACGGTCGAAGTTCCAAAAGTTCCGATATATATGGCAAAAACAGACAATTTAAAGAAAAAACTTTTAGAATTTACACCGATTGAAGAAGTATATATAAGGCGTTATGCCTTTCCTGCAAGATTGCAGATAATTATAAGAGAACGGGAACCTTTTATGACAATTTCACCTGATGTTAAGGTTCCGCCGGTTGCCTTCTTTACAAAAGACGGCAAACTTATAGGCAGAGAATATCTTCCTCTGAAAGCCGGATATAAGACACTTCTTGTCCTTTCATACGGAAACAAGGGTGACGATTATACAAAATGGGATTTGAAAAAGCTTCAACGGCTTGAAAAAATAGCAAAATACGTATCTGTATATTCAAAAGAACCTGTTGAATATCTGGACTTGAGAAATCCTGAAGATGTTTATGTGAAAATCAAATCCGTAAACATCCGTCTTGGAAGATTGGATGAAAATGTTTATGAAAGAATAAAAAGAATCCCGTCAATTCTTCCGCAAGTTCAGCTTGTGGATTCGAAAATCAAATATCTTGATTTAAGCTGGGAGAAAGTAAATTATTTAAAATTGGACGACTAGGAGAAATATTATGAAAACCGCAATAGCACAAATAAAGTTAAAAACAGCAGATTTCGATTTTAATTATAAAAACATAACCGAAACAATAGAAAATACAGACTGTGACTTAATCATATTTCCGTCAGCGCTTCTGAAAGACACTGGCGCAAAGGACTTAGACTATGACGAGGACTGCATTAAAAAAGAAGAAGAAATGTATGAAAAAATAGCCGAAAAAGAATATTCTAAAGCAGTTTTAATCGGAAATATTTTAATTAAAGACGGTGATGTGGAAGAGGTTGAAACCTTTGAACATTGCGGGAAAAAGATTTATGTATCAGAAACTTTTTATGATGATATAATCTGTGACCTTTATATTTTAACGAGAAACAAGTATTTCGTAATGAAAACTTACGATGAATTTGTAGAAGATATAAGCGTAAAAACGGATTTTGTATACATAAATGCAATAGGAATGTCAGATGAAAGTATTTATGCAGGCGGAAGCTTTGTCAAAAACAAAGAAAACCAAGTTGTTTGGCAATCACCGATATGCGAAGAAGAAGTAAAAATTATAGATTTTACAACCTCAACTGAATACCAAAAAGAGAATTTTGAAGAAAATATTTATAAAGTTACGACATTTGCACTCAAAGAATACTGTGAAAACACAGGATTTAAGCGGGTAATATTAGGACTTTCCGGCGGGATAGACAGCGCCTTAACAGCAGCACTTGCCGTAAAAGCACTGGGTTCAGAAAATGTATCGGGAATTTTAATGCCAAGCATGTTTTCCTCAGACGGAAGCGTAACAGATTCTATTGAATTGGCACAAAACCTCGGAATAAAAACTGTAAAGCATTCAATAACACCGCTTTTTGACAACTTTATGGAAAAAATTGCCCACGAAAGACTTCATGATCTTGCAGAAGAAAATCTTCAGGCAAGACTTAGAGCATTAATTTTAATGTTTTTCTCAAACCGTGACGGCGCGCTTCTTCTTTCGACCGGCAACAAATCAGAAGCAGCAATGGGTTATGGTACCCTATACGGAGATTTGGCTGGCGGATACAATCTTATTTGCGATTTAACCAAAACAAACGTATACAAACTTTCTAACTACATAAACAGAAATGGCGAAATTATACCTCAAACCATTATAGATAAAGCCCCCTCCGCAGAATTACGACCAAATCAAAAAGACCAAGACAGCTTGCCTGAATACGCAATTTTGGACGATATTATAGAAATGTACGTGGAACAATTAAAATCAAAAGAAGAAATTTATAAAAAATATGATAAATCACTTGTTGACAGTACAATTAAAAAGATTTACCGCGCGCAATTTAAGCGCAAACAGTGCTGCCTCGGGGTAAGGCTGACCGAACGTTCCTTCACGTCAGGCGTAAACTATCCGGTTGTTCAGAGGTTTTATTAGTTAGTGAATTTGCCTAAATCCTCTAAGTGAAGTATTTAAAGCTATTTACAAATTTTTCAAAATATATTACACTAAAAAATATGGAATTAACAGTATTAGTAGACAATAATACCCAGAAAGATTATGATTTACTTGGAGAGTTCGGGCTTTCAATCCTGATTGAAGATGACTATCACAAGGTGCTTTTTGACTGCGGATACAGTGATGTATTTATCAAGAATGCATATCATATGAATATTGACCTGGGTGATGTGACTGATATTGTTCTTTCTCACAGTCATAATGATCATACAGGCGGTTTTTTATGGCTTCAGAATTTGTATAAGAAGCTTCTGAAAGTCGGATTTGTAATAAATAATAAAAGGCTTATTGTACATCCGTATGTTTTTCAGCCGCATTATGATGAAAACTTTGAAAATATTGGTTTTCCTGGGGACGAAAATTCAATAAGCGACTTATTTGAAATAACATACACGAAAGAGCCCTACCATATAACTAATAATCTGATTTACTTAGGCGAATTTCCTGTTTCAGAGAGCAGTGAAGATCCGGATGAATCAGCGCTTGTATATACATCCCCCAAAGGACTTGTAATAATTTCAGGCTGCTCGCACGCAGGGCTTGTAAATATTGTTGAATATGCAAAAAAAGTTACAAATCAGCATAAAATTTATGCCATAATCGGCGGGGTTCACCTGCTTGCCAAAACAGATAATGAAGTTAAGAAGCTTGGAGTTTACTTACAGCGTCAAGGGGTACAGATGATTTACCCTTGCCACTGCTGTGATTTAAGAGCAAAAATTATACTCTCTAAATACGTTCCTGTAAAAGAAGCTTTCTCCGGTTTTAAGATGAGCATATAGGTTTACAATATTTACAATCACTTGCAAATTAAAATCATCTGTATTAGAATCAAAGATGCCGAAAGTTTTATGGCTTTGGTATGCCTAAAACTTTTTAGTACTTAACCAAATAAAAAGGAGAAGAAAATGCCAAAAATGAAAACACACAGATCTGCTGCTAAACGCTACAAAGTGACAGCAACAGGCAAAATTACAAGAAGAAAAGCAGGTATAGGCCACTTGCTCCAACACAAATCTTCAGCTAGAAAACGCAGACTTTTCAAGGTTGAAGCAATTTCAGATGCACAGATTAAATTGGTATCTCATGAGTTACCATACAAGAAGTATTCAAGATAGGAGCAAACAATGAGAGTAAAACGTGGTAATGTAAGTCGTAAAAGACATAAAAAAATATTAAAACTTGCTAAAGGCTTCATCGGCGCAAGAAGCAGAATTTTTAAAGTAGCTAACATAGCTGTTATGAAAGCATTAAAATATGCTTACCGTGACAGACGCGCTACTAAACGTAATATGCGCAGATTGTGGATTGTAAGAATTAACGCTGCAGTTAGAGAACGCGGAATGAGCTACTCTAGATTTGTTAATGCTTGCAAAAAAGCAAATATTATCGTAAACAGAAAAATGCTTGCTGATATGGCAGTAAGAGATCCTGAAGCTTTTTCAGTAGTATTTGAAGCAGTTAAAGCAGCTAAGTAGGCTTATATATTTAATATTTAAATAAAACCCGTTCAGAAAAACTGAGCGGGTTTTTAAATTCAACTTTTAGATTTTATAATATTGCTTGCTCATTGAGTTTTAGATAATCAATCAGACTTAGAACTGAGCAAAATTGGTTACAAAGATTTTGAAATTGTCTTGTATCTACAACAGGTCTAAAAAGACTTCCGATTGAAAAAAGGTCTGTTGTAGGTTTCATAGCAATTAAAATTTCTCCCTGATAAAACGCACAACGAATAGATTTGCAGTAAAATGCCATTTTAATCCCTGTAAGTTTTTCCATAAACGTGGGAGTTAGAATGTATCTTGCTTCTATTTCATCATCAGTAAAAACATCGTATCTTTTTTCAAAATTAACGTCTTCCAATTCAGTATGACGCAGGTGAGAACGTGGAGATGTATGCAATATAGTATCTTCCATCAATATGGTATGCCCTTTGAAATTTTTATTCATATCAAGTTTTATGCAAAGTCCATCAAAAACAGGTATATATTTGTCTGAAGAACTATAGCTAGCTTCAACAATATCAATAGGAACGCCTTTATAAGTTCCGGCAAATCTTTCATCAACATACATCTTTGAAAAAGAGGGAAATAGTCCAGCTTCTACAAACTTTTCAGCTTTTTTTAAAGGATAATAACCTGTACTCCAGACCATATTCCCAAAACAGGATGTAACAATATGCATAATTTTTGATTTGAGTTTACTTTCAAAATCTTTTTTGCACATATAATATCCAAAGAAAAGCCCAAAAGCAATCATCGCAAAACCAGATAAAAACTCTGTACGGTCAACATTAAATTTTATGACGAACCATATGTAAGCAATTCCTCCCCCTGCAAAAATTATTGCCCATAAAATTGCCCCAAACAAATACCATCTTCTTGTATTTTCCATTTTTTCAATAATCGGGACTAAAACAGTATGATATTTTTCATAAAAATTGCTTTTAAACTCTTTTATATCGCTAAAATCCTGCATATTTTTTCCTTTTACTACTATTTGAGATATTTTATAATTTTTTATATCAATATTCTAGATATGTTTGATGTATTTTGTTACAAATTGTAATAAAGTATCCTTATATTAAGCAATTAATTAATAAAAAAATACTTTATATATATGCAGGGTAAAATTATGGAGTAAAAATATGAATTCTAAGGGAAATTATTATGCTGAAAATTTAGCATGCCAAAATCTGGGAGATTGTTCTCTATGCAATTTACCAGTTTTACAGGAAGAAAACATTCAAGAAAACTTAACAGAACCTAAAAATGAAAATTCCAGAAAAACAATTTCTTTAAAAGCATTACTTAAAAAACTCAACCCAGAAAATGCAGCTTAACAAAAGCAAACATTAACAAATAAACTTCAGAAACGGAGAAAACAATGCCGTCAGTAACAGATGATTTTCAAATGCCGATAATGTACAAGGACCTCAGAGATCCCAATATGGGGATGCTACCGGGGTTTGGCTTCGGCTATTACACAAATTTTCTGGGCGGGATTAGAATGCCAAGAGAACTTACTCGAGATGAAGTTGTTCTAAAAAAACGAAATATAAAAGAAGCAGGTACATTAAAAAAAATAGGACTGGTGCTATTAGCACTTGGCGGTGCAGTAGTTTTGAAACAAAAAGGCGCTTTCAGCTGGCTGTCAAAGCAAGCATCAGGGGTGAAAAATTGGTTTAGCGGACTGTTTAAATCAACACCAAAACCACCGGCATCACCAACGCCGTAAAGATTATAGAAATATGCAACCCGAAAACTAAATGCGGATAATTCATTATTCGCATTTTTTGTGCTAGAATTACAAATATTATTAAAGTACAAAAAATTATAAAGGGGGTTATCATGGCAAAAGATTGCAGTTTTGATATTGTATCAGAATTCGACAAACAAGAACTTGTTAACGCTGTTGATCAGGTTAAACGTGAAATTTCTTCAAGATTTGATTTAAAAAACTCAAATTCCGACGTAACACTTGATGCAGATAAATCAATTACTATCACAACCAATGACGAAATGAAATTAAGAAACATTTACGATATTTTGCAATCAAAACTTGTAAAAAGAAATCTGAGCATAAAAATCCTTGATCCGCAAAGCATCGAAAACGCACTTGGCGGAAACGTAAGACAAGTTTTTAATCTTAAAAAAGGTTTGACTCAAGAGCTTGCAAAGAAAATTACATCTGATATTAAAGATATGAAAAAGAAAGTTCAAGCATCAATTCAGGGGGATTCGGTGAGAGTTTCAGGCAAAGACAAAGACGACTTGCAGGAGGTAATCAGAATGCTTCGCTCTAACGAAGAAAAATATGATTACCCGCTTCAGTTTACAAATTACAGATAATAGATTAGGCTTTAACCGGAGGATTTTTTATACCTGTACAGAATATAACAGGCGCCCGCCCGCAGGCGGGCGCCTGTTTGTTATCTTAACAGCCAGCTTTCATAATAGCATGGCGGATATTTACAAAATGCAGACTGGGTAAGTATATCCTGCAGATAATAAGGTATTACTTTTTTGTATTTTACCCCTTGTGAAATTCTGGAATTGTTAGCATCGGCAAACGTAAACATCCATCTGTCTTTTCCAAATCTGTTTGGATTTGAAAATCCGTTTGTGTCAACAATATAGATATTTTCACTATCTGAGTATGAACACCAGCTTCTGCCCGAGCCGTCAATGAAACAAAAACTTTTACCGTTATCAGCAGGTAAACCGTTCTCAAGGTCTATTCCGCTGTTACTGTCGCCGGATGAACAGCTTCCGCCGCAAACGGTGTCTCCTTTTTTCCAGCAGCGGTAAATGTCTTTATTTTCACAATCTATTAATATTTTAAATTTATTTTTCATAAAATTAAATTCTTCCTTTGTTGCGGCTATTTCATATTTAGCTGTTCTTGTAAATTCCTGATTAATAAAACCGGATGCAAATGCATTTGACAAATCTGCATAAGCCTTTTTATATGCGCTTTTAAACTGCACTTCCTGATATTTGTTTATTAGCGCAGGCAGAGTCATTGCGATTACAACTCCCAAAATCCCGAGAGTAATTAGAACTTCCGCCATCGTAAAGCCTTTTATAATTTTAAACATTATATTCCCCTTAAAAATTAATGTTGTTAATTAAATACTATAATGTTTAACATTAATTGTCAATAAAAAATTAATTACTGACATAATTAAAAAATATTTAAAATACTCCCATAATTATATCGGAGGTTTTTAATGCAAGAGCTTAAAAAATCATTAGGCAGACAAATTCAAAAAATTAGAAAAAGACAAAAGTTGACTCAGGAAAAACTTGCTGAGTTAATCGGAATTGAAGTTCCGAGTATGAGTAATATAGAAACAGGCAAATACGCGCCCTCTATTGAAACCCTGCAAAAATTGTCGGAAGTTCTTGATGCCAAGCCATGGGAATTCTATTATTTTGACGAAATTTCTCCAGACGAAATGAAGCAGGAATTAATAAAAGCTCTTGATGAAAACCAAAAGCTTTTAAAAATTATATATAAATTTTACAAATCAATTGATGTTTAATGAATTTCAGTAATCTTATTTTTGTCATCCACCATAACAACAGTCGGTTTGTGAGTTTTGATTTCATCAGGGGTAAGGCTTGCGTAAGATACTATAATAACCTTGTCTCCCGGCTGAACTTTTCTTGCAGCTGCACCGTTTAAGCAAATACAACCGGAATCAGGTTTTCCTTTAATTACGTATGTCTGAAATCTTTCGCCGTTATTAACATCCAAGATATCTACTTTTTGCCATTCTCTTATATTTGAAGCTTTCATTAAAGTTTCATCTATTGTTATTGAACCGACATAGTTTAAATTTGCATCGGTAACTGTGGCTCTGTGTATCTTTGAAAATAAAAATTCTTGTAACATATTATAAATCCTCTGTCCTCATTCTAAAACAAACAAAGTTTTTAAACAAACATTTTTTTAAATCGCAAAGAAATACAACCTGTAAATAAGGTTGTACTCTTTTCTGGTTTATTTAATGTGCCTATAGATTCTGTCTGTAGACTTTATCAGTATATTTTTCTATTTCCGGAGTATCAATTTCGAAAACATGAATTCTTGCAGGTCCCAAATCAACTCTAACTTCTCCGTCTGATGCCTGCAAAATACTTTCTTTACCGTAAGAAGGCAGTATATTATTTAATTCCTGATTAGCTTTCAATGTCGGAACTTTCACCACTCCTGCAACTTCTCTGTCTATATTTTTATTTGCTATTACAAGAAGTGTTTTACCGTTATAATGTCTTGCGTAAGCTATTATTTGATCATTCGTATCGCCTTCTTTGTTAAGCTCTATAAATGAACCTTTTGTTATAACATCTTTGTATTTATCACGTGCTTCAAAAGCTTTTGTACGGAACTGACCTATTTCAGGATGATTGCCGCCCGGCTTTCTTGAAAGATTAAATATATCAAGTTTTCCGTGGTGAACAGTCATCTCATGGTTATCTGTATAAGTTATCGGGTTGTATTTATCTGCGTACTTGTAATCATAAAAATCTCCTGAATCAAATCCGTCAATAAAGTAAGGATTTAACATCGGTAAAGTCACTTGTAAACCGGTTGTCAAATTGCAATAATCAACTCCGCCATGGAACATTGGAGAAATATCATCGTGAGTAGCAAAAGACCCTATTAAAGATTTTTCTTTACCTACTCTGTATGACATATCCAGCATATCTTTTACATAATTCATAAATGTCGATGCATTATGCCATTCGTGGAATATGTGGTATTGACCGTAAATCATATCAAAACCAGCTCTTAGAGCATCTTCTGGCCTGTCAAACGGCATATTTGCTTGCGGAGAGGCATCCTCATAAGTATAAGTTTCTGCTAGCCAGCCAAATTCCGGATCTCGCATTTTTGAATAAGTGGTAATTAAATCCCAAAACTCAACAGGTTTTGCACGGCTAACATCTGCTCTTATACCGTCAACACCAGCATCTATACACAAATCAACAAACTGCTTATGAATTTCAAGAAGTTTTGGATTTAATGTTCTTTTACCTTCGTCTTCCCAAGGCTGGAACATTCTGATATCGTTCCATCCTTGCGGCGTCTTAGCAAGTCCGTCACGCTCTTTTGCCATTAATTCCGGTCTTGTAAGAAACATCTCATAAGAAGCACAACTTGGAAGATCAAGCATTACCCTGATACCTCTTTTGTGGCATTCATCGGTAAATTCCTTAAACTGTTCAATCGGCGTTCTTGGATCATCCGGATCAAGAAGCATCGGATCTATTTCTAAAAGATCTTTCGGTGAATATACAGATCCGGCAGTCCCCATAGCCTTAACTTTTCCGGGGGTGTTTATCGGCAATATGTGAAGCGTATTATATCCGCCTTCTTTTATCTCATCCAGTCTTTCTATTGCATTTTTGAAAGTTCCATGCTGCTCATTGCCATCTATATACTCATTTCCGTTAGTATCTTTTGCATTAAACAATCTTGGAACTATTGCCAAAATCTTTGCTTCATTATTATTAAATAAGGTTTTCAAATCATTATGATATTCAACTTTATCAGCTTTTGAAGCCTGCTCAATTTTCTTTGTTTGCTCTACTTTTGGAGCATTAATTCTTGCCAAATTATCCAAATATGCTGATATTAAACCTGATTGCATTTGAGCCTGAGGCTTTGTCATTACAGGCTCTTTTGCCCCTTCATTTTCTTGAGAGGGAGCTATTTTATTTAATCTTTGTGTTAATAAGTTTGTTACATTAAGCATATTGTTTATCCTTCTCTACCGGAGTAGGTTTTGGTGTTTGCATTCTTCCAAAGAAGAACTGTGCTAATACTGTTACACCTAATAGTGCAGCGCCTGCTGTTGCAAACATTTTTATCCATTTATTTGTATTTGATGCTCGTTTGCAATAATTATATAAAACTTCGTCGGTTGCTGCGCCTACTTCGTTAAATATCTTGTTATCTGATGCATCTGAACCACTTCCGTTGACTATTCTGTAAACATATTCAAAATAGTTTGCATTTCCAATATCTTTTAAGAACATTCGACGATATTTGTTAAATTCTTCGAAAATCTTGCGGTTAGAACCAAATGCTTTTTCTGTTTCCGGAAGAATTTCATTTTCAAAACTTAATCGCATTGCTTCCTGGAATAAACGTGCATCTTGAGGAGTATCAACTTTATTTTTCAAAGTTGGTTTATTTACATATTTGTATACCAGACGACCGTTTCTTACTTGAATTGGACTATAATCCATCAAATTTACATTCGGATTTACTCTATGATAGAATTTTGTTAAATAATCTGATGTATGACCTGCTATGCCTGTTATTTTTGATAGCTCTACTATTTCTTCCTTTAATTCTCTTGGTAGTTCACTATGCAAAGCTTGATAATATTTTGCATCTCCATAAGCAAGTCTTCTATGTAAATCCAGCGTATTTATTATCCTGAAGAATGAACTCTTAATTTCTGAAATTCTATTATCTGAAATATTCTTATAGAATTCTACAAATGAACCTCTTGTATTTTTGTGTTCGTAAGCTTTGTCACCAACACCAATCAAACTACTTAAAGTAAACTCCATTGACTCCGGACTAAATCCTGGGATAGATGTAAGTTTAACATTAAATTCACTAAATACTTTATCTATGAATTTTTCAAACTTCGAAACTTCTGCTGTTGAATACATTGTTTCTCTGGTATCAGACGGTTTAACAACTTTATCCAACTGAGCAAATTGATTAATAAAGCTTGTCATAAACTCGTTATAGCGTTTCTTATCCGATGCTATATCATCAAATGCACTTCTTAGATATTCTGTCGCAAACATTCTGTCATTCTTAATTCGCTCAATCTGTTTTGGTGAAAGATTTAAGCCTTTAACAAATGTTGTTATTGTGTCATTCCAGTAATTTGCAATTGTGGTTTCCGGAACACATCCCAATTGTTTTTGAACAAAAAGTTCTGCCGCATCCAAATTCGTTCTTAATGAATTGAATGCTTCTGCTATACTTTTTACAATTTTTTGATTGTTATGATCAAGTACAGCATAACGCTCTTGCTTTAAGGCTAGCATTATAGGGTTACTTTCTATTTCCGGACGAATCAATCTGCGAGTTACCAAGTCTGACTGTTTTAAAACTTTCATCCTTTGCGCAGGAGTTTTAACTGCTGATTCTTGGTATGTCTTAATTTTTTCTTTTAGTAATTGATTATAAACAGTAAATATATTATCTAACTTATCTTCACGATATGCATTTTTGAAAAAGCCCTTATCTTTATCAAAACTTTGCATCAATTCATTATATGACGGAATAAAGTTTTGTATGGTTTCTTTATCCATTCCGGCATCTAACAATGCAGTTTCGGCATTTCTTACTATTGCATTAAGAGTATTTTCATTAATCATATACATATCAGCTCTTAATAACTGCTTCAAATCCCTTGTAACTGCGTTTTTAACCTGAGGTTCAAAACCTGATGTCAATGCACCGCCAAGCTCGTTTATTAAATCATCAGTTAATACTTTATTTTGATTTATTGAAATGAGATTATTAACTTTCTTATTTATTGTATTTGTCTGCAAGCTTTTGGCCAAATCTTCCAAGTTTGAAATGTCTTTGTTATTTTTCTTGTTATTTATTTGTCCCAAGAATTTCTCTATCGGCTTTTCCAAACTATTACAGATCAAAGCACTCATAATAGGTGTTGCAAATCCGGCAGTCAACATCCACAATGTATTATCCTGAATTGCAACTTTTTGCATTTTCTGTTGAATAAACTCTTTTCTATTCGGAATATTTTTTGGAACACCCATCCAGTCGCCGATTTTATTAATTTTTTCATCACTGTAAGCGTCCCACGCTAAAAACTGAGGATCTTGGAAAAACGGTTTTTTACGTCCAAAACTATCCTCATACTGCTGCTGAACATTAAAACCATGTATTAAGTATGATGGAAGTTGTATCGCAATCTTGGGCCATAATGCCATTGATGCAAAAAATGAACCTAATCCAACAAATTCCATTGCTTTTGTCATTGGGCTTTGTCTTTTGGTATACAGATATCCTGCAATTGCCAACCCGCCAAGTTTCATACCTATATCATTAATTTTACCCAGCTGATGATCGTCTGCATCTCCATTTAACCCATTTTTAAGAGACTTAATATCATAGGCAAAATCTTTTGCCATGATTACAGGTGCATTAAATATATTACCTTTTACCAGTTTACCACTTGCTTTTAGCGGTTTTACAAACTCTTTATTTGCTAATTCATGATGAATATCAAAATCCGGGGCCTTTTTATTCTGCTGCTGAGGCTGATTATTTGTTTTATGTACGAAGTTTTGAATTAAATTTGTTTGCATATTAGTTCACCACGTACTTTCTTTCCTTCTCAATTATGTCTGCACTGTCAAGTTTAGAAGGTTTGTGAGAACTTGACATTACATTTAGCACTCCCAATACTGTTGCTGCAAGAGGAGTAAATATCATTATTTTACCAGCATGTTTGTATTTCGAATTTTTTCCAAAGTATAAATCTTTTGCACTTTCTTTTAGCGATTCACCAAATATTTTCATAGAATGTCCAAATTTTTTGAAATCCCAGAATTTTAACGTTGCCACATTAAAATATTTTTCCCAAGGCTTTTGGAACGCTAATGCGACACCTGCTGCTGCCCACAAATATGATGTTATACTTTTGGCTGCGCTTGTTTTTTCAGCTATCTCTTTAATTCTTGGTTTTACTTCCTGATCTGAATCTTTTAGGTTTGTTCCCATACCCAATTTTTTAGCTATTTTATCATATCTATAGTTCCTTGGCTTACCGCTCTTTGGAGACATATAAAGAAGATCCCATCTCGAAAAATCTGCACTTTCAAATACTTTATGATATTCAATACTTGTTATATCTGTATCATAAATATCATCAGGAAGTTCATAATTTACTTTTGCGTAAGGCTGTTCTGTATCAACACCGGTTATCCATTTTACAGGTTTAGTTATCAAAGGTTTTGATAACTCTTTCATTACACCATACATAACAACACCTAGAGCCATTTTTCTGCCAATTGCATTTGCATTTTGTTTATCAAATAGTGAGTAATGTTTGTTTGCTGCATTAAAAACGGTCATTAGCATTATACTGCCAATTAGATAAGGTACTTGACCCATCGTTAAAAACTCATAAAAATTGGAGTTTCTATTTCCTTTTAAACCCTTTGCCGGATACAGTGTAATTGCATTTGTAAACTTGTCCATTCCTATTCGCATGCGAGTCGATAGGTTATTGGGCAATAATGTGTCGTGATTATATTCTTTGTCGTTATTTGTGTCCGCAGTAAAATACGGCTTATGATTTATATTATTTACTGGTAAAATCATCATTACTCCACACAAACTTATTCAATATATTAATATCCCTAAAGGAATATTTTTGTCATTTTCAATAACTGAATTTACATTTTTTTACAAAATTTTTACACATAAAAACTGAAGAAAACAAATGTCCCAATTCCGGCTAATAAACAATACCACCCAAATATTGCAAGTGAAAATTTTGATATAAATTTCATAAAATATTTTATACATAAATATCCGACAATTCCGGAAACAATAGTTCCGCAAATTATTGCCAACCAGTTGAAGGTAACAGCTTCATGAATATCTATTTTTAAAAACGGATAAACAAGAGAGGCTCCTAAAATTATCGGAATACTAAGCAAAAAAGAATATCTTGCTGCTGTCGTTCTATCAAGTCCGAAAAATAATCCTGTTGCAATTGTCCATCCTGATCTTGAAAATCCAGGAAGTGCAGCCAAACCTTGTGCCAATCCGATTAAAATTGAAGTCTTTAAATCCACATTTTCTTTTTTGGCAGTAAAATGTTTTGACATATATTCACTTCCTAAAAGAACAAATCCTGTTATAAATAGTAAAATTCCGACTATCCCGGGCTCTGAAACTAAATTCTTTGCAACTTCATTCAATGGCAATGCTAAAATTATTGTTATAAATGTTCCTGCAATTATATAGAGCCCGAGTTTTGCCTCTTTTTCTGACCAATCCCTTGTCTTTATGGCTCTTAGCATAGCTTTTATAATATTTAAAATATCTTTTCTGAAAAATATTAATACCGCAATTAGAGTCCCCAAATGAACCATTATATCGAAAAATACTTCTTCACTTAAATTAACCGACTGAGGCGGTACACTGTTTATGACTTTATAAAAATTCGACGAAAAAACCAAATGCGCCGAACTTGAAATCGGCAAAAATTCACTTAGCCCTTGGACTACTCCCATTAATATTGCTTGTATTAAATTCATTTTCTTTTTCTACTCCTCTTCATAATAGCTTGCGCATGATGTCTGTGTTTCCCATACTGAAATCTTGCTTAACTGTACAATTCTTTCTTTCAGTTTTCCGTAAATAAATGCAGCTATCATTTCTGAAGAAGGACTTTCACCTTGAAATTCGGGAAGTTCATTTACATCTTTGTGATCAAGCATGTCTAAAACCGCATTAAGTTCTTTTTTTAAAACTTTATAATCAATGAGAATATTGCTTTTATCAAGCATGTCGCCTTTTACATAAGCCTCTACCATCCAATTGTGTCCATGCTGATTTTCGCATTCTCCGTCGTAATTTAAAAGATGATGCGCTGCGGAAAAAAACGCTTGTGTTTTTATTTCGTACATAATTTCTGTTCCCTTCTTATTTATTTTTGATTTTTTATTATTAATTCACAAAACTCTCTGACTGCACCACGTCCGCCGTTTTTTGAAGATATAAAATGCGCTACATTTTTAACTTCTTCAACAGCATCAGACGGACACCCCCCTAATCCCACTTTTTCTAATATACAAAGATCCGGAAGATCATCCCCCATATATGCAGTTTCTTCGAGCGTAAAATTATATTTTTGCAAAATTCCATTTAAAGTTTCGATTTTATTTTTTGAACCTTGGTGAATTTCTTTAAATTTTAAATTTTCTGCTCTATGCTGAACAGTTCCATTGTTTCGAGCTGTAATTATTGCAGTTATTATTCCTGCATTATTCAGCATCGTAATCCCCTGTCCATCTTTTGCGTTAAAAGTTTTATATTCAACACCGTTTTCATCATAAGTAATACTTCCGTCAGTCATTACCCCATCAACATCAAAGGCTACAAGTTTTATTTTTGAAGCTCTCAAATCATGATCATTCATCTTTTACGCAACCCCTGCTTTCAATAAATCGTGAATATGTATAACTCCTATTGGCTTCAAGCATTCATCCACTACCGCCAATGCAGTAATCGAATATTTTTCCATCAAATTAAGAGCACTTGCGCCATACGAATCTTCAGAAATACATTTTGGATTTACTGTCATTACATCCTTTATTACAAGCTCTGAAGTATCGTGATATTTAAGTATGGTTCTTCTGATATCACCATCGGTCATAACACCTTTTAGAATACCATTTTTATCTATAATCATTGCCATTCCAAGCTTAAATTTTGTAATTAATTCAATTACATCAATAAATTTATCATCTTCATAAGCTATCGGAAGCTTATCTTTATCTGACAACATAAGATCTCTGACTTTGTAAAGAAAACCTTTACCCAAAGCCCCCGAGGGGTGAAATATCAAAAAGTCTTCTTCCGTAAAACCTCTTTTCTTTAAAAGACAAACTGCCAGTGCATCTCCCATTGCAAGAGTTGCTGTCGTACTTGCTGTAGGAGCTTTATTAAGAGGGCAAGCCTCTCTTTCTACTGAAATATCCAATGTTACATCACTTGCGTGGGATAATGTGGAATTTAAATTTCCTGTCATTCCAATCATTGTTACCCCGAAACGTTTAATCAAAGGAAGAAGATTTAATAATTCTTGAGTTTCTCCGCTATTTGAAATTGCGATAACAACATCATTTCTTGTAATTATTCCGGAATCGCCATGGGTGCTTTCTGCCGGATGCAGAAAATATGAAGGGGTTCCTGTAGAAGTCAAAGTTGCTGCAATTTTTCTACCGATAAGCCCTGATTTCCCCATGCCGGTAATTATTACTCTACCTTTGCAATTATAAAGATATTCTACTGCTTTATCAAACTCTTCTCCAATATTATTTTTTAATCTCAATATTGAATTTGCTTCTATTGTCAAAACCTCTTTTGCAAGTTCGTTAATGCCGGCAGCATCAGCTATACCCATATCCTAACCTTTCATTTATCTTTCCTCTCAAATTATACAATAAATATCATATAAATGTATTAAATCAAACTATTTTTCTAAAATATTTTTAATAATTTCCGACAACTTAAATATGAAAAAAAACAATTTTAAAAATTTATTATATCTTAATTCCTCTAACCCGAATCTTGCAGTAAAAGAAGTCAGAAAAATTATTGCTAAATCCGAAATTAGCGATATTGCAATAGATCTGTCAGACATGAATGTTATTGATGCTGTGAAAGTACTTGTTATGACATCTTCCTATCTTTATAAAAAACAACCCGACGAAAAATTAAAATTCAGATTTACCTCTGGTGATATCAGCAATATTACCTCCATGCTTGCTCTTAAAAACATGGAAATTGTGGCTTAGATAACTCCCAAAAATTTATGTAAAAATTTGAATTATTTTCTTTCCATACTTTTTACATTTAAGCATGTTTGTATTACGATAAGCCTGTATAAGTCACAAAATAGAGGGAGGTAAAAATGGAATTTTTACACAATATCGTGCAGGCTCACTGTGTTGGAATTTCTGCCGGTATCTTGCTTGTTGCTTACGTGTTTATCGCATTAGAAAAAATCCCTAAAGTTACAATTGCACTTTTAGGTGCTGCAATAACTATACTTTTGGGACTCGTAAGCCAAACAAAAACACTTGATGGCGGGCTTGATCCGCATTATTTTATCAATTTCGTTGATTTCAACGTAATTTTCTTACTTGTTTCAATGATGATTATCGTAAGCATTGCGACAAGAAGCGGTATGTTTAACTGGATTGCAAACCAGCTTTTGAAACTCACAAAAGGGCATCCGGTCGGAGTTTTGATTGCATTGGGCGCATTTACTGCATTTGCATCGGCATTTCTTGATAACGTTACAACCGTTATCTTAATTATGCCAGTAACGTTCTTTATTGCAGACAAACTTGACATCAACCCGGTTCCGTACCTTATGACGGAAATTTTTGCGTCTAATATTGGCGGAACAGCTACTTTAATCGGCGACCCGCCGAACATTATTATCGGAAGTGCAGCCGGACTTTCATTTATGGATTTTGTGAATGAATTAACTCCGATTATTGTTGTTATTATGATTGCGGTTCTTGCGATTTTGTGGCTGTTCTTCAAAAAAGACCTTCACACAACTCCTGAAAGAATGGCTGAGGTTGCAAACCTTGATAATTCAAAGACTATTACGGATTATCCTTTGATGATAAGAAGCGGAATTGTGCTTGTACTTGTTATTTTAGGATTTGTCCTTCATGATGTTACTCATATTGAAACCTGTGTAACCGCAATGCTCGGTGCCAGCTTCCTGCTTTTGTTTGAAAAGCCGAAAGACATTTTGAGCGATGTTGAATGGAACACTATTTTCTTCTTCATCGGTTTATTCATCATAATCGGCGGACTTGAAGCTTCAGGCGGAATTGCGCTGATGGCAAAATGGGTTTTGAACGTGACTGAAGGCTCTCAGGCTGCAACGGCAATGATTATTCTCTGGGCTTCAGGGTTCATAAGCGGTGTTATTGATAACATTCCATATACCGCAACAATGACTCCGATGCTTCTTGAAATCAGAAACGTTATGGGCGCTGACTATACGCTGCCTCTGTGGTGGTGTTTGTCACTCGGGGCATGCCTTGGCGGAAACCTTACAATCATCGGTGCTGCCGCAAACGTTATCGTTTCCGAAACTTCGGCTCATCACGGACATCCGATTTCATTTATGAGGTTCCTCAAATACGGTGCTGTTGTAATGATTACATCGTTAATTTTGAGCACAATCTACATCTGGTTCAGATTTTTACACTAATTGAACCTGACGGACTGTCGAATGTTTAAAAAAATCCCTGTTGTTTATCATAAAAAACAACGGGGGTTTTTATATGAAAAAAGTAATATTTTTTGATGTTCAGGATTACGAAGTCGAATTTTTAAGGTCAGCCTGCGGCGGCAGGTTTGAGTTTGAACTTATAAAAGAGCCGCTGAATGATTTATCCGATTTAACCGGAAGCCGGAAAGAGGCAGAGATAATTTCCTGCTTTACGACATCCCGCGTAAGTTCGGAAGTTCTCGAACATTTCGGAAATTTAAAACTGATTGCACTCCGCTCTGTCGGATTCAACCATATTGATACGGACTTTTGTAAATCGCATGGAATTTATGTTGAAAACACTCCGAATTACGGGAATATGACCGTTGCGGAATTTGCACTGGCGCTTCTTTTTGATGTAACCCGTAAGGTTACAAATTCATATAACGACTTGCAAAAATCAGTCATTAATCCGCATAAAACAATAGGGGTCGAAATTTTCGGCAAGACAATCGGCATTGTCGGACTTGGTGCAATCGGTAGTGAAATGGCAAGATTAGCACACGGTATTGGTTTAAAAATTTTAGGATATGATTTAAAGGAAAATGAAAAATTAAAAGCAAAATACAATGTTCATTATACCGATTTTGAAACTTTGGTAAGAAATTCCGATTTTATATCTCTTCATTCCCCGCTTACGAAAGAAAATTATCATTTATTTAATAAAGAGATTTTCGAACTTATGAAACCGACGGCATTTATAATTAATACAGCCCGAGGAGAATTAATTGACACGCAAGCACTATATAATGCCTTATCGGAAAATAAAATTGCAGGAGCTGGTCTTGACGTATTGGAAAGCGAAGATACATTAGTTGATGTTGAATATCTTGTTGATATCGGCAGAATGTCTCCTCTAGCACTTCAAAAAACAGTTCTTAATAATAGACTTATGAAATTGGATAACGTAATTATAACGCCGCATATTGCATACGACACCGAAGAAGCAATCAATAGAATTTTAAATACTGCAATCTCAAATATAAATGCCTTTGTAGAAGGCAAAATTCAGAATAATGTATATTAATGTAAAAATTATTAAAGATTTAATTCTAACCAACCGTAAATTGGGTATAGGTAGGTTAGGATGTCAGAAACGGAAAAGAAAAATAAAGAGATTGAGATTACATTTTTAAATGGTGTTTGGATGTGGTTTAAGCTGCAAAAGCAAATCCACTCAGGGAAAGCCACTGCAGAGACCTATGTTCACCTTACTGAAGTTTATTTAAATTATTTTATGCATAAACTTGCTTTTAAAAATGCGAAAAAAGCAATACAATTGGATAAAACCAATCCTGATGCATATTATTTAGCTGGCTACAGTAAATCTTGTATAAAAAATGATTCTTTGGTCGCAAAAAAATATTATAGAAAAGCCATTAAGCTCGGGATGAAGCAAAAATATATTCCGCTAACAATGCTTGCTCTTATTGCAACTCTGGAGGGTGATTTTGAAAAAGCTTTTGATTACAAAAAACAAGTCTTAAGTATAAATGAAGAAAATTCTATTTTTTATTTCATGTGCACTTATCTCTATGTCCAATCTTATGCACTAAAAGAAGCACTGGAATGTTTTTTTAAAGCCATAAAATATTCTATAACTGAACATAAGTGTCCTTTGCAAGTAATATTCGGCATTACATATTTTTTACTTGTAAATTTTATAGTTGATTACTTTTATAAAAATTATTGCAAAGCATATTATCTTCTTTTCTCCGGAGAATCAAGAGAAGAAGGAGAAAAATTATTTTTAGAAATTGCTGAAAAACACAAAAAATATAAAGAATGCTGTTATAATACTCTTTTAGAGTATTATTACGAAAAAGATGATTATAAAAAATGTATTGATATTGCAAATAAGATTTTAATAAAAGATAAGTACTGGAATGCTTATGAATATAAAAAACATTGTTATATGGCGCTTGGTGAAAAAGACAAAGTTATTGAAATTATAAAAACAATGCAAAAAAATGATATAAAAACCACTGAAGATGAGGATTATAATATTCAACTTGGGAAAATATACTTTGAAAAAGAAAACTTTTCAAAAGCTTTGAACTATTTTAACAAACAAATAATTTCATCTCCAAGTGCACATCCATTTTTATATAAAGGGATGTGTTTAGAGGGACTTTCAGATTACGAAAACGCCATTAAAGCATATAATACGTCACTGGATTATGAAAAAAGCGATCTTGCATATTATAGAGTCGCAAATTTATACTATCTTGAAAAAGATTAC
The DNA here is from genome assembly GCA_944326525.1 of Candidatus Gastranaerophilales bacterium. Classification (GTDB taxonomy): domain Bacteria; phylum Cyanobacteriota; class Vampirovibrionia; order Gastranaerophilales; family Gastranaerophilaceae; genus Scatenecus. The sequence continues at coordinate 98,710 of CALVEG010000002.1, forward strand.
CATAAAGCCCTTGAAAACATAAACAACGGACTTTTGTTAAATAAAGACTCATATAATTACAACTTGAAAGGTGATATTTTAACAGCAATGCTCAGAATAAAAGAGGCTAGACTTTGTTATAAAAAAGCTGAAATGTTAGGATAAAATTTTATCTGCATGTTTTGTTACATTTTGTCCCGCTTAGAGGTTTTCCAAAAATCAGTCTTAATCCGCCAAAATTCTTCGACATGGTGTTTTTAAGCCCGCCCGTTATGTCTGCTAAATTCTGAGTAATTATTTCTGCATTTGATATTGAGGAAGCAATTTGCGCGCCTTGCGAGCTTATGTCGCCTGTTATAGAATCAATATTTTCTGTAATACCTTCGATATTTTTCGTTGTTTCAAGCACGCTTGAGGAAGTTTTATCAATATTAGAAAATGTATTTTTAAGTTGATTTTCACCCATAGAGTTATTCATTTTTAACGCAAAAAGCCTAAAGCTATTTGACATTTGCGCAAGATTGTTTGTCATAATTTTAATAGAAGGTCTATTCTCATCTACGGTATCCGTTAATACATTTAAAAATTCGGTTAAAGCGTCGCTTGTAAGCTTCAAACTCTCCATAAGCCCGTTTGCGTTATTTGTTAAAACATCCAATTCACCTGTCAAAGCCTTACTTGAAAAGTAATTTTCTATATCTATTGTCATTATACCGTTTATGACATCTCCGCTTTTTAATACAACTGAAGACGGTTTTTCTGGATATAGAAGATTTATAAAATCTATTTCTTTTCTATCTCTTTTTTCTCGTGTTAAAAGAGCTGTTGTATTATTTGGCAATTTCAAATTTTTGGGGTAAAGCACAATTGTAACCAAAGTAGTTTGAAAATTGTCATTCGGCTTAATTTTTTGAACTTTCCCAATTCTATAACCTTTGTAGTATACCGGAATTTTATTTCTTACCGGTCTTGCGTCATTAAATTCAACAGTTATATAAGTGTAAGTTTTTACTCTGTACACACACATTAATATACAAAGAATTACAAAAATTAGAAGTGCAATTCTTGATGTTTTCTGACTTATTTGAGAGGTTAAAAATTCTTTCATAAAATAATAATATTATTTTTATAAACAATTAAAATTACCCCGCCGAATATTCGACAGGGTAATTTTTTATTTATTGCCCAATTATTATTTTACAACTATATTTACCAATTTTTTAGGAACTACAATTGTTTTTACAACTGTCTTACCGGCAGTAATATCCTTTATCTTTGGACTTGATAAAGCAAGAGTTTTTAATTCATCTTCACTTGAAGATTCATCAGCCTCAATTTTGTCTTTTACTTTACCATTAATTTGAACAACAAGAGTAATTGAACTTAATTTTGCCAAATTTTCATCCCATTTTGGCCATTCCTGTTCATGAACAGAACCCTTGCAACCTAATTCAGACCAAGCTTCTTCAGTCAAGTGAACTGCAACAGGGGACATTAATTTGATTAATGTCAAAATCGCAAAACTCAATACTTCTTTATCTTCACTGTCCAAATCAGACTTCTTGCCCTGCCAATCGTAAATAGTGTTAACAAGTTCACGATATTTTGAGATTACCGTGTTGAATTGGAAGTCATTTGAAATATCGTTAGAAATTCCCTTAATCGCCATATGAACACGACGAACAAGTTCATCATTTTCTTTTTTCAAGCCTGAGTGAGGATTAAATGTTTCAGTTGTTATATTTTCAGCATTTGTAGAAATCAATCTCCAAACTCTGTTAAGGAACTTGTAACACCCTTCAACCCCTGCATCAGACCAGTCAAAATCTCTTGCCGGAGGTGAATCCGATAAAATAAACAATCTTGCAGTATCTGCTCCGTAATTTTCAAATATTTCATCCGGATCAACCGTATTTCCTTTAGATTTGGACATTTTAGAACCGTCTTTCAAAACCATACCTTGTGTCAGCAGATTTTTAAACGGTTCATCAAAATCCAACAAACCTAAATCTCTTAAAGCTTTTGTGAAAAATCTTGAGTAAAGCAGGTGAAGAATTGCATGCTCAATTCCACCTACATATTGGTCGACAGGAAGCCATTTATTTACCTTATCTTTAGCAAACGGCATCTTGTCATTTTTAGCATCTGAATATCTTAAATAATACCAGCTTGAGCAAACAAAAGTATCCATTGTATCGGTTTCTCTTCTTGCTTTTCCGCCGCAGCACGGGCAAGTTGTTTCGACAAAAGTTTTAGATGTTGTAATCGGAGATTTACCAACTACACTAAAGTCAACATCCTTCGGCAATAAAACAGGAAGCTGATCTTCCGGAACAGGCTGAATACCGCATTTTTCGCAATACACAACCGGAATTGGAGCACCCCAGTATCTTTGACGAGACACAAGCCAGTCACGGAGCCTGTATTGTGTTTTAAATTCGCCAAAACCTTCTTTAACAGCTTTTTCCGTAATTGCTTTTTTAGCATCTTCGTTTTTCATTCCGTTAAATTCGCCTGAATTAACCATTATTCCTGGTTCTGTATATGCTTCATCCTTGCAATCAGAAGGATTTTCAGGATTTTCTATAACGACTTTCATAGGAAGATTGTATTTTTTAGCGAAATCAAAATCCCTTGTATCGTGTGTAGGAACAGCCATTACAGCACCTGTCCCGTATTCAACAAGCGCATAATCAGCCGTCCATAGCGGGAATTTTTCGCCTGTAAACGGATTTATACAATGAGTTCCAAGAGGAACACCTGTTTTTGTTCTATCTGTTGAAAGTCTTTCTATTTCAGTCATTTTGCGGGCATTTGCGCGATATTCTTCAACCGCTTTTTTGTTTTCCGCAGTTGTAAGTTGCTCAATATCTTTATACTCCGGTGCCACAACTAAATAAGTTATACCGTAAGCCGTATCAGGACGGGTTGTATAAACAGGAATTTCTAAATCAGACCCATCAGGCATATCACAAACTTTAAATCTTAAAATTGCACCTTCTGACTTACCAATCCAGTTTGCCTGCATTGTTTTTACGTTATCACCCCAGCCTGTAAGCTTGTCCAAGTCTTCAAGGAGAACTTCCGCATAATCCGTAATCTTCAAAAACCACTGTGAAAGATATTTCTTTTCAACAACATGGTCACATCTCCAGCATTTACCGTCAATTACCTGTTCGTTTGCAAGAACCGTTCCGCATTCTTCACACCAGTTTACAGCAGCTTCTTTTTTATAAGCAAGTCCTTTTTTGTATAACTGCAAAAACAGCCACTGAGTCCATTTGTAATAATCAGGTTTGCAAGTGGTAACTTCTCTATCCCAATCATAAGAAAGTCCAAGCATTTTTAGCTGTTTTGTCATATATTTAATATTTTCATCAGTCCAAACTTCAGGATTTGCTCCGTGTTTCATCGCAGCATTTTCTGCCGGAAGCCCAAAGCTGTCCCAACCCATCGGATGAAGTACATTAAATCCGTTCATCTTTTTATAACGAGCAATTACATCTGTAATTGTATAGTTTCTTACATGCCCCATATGAAGCTTGCCTGACGGATATGGAAACATTGACAATGCATAATATTTAGGCTTGTCATTGTCATCCGTTGTTTTGAAAGCTTTATTATCTTCCCAAACTTTCTGCCATTTTTTTTCAATTTCTTGCGGATAATACGATTCTTTCATCTTTTTCTCCCTAACTCTTCGCACAAAAAGGGTAGCACAAAAACATTTCATTCGCAATCTTATATTCTGATTTCTTGCGATTATAAGAACTCTTTTAAGATAAATTTAAATATTTTTTCATTTATTTAAACTATTACCGTTTTTGAAAATTTATATTATAATTTTGAATTATGAATAAAAGATTTATTATACCATTAATATTAACTCTTGCATTTGCTAACACTTTTGCGCAACCGGTACATGCAGGATTTGTTCAGAATTTTAAAACTAAAATTTCAGTTAATCGTGAAATTAAAACTACTCGTGAAGAGATTAAAGATGTTTTTACAAAACAAGATGAATACACAAACAATCACGAACTGGAAAAATTGTCTGCTCTTTATTCTGAAAAATTTATAAACTCAGACGGAATCAATAAAAAAGTTTATTTCGAACTAATTAAAGACACCTGGGAAACTTATCCTGATATAACTTACACTACAGAAATTAGGGATATAAGACTGGATGGAAATTTTGCAGTTGTACAAACCTACGAAACTGCTTTCGCGACTACTCATGAAGTTTCGGATGCTATAGACACTTACGGAACATTAAATTCAATTGCAAATACAATGTACTACCTTCAAAAATCAGGATCTCAATGGATTATTTTTGCTGAACAGGTGCTTGATGAAAAATCTCAACTGAAGTATGGGGATGCCAGATTTGTTCAAATGGATTTGAATGCACCGAAAATAGTTAATGCAGGTGAAGAATATTCCGCATCTCTTAATATTCAGCTTGAAGGCGATGAAACAGCTGTTGCTTCTATTGATACTCAAGAAATTATCCATCCTATCGGAAAACCCGATGAAGTTTTTAGAAATCTATCAAATCAAAATCAACTTGAAAGAATTTTTAAAGCTAATACAAAAAATATTAATGAATACGTAACTGCCTCTATTGGTATAGCAAAAGCTGAACCTTATGATGAACAATATTCAAAAGTTTATGTTTCTGGAATTGCTTTTTTAATGACCAGAGTAAATGTAATTCCTATTAACAAATTTATAACTTTGGAGGAAGATAATGCACAAAAAACTAAGTAGTTCTATTTATCTTATTGTTTGTTTTATCTTCTTTCTTTGGGTAGATTTATATTTTTCGGCACAATTAGTTAGACTCCTAACACATGGAATGAAGGTTTCAACGCCAATTTTTGCACTCACATACGTTAAGAATTACGGGGCTGCATTTAATATCCTCCAAAATTCCAGAGAAATTCTGATTATTCTTTCTGTTATAGCAATTACCTTGCTTTTCGGGTACGTTATAAAACATCTAAAATCAATATCTTTTAAAAGTATCTTCTTTATTGCACTCCTTTCTGCAGGTATTGCCGGAAATCTGCACGAAAGAATTATTTATGGATATGTGAGAGATTTCTTTGAAATCAAAGCTTTTCACTTTCCTGTTTTTAACATATCTGATATATTTATTACTATTGGTGTTATTGCACTTGTTATCCTTATTTTATTAAAGAAATCCAAATAAATTTATGATTATTTATGTTGACGAAAATGATGAAAATACAAGATTAGACAGTTTTCTTGCTTCTGTTACAAAAGATTTATCAAGATCTAAAATTCAGACTCTCATTAAATCAGGCAACATTAAAGTTAATGAGGAATCAAAAAAAACTTCTTATTTGATTAAAGAAAATGACAAAATTGAATTTGACGTACCTGAAAATGAAACCGTAAAAATTGAACCTGAAAATATTCCACTTGAAGTTATCTGGGAAGATGAAAACATGCTTGTTGTAAACAAACCATCCGGAATGCTTACACATCCTGCTGCCAATCAAATTTCAGGAACACTAGTCAATGCACTTCTTTTCAAATACGAACAAAATCTATCCGATTTAAACGGAGAATTTCGACGCGGAATTGTTCACAGGCTTGATAAAAACACATCAGGTTTATTGATGATCGCCAAAAACAACAAAACTCACGAGTATCTTGCGGATTTAATTAAAAATCATAATATTACAAAAAAATACCGCACTATTGTAAAAGGAGTTTACCCAAAAGACGAAGATATTATAAATCTTCCAATCTCACGCCACCCCACAAAACCTCATAAAATGACTGTCGCAGAAGGCGGCAAAGAAAGTACAACCATAATTAAAGTGATTGAACGGTTTAAAGATGCAACTTATCTTGATGTAACCCTAGTGACTGGAAGAACTCACCAAATTAGAGTTCATCTTAGCCACAAAGGATTCCCTGTCTTTAACGATACACTATATGGTGCAGGAATGGCTAATGTCAAAACTGATGAACAAGTTTTACAATCTTATTACTTAAGGTTTACAAAACCTTTTTCTGATGAAATAATAGAGCTTGAACTCGAACCTGATGAGAAAATCAAAAAGGTATTAACTTATTTAAAAAACAGGAGTTAAATTTTATGAAATACTTATTTTGGACAATTGCTTTTATATCAACTGCCATCTGGATTTATTTTGTAGTGTCAAATTTATCATCAACAAGCTCAATAACTTTGCTTGATAACGGGCCTGCAACGGTTTTAGGAACTTTTTCAAGAAGAATACCCATTAATAACGGTTTATTAATGTTTTTATTTTTTATACTGGGTTCTTGGACATCTATATTCTACATAAAACCGTTCTTGATGAAATATAAAGAAAAAGAAGGCGCTTTTGAACGAAAACTTGAAAAAACCTCCGTTTCAAGTGATGCCAACAGCGCTAAAGTTAAAGTGCTTGAAGCTAAAATTCAAACACTTGAAAAAGCTCTTGAAAATGCACTTAAAAATAAATAATTTTTTTATTTTTTGTATTTAAAAAGCGCCCCTTAAAAAGGAGCGCTTTTAATTTTTATAATTTAAAGAAACTATGAAACAAGTTCTTTCACTTCAGCAGCAAAGTTTTTAGGATCAAGTTTAATTCCAGGACCCATTGTTGTTGAAAGATAAACTGATTTTACAAAAGTTCCTTTTGCTGAAGATGGTTTTGCTCTCAAAACTGCATCTGCTAATGTTGCATAGTTTTTAATCAAATCATCTTCTACAAACTGAATTTTGCCTATCGGGCAGTGAATCATACCCTGTTTGTCAGCTCTGAATTCAACTTTACCTGCTTTAGCATCTTTAACTGCTTTTGCAACATCCATTGTAACTGTACCTGTTTTTGGGTTTGGCATCAAACCTTTAGGTCCTAAAACTCTACCTAATTTACCAAGCATACCCATACAATCAGGTGTTGCTATCAATGTATCAAATTCAAACCATCCGCCTGAAATTTTATCAATAATTTCTTCAGCTCCTGCGTAATCAGCGCCTGCATCTTTTGCTTCAGTTGCTTTTGCACCTTTAGCTATAACACAAACTCTAACTGTTTTACCAAGACCTGCTGGCAATACAACTGTTGATCTAATCTGTTGATCTGCCTGACGAACGTCGATTCCTAATCTCATATGGCATTCTACTGTTTCGTTAAATTTTGCCACTTCTTTTGAGATTTCTTGTAGTTTCTTGATTGCAGCTACTGCTGTTGATGGTTGTTCAAACCCTTCCAGCATTTCCTGCATTTTCTTTTGTTTTTTAGTTAATTTTGACATTTTTTTAATCCTTTCATGGTGTTAGCGGGTATTTTTACCCTTCCATTTACTATTCTTTTACTGTTACACCCATTGCACGGCAGGAACCTTTAATCATATTCACTGCTGCTTCCATGGTTGTAGCGTTCAAATCGTTCATTTTGATTTTTGCAATTTCTTCCAATTGTTCTCTTGTTATTTCAGCAACTTTATCTTTGTTTGGAACTGCTGAACCTTTTGAAAGATTTAATGCTTTTTTAATCAAAACCGGTGCCGGTGGTGACTTTGTAACAAAAGTAAAACTTCTGTCTTCATAAACATCAATTACAACCGGAATAATGTATCCAGCTTGTGATTCTGTCTTTGCATTGAATTGCTTACAGAAATCCATGATGTTTACACCGTGCTGACCTAAGGCAGGACCTACTGGAGGTGACGGATTTGCTTTGCCGGCTTCAATTTGAAGCTTGATTTTTCCTACTACTTTTTTTGCCATTTTTTTCTCCTTTTGTGGTACCAGCGGTTTTCTTGCATTTAGTAACGCTCGAAAAATCCTTCCACGTTTTTGTACTTCCTGACCGTAAAAACTTATTGCTAAGCCCTTACAGCCGTTTTTATTATAATTTGTTTATTTGTTTATATTCTAATTCAACAGGCGTTTCACGTCCAAATATAGATACATTTGCACGAAGTTTAGATTTATCAGGATAAACCTCAATAATATCAGCAACAAAGTCTGCAAACGGCCCTGATATAATTCTAACCTTATCTCCTGCTTTAACATCCAGTTCAATTTTCTGTGATTGTGATGTTGATCTGTGAATAATCTTTTTAATTTCGCTGTCACGTGCCGGAATAGGCTTTTTAGCAGAACCTACAAATTTTGTAACTCCCGCTGTGTGGCGAACTACATACCAGCTATCTTCATCCATTATCATTTCTACAAGAACATATCCTGGGAAGATTTTTTCTTCTCTTTCTTGTTTCTTTCCGCCTTTCATTTGAGTAACAGTTTTTTGCGGAACTTCTACACGAAAGATTTTTTCGCCCATGTTCATATATTCTATACGTTTTTCAAGGTTTACTTTAACTTTATTTTCATGTCCAGTTACTGTATGAACGATATACCAGCGCTTTTGATTTTTTTTAGCTTCTTTTTTTTCTTCATCTGCGCGAGCTTGAGCTTCTGCTTCTGCTGCTTCAGCTTTCAAATCTTCATTCAGTTGTTCTTCCATTGATTTTTCTTTTTTTGCCATAAGCCACCTTTATGTTTTACATTCGGATTACTTTATAAGTCCCAACACGCTTTTAAATATAATATCCATCAGATAAATAGCTACCGTAAACACAAATACAATTACGATAACAAAAACTGTTTCGGCAAAAACCTGACGTCTTTCGGGCCAACTTATTTTGCCCCATTCAGATCTTACACCTTTAAAGTAGGTCTTTACACCGTTTACAAACTCTGATGATTTTCCTAATTGTTGGGAGGAATTTTCATTTCCTATCATTGTGGTTTCCTTATTGTTTTAAAATCGCGCCCTGAAGGACTCGAACCCTCGACATCCGGTTTTGGAGACCGACGTTCTACCAACTGAACTAAGGACGCATAAACCGTGAATTTCACGGCATTTTGTCTCTTGAATTATTCGACTTTCACGCGCTTTGCCTTCGTAAATTCCAATAAATTTACGGTGTTCATCAAAACTTTCAAACAAAGCTGAACTTTCTTACCATTGCTTAAAACAAACTACTTAGTTTCTTTGTGTTTTGTGTGTTTTTTGCAAGTTGGGCAGTATTTGTTTAATTCAAGTCTTTCTTTAATGTTCTTTTTGTTTTTTGTTGTTGTGTAGTTTCTTTCCTTGCAATCTTCGCAAGCCATAACTACCATTCTGTCATTTTTTCCTTTGATTCCCATTGTTGTTATTTCCTTTTTATTAAACTTTCAACGGTTGTACCTATTTTAAAACCTTTTTAAAATAGAATGTGAGGGGTTTCACATTCTATTTAATCGGCTTACCATAACATGATAAAACAAAAATAAATAAATGCAAACATTTGTAAACAAATACTAACATAAAAAAAAGAACCACTTTTTTTTAAAAGTAGTTCTTTTCTTTTATATTCTTTAAAAATCACTATCTATTGCTTGATGCGTAATCTTGAGAACCATTTCTTAATTCATAAGAACTCGGCAAATCATAATTGCTATATGATTCAGATCTTAATTTTTCCATATAAACTTGACCGTTTTTAACTACTTGTTGAAGCTGAGTCAAATCACGTTCAAGATTTGTCAAAACCTGTTCTGCATAAATTTCTGCACCTTCTCTTGTTTTCATAGCATCTTCTGTTGCTTTAAGTCTGATATTATCAGCTTCTTCAAGAGCTTTGCGCTTTAATTCTTCGCATTCTTCCTGAACCTGAGTTCTGATTCTGTTGCCTTCACGTTCCAACGCCTTCAAAAAGTCAGCTTCTGAAAGTTTTCTATCTGCTTCTGCCTGAGCATCTGCTATAATCTTTTCTGCTTTTTGCTGAGCTTCTGCCTGCATTTCATCACGTCTTCTCAAAAACGCTCTTGCTTCTTGAACTTCTACAGGCAAAGATCTATATATTTTATCAATTAACGCTTCTATTTCTTTAGGCTTTGCCAATACGAAACGACCTGGTATTATCGGAAAGCTGTCGTCAATTGACATCTCTAATAATCTTAATAAGTCATATACACCATTCTGTTGCATGTTACTACACATCCCTTTCTTGATAATTACATTCTACATAAGCAAAAATTAATTGTCAAACTATTTAAAAAGAATTATCAAGTATTTTAAGATATTTTACATACCTACTTTAATCGGTCTTTATTTTTCATCAAAAATTCATACACACATTCCGGTACAAACTTTGATATATCACCATTATTCAAGAATATTTCTTTTATTGTTCGTGAAGAAATAAAGTTATATTTTGGCTTAGTTATTAAAAATATTGTCTTTATATCACCAGATAATGCACTATTTGCTTGAGATAACTGCATTTCGTACTCAAAATCCGAAACAGCACGCAATCCTCTTAAAATAACTTTTGCTCCGACTTTCTTTGCATACTCAATCGTCAATCCGTCAAAACTGTCTACTTCTACATTTTCCAAATCTTTGACGCTTTCTTTTATTAGAGCAACTCTTTCTGCTACTGATAAAAATGAATTTTTTTCTGAATTGTTTGCTACTGCTATTATTACCTTATCAAATATTTCGGCGCCGTTTTTTAATATATCTATATGCCCTTTTGTTACCGGATCAAAACTTCCGGGATAAACTGCTATTTTCATTACTTTTCCTTTCCGGTTTTTCAAGCACTTAAATTATAAAATAAAAAAAATCTTCTTTTGTAAAGATATGTAACAAAATTCCTTATGTTTGAAATTCGTTATATAAAAAATACTTTATTTATATATCAAAAGTCTATAATCTTTACTACTATAACCTACCTACACACTTACTACCAAACTTCTTTTATACAAGAAGTTTTTTTTTGCATAAAAAAAGATGCTTCATTAAAGAAACATCTTTTTATAAATTTTGGTTTTTACAAACTATTTTAAAGAAATGCTTACAGAAGCGCCTCTTTTTGAAATAGCAACTTTGTCTTCTCTAGCTAACCAACCAAGACCTAAATCAGCAAAGTTTCCTTTAAGGTCTAAGTCTTTTTTCATTTTAGCAAATGTTGCTTTGCCGTTGTTTGATGATAAATAGTTGTAAATTTGTCCTGCTGATTGACCAATTTGATCTTGTAATTCTTGCATTTCTACCTCCACTCTTTCACAATGCTTTATTATTAATCCTTTACAAGATACATATTAGTTTAAATTTCAGAAAAATGCAATAGTTTAATAACATTAATTTAAATGGTATTTTTGACACTTTTTTGTGATAAAATACTTCAATAAGAGGATTGATTAAGGTGCTTATTAGAGGAAGTATTTCATCAAAAAAAACTGACATGCTTATCGAGCAATACTCAAAACTTCTAAATTCAGGAGTTTTGGCCTCTGAAATTCTTGTGATTGTACAAAATTCTAAGCTTAAAAATAAATTTGTAGAAAGTACACTTAATCAGCTTACCGTTCAGGCTGTTGAAAAACTTGAAGTTCACTCGTTCTTTTCACTTGTGTATAACACGATTATTGACAATTGGGCTGTGCTTGAAAACGTAAATTCCTTCCCAAATTCTGAAGTTCTACCTAATCTTGCAGGACTTGAAGTTTCTCAATTTATTCTGAAAGACATTATTAAAGAAGTAAAATTTAAGGGTTATAATTCAAAAAAATCACTTCTTCACCAATTATTCAGAAGATACTCTCTGATTGTTCAAAACAATTTGACTGATGATGAAGTTGACTGGAGATCAAGAGTTTTAAAAGAAAGTTTTGCTGATGATGCTAAAATCGCGCTGAAAAAACTCCTGAAAGAAACCTTAAAATTAAGAGATTTTGACTATTTAAGACAAGGGCTTGTTTTCAATTATATATACAAGAACACTGACTATTTCAAAAATATTAAATATCTTATCTTAGATGACGGTGATGAAATTACGCCTGTTTGTTTTGATTTCATAAAACATCTTGCGCCGCAATTGAAAGATGTTTTTATTGCCTTTGACGAAAAAGGAGCTAGCAGAACTGGATATTTGAGTGCTGATAGAACTGCGGTTTGGGAATTTGAAAAATTGTTTAATCAGCCTGTTATATCAATTGACTCTGAAACCAAACTAAGATTTGATGCTGAAAATATTTTCAAAAACGTTGTTGATGAAAAAACTGAAATTCTTGAGAATTTTTCACTTCAATCTCCATCTAAAAGAGCAAAAATGATTGATTTGGCAATAGCTCAAATTCACACTCTTTTGAAACAAAAAGTTAAACCTTGCCAAATTTCTATCGTAACACCGGTCATTGATGAAATGCTTAGATTTTCAATTAAAGAAGGTTTAAGAGCACATTTAACCCCCATGTTTTTATCCGGAAGCGAAAAACTTATCCAAAACCCTCTTGTGCTGTCTGTTTTAACCATTATTAAACTTAATTGCGGAATGAGAGAAAAGCTTTCTTCGTTTGATTTAAGAATTATCCTGTCCAACTTCCTTGAAATTCCTGTTAAATATTGTAGAGAAATCCTTGAGAATTTTGATAGAACAAAAGAAATTATTGATTTTGAATTTCCTTACGCTGATTACACGGAAAAATACAGAAAATTCCTTGATATCGTAAATAAAGATAACAATTCTGAAAAAAAACTTTCACTGCAAGCTTTGGAAATTTACGAAAATCTTGTGGAATTGAAATCATTTGATGCTCAAATCTTGAATAAATTTAATTTTTTCTTAAAGCAGCTTCAAGATTTTGAAAATGTATTTAAAAGTGAGTTTGAAAAAAGAAAAACTGAAATTATCACACAAATTGAAAATTCAATAATCGCTGAAAACCCTTATACAACATTGGAAATAGGAGAACGAGATCTTGTAATCGGAACTCCTCAAAAAATTATCGACAGCCAGATAAGGACAAAATATCAAATATGGCTTGATGTTTCAAGTGATGAGTGGATTAAAAGCGACACAGGACCTTTGTATAACGCTTGGGTATTTCAAAGAGGCTGGTCAAAAGATGAATTTACCATTGACGATAACATTGAACTCGGCAAAGAAAAAACAGCAAGGATTTTAAGGAAACTTACACTTTGCGCAGATGAGCACATTTATGCAATCTCTAGCCTATTTGACGGAAACGGGATTGAAAACTTTGGCGGAATTGAAAAATTCATAACCGTAAAAACAGAAGCCGAAACTGCAACAGAAGAAAAGAAAAAATTTCAAATTACCCCAAGAGCTGACCAGCAGCCTGTTCTTGAATATAAATCAGGCAAAATGGCGATCTCAGCTGTCCCAGGTGCCGGGAAAACCACAATTTTACTTGCTCTTATCCTGAAGCTTCTTGAAAGAGGGATAAATCCTGAAAATATATTTGTCCTTACCTATATGGAATCTGCTGCAAGAAATTTCAGAGAAAGAATTAAAAGCATAAGAGAAGATTCATCCCAACTTCCAAACATAAGCACAATCCATGGACTTGCACTCAGGATACTAAAAGAAAATGAAAATTTTGAAAGATTGGGGCTTCCTTCAGACTTTGAGATTTGCGATGACTCCCAAAGAACAAGAATTGTTAAAGAAATTGCGACAAAACTTAAACTCAAAAAAACAGAAACTGACGATTTTGACCGTGCAGTATCAGTTTTCAAAATTGGAGAAGGCAAGTTTATGTCATCTTCTGGCACTCCGGATAAAGGAGAAAAAGTAAACGGAGCTGCGGATTTAAAACTTAAAAAGTTCAAAACATTTTTTGAAGAATATCAAATGGCTCTAAGTGCCTCAAACTTAATAGATTATGACGACATGCTTATTTCTTCCGTCAGGCTTTTAGAAGAAAATCCTGATATTTTAGCGCATTATCAGGATATATGCCATTTTATAATCGAAGATGAAGCACAGGATTCCTCGGCAATTCAGCAGAAACTCATTAACCTTCTTAGCGGTAAATCCAAAAACCTTATCCGCTGCGGCGACATTAATCAGGCAATTACAACAACCTTCTCAAATGCTGATGTAGAAGGGTTTAGGAATTTTATAAAAACATCCGATAATGTAAGCATGGATTGTTCTCAACGCTGCACAGAAGATGTCTGGAAACTTGCAAATACCCTTGTTAAGTTTGCAGGCGAAAACGAAGAAATGAAAAATGCCTTCTTTGAAATATTTATGCACCCCGTTGAAGGCAGAAACCCCGTAAGCCCCGATGCCGTTATACAAAAAATCTTTGAAAGCACATTAGAAGAAAAAAATTACATACTCTCAATTATTAAAAATACCCTTAACAAAAACCCAAAAGCTACAATCGGAATTTTATTGAGAAATAATTTCCAAGTTGTTCAATGGATGGACTTTATAAACAACAGCGGACTAAAAACTATTACCCGAAGCGAATGTTTAGAGCAGAAAACCATTTTTAGAGTAATTTTTGCTGTATTGAATATGATTTTAAATCCGTTTGATAATAATATTGTGGCTGACAACTACGAAATCCTTGCAGAATCCGGATTCTACAAACAAAGACTTGGTGTTGAAATCAGAAAATATGAAAATCCTTTCATATCACTTAATTGTGATGATATAAAAAACGTTTACCTTGAACAATTTTACTGGGATTTGTCATATTGGCTTTCGTTCCCGCATCTTACAGCCGACGAAATTGCAATTAAAATAGGGCTTTATTATTTTTCAAATGAAATCGAAAAGTCTAATGTTTACCTTATTTCAACACTTATTAAAAGAATTGGACTTGCTAACAACAATTTTGAATACATAATGACAAGACTCGGCGAATTATCAAAGAAAACATCGCTTTCTGGCTTCAAATTCTTTTCTGAAGAAGACGAAAGCAACAAAGAATTTCTGGAAGGAAAAGTACAGATTATGACGCTTCATAAATCTAAGGGTGATGAGTTTGATCTTGTATTTTTGCCGGAAATGGCAGAAAAAAATCTTACACTCGACTTTAACGAAATCAAACTTAAATCCTCTGACTTTATGGAATCTGTCAGACGACTTAATCCAAATTACAAACCAAAATCAGAATTTCAACTTAAACAAGAACTTTTAGCGGAAAATTTAAGACTGCTTTATGTTGCAATTACCCGTGCAAAAAGAAACTTGCACCTTACAGTTAGCAGAAAGTCTAAATCATTTGAAAAAGTAATTGACCAACAGCCGTCAATGATTTTTGATATAATCGAAACTACAAGGCAGGTGAATTAAATGAATAATTTTTCTCCTAATATGTTAAAAACATTTGAATCTTGTCCGGTTAAATATAACCTTAAATTCAACGAAAAAATTTCCGTTCCGCAAAACCCTCTGCTTTTTGAAAAAGGTAAAAAAATACACGCACTTGCTAATTATTATCATCGAGGCGCTGACATTACAAAACTTGAAAAAGCCCTGACCGAACAAGAATTTGAAGTTTGGGAAAGATTAAAAAATAACCCTTATTTTTCAATGAAATGTCTGTATTCAGAATATCCGATTACCGCAAAGCTTGGTGAAATTTGGATTTTTGGACGACTTGATGCAATTGTGAAAGACAACGAAAATTACTATATTCTCGACTACAAAACAGGCGCAATCCCTCAAAATCCTGAAAAAGATTTTCAAACAATGATTTATCTTCTCTGCGCCGATAAAATTCTGCCACAAAGAGAATCCCTCTCTTTTGTTTACATTGATTTAAAAAACAACGAAAACAAAGTTATTGAATTCACGCAAAAATCAAAAGAGCTTTATGAGGAGATTCTTACAAAACAATGCGATTTGATTTTGAACACAAAAGATTTTGAAGGAAAAGAAAATCGAAAAAATTGCAAATTTTGCGAATATAACAAAATCTGCCGTTAAATTTCTATTTTGGTATTACGCAGGTTTTACCGTCGTTCATATATTTTGTGAATAAAACAGATAAAGGATCCGCTTTGTAAGTCATAACCCCGTCATTATAAGTTTCTTGAACATTTTGATCTTTTTTACTTACGGCTAAAATTTCATTAAGCTGTGCCTTTGTAAAACTACAAGAAGTCTTACTTTCCGGAATTTCTTTTGCATAATTTAAATATCCACACTTACCGTTTTTCCAGCCGTCTACAATAACAACCGGTGTTATAACATTTCCGAAAAAGTCAAAGCTGCTTTCCTCTTTATATTTTTGGCACTTTACAAGATGCGATATAAATTCTTTGGAATATTTTGGCGAATTGCTTGACATACTTATGTTTATCGGAGTGTTAGCAGCTTCTTCTGCCATTACACAGTTTGATATAAAAGAACCCAAAACAGTGAACAAAATCCCGCTTATAAAATAAATTTTTCTTAATTTCATACTAACCTCTATTATTTTGTTTTTTAATATATCATATTTTTTTCAAGTTAAACTAATACTTCTGTATGAAAAAATAATGCCTTAACCCAAATTACCCAAATACTTTATAAATATACACACTAAAAAATCCCCGCAAAATTAATCACGGGGATTAAAAAAACTTTATTGAAAACAAACTTACTTGATTTCAACAGTAGCGCCAGCTGCTTCAAGTTGTTTCTTGATAGCTTCAGCATCTTCTTTTTTGATACCTTCTTTAACAGGTTTCGGAGCACCGTCTACTAGGTCTTTAGCTTCTTTCAAGCCTAAGCCAGTGATAGCACGAACTTCTTTCAATACAGCGATTTTGTTAGCGCCAGCTGCTGCCAAAATAACTGATACTTCTGAAGCTTCTTCAGCTGCTGCTTCACCAGCTGCTGCAGGAGCTGCTGCTGCAACTGCTACAGGTGCTGCTGCTGATACACCAAATTTTTCTTCCATAGCTTTTACTAATTCTGCTGCTTCAAGCAAAGTTAATTTTTCAATTGATTCTAAAATTGATTCTACATTACTCATTGTTTTTCTCCTTTATGTATTTTTTAATTTTGTACTTTTTTATTATTCTTTTGGCTGTGTTATTTATTTTTAAGCTACCGCTCTTTTATATCTCACAGAAACAACCGCACCGGAAAACCGGAGAATAACTATGCGGTTTTTTGATCTCTGACTGCTGCCATAGCTCTTGTAAGTTGAGCCATAACTGCATTGACAGAATTTGCAATTCCAGATGCTGGTGAATTGATAGAACCAAGAATTTTTGCAATAAGTTCTTCTTTTGAAGGAAGTTTTGCAAGTTCTTCTGTTTCCTTAGCAGACAACAATTTGCCATCTAATGCTGCACCTAAAATTACACCTTTCTTGCTATCCTTAATAAATTTTGCAACAACTTTTGCAGGACTTACTTGATCTTCATAACCGAAAGCCAATGCTATAGGTCCTTTGAATGTATCATTAAGAATTTCAAAATCAGTGCCTTTAATTGCAATCTTTGCCAAAGTGTTTTTTGCTACTGTATAATCGCCACCTTCTTTCTGAAGAGCACGTCTTAGTTTTGTAATCTCTTCAACAGAATAGCCTTTATACTCTGTAACAACTGCTACTTTTGCTTTTTCCAATTTTGATTTCAGAGCATCTATTTTTTCAGTTTTAAATTGTTTTGTTGACATTTTTAGCTCCTTGTATTTTTATATCGACCTTTTGTTTTGGATTTGTAAAATCTTTACATACAAAAAAGATTTTGCGAATCCAAACCGCAAAATCACACATCTTAAATTATTTTTATCGGATATTCCGTAATAATAAATTGCCAGTGTAACCTCGATTAGCTGTTTTCTAACATTTAACGGTAAAACCGACTAATTGTCTGCGGTTGTAGCTTTATATTACATAAAAAAAAATTAAAAATCAAGCATTACTTAATATTTTTTAACCAGAGTCCAAACATTTTCCGGTTCTGTTGTATCGTAAACACCCTTCAAGTATGCTTCAAACAAGTTCTTGGGCTCCATATAGTATCTGTTACAAAAATTTCCATAACAAACTATTTCGTTAAATAAATTAAGTTTTAACAAAATCTGCAAATCATAATACACATCTTTTAATAATGCATTATCATCAAAAGCATCTATTGCTGAATATGAACGAAGAATCCAATTATCTTTTCTTAATTCTGTGCGCAACTCATCCAATGCCTTGTCTACATAATACAAAAGCTTGTCTACATGCGCAAACCCTTTTAATGTGACAACAAACTGATCGCCATTTTTGGCAAATTTGCAACAAGGTGAACCTTTTACGCGATTATAAAATTCACAAACAAGCTTATCAACCATTTCTTTATTTTCTTGTTCTTTTTCTTCCTCGGTACGGCTGTCATCAACCACTCGTCTTTTAACAACCAGCTTAGTTATTAAAACAACATTTCTATATGCCAATAAAGCCTGATCTGCTTCTGCACGCAATTGGGCATTAAATTCATCTTCATTTCTTATTTTTATTTTATCTATTATTTTTGCGACTTTTCTAGCACTGCTTACAGCTATAGCTTTCATCTGTGTTAAAGCTCCGATTACAACCAGAAGAATCATGATAAAAATAAATAATGATCCATCTGTCTTTGTAACACCCTTGCTTAACGAATCTGCAAAATATTGATGCATAAATTCGCTAATATTATCTGCTACTGGGGTCAAAAAAGCCAGATATTGACAATTTAAAACATCAAAAAACCAATACATTAAAAATGCAAATATCACGACACTCAATATTATCTGTGCCATAAATGCGATATCCAAAAACATTCTCAAAAACTTTTTCAAAACATAAAATAGTTTAAGCATAAATTCCTCTTTTTAATTGCTTTAGCTCTCTAATGATAAATTATCAATTAATCTGACAGATCCTATTTTTACGGCGATAAAAACAACTGTATTATTATCTGCTTCTGTTTTCGCTTCTAAATCTTCTCCATCTTTAAATTCCAGATATTCAAGCTCATGGCACGGTTTTAAAAACGCGTATGCAGTCTCTGTTAAAGCTTTTACATCTTTTATACCGGAATTATAGCATGACTTTATATTAAATAAAATATTTTTTAGCACAAGAGCTTCTTTTCTTTGTTCTTCATTCAAGTACTTGTTCCTTGAACTCATTGCCAATCCGTCTTCTTCACGAACTATCGGGCACGGAATAATTGTTAAAGGAATATTCAAATCCTTAACCATTTTCTTAATAATTATTAACTGTTGCCGATCTTTTTCACCGAAAAACGCATAATCCGGCTGTACAATATTAAATAACTTATTTACTACTGTACACACTCCGTCAAAATGACCAACTCTTGATTTTCCACACAACTTATCTGTGTAAAAATATGGTGGAATAACATAAGTTAAAAAATCGTTCGATAAAATACCACCTTTACCGTACATTTCCTCTGCAGATGGAGCAAAAACAATATCAACGCCGGCTTCTTCAGCAAGCTTTTTATCAGCATCCAGCGTTCTTGGATATTTTGCAAAATCTTCCCCGGGACAAAACTGAATTGGGTTTACAAATACCGAAATCACTGTTTTATCACATTTTTCAACACTTTTTTTTATCAAGCTCAAATGGCCTTTATGAAGCGCTCCCATTGTCGGTACTAAACCTACAGTCAGACCTTCCTTTTTCCATTCTTTAATCTTTGCTCTTACTTCAGCTATTGTATGTAATAACATTTTAAGCTCACCTCTTTTTTGAAATTATATCACAAATTATATTGCATTAAAATTCACATTTTTAATTATTTTATATTAAAAAACTTCATTTTCAGATGGAAATCTCCCACTTTTTACATCCTCGTCAAACTTTCTTGCGCAATCTAAAATTAATGTTCTCATATCACCGTATTTTCTGGCAAATTTTGGCGTGAAGTCGCTGTATTTGCCAAATATATCATCAGATACCAAAACCTGCGCATCACAATATTTGCCGGCTCCGCAAGATATTGTCGGAATTGATATATTTTCAGTTATATATTTTGCACTTTCTTGAGGCACCATCTCCAACACAAGAGAAAATGCTCCTGCTGATTCCAATTGTTTTGCTTGATTTAAAATTTCTTCAGCAGCCTCTTGGGTTTTGCCTTGTATTTTATACCCTCCTAACGTATTCAAAAACTGCGGAGTAAAGCCCAAATGTCCCATTACCGGAATACCTGTCTCAACAAGCCTTTTTATAACTTCCAGAATATAATCGCTACAACCTTCTATTTTAACCGCATTAGCACCTAATTTAATCATCTCACCGCAATTTTTAACAGCAGAAGCAATATCCGTATGGTAACTTAAAAATGGCATATCCGTAACAACCAAAGCTCTTTTTACACCTTTTGCAACTGCTTTTGTGAAGATTTTCATTTCCTCAACCCCGATTGCATGTGTCGTTTCATAACCTAATGCAACCATCGCTAAGCTATCACCTATTAATATTACATCAATTCCGGCTTCATCCAAGTATTTTGCGGTTGAATAATCATATGCTGTTAATACTGAAAACTTTTCGCCGGAATTTTTTAGATTCTTTATTGTCTTAATATTTACTTTTTTAATTAGTTGAGCACACATTCTTTATCTTCCTGCTCTTTATTTGAAAAAAAATGATTTTTTTCTGCCTTTGATTCTTTTCTAAACCAATAATATATTGCTCTTGCAACACGATTTGAGCTGTGTCTTACTAAACCTTCACGGCTATCTTCTATAAGCTTTTTCGCAAAAATTCTAACACCAAGTTTTCGCAAATTTTCAACATCTATTCTTACAGGGTAAGATCCAGCTAACTCATATTTCTTTGCCAAATTAGCCGGTATACAATCATTTACCAAAACCGCATCAATTATATTTCTGCTGTTTGCATGCTTCATCAAAGCCTGTACATGATCTGAAGCTTTATAATTATCAGTTTCTCCCGGTTGTGTCATTATGTTGCAAACGTAAATTTTCTTTGCGTGTGATTTTGCTATTTCGTATGCGATTTCTTCTATTAAAAGGTTTGGAATAACACTTGTATAAAGACTTCCAGGGCCTAATATAATCAAATCAGCTTCTTTTATTGCTGCGATTACATCTTCTAAAGCCCTGCAATTCTTCGGATCTGTGAAAAGTCTTTTAATTTTTCCGTGAGCTTCTGGGATATTAGATTCACCATGAATTATGCGTCCATCTTCCATTTCGGCAACAAGTTTCATATCATCCAAAGTCGACGGCAAAACTCTGCCTCTGATTGACAAAACATTTGAAGATTCTTTTACGGCACGAACCATATCGCCTGTAATTGCGCACAAAGCAGTTAAAAATAAATTTCCGAAACTATGTCCCTCAAGACCTTCACCTGATTTAAAACGATATTGAAATAGTTTTGTAATTAAATCTTCGTCATCAGCTAATGCTGCTATACAGTTTCTTATATCTCCCGGAGGAAGAATTCCCATATCTTCTCTTAAACGTCCTGAACTTCCGCCATCATCTCCGACTGTTACAACCGCTGTAATATTATTTGTTATATGTTTTATCCCTTTTAACAACATAGACAAGCCTGTTCCGCCGCCTACAGCAACAATTTTAGGTCCTTTATTAAGTTTTCTGCGTCTGTACAAGGCTTCCAAAATATTGTCCCCAGCTTTTTCGGAATTCAAACCGAGCATTGATATGTTTGTTTTTTGCCAGCCTTTGAAAAAGACTCCGGCCCCAAACATTACAATTGCAAACGCCAGCCATTCTGTTGAAACAGTCATTGCAACTTTTCTGATAAACAGCATCGTGTAAAATACCGGTTTTATATCAAACAGTATTAAAAAACCAATAGTCATCATTAATGCGCCTAAAAATATCATTGCAAACCATCTTTTAACCTGCAACCCCGGAACTAACCAAGCTGCATCCTTTGGCATTCTCATACTGTTTCTTATTTTTTTCATGTTTTACTTCCTTGTCTGTTATACCCAGCCTGATTCACAAGCATTTTTATAATTTATAGGAACAGGTTGAATTATACCTACTGCTTCTTTTGCGATTTCTTCAATATTCGGAATTTTACCGGAAAAATGAATAGTATCGGCATTCACAAATGTTTTTCCGCCTTCTTTATTCGAAACTTGCGAATAATTTAAAAGTGTTTTTAATTTTCCGACATAATCAAACGCACTGTAATTATCTTTTGCAGAAAAATCTATTGTACCATCGACATTATATGTTTTTTCCAGTTGAATTTCCTGTGCTATTGGAATATTTACATATTCACCTGTTTTTTCCGTTACATCACCAGCCGCACCATAATATACAAGCCATTGAGAACATTTTTTTATTGCTTTTGCTATTGAGCAGGCAAATGTAAAATCTTCAGCTGCTCGCTTGTACATTGCGCCATGCGGACGAACATGTTCTATTTCCATTTTATAGCTTTTTGCAAACGACATTATAGCACCCACCTGATATAGAACAAGAGCTTCTATCTCATCTTCATCAAGCTCCATCGCTCTATATCCAAAACCTTGAATATCATCGTATCCGATGTGTGCACCTACTACAATATTTTTATCTTTAGCAGCTAATAACGCATTTCTGATAGTTAAAGGATCTCCGGCGTGAAATCCGCAGGATATATTAGCAGAACTTACATAATCTAAAAGTCCATATTCTGAATTGTTTTTATACACCCCGAAACTTTGTGCCAAATCACAGTTGAAATCTATATTTTTAATCTGTTTTCTCTCAGGTCTTTCTAATTGCTGCTGCATAGTTTATCCTTTGTAAAGTCACTAACTCAATAAAATTATTATACTTACTAAATAATTTATTGCCAGTATCTTTACATAATCTTAACTATGGATGATAAATATCAGACAATTCCAAGAATAAACATTGCTTTGTGTAATATGCAAGCTTGTCAGCATCTTTTTTAGTGTATTTTCTTACATTAAAGCAAAAGTCAAATTTATCGCCGCTTTTTCCTCTTCGTCTGTCAAAAAACATATATAAATACCCATTTGTCAAAACATAATAATCAGACTTAAAATACCCGCTATCTGACAACTGCTCAATCGAACACACATTCTCAAAAGGATTTTTGTATATATTTTTTTCTAAATCGACATCCTCTTCCTTAAACGGAAAATATTTTATTGCAAGCGCTGTCTTACGAAATTTACTGCGATCCCATTTTTTAACAAGATAATCCGGCATACAACCGTTTCTTCCAACAAAACTTTGAAATTCACGCATATCATAGGTATTGTATCCCAGAACCATAAAAAACGGATATATAAGATTTTCTCTAATTTCTTTTTCTGATAGAGTCTCAAATTTCTGAAGAGCAGAACCGTTTTTAATTAGCGCCATATTTCTGGCAAGCACACGACGATTGAGCTTATATATTACCCTTTTGCAAAATATATAAACAAACCCCGAAACCGTTAAGACTATCAGAAACAGTAATACTGCAATTTCAACCATACTTCGCTATTATAACTCTTTTTTATAAAAAAATCTACCCCTTTTATAAAAATATTTATATTAATTCACAGCATAAAAAAACCGCCCCTTTTCAGGAACGGTCTTTTAAGATTTTTAAATCAACTAACTATTTTACTTGAATTTTATTTAAAGCCTTAGTTAATCTTGATTTTTTTCTGGCAGCAGTGTTCTTGTGCAAAACACCTTTTGATACAGCCTTGTCACAAAGCTTGTAAACATTTGACAATGCTGCGCTTAAAGCTTCTTTATCATCTGAAGTGCTTAACGTAAGAACTTTTTTAATTGCAGTTTTAATAGAAGATTTCATTGCTACATTGCGTTGTCTGTTTCTTTCTGCAACTAAGATTCTTTTTTTAGAAGATTTAATATTTGCCATTTTATTTTGCCTTTCTTTACTCTTGCGTTCGGTTAATGACTCCGAACTCATCTGAGGATGTGAGCTTCTTTATTCTATCCGGAATACAACATATTTGCAAGTATTTTTATTTATTTTGTTAAATTTCAACAACATTGTAACATTATGTAAACTGATATCATTTTTTACTATTTTTTTTTACATCTTGTACCGATATACCAAAAAGCCTAACAATAAGTTGGGTATAGTTTTTTTACAGGAGCCTGAGAGCTGATGACCGTAAGTTTAACAGTCCAACAAAAACAAGCAATCGCTGAATACAGACAACAAAACAATATAAGTTCTACCGTAAGCGACAGCCAAGTTGTTCAACAAATGATAAAAAGCGGCAAAATCCCCGCTTGTTTCAGTTCACTTGCTGTTGGCAAAACCTCTAACGCAAACAAGAACGATCAAATTTTTACAAAAAATACAAGTGCTCAAACCTCAACATCTCAAAATCAAAACGGTGCAAATCCACTTGAAAAGCAGCTTGCAGCCTTTGGGCTTATTAACAGAAACGGCGCAGGCGAAAAGATTAAAATTGGCGACCAGGAATTCACCGTAATTGGCGAAGCCACTAACGGAAGAAAAATTGTTCAAGATGCACAAAAACAAATTCAAATCATATCACACGATAATAAAATTTTAGACAAAAACTATGTTCTCAAAAAAAATGCAAGCGATGCGGTTAAAAATGATTCACAAGTTGCACAAAATACGACTTTAAAATTGCTTGATACTTATGTCAAAAACGCAGAAAAAGATTTTCAAGATCAACTTGCAAAAGACGGTTGGGCAGGAGATTTTGCTGACGGAATAAGTATTCTTTGGGGCTCAGACAACCGTGCATCAAAAGTCAGCAAAGACATAGATAAATATAAAAAAGATATTGAAGAATTAAGAAAAGCTGCAGAAAAAGGTGATAAAAATTTTAATGAAAAATTTAAAAAGATGTTTGGCATTGAATTTAACCAAGAAGCGATAGCTAATTACATCCAAAACCCAAGCGAAGAAAATTACCAAAAAGCCTTTGGGACTAAAAACAATATAACTGAACGCGTAAATGACTATAACAAATCACAGCAGACAGGAGCCAGTGTTGTCAAAGGAACAGCCACTGTTGGAGCAGGTGTTGCAATAGGAGTAGCTACAGGAGGCACCGGTCTTGTAGGATTAGGCGCCGCAGCTGCCGCAACAGGCGGCGCAAGTGCTGCAATAAACATTTCAGACAGATTAACCTCTGATGTCGGATTACAGGAAGGTGAATTACAAGACATACTTGTAAGTGCAGCCTGGGACGGAGCTTCCGTAATCGCCGGTGGTGCTGTCGGTAAAATTGCAAGCACAGCAATTAAAGGAGGAACAACTGCAGCTGCAGTTGGAAGAACTGCAATTAACACAGCCGGTGATGTCGCTATGGGTGCAGCTCAAGAACTTGCTGAAACAGGTTCAATATCTGCAGAAGGCGTAATTATAAATGCTGCAATGGGCGGAGTTGGCGGTGCAGCAAGCGAAGGCGGTTTAAGAAAAATTAAACATGCTATAACCAAAGAAAAAACACCGACAACTAGCAACCAACCTTCACCCCCTGCCACTACCCCAATAGTTAATGAAAACGGTGACGAAATTGCCGGTGGAATTTTCGGTTCCAAAAATTCTTCTAAACCATCCTTTATTGAAAGGATGCTCGGCTCTGGCAAAAAAAATACAGAATTAACCGATGCTGAAATTAATAAAAAAGTAAAACAAAATTTAGAAAAAAGCAGGATTCAAAATAACGGAGACTCACATCAATCTCAAAAATTATCGAAAGCTATGGATCCTTCAAAACCGCTTGTTAAAGATTTAGGTGAAAACGTAGATATAAAAAACATATCAAAACATGTAGAACCGGGAGAAGTTTGCGCTGTTGGCACACCACCAAATCAGAAACTATATGTAAACAATAATGGCAATGCCGTAGAAATTAAACTTTCCAGAGAAAAGTTTGAAGAACTATTTTCACAAAAAGGCTTGGCTATGGCAGAACAAAAAGGACTCAATAATTGTTGGTTACTATCTAAAATTAATGCAATGACAGAATCTGCATCCGGAAGAGCACAAATATATTCCATGTTTGAAGAATTACCTAACGGAGATATTAAAATTTCACTGGAAAATAGCGATCCTATAACATTTCCAGGCGGCAAACCCGCTGATGCAGCGAACGCAAAACTCGGACAAGGCGCAGCTCCAGGAATAGAAATGCTTCAACAAGCAGTTCTTATAAGAACATTAAAAGGCGCTGAAGGTAAAGTTGATAATATTGCAAAACTGGATTACGACAGTATAAATAAAGCAACCGACGCTATGAACACAGATGCAACGGCAACAAAATATTTATTAGGAGACAATGTCACAACAAAAACAGTAAAAGCTCCTCTTCAAAATAACCCAACAACAACAGCCAATTATGAAAAAGAATTAGAAAATGCTTTAAATAATTTCAAAAACGGACAAGACATCGGAACTGCAATATGGGGTGCACATTCTAGAACAATAGTAAATTACGATCCTAAAACCAAAATGGTAACCTACCACGATCCATATAACGGAGGTGTTGATGTAACTTGCAGTCTGGATGAATTCAAAAAATCATCACCTACAATATATATTTCCCAACAGAAAAACCAAACTACAGCTCAAAATGTGCCACAACAAGAATCGCCAAAAGTAAATTCAGCACCAAATGACACCCCAATTGAACAAACACCACCTCAAAAAACTACAGATTCAAATGATATATCCCTACCAAATGGCTACAGAAAAGGTAAAGGGCTTGGCGGTCAACCAACTATTGTAGGCCCCAATAATGAACTCTTTATGCTAACTTCCAGCGGTTGGGAACCGATTAATAGAAAGGCAATGGAAATTGCAGATGATATTATTCCTCAATTAAAAACTCCAAATTCTAAATCCCAAGGAGTGCTAAATCAATCTGATGCTCCAACTCAAAGTAATCCAACATCAAAAACCACAGCAACTGATACAAATACCACACCGCAACCTCAACAACTTGCTATTCCAAAAGGGTTTAAAGAATATGGTAAAATTATGGGAAAACGAGCTATTATAGGCCCTGATAATGTTGTTATGTATGAATCAAAAGGTTCTTGGAAAAGAATTAACTAATTTTAAATAGTAATATTTTATGATAAAATCAATTTATGAACAAAAATATAAATGATAAACAAGAACTTATAGAACTTGAAGAAAAAATTAAAATAGCAGAAGAATCTGGCGCTCCTATAGAAGAATTTGTTTTGCGCGAAATTGAAATTTTACAGCAAACAATAGATATTTTTATAAAAGAAAAAACACAAGAAGGACTTTTAAATGACATTGCAGTGGCAGAAGCTGAAATTCGTCAATATTCTGCGATGCGCCAACTGGCAGAAAAAATAAATTACCCCACAGAAAAATATACCGAACATATAAAAGAAGTGCAATGCAGACTTCTTGGAGAAAACAATTGGAAAACTTTTTTCGGCAATTAAAAAATATAATATAAAAGGTTAGTAAATTTTATATACTATTTATAGTTTAACTTTTGTAACATTATTCACAAGAATTAGCTCTTAAGGATTATATTTTTTAGCCTTTTGTGGTATATATAAATGTAAGAGAGTTGGATTATAGTTATATAATAATTCATCGAAGAGAAGATATGGAGGCAAAGATGTCAGTAGGACAATTCGTATTTATGTTACACAGCCACCTTCCCTATTATAGAAAAGCCGGCATGTGGCCTTTCGGGGAAGAAAACCTTTATGAGTGCATGGCAGAAACTTATGTTCCCCTGCTTAATGCAATTTCTGAACTTTATGAGGAAGGGATTAAAGCTAAACTTACTGTCGGTATTACTCCGATATTGGCAGAACAACTTAATGATGAGCACCTAAAACACGGGTTTGTCAAATATTTAGATTCAAGAATTGCACAAGTTTCTAAGGATCTTGAAAGATACCCTGATCCGAAAGTTGCGCATTCTCAACATTTGAAATACCTTGCAAAATATTATTTTGACTGGTTTAACCACATTAAAGACTCTTTTATAAATAAATACGGAATGGATTTAATTGCTCAATTCAAAAAATACCAAGATTTGGATTGTATTGAAATAACGACTTCTGGTGCAACTCATGGTTTTTCTCCACTTCTTGCAACTGACAGTAACCTTAATGCACAGTTCAAGGTTGGATCCGATACTACCAAACGTCTTTTTGGCAAAAAAGCATGCGGATGCTGGCTTCCTGAATGTGCTTACAGACAAGGATATGAGTATGTTGGCAAAGATGGACAAAAACACTGGCGTCCGGCTATTGAAGTAACTCTTCAAAACAACGATATTGAATATTTCTTTACAGAATCTCACGTTATTGAAGGTGGAAATTCTATCGGAAACAGACGTGTAATTGGTGTTTATGGAAACATTGAATATATTCCGCTTCCGGAACGTCCAGCAACTGGTTATGATACTTATTCAGCTTACTGGCTACCGGATGCTCAAGTTGCCGTTATGGGTAGAAATGACAGAGCAGGTTATCAAGTTTGGTCAGCTGCTGACGGCTATCCGGGAGACGGCTGCTTTAGAGAATTCCACAAAAAAGATGACAAATCAGGCATGCACTATTGGAGAATAACTTCTCCTAATACTGATCTTGGCGATAAGATGCTTTATGATCCCGTACTTGCTTTGAACAAAGTAAACGAGAATTCAGATCATTATACAACTTTGATTTACCATATGCTTAACGACTATAAAAAAGCTACCGGAAAAGAAGGTTTGGTAATGGTTTCTTTCGATACTGAACTTTTCGGACACTGGTGGTTTGAAGGTGTAGAGTTCATTAAACAAGTTATCAAAAAATTCGCTACTTACCTTCCTGAAGTTGAAAGAATGACTGCTGGTGAGTATATTCATACTTATCCACCTAAAGAAGCTATTCAAATTCCTGAAAGCTCTTGGGGACAAGGCGGACATTTCTATGTTTGGAACAATCACTTAACTGAATGGATGTGGCCTATTATTCATGCGTGCGAAAAACGTATAAATAAAATTGCGGATCAGTATCCTGAAATTCCGGAAGATAAGCTTCTTCACAGAGCTTTAAATCAAATGGCTAGAGAAAATCTGCTATTACAAAGTTCAGACTGGCCATTCCTGATTACAACTTGGCAGGCTAAGGATTACGCTACAGATAGATTCAGAGAACATGTTGACAGATTTGAAAAAATTTGCGATATGATTGAAAGCGGTAACATTAGTAATGAAGAACTTAGCAAGATTGAAAGCATTGATAATTGCTTTGCTAATATTGATTATAGAGTTTATCAATCAATTGAGGAAGGCGTTATTCCTCAGCAATCGAAAAAATTGGCTCCGTTATATGCGGACTAATTTAAAACATTTACAATGCTAATTATCCATTTACGAAAAAACTCCTATTTTATAGGAGTTTTTTTTATTTTGTAATTAAATAATTTTCATAAATTCAGAAGTTTCATCATTCTTTGGATAAATTAAATTTGGAAACCCAAGCTTGAATGTTTCGATTTCAAAATCTTTAAAATTTAAAGGTCTTGATATTTTAAATGCTACTTCTGTATCATCTGTGATTTTTAACATTTTAGAGAATTCAAGTTTGTATCTGCTTACTACATCTTTCATTCTGCCTGATATGCCAAGCCAAGGATCTATAATCAAAGATTCATCAGGCTTTATGGTATCCCCTTCTACTGGATTCTTTGAAATCATTAAAACTGTATGATCCAACTTTTTTTTAGAAGTATTTGAGATATTTTTTGGATTTGCATCGACAAGTGATAATCTATAACAATTTTTCACTCCGTTCATTTTTGAGATCATTTCCGCAAGAGAAACGTACTCTGAACAGTTGCCTACTTTATTTACAGTTGCGGAGTAAAGAACCTCTTTCATAAACTTATATGCAGAACTTAGAAAATGACGATCAGCCCTATCTTCTTGCAATTGAATCGACTTTTTCATTATAAAGGACATGTACTTTTTGTCACTTTGCACTTTTTCCATATTTGAATAGTACACTCTGGTTGGTGAAATCATCGGAAACTCGGACTTAACCTTGCGGCAAACCCAATCAGCATCTCGCAAAAATTTTCTTGAACCTGTAAATGATATCGAATTATTTATATTTTGCATTTATTTTTCCTATCCTATTAACTCTCTATATTTATTTGTTAAATCCTTTAAATCATCTGAATGAATTTTTACTTCATCAGACTTGAACAATGTAAGATCCAATTTTTCCTCAAATCCACTTATTAAGGATTTTAGGATCCCTTTATACTTCAAAAAACAATTTGGAACAAAATCTGCAATTCCAAAAAGTGGATCTATGAGAACTTGTTTACCATTATGAGTAAATTCAATAGCAATATGATCATACTTAACCTTTTTACCAGTCTGATCATTTACGCCACCCAATTGGACAAATCTCACATTTTCATAATTTTTGTTTTTACATTTAAGATAAACAATATCGCACAAATCATCACAATTAGCACATTTTAGATTTTGTATTTTTTGAATAAGAACGTCGTAATAATCATACGCTGTATCAGTTTTTTCAGTTGCACTTCTAATATCATCAAGATTTTTCCACAAAGGAAGAAAAGCTTCATAATGTTCAATCGGCTGATGATATTTATTCCAAGCTAAATAAGGCGAAGAATGCGGCAATTTAACATTTATACTTCTGCAAATTTGGTCTGCTTCTTTGATAATAGCCGCACGACCTGTAAAATTATTTGAGGGGTAAAAAGATGTTTTCATAATAATAGTAAATACAAAAATATATTTTTTTGCTAGAGCTATTGCATTTTTTTTTTTAGCATTTTATAATAAAAGATGTCGGAAGGCACACAAGAGAATGATAATCATAGATTAATTTCTACTAGCGAGCTGACTGAGATGAAAATAAAATATGGGAGCGTAGCTCAGTTTGGTTAGAGCGCATGCCTGTCACGCATGAGGTCGCGAGTTCGAGCCTCGTCGTTCCCGCCATTAAAAGAAGCCCGTAAGTCGGGCTTTTTTACTAGAAGTAGAAATGTTTGAAAAATTTACAGAAACAGCATTACATGCGATAATGTCGGCACAAGATGAATCAAGGAGACTTAATCACAATTTTGTTGGAACAGAACAAATATTGTTGGGTTTGCTTTGTCCAAATTTGTCATCAGCATCAATATTAAATTCGCAAGGTTTAAGCATTGAAAATACTCGAAATGAGGTCGAAAAAATTATTGGTAAAGGTTCAGGCACAGATATAGAAATCCCATTTACTGATAATGCGAAAAAACTTTTAAAAAATGCTGGATTAGAAGCTTGTAAATTAAATCAACCCATTACCGAGTTACATTTACTACTGGCTCTAACATATACACAGGGTAAGCATTTAGAAATTTTTAAAACTTTTAATATTGATATTGATAAAATCAAAACAAATATAGAAGAAAAAATAGGAAAATTAGCAGTTAAGGTAAATAATAAATTTATTACAGCTTGTTATTTATTACTGATAATTATGTTATTTATTTTTTCTTTTGTATTATTAAGCGATTTAATATCATCACTTACATTGACACGTAGTAGTGTTATTGCAATGTTTGAACTAATTGTTATAGCATTTCTTGTTAGAAATGATATTCCTTTTCGTTTTAGATACGGAATAATATACAATTTATGCGAATTTATAAGAATAACTTGTCTTATTGTTGCTGTTTTATTTATTGTTATCTTGTTAATCTCATTTACTATATGGATTATGATAATTATTGGCAAATATAGATATTCTGCTTAGAAAAACGGTATTTATACTAAAGTCCTAATGAATAAACATACTTTTTGCGTATGTTTTGATTTTAAGTGTTCATAATATTTCTTAAAAAGTTCGAACCTTGCATCGTTAACCCCGAATTAAAAAGCGGTGGGTTTTCCTACCGCTTTTTAATTTTGCGCCGATAGTGGCGAGAACCGCAAATAGCGAGTTCGGCGGATTTGCGGACGGATGGAACGAACGAAGTGAGCAAATCCGGATAGCGAGCAGATTGAGACGACTAAGCCGTAAGGCTTTAAGACGAAACTCTGTGAGCTTGGAGCAAATCCAAGACAAGCCTCGTCGTTCCCGCCATTTTAAGAGGGTTTCAAACCCTCTTTTTTAATGCCTGAATGATAGTGGCGAGAAGCGTTGATTGCGAAGCATTTTATAGAGTTCGACGCGAACGAGCTGAGGGCGATGGATTTTTCTCTGGTGCAAACAAAGTTTACGAAAAGAAAATCCGTAGTCCAGTTATACACAAGGGAGCAAGACAGTCTCGTCGAACTTACCATTAAAATTTTACGTTTTTATTTTTTTTTAGCAAGTAGGGTGCGTCGTTTGACGCACCCTACTGCCGCTATTTGCTACTTGTTTTTATACCATTTTATTACATGCACAATCATGATTGTTAGATATATTACACTGTAATACGGTAAAACATAAAATAATATCCACTCATACGTAAGGGTTGGTAATACTAATTTTAATCCTAATAATATTACTAATATTATTGTAGTTAGTATTTTATTTGTAAAAAAAATGTCTAAATATTTACTCCAATGTTGTTTCATTGCTTTATATGTAATTATTACAGGCTGTACTAAATATAAAATTAAAAGAACTAACCCTATTAGTAAAAATATTCTTGCTAAATATTCTTTGCCAGAATCACCAAGTCCATATGCAAATAATCCACAATAAAACGCAACAATAGGCAAAAACCATGTTATAATTATAATTAATAAATATTTGATTAAACCTTTTACATCTTTATTCATATTGCTATTCTACCACAATTTTTCCTTTATCTGATATATATTAAACTGATTTTCCAACAGTCCTTTTTCTTGCATTGAATAACCCCAATTATTTAATTTAACAGAAGGACTATTGCCTTCTCGATGGGTAAAATCATAATAGTCTATTATCGTTCCTATAAAATATCCATCTGATGTTATATGAGGATTGTACAATTTAAAATTCTGTATTCCTAAATAATTATCAGTAGGAATTTTATTATACTTAAATTCTATATCTGCAGTAATTTTTTGTCTATCATCTACTAATTTTGAATAATTCTTAGATATGTAATTCTGAATTTCAGGGGAATTAAATAACATTTTAGATCGCTTGGAATTTATATCATAAATAGTTCCGCGCGAATGCCTTGGAATTCCAACTCTATCCATTAAATCATTCAATCCTTTATTTTTTATTTCTGTACGTGAGTTTATTATATGCGCATTTACATCTTTTTTGGCATACTCAAAATCTCTTCTTGCATTTTGCAAATTTGCACCGGCCACAGGCATAAGCATACTTGCACCTCGACCTAAATAATCTATTGTTTTTTCTTCAAATGTCATTTTAGGTTGCTCCGAATTATTTGACATATTACTTGCTGCACCAGTAATATGTCCTGCTTTTGATCTGTAATGAGCTCTTACTTTCGTTCCATCTTCACGGGTATAAGAGTGAACATAGACGACCTCATCTGATAAAGCCATGTCCAAATCTGTCGGAATACCTAAATTGACTAATTGGTAATCAATTGCCTTTTCATGAGTCCTAAATTCATTAGAAGACATACTTCCAATATCTTCTCTTGTGTAAATTCTGTTGTCATTTGAAATTTTGTTGAAAAATCTTTTAAACTTGCCATTTCCTTTCTCCTTTCATTCTTGGCTTGTATAAAAAAAGAGTAAGACAGAATTTTAATCTTTAAAATCCTTATCTTACTCTTTTTACTTTTTTATTTAATTTTACTTTATTAGTATAACCTCCGTTTTTGGTTTCTGTCAAACCGCTGTTTAAAAACTTCCTTAAATATCAGCTCTCTTTTTTTAATTTTTATTACCTGTAACTATATCCTTACATTTTATTAACACCCTCTAAAATTCTTGAATTTCCTCCTGTAACGGGTTTTCTTTGCATACCAATATTCCAGCAAATATATAACTTTCTTGCTTGACTCATCTTCATGAAACTCACATATAGCCAAAGCTATTTGTTCGT
The DNA here is from genome assembly GCA_944326525.1 of Candidatus Gastranaerophilales bacterium. Classification (GTDB taxonomy): domain Bacteria; phylum Cyanobacteriota; class Vampirovibrionia; order Gastranaerophilales; family Gastranaerophilaceae; genus Scatenecus. Next base: position 132,541 of record CALVEG010000002.1, read on the forward strand.
ACCTGGACGCACAATTGCCGCCATTTAACAAAAAAAGAAGTCTGCTTGTCAGGCTTATTTTTTTGTTCTTATGTTTCGGAATAAAGAGGGGAAAACTCGTCGCAGGTTGTTTTAAACCTGCCTGAGCTCGAGCTAGGAGCTAGCAGAGGCTGGAGTGTTTTTGACAAGTGATTAAATCACGAAGTCTAAAACACGGAATTGCCGTTTTACACGAGCGACTCAAGACGAGCCTTGTCGTTCGAACCATTAAAAGAAGCAATAATCTATTTTAATCAATACTATGTAAAACCGGAGCAATTAATTACTCCGGTTTTTATAATTTACGCTGAACGCCAATAGCCTCGAACTTCTGTTCCATCACTTCGCGTATAAGGTCTTACATATATAAGACCACCACCGTTCATACTTGCTAGCTCTAAATCTGACTCGTATGGAATTCCGATACTATTCAGCTGTGCCATTATTGCGTTCTCATTTCCGCTATATTCATCGCCTGTCATTTGTGAAATTGCTTCTCTGGTAAATATTTTGCCGTCGCCCGTTGCTGTGTTCTGGTAACCGGAATAATTTAATTTTTGTATTTCAGGTTTTATTAATCCATCCTTCAATTGCTGTTCTATAATCGGAAGGTTCTTTTCAAAATCTTCACGACTCATTTCGCCTATTTCCTGTGGAGTGAAAATTGGGTTCCCATCTTTGTCTACATTCATTTCGACACCACCCTCAAGTAAAAATGATGGTTGGTTATCTTCTTGAGGATTTTGTAATATTTGCGGCGGGATTATCATTGGTGCAGGGTTGACTTTTTTGGAATTATCATTTATAATTGACTTATCAGCTGCAAGTCTGGAGATAGAGTTAGCACCTTTCTCCGGCGAAAGGTTTGATGTAGGTGCAGAAACCGTCAAACGCTTCGCAGCTGATTTATTTTGTCTGTGCGCTGTTACTATCCAATTTCTCGGTTTTCCATACCAGTCTGTTGCTATTGCTATTTTATTTGTTATATCTTCAATATATTTATTGTTAGGATGTCTTGGATCATTTTGTGTAACAATACCGTTATCAATTGTTTCCGGTAAAGATTTTAAAAATTCATCAATGTCAATTTTTTGTTTTTGTCGTTTTTCTATAAAGTGTGCCATTCCATAACCCAGTTCGCCATCTTGTCCCCAGACCAAATCGGTTTTGCCTATTCCTTTTTTATTAAATGCATCTGGTACAAAACCTTTTTTATGTTCAAGCAAAGTATTGATTGCTTTTTCAGTATTACCACTGGCTTTTTGGAAGGCAATCCCCCAGTCTTTTCGCTTATCCAAGATTTCATTTAATTGTTTTAGATGGTTATTTAAAAGTATTTTTCCATTAATTGCCCCAATACCGCCGCCTGCGAACATGCCAAGTCCTGCATCCTGCAGTCCTGTCATCAACGGATTTTTATCCTCAATCATTCCTCTGCCAGCGCCGAACATTCCACCTGAGGCCAGACCGGAGGCTGCGCCAGAGCCGATTTCCTGCGCTAACTTTTTACCGATTGCTTTTTGAAGCAGTTTTTGTCCTGCCATAGCACCTAATTTGCCCGTACCGCTAAAAGGTAGGGCTGCGCTCCCGATTTCTAGAGCGGCCCCTGACCAAATCTTAATCAAATAATTTCTTAAATCTTCATCAAGTTTTTGTCTGTAATTCTCATAGACAAAGTTAATTCTTTTAATTTTTTCTTCTTGTGTCAAATTCTCGTCTTGTAAAATCAATTCAACATAGTTTTTCGGCATAGTGTTTGTCATAATTTTTCCCTTTCATGTTTTCATTGCTAAATCAAGGTACTTTTGGTACCCTTTTTGCCTGCTACTTATATTTCTACTCATTAGCAAAGTTTCTTATTTAAACTTATTGTTTGTATGCCCACTGGTACATACCATCTTTGTACTTTGCCACATATTGTACATTGTTTCCGTTTGAACCCATAAGTTTTATATTATGATAACCATTTGTTTTTTTACTTCTTATCTCGACTATTTCCTGCGGTTCAAACACTAAAGTCGATATATCTTTATATCCGTTTGACTGTTTTTGTAAAATAAATAAGGAATATCCGGCGGTTCCCCAATATAATGTCGAATTTACAAAACCGATAATTTCATTTATCCCGTCTTCGTTTAAGTCAACTTCCTTGGCCTTTGCTGACTGCGGCTCTATACCTGCAAATGATTTAATCTCTTCTGGAGTCATTCCTTGTTCTTGTAGGACATATTCATACAAAATTTTACTTGCTTCTGCATCAGCTTCATCTTTTGCAAAGTCCAATTTCTTATTTGTGCCAAATGCCATTACGGATTGAGATATTAGCATTGTTGTCAATAGTGTAATTACTAAAATTTGTATTTTTTTCATCTTCTGCCATTTCACTTATTTTAATTTTCTGTTTATTTTACCATTTGTTTCAAAATTCAGTCAATAGTTTAGGTTAAAAATATTTCCATTTATCTGATATTTAATCGAGTTTTTTTTCATTTTGCGTCCCTTTCTTTTGATTTTTATTTGTCGTAATATCCAGTTATGAAATTTTTACAAATCAGAAAATATTTTTTCCTTAATTTGGCCGCAGCAATTAGTGTTCTCTTCTGGAGGTCTATTTATATTTGCTTTGTGACGGACTATCCTCCAGAATTTGTCGATTTTGCTAAGATATTTCTCTGGGCAATTGTTGTTTTATTTTTTTATGGATTTGCCATAATTGAAATACTAATTAGAAAATTTGTTATTAATAAATATTTTCATTTTAAATTTAATTTCCCCATCAAGCTGCCAAAATTCTTGGATATTCTTTATTACATTCTTTTCTTTACAGGGCTTTTGCTATCTATTGGGCCGGCTTTATTTGCTATTATATTGATTCTTGAAGCAAATTTTATTATTTAATTAAATACAAATTATTAGTCTATATTTAATTTGTCATAAATCTACACCTCACTTCAGGATTGTTATAAAAAAAGAGTAAGACAGAATTTTAATCTTATTTTTAAATCCTTATCTTACTCTTTTTATTTTTTTATTTAATTTTTGGCACATCAAACGATGCACAATACTTGCTACTTGCTTTTATACCAATTTATTATATGCACAATCATAATTGTTAGATATATTACACTATAATACGGCAAAACAAAAAACAATATCCACTCATACGTCAGTGTTGGTAATATAAAATTTAATCCTATTAATATTACTAAAATTAATGTAGTCAATATTTTATTTTTAAAAAATATGTTTAAATATTTGCTCCAATGTTGTTTCATTGCTTTATATGTAATTATTACTGGCAACATAATATAAAGAAGAAAAAGAATTATAGCTAATAATAAATTTAAATAAGATAAAAAATTATTATCGTCATAATATAATGCCCCAAATCCAAAATATAATATACCTAGTGGTATTAAAAATAAAATGGACATTATTAATAAATATTTGATTAAACCTTTTACATCTTTATTCATATTGCTATTCTACCACAATTTTTCCTTTATCTGATATATATTAAACTGATTTTCCAACAGTCCTTTTTCTTGCATTGAATAACCCCAATTATTTAATTTAACAGAAGGACTATTGCCTTCTCGATGGGTAAAATCATAATAATCTATTATCGTTCCAATAAAATATCCATCTGATGTTATATGAGGATTTTAACTTATTGAATTTATAAATATATTACTTTTACTAATGCAAACCTTTATCTGAAAATACATCAAAATAATAATCCTCTTTTGATGCAAAAATTCTGTCATCATGGTTTATTAACTTCAATTCCATTTTATATTCCATTGCTTTATTATTTTTTGTTATTTTTTTTATCCCTGAAGTGCCTTTATCCGAACTTATTGTCGTTAATGCCTTCTCAAAACCGTACATAAACTCTATGCATCTTGGAAATTTATATTTTTCTAAAATTTGGCGCTTCGCTCTTGCACTTATTGTCGCATTTGTTTTATCTGTATCGTTTAATATAACTTGTGAAACTGTATCTGTATTTATATAATCATTTTCTATTATGGTCTTTAATATGAATTTGTCTAACGGATTCTTCAAATCAAAAATGCCTAAAAAATCTTGTATATGAGATTTTTCATACAAATTTAATTCATTGTATTCACTATATTTACATAAACCTACTACTGCAGCATCTTTATCTTCTGCTCTTGATATAACCTCCGCTATTAAATTCTTATCTTTTAAATTCTCCAGACTTTGCGGTGCGTTCAATACCATCATTGTATTTGATATGTATCTGCCTGCTTTTAGGACATCTATTTTTCCATTATATTGCTCTGCGTATTTTTCTGCTTTTTCAAGAATCTCACTATGCGGATCATTTGTTTTAAAATAATTATACGAATCCCAGTTTTTTATCTTATTTTTTATTTGAACTTTATCTTTAATATTTTCCTCAGAAATAGTTTTTATTATAAATTCAGCATTCTGTACGCTTGCTTCATTCATATCATCAGGGCGATATTTTGAACAGTTTACAGCGGTTCCACCCATATCGTTCTTGTATAAAATATCCATTGCTTTATCAAATCTGGCCCTTAAGTATTTTAATTCTTGGGCATCTTTTTGCTGTTTTTTTAATAGTTTTATCTTTTGCTCTTTTTCTATTTCGTTTGTTTTTTCGGTCTCTACCGGACGTAAATTCTCGGACTTAATTATTTTTAACGCTTCTACTTCAGATAAATCTCCATCTTTAACCGAATCTAGGACTCTTAAAAATCTGATTATCGCTTTTTTGTCGCCTTCCGTAAATCGGCAAGAATCAAACATGACTATTCTGTCAAAAATTTCCTCATTATTACCTATATCCTGATTTGCCAATTTCTCTAAACAGGTTTTTATCTTTTCTGTATCAAAATTTTCATAATCTCGTTTAGCTGCTTGTATCTCTTTTGCAGTATTTATTATCGTTTTTATTCTTTCTGATGGCTTGTCAAATTTGTATACATTTTCTTTTAATGATGAAAGATTTATTGTTGTTTCACCTTCTGTATATTTTATTTCATACGGCTTTTTGCGTTCTAAATATTGCTGACGCAAAACGGACAATACAAAATCATCATAATCAACTGATAATAATTTTAAATCATTCTCTGTTATGTTTGCATTATATGTCTTTCTGTATTGAGGAATTGATGTATACGAATTCGTTCTGTTTAAGTTGTCGCGCTTATCCAATATCTTTGTAAATACCGGTTCTAATATCCTTTCATAAATTTCATCAGGATCTTTTACGCTTTCGTTTAGAATAATTTTTATTTGTCGGTCACAATAATTAAAAATATCTGCTACTTGACCTCCATCCATTTTTTCATCTAATGTTTCGTAAAAATCTCTTGTTAATACTGAAATTATCTTGTCTGAAATTACATCTTCAGCCTTTGATGGAATACTTATCTTCGGATATAATTTCTTTAAATCTTCTACTTTTTTTACGTTGTTTAACCTATTGTAATATTTCAAATAAACTTTATCTAAATTAAAGTTATCTTCTAAAATTGCGGTTTTAAAATTGTTTACAAGTGTTAAATCTATATTTTTATCCAGCGGTTTCTGTGGTACAAATGGCTTATCCAGTTTTCGATTATCCAAGTTTATTGCTTTTTGTCTTTCCTTTAGCATATACATAAGTTCAAATTTTTGCATATCATCATATATCGGAGAATATTGAATTATATTCAATTCATTATACAATGCCTCCAGTTTTTGTATATTGGACAACATTTGCATTAACATCTTGGCTTCGTAAATCTGTCTGCTTTCTTCCGGATCCATTCCTGATATTAAAATATCATCAAATTGCTTTAATAGTTTTTTGGTTTCTTTTTCAGGATCTATTTTTTTATTTTTCGATTGTGAACCGAATGGTATGATTATATTATCTGCAAAAATTTTATCATTGACTGTTTGGTTAAAAACCGGAGAATTTACAGGTTTTCCTTTTTTCAATGACAATTGCTGTGGATTATTTTTTACTGTAATAGGGGAAATATACATTTATACTCCGTGTTTTCTGATTATGCTTATTTTATTCTATTACAAATTTGATTTAAAATATACAATTATTTTAATCCTTAATATTAAAAGAGCCGGAACTATAAATTCCGGCTCTTTTAAATTAAACATTTTTATTTATGCTTTTTCAAGTTCTGCTTCGCGTTCTTTTCTGTGTGCTAAAAACTTGTCGCCTAACTTGTTAGCAATTGGTGTAACTGCAACTGGTACTAGGTATCTGTAAATTAATGTGCAAATTAACAATGTTTTTGCAATATCCATACCTTTTAAGCGAGCTACAAGTTTTTTGTCTGATAGATAATCATTTGCATAATCTATTACATCTATCTTATTTTTACCTTTAGATTTTAGTTCTTTGTTTATTCCATCTATTTTTTTCATTAAGTCATTGTCTTTTGTATAAAGTTCGGCATATCTGTTTGTTACCTTACGCCACTTATTAAACAATGCACCATCTACAAGGTAAGCACCTGCTGTCGAAACGCCAAATGTTAAGATGTGGTTTGCTGCAAGAACCTTTTTTCTATCACTTTCCATTTTTTCCTCAGGAAGACTCAATGTTTTCTTTACATAAGTTGCAGTTCCTACTGCCGCGCCTGCTGTTATTATATGGTTTGCAATATATTTACTGTCTTTTGTCTTTTCGGCAAATTTTGCTACAAAATCAGTATTCATTGCTTTTGCTATTATATTTTTTGCAATCCAATCAGTCATTACATCCCAACCTTTTTCTAACGGTTCAAAGAATGTTGACTTCGATGTGAATGCATTGAATACACTATTGCTTCCACCAAATGACGGGGTTGAATTATTTGCTGTATAATTCGATTTTTTATTATTTCTCAAAGGTGTTTGCTGATAATTTATTGTGTTCATTGTTACTTGCATTATTTAACACCTCCTTTTACTGCATCAAACGCAGAACTCTTTAATGCTGCATTTGCCATTTGATAATTTTGCATTTGTGCATTTTGACTTTCTGGTTTATTTTCTTTCTTTTTATCTTTTTCTGGATCCATTCCGAATACATATTTCAAAATCGGAGGTATTAACATAATTGTAATCCACGCTCTTGGAATTCCTATTACGATATCAGGTCCCATCTTTATCAATTTTTCAACATTTTTGAATTTAGGTGTTTTTGTTAGACCTTTTTCTTTCAAACTTCCAAGATAACTTTCTGCTTTCTTACCTAAACCTAGCCATTTAACCGGGTCTGCTTTTACTTTCTTCATTGCAGCATCAAATGGACTCATTATAATTGTTGAGGAGATAAAACCGATTACGCCTGATGCAACTGCGTGGGCTGCTGCATTCATTTTATCTTTTTTATTCTTTCCACTTATTTCATCCGGCAATGCCATAATTGTTAATGGTCTGCATACACCAGCTAAAATCAAAGAGAAAAGTGCGTTACAAGAAATCGGATGATCCTCTGCATATTCAAGTAAAGATCCAAATGTCTTGCTATTGAGAATTTTGTCCCCTAAAGATTTAGCGGCAACCTCGCTCACTCTCGCTGACGGATTACCGCTAAAACTTACACTATATTCTCTTGTTTTATTCTGCTTGTCACACAAACCTGCTGCGGTTCGCTTTTTAAAATTTCGGGGTTCTAAAGAAACCGCTCCTGTGCCCGTCGATTCGGGACTGTAGCTGTTGAGTAAATTAATTTTCATGTTCCACCAAATTTTTAACTAATAGTCTGTACATTTATTCTAAATCAAAACATATTTTTTTTTGCTCTTTTTTTTTAAAAACTTTACAATTTGTTTTGAATGTTTATTTAAATTTACTCCTATTAATTTAACTGCAATATTTTTGTCAAATAGAACTTCTTAACATTTAGTGTAAGATTAACACTTTATATACTCTAAATATCTAATGCTATATCCAATGTTGGAGCTTTTGCTACTATTGCGCTTGAAGATATTATATCTACTCCTGTTGATGCTATTTCATTTACTGTTGAAAGATTTACGTTTCCGCTCGCTTCAACTATCGCAGTATGGTTAATCATTTGAACAGCTTTTTTCATATTTTCAACTGTCATATTATCTAGCATTATTATATCTACATTGCATTCCAATGCTTCTATAACTTGTTCTAGGGTATCACATTCAACTTCTATTTTATGAGCATGTGACAAGTTTTTGCGTAATTTTCCCACTGCTTTTGTTATAGTACCCGCAAGACGAATATGATTATCTTTTATCATTGCGCAATCTGAAAGATTAAATCTGTGAAGCGCGCCGCCTCCTGTTTTTACTGAATATTTTTCAAACATTCTAAAATTCGGAGTCGTTTTTCTGGTATCTACGATTTTGGCACTATAAGGTGATATTGCTTCCTGATATTTACGGGTTTCTGTTGCAATTCCGCTCATTCTCTGAATATAATTCAGGGCAAGCCTTTCTCCCATTAAAAGTTCTTTTGCAGGACCTGATATATCCGCAAGCTTGTCGCCTTTTTTTATCTTATCACCATCTTTAAAATGAAAATCTATCTTGATATCTTCGCTTAAAAGTCTGTAAACAGTTTTAAAAACTTCAACTCCGCAAAGAACACCGTCGCTTCTGGTGTTCAGAAAACCTGCAAGCTTGTCTGTCTCTTCTGCCAAATTCTCTGTTGTGATATCTCCATATCCGATATCCTCTATCAATGCTGATTTTACATGTTCTTCCATTATAAATTTATTTAGCAATTCTATTCTCCTTATATTTAGACTCTTGTTATACAGCAGTTTCAAAATCCGAACCGCTTGATTCTACTAGATTAACAGAGTTTTGGTTCTTTAAAATCTTCTTCGCATCCTCTATTGAAGTTCTGGTTAAACAAGTGTGCACGCCCTTTTCATTTCTATCAAGGAAATCTGTTCTATAATGCGCCCCTCGAGATTCTTTGCGCTTGAGTGCAGACATTATTACCATTTCCGCAATTGATAGCATATCTCTAAATTCATATTCTTCCTTCGAAATACATTTATAACTCCTATGAAATCCGGATTTCAATTCTTCCAATTCGTTTAATGCATTTTCAAGAGTATCTTGGCTTCTGTAAACACCTGCGCCTCGCCACATTATATCCTGAAGTTTTTTTCGCATTTGTGTTACGTCTATTTCTTCTAAATATATATCCTCAGAATATTTTTCGATTATAGATCTGATTGTTTCATTAATCTGTTTAGGCGCACTCAATGAAAGAGTTTTCAAGTAATTTGCTACTTCATAAGCACAAACAACACATTCTAAAAGTGAATTACTTGCAAGTCTGTTTCCGCCATGCAAGCCTGTGGATGAAACTTCACCGATTGCATAAAGTCCTTTAATCGAAGTTTCACCTTCAACATTTGTTTTAACTCCGCCCATCATATAGTGAGCCGCCGGCGCTACCGGTATAAAATCTTTCGAAATATCAATCCCGTTTTCAAGACATTTTTTAGAAATAGTTGGAAATCTTTTTGCAAGCTTTTCACTATCAATGCAAGTCGCATTTAAATAAACATTGTCTGTATGATTTTTAAGCATTTCGTTATAAATGGCTCTTGTAACAATATCTCTCGGTGCAAGTTCGCATCTTTCATCGTATTTGTGCATAAATTCCACACCTAATTTATCAACAAGTTTTGCACCTTCGCCTCTTACAGCTTCAGAAATCAAAAATCTGTTTTCATCCCCGTCAATCGCCAAAGCTGTCGGATGAAACTGTACAAATTCCATATCCTGCATAACAGCTCCTGCATTAAAGGCCAATGCCATTCCATCACCTGTTGCACCTGATGGATTTGTTGTGTATTTGTAAAGCTGTCCTATTCCTCCTGTTGCCAAAATTACGGCTGAAGAATAAATTACTTCATATTCACCGGTTATATTATTAAATACTATAACTCCCTTACATTCATTTGTTTCATCAACTAATAATTCTACCGCTGTTGTTTCTTCATAAACATCAATATTTGAATTATCACTTACTGCTTTTCTTAAAGCTGTTGTAACCATTCGGCCTGTAGCATCTCCACCTGAATGGAGAACTCTCCTTACGCTATGTGCAGCTTCCAGAGTAAATGTAAAATTACCATCATCATCTCTGTCAAATTCTACTCCAAAATTCAGTAAATCTTTTATTACTTTATCTGAATTTTCAGAAATAAATTTAACAGTATTCAGTTCACTCAATCCTGCACCAGCTTTAATGGTGTCACTTATATGAGAGGCCGTAGAGTCTTTTTTATTTTCTTTCAAAACTCCAACCATACCGCCTTGGGCGTAGTATGAATTGCTTTCACCAAGCTTTGACTTTGTGACCAGCAAAATTCCATCATCGAGCCTTACCTGCTGCTCAATTTTTAACGCTGCATATAAACCTGCAAGCCCGCTTCCTATTATTATGGCTGAATATTTTGAATATTTCATGGCTACACATCCCTTTTTCTATCTTTAATATTTTAACTTAAAGCATATTTTTTTTCCAGCGCTAAAAAATAAATTTTTTATTAAGAATTAAATTACAGCGATCATATTTTTGTTTTGTTCATTATTATGTTACTGCTTATCAGAAATCAAATTTTATTTAAAAATTAATCCGGCAAAATATAGGAAAACCAAACTTCTGCAAAGACTGATTTAAATGACATATAAAAGCTTTTAAATAATAATGCACTATTCCAGCAAAAAACGGAGGATATATGACAAATACCACAATCAGAATACTTCTAGCGGAAGATCAAAAATTAATGCGTGTTGGGCTTAAGTCACTATTTGAGGAGCATAAAGAACTTGAAATCATCTCTGAAGCCCAAAGCGGGAAAGAAGCAGTAGAAAAATATAAAACAGTTCACCCTGATATTGTACTTATGGACCTTGGGCTTCCTGATATGAGCGGAATTGAAGCAACGAAAAAAATTCTTGAATTTGACACGAAAGCCAAAATTATCATCCTAACTTCGCATATTTCGGAAAGTGAAGTTATAGATTCACTTCATGCCGGCGCCTGCGCTTATGTAATGAAAGATATAAACACTGAAATTTTGAAAATGATTATAAAAACGATAAAAGACGGTGCAATGTGGCTTGATCCTCAAGTTGTTCCAATACTTAGAGAAAAGAATTGCGGAGTAATTCCGCCTCGTCAAATGTCAAGAGCAATGTTCAAAGAACAGCACTCAAATTTAACCCAAAGAGAATACGAAGTTCTAAAACTTGTAGTTGACGGGAAATCAAACAATGAAATAGCTCAAATTTTGACGATAAGCGAACATACAGCAAAAGCTCACGTATGCAATATTATTCAAAAACTTGTAGTAGACGACCGCACTCAGGCGGCAGTTAAAGCGTTAAAAGAAGGACTTGTGTAGTAGTTTTCTTGAATTATTACATTACGTAACAATAAAGCCTTTTTTACTTAAGAATTTACTAAATCAAACCGTAATTTTTTATGTAGAAAGGTTTTATTGCTATGTTGGAAAAAGATATTGATAGATTTTTAAACGAATTGGCAGTTTCAAAAGCTTGGGCAGATGATTTTGCTGATGCTATACAATCAGAATCAGACCTTGAAATTTTAAAAGAAGCTGCAAATCTAAAAAACAAAACAGGTGAAAGAATTTACGACAACTTCCAGCTTTTCCAATTTCTTGGAGGGGATATGAAAACAAAACTTGAACTTGCCAAAAAATTTGCGGAAGTAAATCCTGAATATTCAAGCAAAAACTTTAATCTTCCTGTGATTGATTACATAATTAAAAATAACCTCACAAATGATGAAGCAGTTTCAATAATTCAAAATGCCGGTAAATGATTAACCCGACAATTTAATGACAGAAAATAAAATCTTATTCACAAATTCCCTCTCTTATTGCAATACAAGCCGCATCTGTTCGGTTTTTCGCGTTTAACTTTTTAATTATTGAACTTACATGAGCTTTTACAGTGTGGACACTCACGTAAATTTTTTCTGCTATTTCGTGATTATCATAACCTTTTGTAATTTGCTGCAATATTATATATTCTCGCTCTGTCAGATCCCGACATTTACCAGCTTTTGATGAAACGTTTTTCATATAAAGCCTTTCTTTTTATAGAAAAATACTACATTATTAAGCATGCTTAACTTAATTATTATGAATCATAAATAAAGATTTAAAAAGATCTGCCATTAATAATATTTCGTTTTTTAATCAAACTTTATATTTTTGCACTCTTTGCATTTTTCTTGTCACTATAAGCATTACACCTGACAAAATCATAAAAACACCTAAGCAAATTCTTGGCGTAAGTTGTTCATTAAACAACAAAACCCCAAAGAATATTGCAGTTAAAGGCTCCAACGCACCCAAAATTGCTGTTGTAGTTGATCCGATAAGTTTTATTGCAACCGTAATTGTTTCTATTGAAATAATAGTCGGTAACAACGCAAGCCCCAATGCACAAAGCCATAAAAAAGGATCTTCTATAACTTGAAGCTCTGTACAGAATTTCAAATTAACAACATATACCAAAAGCCCAAAAAGCATTACATAAAAAGAAAGCTTGTCACTTTTCATATGCTTGACCGTCTTGATATTCTTAACCCCGATAATATATAAAGCATAAAGAAGCGCAGAAGTTAAAACTATCAAAACACCTTGTATATTCAAATCATCTCCGGGTTTACCTTTATACAGCAAAATAATACCGGAAGTTGTAAGACAAATTGCAACAATCATTGCTTTTGTAATTTTTTCTTTAAAAAACACCGCCATCAAAACCGCAACCATAATCGGATATATAAAAAGAATTGTACACGCAATTCCGGCTGCGATATGCTCAAATGCCATAAATAAAGTAAGAGAAGAAAGGGAGAAAAATATTCCTAAGATAAAAAGCGGAATGAATTCTTTTAAACTAATTTTCAAAGAGTCTTTTTTAACAAATTTAATCCACAAACCATAAATCAAAACTGCGAAAAAATACCTGTAAAACAAAACTGAATTAACACCAATTCCACCGTTATACATAGGCAGTGCAAACAAAGGGTTCATCCCGTAACTCGCAGCAGCAATTGATCCGTTTAAAAATCCGGCAGCCCGTCTTTTCATATTTCCTCCCTATATATATTAGAGCTTAAACTAAACAACTTTAAAAATCAAAATTTTTAAACAAATATAAAATCAGTAATTTTGAAAAATTTGCCAATTGTTTTTTACATGCCATAATGAAGTTATGTCAGACGTTATAAAAATAAAGGGAGCAAAAGAACATAATTTAAAAGATGTCTCAGTCGAAATTCCGAAGAACGAACTTGTAGTTTTTACAGGAGTTTCAGGCTCAGGCAAAAGTTCGCTTGCATTCGATACTATTTTTGCGGAAGGTCAAAGAAGATATATAGAAAGCCTTTCTACATACGCAAGACAATTCTTGGGGCAAATGGACAAACCAGATGTCGAATACATAGATGGGCTTTCACCTGCAATTTCAATTGATCAAAAATCCACAAGCAACAACCCGAGATCAACAGTCGGAACGGTTACGGAAATTTACGACTACTTAAGACTTCTGTACGCAAGGATAGGAACGCCTTATTGTCCTGAATGCGGAGCTGAAATTAAGCCACAAACCATTGATGAGATTGTAAATTCAATTCTTAAACTTCCGCAAGGAACAAAAATCCAGATTTTAGCACCAATTGCCCGAGGAAAGAAAGGTGAATTTCAATCTACATTTGAAGAATTAAGACAAGAAGGTTTTGTAAGGGTTAAAGTTGACGGTGAAGTTTACAACCTTGATGAGGACGAGATTAACCTTGCCAAAACAAAAAAACACGATATTTCTGTAGTCGTTGACAGAATAGTAGTAAAACCGGAAGCACAATCAAGAATTGCAGATAGTGTCGGAATAGCTCTTCAAAAGTCCGATGGCATAATCATTGTTGATGTAATCGGTGATAAAGAAATAATTTTTAGTGAAAAACTAGCTTGCCCTAATTGCAATTTAAGTTTTGAAGAACTAGCCCCGAGGATTTTTTCATTCAATAACCCATACGGAGCCTGCGAAAGATGTTCAGGAATCGGGGTTGACTATGAAATTTCACCGGATCTTGTAGTTCCGGACAAAACAAAATCCATAAACGACGGAGCTATCTACCCTTGGGACAAATCTTCAACAACATATTACAAAGATGTTTTAGCCGCAGTTACGGAGCATTACGGAATAGATGCGGATAAACCTTTTGAATTGCTTACAAAGTCTCAGCAAGACATAATTTTATACGGAGCACCGGATATCATAAAAATGAAAATAAAAGGTTTCACGACAAAACGCTACGAAACCCGCTACCAAGATTATCCAGGAGTAATTCCGTATTTAATGAAAAAATACCACGAATCCGATGCGGATTACTGGCGGGAGGAAATTGAAAAATACATGATAATGACACCTTGCAAAGCCTGCAAAGGTGCAAGATTAAAACCATTTCCGCTTGCCGTAAAAATCAAAGGTAAGAATATTTATGAATTTACGCTTATGTCCGTAGACGATGAATATAATTTCATTTCGGATCTATATTTGGAATTAAGCGAATATCAAATACAAATTGCAAAACAAATTCTTGATGAGATAAGAGCAAGACTGAAATTTTTGAAAGACGTCGGCCTAAGCTACTTAAATCTTTCACGTATGGCAGGAACACTCTCAGGCGGAGAAGCACAGCGAATAAGACTTGCAACACAAATTGGAAGCGGGCTTTCAGGAGTTTTGTATGTATTAGACGAACCCTCAATTGGGCTTCATCAAAGAGATAATGATAGGCTTATAAAGACACTGATAAAACTTCGCAATCTCGGAAACACACTTGTCGTAGTTGAACACGACGAAGAAACCATCAGAAACGCTGATTATATAGTTGATATAGGTCCAGGAGCCGGAGTTTTAGGAGGCGAAGTCATTGCCTGCGGAACCGTTGATGACATAATTAATGCTCCCAATTCCATAACAGGTAAATATCTAAGCGGAGAAAGATATATTCCAATTCCTCCAACCATCAGAAAAGGGAACGGACATTTTCTGACGGTTAAAAACGCTCATTTAAATAATCTTAAAAACATAGACTTGGAAATTCCACTCGGAAAAATTGTTGTTCTGACAGGTGTTTCAGGTTCAGGCAAATCGACGCTTATGCAGGATTTGATTTATGAATACGCAGTTCACAAACTTCGAAAAAACAAACCCAAACCTCAAGGCGTAGATGAGATTACGGGATTTGAAAACATCGACAAAATTATTGATATTGACCAATCGCCAATCGGCAGAACGCCAAGATCAAACCCTGCAACATACACCGATTTATTCACTCACATAAGAGAATTGTACGCAAAAACAAATGAAGCTAAACTCAGAGGCTACAAAGCAGGCCGTTTCAGCTTCAACGTAAAAGGCGGGCGCTGCGAAGCCTGCAAAGGTGACGGTGTTAATAAAATCGAAATGAACTTTTTGTCGGATGTTTACGTAAAATGTCCGGTCTGCAAAGGCAAACGCTATAATAGAGAAACTTTGGAAGTAAAATACAAAGGTAAAACAATTGCCGACGTATTAGATATGAGCGTAAAAGAGGCTCTTGCGTTTTTTGAAAATGTTCCGAACATAAAACACAAACTCCAAACGCTTAACGACGTCGGACTTGATTATATAAAACTCGGTCAAAGTGCAACAACACTCTCTGGTGGAGAAGCACAGCGAATTAAACTTGCTTCCGAATTAAACAAAAGAGCCACAGGCAAAACTCTTTACCTTATGGATGAACCTTCTGTCGGACTTCACTGGGCGGATTTAGACAAGCTTATTAAAATCATCCACGCTCTTGCAGATCAGGGAAATACCATTTTGATAATTGAACACAACCTTGATTTAATCAAAGTTGCCGATTACATAATAGATCTCGGCCCCGAAGGCGGCTCGGGAGGCGGGCAGATTGTTGCGGCAGGTTCGCCAAAAGAAGTCGCAAAGGTTAAAAATTCTTACACAGGTCAGTATCTTAAACCTATGTTTTCTTGACATGACAGGCGGATAATGTTTTAATATTTACAGGATAAGGGGTATTCAGAGCTAATGAATTATATTTTTGATTTATTGTCTTATTTTTTAAGAGGGCGCAATTCTGTCTGGGGTATTATACTTTTTGTCGGGATAACTTTTTTGTATTATGCATTTCCAAGACCTTATTCCACATTGGAATGCGTTGACGGATATTGCAAGCTTTTTAAAGGCTCAAAAGAGCTAAATGCGTTTGCCGTACAGGACGTTCAGTCGTGTGAAGTGTCAAGTATGACCCGCCGCTGTACCCGCAGGACAGGCAACAAAAGCCGTAAATATCATTGCTATTATCCTCTTATCACGCTTAACGACGGGCAAAGAGTTTATCTTCCTTCAAGCTTTGAATCAAGATATAAGGATCAAATTAGAAATTTTTGCGGTAATTTGAAATCAGGTAAAGATTTTACTCAAAAAGAAAGATAAAAGGGAATATTAATGAAAAAAATATTGTTGCTGTCAGTTATTTTGTTAATAAGTATAATGCCGGTGAATGCTGAAACACTGCAAGTTCAGGCTCTGTCAGAATTTAACACGGAAAATCCGCCCGCCTCTATTGAGGTTAAAGCTGTTTCGGATATGGATTTGGATGAAGAACTTTTGATTATGGATGGCTATATCCTGAAAGGTAATCTGGTTGATGTGGTTAGTCCAAAAAGATTGAAACGCGACGCAACTTTTTCCATAGTCCTGACCGAATATACTGACAACAATGGACAAAAACATATTATCCCGCCCGATGGAAAACAATTTAAAGGCAAATTTACAACAGGTATTGATTACAAGCACGCTGCAAAATCAGCTGCATTGAGTGTCGGAAACTTCTTTGTAAAAGGTCTTTCCCTTGGATATGCTGCGGTAGAAGGAGCAGTTAAAAACGAAGAAGGCAACAGAATAAAATCAAGTGCTCATTCTGTTTACGAAAATACCCCTTTCTCTTATGTTGAAAAAGGACAAGACATATTAATTACCAAAGATCAAGTTTTCTGCCTAAGATTCAAGGTCAAAGATAATACAAAAGAAGAAAATCCAGAAGAATTAAACATCTCTGATAAAACAGATGAATCATCTTCCCAAATACAACAGGAAGAGCCAACCAAAGAAATTTTAGAAGAAAAACAAACGCCCTCTAAAGAAAACAATAAAGAAGAAGCGGAAGATGAAGATTTATCGAGCTTGCCTATGGCGCCAACCCCTGGAGAAGAACAGCAATATTTAATGACAATAGAAGCATTACAATCAGAAGTTCTTGGGGAAGACACGTCCAAAAACAATAAAATAGCTTTATTCGGAAAAAAAGAGGAAAAAGAAACTATTTCCACAGAAAAAGACGAAACTATAAAAAACTCTGAAAATACAGATGAAAAACAAATCCAAGAAACAGAATCTAAAATTCTACCATTGACACAAGTAGAAGAAGTTCAGCAACAGACAAAACAATTTGGAGAGGAAATTCGCCCTGTATCTGAAACTAAAGATCAGGAAAACCAGAAAATTACCCCTGCACTTAAAGAAGATAATACTGAAATAAAAGATAATCATACAACTTTAGAGCAACCACAAAAGAATAAAAACTTCTTTTCAAAACCCAAATTTAAAAATTCAACACCCCCTTCAGCTTCAGGAGAAATTGGAGATCCGGAAGAAACCGATAAAACGGATATTTTTGCAGAAACAGAATCCAAACAACCGCAAAAATCAGAACTTGAAAAAGAACAAAAAATAAAATCTCCGCAAGGTCGAGAACTTCACACTCTAAAAGAAAAACCTCTAACAAAACAAATTGAAACAACAAGCTCAAACCCTGAAGTTAAAAAAGAACAACCTGAACCAACAAAAAAAGAAATTAATACAGAAATTTCTCCTGCGACACAATCAGTATCTGAGCCTTTAAACCAGACAACAGAAACAACACAAAACAGAGAACCTGAAACATCTGTCGTAACAGTAGCAGATAAACATTTAAAAAGACGTGATTTTAAAGATTATGAAAGTCTAGTTCCAGAACTTCCTGCTATATCAACAGAGCCATTAGCTCCGCTTGATCTTCCAGATACATACTAAACTTCAACAACAGGCATTTTTAACTTGCCATCACCTTCAAATATAATTTCACGGTTTTCGTTTTTTTCACCAAAAACGAGGCGGGTCTTGTTTTTACCATCTTCTGTAAAATTTGTTATTTCTTTTATCTCCAGATTCATCACAATCCCTTTCTACCTTACACCTTATGATAACAGTTTTTTATGGGAATTTCAACCCTTTTCCAGTTAAAAACACTGAAAAATATTTTTTGCTAACATATAATATTTAAAGCTACTAAAAAAGACCGGCTTTAAAAAACCGGTCTTTTATAAATAACCTTTTGTCTGCTTATTAGCCTTTAACTTGGCTCATAACTTCTTCAGCAAAATTATCTTGACGTTTTTCAAGTCCTTCACCAAGAACGTATCTTGAGAATGCTTTAATAGTCAATTTGCCTTCAATAAGCTGTTCAATAGTAACATCCGGATTTTTAACAAACGGCTGTTCTAAAAGAACTTTTGCTGCCATAAGTTTATTTACTCTGCCTTCAACAATTTTTGCTCTGATATTTTCAGGTTTTTTCTGCAAATCTTCTTTACCCATTTCAATTTCAGTTTCATGGTCAATCACAGACTGCGGAATTTCAGCTCTTGAAAGGAATTCAGGAGCATTTGATGCGATATGCAAGCAAATATCATTCATCAATTCAGCATCTTCTTTATCTGTTTGAAGAAGAACACCGATTTTACCGTTGTGAATGTATGTTGCAATATTTCCTTCATAGCGAACAAATCTTCTGAAAGTAATTTTTTCTCCAATTGAAGCGATTTTTTCTTTAATAACCTGTTCAATTGTTTTACCGCATTTCGGGCAGGTTGAAGCAACAAATGTTTCAACATCTTTAGGATTGGATTCTGCTACAGCTTTTGCAAGGCAGTTAGCAAGTTCTTTAAATTCTTCGTTTTTAGCAACAAAGTCTGTTTCACAGTTAACTTCAACCATAGCGCCTGCACCATCAACAATAGCTGATGCAACAAGACCTTCTGCTGCAATTCTTCCCATTTTTTTGTCAGCTGAAGCTATGCCTTTTTGGCGAAGCACTTCCATAGCTTTTTCCATATCTCCGTCAGTTTCTACAAGTGCCTTTTTAGCATCCATCATACCTGCACCGGTTTTGTCACGGAGTTCTTTTACCATTTGTGCTGTAATATTCATTGTTTCTCTCCTATTTTTTAAAGAGCCGCCCAGCTTTTTTAAATTGCCGGACGGCTTTTATAATCTATATGCTATTTAATTTCTTCTGCAACAGCTTCTTCTGCTGCTTTTTCTGCTTCTACACCCGCATCTTCAGGTTTAATTTCTTCTATTTTTGCGGTTGTATTAGCTTTGTTTTCTTTTAATTGCTTTCCTTCGATAACTGCATCTGCCAATTTTGAAGTAATTAATTTAATTGAGCGAATAGCATCATCGTTACCTGGAATTACATAATCAATATTTGACGGATCTGCATTTGTATCAGCCAAGCAGATTACCGGAATACCAAGTTTCTTAGCTTCAAGAATTGCGATTTCGTCTTTTTTCTGGTCAATTACAAAAAGCAAATCAGGCAATCCTCTCATTTCTTTAATACCGCCTAAAGTTTTGCTTAACTTAGCTAATTGACGGTTTAACTGAGCGATTTCTTTTTTCGGAAGCTTTTCTGCGTGTCCGCTGTTCAAGAAATCTTCAAGTTCTCTAAGTTTATTAACACGGCCTCTGATTGTTTCAAAGTTTGTCAACATACCGCCGAGCCATCTTCTGTTAATGTAGTAAGCTCCTGCTCTTTGTGCTTCTTCTGCTACAACTTCAGCAGCCTGTTTTTTAGTTCCTACAAACAAGATGTTCTTATTGCGTGCTGCAAACTCTCTTACAATTTCGTAAGCTTTGTCCAATAAATCAGAAGTTTTACGCAAATCAAATACGTAAATACCGTTTCTTGCACCGTAAATATACGGTTTCATTTTTGGGTTCCATCTTTGTGTTTGGTGGCCGAAGTGAACACCGGCTTCCAAAAGTTCAATCATAGATGCTGTTGGCATCGGTTTTCTCCTTTTTCTTTTAACTTGTGTACTACGGGCTATACTGTCTCATTCAATTGTTTAAAAGCCCACCATATAAGGTTTCTGGGGAATTTAATCTTGATTTTCCGCCTAAAGGCTTTCGCTTTTTGAACTAGGGCTAAACCTATCAGACCAGTGTAACCATTAATATAATATTACAAAAATGTGATTTAGCAAATTAAAAAAATAATTACACTGATGTTTGTAAAGAAAAGTTACAAAATATTCTCAAAAAAAATCGGACCTCCCCTAAAGTCAGTCCGGTATTTCATTTCTGAAACAAAAAGGATTTACATTAACTTAAGTCTTTTTCAAATCTGTCCAAAGACAGCAATAATTTCCTCTCTCTTCTCCCTAATACTCAATTCCTTGACGTGCCATAACACCTATATCAAAATAGTGCTTAATAGGTTTCATTTCCGTCACAAGATGAGCCATAGCCTTTAATTCAGGATGAGCATAGCGACCAGTTAAAACAATTTCAAGATTTTCAGGCTTATTCATCAATGCCTCTTTAACCTCGCTTACTTTAATCATATTCATCGCTGTGCAAATATTAATTTCATCTAAAATAACAAGTTGGTATTCACCTGACTGAATAGCTTTTTTAGCAAACTCCCAGCCTCTTTTTGCTTCTTTAAAATCGTCCATACAAACATTGTGTGAATAACAAACTCTGTCCATTCCAAACTGTACAACATCAAGATTAGGCAGAAATTTAGATGAAGAAACAATTTCTCCGTAAGATGTTGCGCTATCACCTTTTGTAAACTGGATGATAAGAACCTTCCAGCCGTGTCCGAGTGCACGGAGAGCCAGACCTAATGCAGCTGTTGTCTTTCCTTTGCCATCACCCGTGTAAATTTGAATATAACCGTGCTCTAACACTTCTTACTACCTCCAAATGCATACTATAATTCTTATCAATATTTTAAACGATTTTATAATACCTTTAATCGTTCCATTGATTGATAAACCCAAAGGAGGGGATGTATATTTCTAATCCCCGCCTCCCAAGATGTAAATTCATCATAGAACAAATTTTGAAAAATGAAACGTATTTTATACACTCCATGCCAATCTTTTTACAATTATTTTTTGCACACTTCTGGAAATTAAGAGTTTGATTGAATTTGAACTTAAACATTTAAAATATCTAAAAATTTACATTATTTTTGTAAAGTTGACGCAACAATCTATTGCAAAACTTCAAAGAAGTCACAGCATGGCATTTTTAACCTCTTCACAAAGATTAAAAAATATTAAAACTCAAAATCAAGTTTCAATAATTTTTATTTTTCAATAGCTTTATTTTTTTTATTCTAAAAAAAAATACAAAAATCCAATAATAAAAGCTTTTTTTAAACAAATTAAACTTATAACATTTTTTAACATTTTTTATATTAATTTTTTTTGCCTATAACAAATACTGAAATAGTTTATTTTTATGATATTTGGGCATATTAAAAATATTACCCGCAGGATATGTTAACTTTTGTAACAACGATTATCACAAAAAAGGCAATTATTTAATCTTTATATACTTTATATATACATAAGAAGTATATAAAAAGAGAGTATTTTATGAGTGTACAATTATCACAGCCAAATATTGAATACAAAAAGCAAAAACCAGGCTTGAAATTATCTGGCGGCTCCGTATCAAGGAACCTAAAGACAGCTTTAAGCGGGTTAAAAGCTTCTACAAACACTCAAACTGGCCACAGCACAGCAGTAAATACTAACACTACAACATCTGCACCTAAAAATGCTCTTGCTCTTGCTGTTACAAAAAATTTAAACACAGGATCAACTTATAACATCTTCAGTGATGGTTCATACGACCACTATAACAATAGAGTAGGCGGAACTCGCAGTGTATGGACTTCCGATTACAGAAGAGATAACGTTAGAAATGCATTTGGCTTATATTCTGACAATCCGATGGCATTAGCACCAAGAACTCAAGCTCGCCAAAACAGCTTAATAACAAAATACTTTGAAATGCAACAGCGTATGCTTGATCAAATGATGGATCACCAAAGATGCATGGATAAAGCAGAACTTTTTAATAACATTTCACAAGGTCTTTTAGGCGCGGGTAATATTGCAATAGAATTAATAAAAGCTAGAGCATCACAAGCACCGGCTACTGAAACTGATGCTACAGTTAACCAACTTCGCCAAGCTGATACTTCTAGCGAAATTTCAGAAGGTATCAATGAATTAAACGATCAAAAAACAAACCTCAACTCTGATATCAACACATTAACTCAATCAATCAACGAATCAAATGATATTAAAGCTAAAAATGAAGCTGATCTTTCAAATAAAGAATCTACTTTATCACAGAAAGAACAAAATTTAAACGGTTACAACAGTACAATCACAAAATTACAAAGCAACATTGCTACTGGTGAATCTGAATTAAAGAGATTAGAACAAATGCTTAATAACGCACAAGACGGATCTCTTTCTAAAACAGGACTTCAAAATCAATATGACAAACTTAAAAAAGAAATTGAAACTAATAAACAAAATTTAAAAGAAGCACAAGACAACAAAAAACAAACAGAAGAAGAAGTTAAAAAACTTAAAGATGAAATCGCAACATTAAAAACAACAATTTCAAACACTAACGAAAGACTAGCTGAAGACACTAAAAAACTTGCAAGCTCAAAAGAACAATTAAATGACGTTGATTCAGCAATAACAAAATACACTCAAAAACTTGATAAAAAAGAAGAATCCGAAAGTGAAAAACTCGACAAAATGAGAAATGATCTTGCACAGTATAAAAAAGACTATGAAGCAGAAACAGATCCGGATAAAAAAGCTAAAATAAAAGAAAAATTTGACAAAAAAGCTGGTGAATACAACAATCTTGCAACTCATTCAAATGTAAAAGGACATACAGCAATTACAATGTCTCTTGGAGCATAATTAAATAACAAATCGTAACAATAGACTTTACTTTTAATTTTTAACAATTTATAATTAAGATATGAGAAAAAAGAACGGGCCCTCCCCGTTCTTTTTCTATCATCAGGGGGTGCGGGTAATCCGCGATTCTTTTTTACGTAAGGAAGTGCCATGAAACAGGAAATTAACAGACACGAAATTCTTGAAAAAATCAATCCGTTAATAGAAAATACAGCTATGCGATTCGGTTACATTCCGCTGGAAGTTGATTTTGCGAAAGAAAATCACCGTTGGTTTTTAAGAATTTATCTATACTCTTCAGAAAAAGAAGTTACTCTTGATGACTGTGAAAAGGTAACAAGAAGTTTATCCGACTTTTTGGACGAACTTATTCCTGTAAAATATTATCTGGAGGTATCTTCTCCCGGATTGGAAAGAAAATTTAAATCCGATAAGGAGTTTATAATATTCAAAGGCAGAAATGTAAGCATAAAGCTTAAAACTCCTCTTGACGGGGAAGAAGAAAAAGTTTTCAAAGGAGAAATCCTTGACTTTGATGAAAACGAAGGCTTAAAGTTTTTCAGATTTGAAGACGGGCAAGAGCTTCAAATCCCCAAAAGCAATATTCAATCAGCAAAACTATATATAGATTAATTGACAACTTAATATAATGTCCAAAAGGACAGAAAGGTATATAACATGATAAAAATAGGAACAGCGCTTTTTGAAGCGTGCGAAGAGCTGGAACGCGAAAGAGGCATTTCAAAAGAAGTTTTAATTTCTTCACTTTGTGATGCAATGGTTGCGGCTTACAAAAAACATATGAGAATTAAAGAATCCGCAAATATCGAAGCAATTCTTGATGAGCAATCAGGTGAAATTGGTGTTTTCAGAACAAAACTTGTTGTAAATGAAGTTGAAGATCCTGATGAACAGATTTCACTAGCCCAAGCAAAAGAAATTGATGAGGATGTAGAAGTAGACGACGAAGTAAAAATCGAAGTAACTCCAGAACAATTCGGCAGAATTGCGGCGCAATCAGCAAAACAGGTTATAACCCAAAGAATTCGTGAAGCTGAAAGAAATATGGTGCTTCAAGAATTCATTGATAAAAAAGGTACTCTTGTAACAGGTATTATCCAAAGAGTTGAAAACCGCAATGTTATTGTAAATATCGGTAAAATTGACGCTATTATGCCTCAAAAAGAGCAAATTCCGGGAGAATACTACAAGCCGGGAAACCGTATCAGAGTGTTTGTTTTGAACGTAAAAGAAACAACAAGACTTCCTCAGGTAATCGTTTCACACGCACATGCTGAAATTGTTAGAGAATTATTTGAACTTGAAGTTCCGGAAATTGAAGACGGAATCGTTGAAATCAAGTCAATTTCAAGAGAAGCAGGTTATAGAACTAAGATCGCGGTATGGTCAAACGATCCTGAAGTAGATTCTGTCGGAGCTTGCATCGGACCAAGAGGAAGCCGTATTCAAACAATCGTTTCAGAATTAAAGAATGAAAAAATTGATATCGTAAGATACTCAGAAGATCCAGTTGAATATATCGTAAACGCACTTTCACCGGCAAGAGTTGTATCAGTTGATATACTTGCAGATGACGAATATGCACACGACGCAATGGTAGTAGTACCTGATGATCAGTTAAGCCTTGCAATTGGCAGAGAAGGTCAAAACGTAAGACTTGCCCACAAACTTACAGGCTGGAAAATAGATATCAAGAGCGTTTCACAAATGGAAAAGGCTGAAGCTCAAAATATCCAAAATTACAATGATGAACCTCAAGAAGAAGATTTTGAGGATGAAGAAGACGAATTAAAACAAGAAATAGAAGAAGAAATGAATCAACAGGCATATGATGAAGAAGATCTTCAAACAGAAGATGCCTCTGATGAAGTTTCTGAAGAAGAAGACCTATAAAAAAATGTCAAAACTCAAAAAACGCTCCTATTATTTTAGGGGCGTTTTTTTTAATCAAATTTTTATAGCAAAAAAAATTCTTCAGAAGTTTTAAATCAACATCACACGCAAAAGGAGGATAAATGAAGAATACAATTAATTTCACATCAAGTTATCGATTTCCAATGACCCAACCGGGAGTAAACAGGTTTAAAAGAGAATCCCTAAAACCTGAATTAATGAAATACACCGACAGAATTGGAGCTTTTCAAATTCCGAACACAGGCAAAGGTCACGGAAGAATTTCAGTTAAAGAAAATTATGATGGATTTGTGGAAGGCATATTAAAACGTTTGGGCTTCAAAAGATACCAAAAACTTCCACTTCACGACGTATCAATAGCCGAAGTAGACGAAGCAGTGCGCAATTTAGGAAAAACAAATGATTACATTCAAAAAGGGATGCAAAAAGCACCTATGAAAAAACATAAATAAAATTCTCAAAACAATATAAAAAAATAGGCTAAAAAGCGCAGACCTTGACAAAAAAAATTGAGCAAATATTATTAAAATATGGCTTAAAATACCAAATTAGTAAGTAGTATAAGTAGTAAAAAGGAGATTAATCTCATGGCAAGAGAAAAGTATGAACGTACCAAACCGCACGTTAACATTGGTACCATTGGCCACGTAGACCACGGTAAAACAACGTTGACCGCTGCGATTACAGCCGTATTAGCAGCTGCAGGACAAGCTGCATTGAAGAAATTCGATGAAATCGATGCTGCTCCGGAAGAAAAAGCAAGAGGTATTACAATTTCTACAGCGCACGTAGAATACGAAACAGCAGCAAGACACTATGCACACGTTGACTGCCCCGGCCACGCTGACTATGTTAAAAACATGATTACAGGTGCAGCACAGATGGACGGCGCAATCCTAGTTGTAGCAGCAACAGACGGTGCAATGCCTCAGACTCGTGAACACATCCTTCTTGCACGTCAGGTTGGTGTTCCGAACCTTGTTGTATTCCTTAACAAATGCGATATGGTTGATGACCCAGAATTGTTGGAACTTGTTGAAATGGAAGTTAGAGAACTTCTTTCTTCATACGAATTCGACGGAGACAACATTCCGTTCATCCACGGTTCAGCTTTAAAAGCTCTTGAAGCTGCACAAGCTAACCCGAAAATCCAACGTGGTGAAGACAAATGGGTTGACAAAATTTGGGAATTGATGGATGCAATCGATTCTTACTTCCCAACTCCTGAACGTGATTTAGACAAACCGTTCTTGATGCCTGTTGAAGACGTATTCTCTATCACTGGTCGTGGTACAGTTGCTACAGGTCGTGTAGAACGTGGTATTGTTAAAGTTGGTGATGAAGTTGAATTAGTTGGTTTAGGCGAAACTAAGAAAACAACTGTAACTGGTGTTGAAATGTTCAGAAAATCTCTTGACCAAGGTCAAGCAGGTGATAACATCGGTGCATTACTTCGTGGCATTGACAAAACTGAAATTCAACGTGGTCAAGTTCTTGCTAAACCGGGAACAATTCACCCACACACTAAATTCACAGCTAACGTTTACGTTTTAACAAAAGAAGAAGGCGGACGTCACACTCCATTCTTCCCTGGTTACAGACCTCAGTTCTACATCAGAACAACTGACGTTACTGGTTCTATCCAATTTGACGGTCAAATGGTAATGCCTGGTGATAACGTTGTTATGACAGTTGAACTTATCGCTCCAGTAGCTATCGAAGAAGGTATGAGATTCGCTATTCGTGAAGGCGGACGTACAGTTGGTGCTGGTGTTGTTGACAAAATTATTGAATAATTTTGATAACAATATTTAAATCCTTAAAAGAGTTTGCTTTATATAAAGCAAACTCTTTTTATTTATCTATCATAATATATTTTAAATTATAGGAGATTTTATATGCAAATCAATGCGCAGCAATCATTCACCGGAAGATTTTCACCTAAAGCTCTTGCTAAATTCCAAGAAAACCTTGATCCAAAAGACTTTAAAAAAGTAAAAGATTTTTATGCTGGAACTAAATATACAAAATTTGATATTGTGACAATTTCAAATCAACCTCAAAGATTACCAAATGGTATTGTTGTAATTCCTAAAGAAACCTTTGCAGAATTTTCAAATTCTAGAACTAAGAAACAAGTAAAAGCAAGAATTAAACTTGCAAACGGGGAACTTCCATTTAATATGGAAACATTTAAACTTTTTACGGATGACCTTGTAAAAAGAGGCGAAGAATTACTTAAATCAATTAAATAACAAAATACACGACAGCCTGTTTTTTTTATAAAAAACAGGCTGTTTCAATTATTTTTTCTATTTGATTAATTCGCATGAGCAGATTGAATTTCATCAAATTTGCCGTATGTCTGAGAATTTCTCAAATATTTAGTTAATGATTTTGCGATCATTTCAGATCTTTTTGCATTTTCTTTTTCCAGTAGCTTGAAGTATTCATCCAATGATGACATAATATAGCCTTTTTCTCCGTTTTCCATAATTTCCCCCTGAAACTTTTATTTAATTATCCTCAATTTGCAAGTTATTTAACTTAAGAGATTGTCTAACAATTCTGCATTTGTTTCTGCTCTTTTTGAATTTCGCACTTGATTACGATACATATATGTTCTGAGTGCTTCTCTTATTAATTCTGATCTTGTGCGGTTTTCATTTAAAGCAAGATTGTCAATCTCATCTAAAAATCTTTCCGGCATTGAAATAAGTACTCTGGCCATAAATTTCTCCTTTAATTTTCCCATCTGATAACTATTTTGCAACTCTTATATATATAAAGGATATTCTTTTTAAAAAATTGCTTATTTTAGTTATTAAATATCAGAAAATTGTAATATATCTTAATATTATGTGCTTTTATTTATTATAACCCTAAAACCGCCTTACATAATAATTTGTATCATTTTTTAACAGTTGACGAATCTCACTTAATTCTTCATCTGGGAACCCCTTTGACAAGATTTTAGCAGTTTTTTCTCTAATTGTATACTCATTTATAGATTTTGTTACATTTATAATATTTTTCAAATTCGAAATTTCAATCAAATCCGAGAATAGATAAATCGTTTCCAAATACCAATACAATTTAAAGACTTCCTTATTAATCTTATATTTTCCATCTTGAAGTCCGAATTTTTGTACTTCGTTTGCCAGATTAAAAGTTCGATTTAACAATTCTGGAATAAAAAGAGCGCAAAATTCTTTATTATCAAGGAGATTTTCCAGTGCAGAAATAATGTTTCTACAAATATTCCCATTAATATCAATAATTGAGTCTAAAAATTTAATATAATTTTTTGAAACATTAAATTTGACAAGAACTTCAGGCTGAGCAGCAAATTCAGATATTTTAGCAGAGACAGCCTCCCTTACTTTTCCGTCTTGACCGGTCAAGTTATTCAGAAGAATTTGAGCTTCTTCCTGCGTATTTACAGTATCCAATTTAAGAGCTGCAAGCTGTTTTTCTACAATATTACCATTTGCAAGCATATTTATAAGTTGATCATGACTTTGATTTTGTCCGACAAGCTCATATGCCAAGTGAAAATTTTCATCCAAAGTTGCGCAATATCCTGAATTTTCCATATTTTCTATCCGAATTATAATTCAAATAAGACTAAAAACTGCTTTGTATAAATAATATAACATAAAGTATAATGAAATTTGCAAGCCTGAAGGTTTTAATGTATTATATAGTTGAAACCCCAAAGCGGTTAGGAGAAGTTTTTATGAACGATATTATCAAATTTTTTAAAGAGCTTTTCATGTTGAAAAAAGAAGACAGCATAAAAGTTGGATTAGCACAATTTAAGAGCGTTACGCCCATAGAAAAAGCAAAGAGTAAAAAAGTTGCTGAGGCTAAAAAAGAAGTTAAGCTTTCTGATTTAATGAGAAGAAGCTACTAATATTCTATACCTTTTCTTGCGGCAATTCCTGTATCCCAATAATGTTTTTTGGGTATTATTTCAGAAACAAGATGCGCAAGTTCAATAATTTTAGGATCAGCATTTCTACCCGTCAGAACTATTTCCATTTCATCAGGCTTGTTCTTTAAGACATCAATCATTTCATCAAGATCAATAAGCCCTAAATCAATTGCAATATTTGCTTCATCAAGAATCACTAGGTTGTATTCGTCATTTTTAATAGCTTTTTTGGCTAATTCCCAACCTTTTTTGATTTCCTTGGCATCGTCAGCATTTTTGTTATTTTCATAAACAATTCGATCAAGTCCTGCCTGAACAATAGTTAGATTTTTAGAGATTTCCGGAGATAAGTTTCTAAAGGAATAAAGTTCTCCATAATCATCTCCGCCTTTTGTAAACATAATTATCAAAACACGCCAACAGCGCCCTAAAGCCCTCATTGCAAGCCCCAGAGATGCAGTAGTTTTGCCCTTACCGTTACCTGTATAGACCTGAATGTAGCCGTGTTTTGCCCAATTTGGGTTTATTAAGTTGTTTTCGCAATAATCTGTCATTTTCTTTTAATTTATTATATATTAAAACTATGGAAAATAAAACAGATTTAAGGATATGGGCCAAAAGTATCAGAAAAACTCTTAATTTACCCGAAATCAGTAATAGAATTGCGGATAAAATTTCTAATCTTCCACAATTTAAACAAGCACAAAATGTCATGCTATTTTATCCGCTTAAATCTGAAATTAACCTTCTATCGCTTATTAATAACAATAAAAAATTCTACCTTCCAAAAGTTGAAGGAGAAAACCTCCTTGTTTGTCCATTTAAAGAAAATGATACTCTAAATATCTCAAGTTTTGGGACAAAAGAACCGTGTCGAGAGAATGTTTCTCCTGAAATTCTTGATGTTATAATTGTACCGGCTCTTTTGGCAGACAAAAATAATTTCAGACTAGGATATGGCGGTGGTTTTTACGACAGATTTCTTGCTAAACACAAAATTTATTCAATTACCCCTGTACCATCGAAACTGCTTTTAGACAAACTTCCGACCGAAAAATACGACATCCCTGTTGATTTAGTGATAACAGAATAACATGAAAAGAGCCCGCTAGGGGAGCGGACTCTTAATTTAAAAATTGGTCAGTCAATAAGGGGAGATTAATAGAGAAATTAAGGGGG
Organism: Candidatus Gastranaerophilales bacterium; assembly: GCA_944326525.1. Classification (GTDB taxonomy): domain Bacteria; phylum Cyanobacteriota; class Vampirovibrionia; order Gastranaerophilales; family Gastranaerophilaceae; genus Scatenecus. The sequence continues at coordinate 162,783 of CALVEG010000002.1, forward strand.
GGGGGAGTTAAATCTTATTATGCGTATTCAGGCTTCCAGAAATTAACTGCTTCTTTTGTTGCCTGAGTTGTACTTTCAAGTTCTGCACGTGCCATTCTCAGCTCTGTTTCTACACGTGATTTTTCTTGTTCAATTTCCTGCTCCTGCTGATGAAGAAGTTTTGCTTCATGCTGTTGATATTTTTGCAGTTCCTGTTTATACAAATTGTTAAATATCCATTGTTGGTAAGCTGCAATCGCATTCGGATCCTGATTTTGAGACATTTGCTGCATTTGTTGAATTTGCATATTTATCTGCGGACCCATTGCCTGCATATTATATTGAGCACCTCTTAATGCTCCGTTATGCGAATACATCATAAAGGCCATTGATCTCGGAAGCATTGAGGCAGGAACATTCATCATATCAAACATAGATATATTTCCATCACCTATGTTGGATGAATATTGCTGTAATTCACTCAGCTTTCTTGTTAGTGACATCAAGCGGTATTCTTTATCGCTTATCTGCCGCAACAATTGATATTTTCGAGCTTCTAAAGCTAACAGCATACTAAACTCCTACCTGAATTTGTAACTAACCTTGTAACCTTTACCTTTACATGTATATAAAAACATGCAACCCTTTCGAATTGCATGTTTTTAATAAAATGTAAAGTTTTGTTACAAAGAATTTCTTTCAACTACCTTGTCAATCAGTCCGTACTCTAAAGCTTCCTTGGCTGAAAGGAAGTGATCTCGCTCACAATCCTCTTTAACTTTATCATAAGGCTGACCTGAATTTTCTGCCATGATACTTATTAACATATCTTTCATTCTTAGAATTTCTTTAGCTTCAATTTCAATATCAGTAGCCTGACCTTTTGCTCCGCCTAAAGGCTGGTGAATCATTATTCTTGAATTCGGCAACGCCATTCTCTTACCTTTAGCTCCTGAACACAATAAAAACGCACCCATTGATGCTGCATCACCTAGACAGATTGTGCAAACATCTGATTTTATAAGGTTCATTGTGTCATAAATTGCCATTCCGGCAGTAATTACACCACCAGGGCTATTAATATAAAGCATTATATCTTTTTCGTTGTTTTCACTATCTAAAAGAAGAAGCTGCGCTACTACTGAGTTTGCGACTTCATCATCTATTTCGGTTCCCAAAAATATAATTCGTTCTCTTAATAATCTTGAAAAAATATCAAAGGAACGTTCACCTCTTGAGGATGCTTCTATTACGGTCGGGACATAACCCATTATTCTCAGATATGTGTCTTTATCCATTTTTCTCTCCTATATTTAATATAATTATTATATTACAAAAAAATCCACCGCAACAATCTTATGGATGATATATAATTATTAACAATTGTAACAAAATAAATAAACTTTGAAATCACGTTGTTTTTAATGTTTTTATATATACAAGAGAACTAAAAAAGAGGACGAGAGAGATGGCAATATCAAATATTCAAGAAACGTTATTGATGTATACCAAACAAAAATCAATGCTGAACGAAAAATTGTCAAACGTTATGTTTAACTTAATGAATGCGTCCAGAGAAAGTGCAGAGTTACAAGAAAAGTATAATTCACAACAACAATATTATTATTATACTTACTATGAATCTGATCCGGAATATTACGATACAGTTATGGCTGTATTGGAAAATGACCACGAATATGAGTTACAAAACCTAAACTCGTGGGAAGAACAGTTAGAACTTGACAAAAACAACTACGAAACAAGATTAAACGAAATTACAGCGTTTGAAAGTTCTTGGACAAAACTTCTTCAAACAAACGTCAAAAACGACTTTACATACGGCGGAACAAGCAAGTAATAATTTTTATAATAAGCGGACTTTCAAAGTCCGCTTATTTGTTATAAAATTTAGTTATGTTAAATTCGGGTGAAAAATTAGGAGCATTTATTGTCCCAACAGGCATTGCCGCAAGCATTGGCGGTTACGCAGGTGATGCCAGTTGTCAGGCTCGTGAATTTTCTAAAAAATCAAAGCTCATTGTTAACCCTAATGTAGTAAATGCGGGAGTTTTTTCCGGAATTAATGACAATATGTTTTACACCGAAGGTTTTATTATAGACGAGTTTTTTAAGAGAAATCTCGGGCTTGCACCTTCTTATAACAATAAAATCGGAGTTATATTTGATAAAGCAATACCTCAAGATGTTTTGAATATTCACCTAAACACAATAGGTGCGGCAAAAACCGTTTACGGCATTAATGCAGAGGATTACGAAATCACAAAAGCTCCTGTAGGTGTGGATTTTTGGGTTAATGAAAACGGTATTTCCACTGGTGGAGTAAAAAATATCGAAACAATTTTTGAAGCAGCAGAAAAACTTCTTGAGCGTGGCGCGGAAGCGCTTGCAATAGTCTGCCTTTTTGAAGATCCTGAAGACGACAATCAAGATTACTCTAACGGTTCAGGAGTGGATCCTGTTGGAGGGGTTGAAGGAATAATTTCACATGCAGTTTCCGAAAAATTTCTTGTTCCGTGTGCTCACTCCCCAGCTTTTAAAGACTTTTCAATCAGCTCTGACATCGTTAATCCAAAAGCTGCTTCTGAATACATTACACCGACATTCCTGCCATGCGTACTTTTAGGTCTTAACAATGCACCTAAAATAGTAAAAAACGGCGGGATAAGAATTGATAATCTTGATTATCTGGTTATGCCTTACAATTCATTAGGCTCTACCCCTGTGTTTGAAGCTTTAAAACATAACATTCCAATTTTTGCCGTTACTGAAAACAAAACTGCACTTGAGGTTTCTAATAACAATTTCTTTAAATCCGACAAAATAATTGAAGTTCAATCTTATGAACAATGCTTGAATTTAATTTAGAGCAAGCTTTGGCAAATCTTTTATCTCATAAAAAAGAGAAGCTGATTTTTGAAATTTTTCAGGATTTGCACTTACATAAAATTCTTCGCTACCTTCATAATCCTGATTACTCAAAAGATTTTTTGACGCCAAATCCTCTTTAATTATATGAGCAAACTCTATTGACGGATTTATAAATACTTCCCGAGGCGCCAAGGTAGACAAGACATTTAACAAATATGGATAGTGAGTACAACCTAAAATTATTCTGTCGGGTGAAAATTCCAGCATCTCAGCCATTTTTTCTTTGACTGAAGCAAGTGCAAAATCGGTATTTTCTTCACCATTTTCTACAATCTTAACCCATCCGGGACAAGCAATCTCTTTAACTTCAATATTAGGATTATTTTTCTTTAATTCTGTTCTATAACAATGAGAATTTACGGTTGCGTGAGTTGCAAAAACACCGACTTTCTTTAGCGGAAGTTTTGAAATATGCCTTGCCACCGGCTGAATTATCGGATAAATTTCAAACGGATAATCATCCTTTATCTTATCATATACTACTGCTGAAGTTGTATTACAAGCCATTATTACAGCTTTTACGTTCTTCTTTTGTAAAAAATCAAATATGTCACGACCAAAAACCAATAACTGTTCCGGCGTTTTTTCACCATAGGGCATATTTTTGGTATCACCAAAATATATGTAATTCTCGTTCGGCAACAATTTCTTAACCTGTTCAAAAACAGTTACACCACCGACTCCGGAGTCAAAAAATCCTATTGGGTTGTTATTTAAGTTGGTCAAAGTAGTTTTCAACTCCTTCCACTATTGCTTTTGCAGTCGCTTTCTTCCTTGCTGAACCATTCAACTCTGCTCTTTCCGCACTATTTGAAATAAATCCTATTTCCATCAATATTGCTGGAACTGTCGTATGATTGATTACATAAAACTTGGATTTAAACAAACCTCTGTTTTTGGTATTTATGGCACTTGCTAAAGATGCGTGTAATGTTTGAGCTAGCATAATACTCTCTTGATGATAATAATGAGTTTCAATACCACTGGCTTCTGTTCCGGTACTTGAGTTTACGTGAATACTTATGAATATATCAGGCTTAAAGTTTTCACTTATTGCAACTCTATCCTGCAATGATACATATTCATCGCTATCTCTTGTCATCTGAACTACATAACCTTTTTTAACAAGCATATCTCTTACCTGTTTTGCTACATCCAAAGTTATGTCTTTTTCATTTATATTATCTCTTATTGCACCGTAATCGGTCCCGCCATGGCCTGCATCGATTACGACCTTTCTAACTCCTTTTCCTGTCGGCTTTGGTGTTGTAACTGTCGGCGTTACAGGTTGAACAGCTATTGCTGGCTGCTGCTTTTTAGGTGTTTTAATTATTATTTTAAACGCCTGACCATCAGCTCCTAAAAATGTATTTACCAAACTGTTTTGCTCTAAAGGTATTGTCATTTTTAGTCCGATTTTAGGAATCAAACTTATCTGAGCATTTGCAAAAGGTGTTCCTTTATATGCAGCTTTAAAATCATCTTCATTATAATTTTCAACATTATAAAGATATATAGTTAAAAGATCATTTTCTCTGTTAATTCCGTGAACTACAGGTGCTGTAAATGCTAAGGTCATTGAATTTGTCTGATCATCTATTTTTTCATGCGTATAAGAAATCATATTCGACACATTTGAAAACAAACTAAAATTCTTTATTTTGTCACAGTTTGCTATCAACAAAGATTGATTATCGCTTGAAAATACAGGTATGTATTTTTTTACATCCTCTGTTGTTATTACAATTCTGGCTTTATTTACTGAGAACTGTCCAATTTTTACGGTTTCATTGGTACCGATTGTATATTCTGTATTTCTTATATCTCCCCTTACAAGAGCATTTGGAATATCATAAACTATTCTTGACGGATTTGTAAGAATCATTGGCTTTTCTATCGTTATTGCCCCAAAACCGTTTAACAATATCGCATTTTGTTTTGCCGTTATACTGTCTATGTAATATTTCGTATTTAATTTAGTTTCTTTTCTTGATGTCTTTTGAGCATTGAAAGCCTCTTGGATTTCAGTCGCAAGATCTGCTTGCAATACTTCTGGAGTCGTCATTGTTAAATATTCATAGAAATCACTTGAAGATGCATGATCATCTCTATAGGTATTTTGAAAATAATCGTTATTTATCGTTGTATCTTTTAGTTGAATTATTATATTATTCTTAATCCTGTAAAAATGGATTTTTGAAATATCATAATCCGGATCAAAATACATTACAGTTCGAACAACATCCGGATTTGTAGAATTCTGGCTAACTATGACCTGTTTCAATCCATTTGAAGTAAAAGTCCAATCTTGCTTTGGAACTGTCAAAACCGACGGAGTTATATCAAAATAAGCCCTTGTCGGGTTTTCCATTTTTACAAATTTTACACTTTTTAAAACCGGCTCCGGTATTGTATCAGGAACAGTCAAAAGTATAAATGTATTTGACGTATCGTAATTAAACGACGTAACTTTATATACATCTTCCGCAAACACACTTTGGGAAAATGTACAAATAAACAGAAAAATTAATATTATAATTTTAAAAAATATTTTCATAAACAAATATCCACATTAAATATTATAATAAGAATATTAAAAACATTCAAAAATGTTACATTTGGTATAAATGCGCAAACCCCTAACTGTTTCTCTCTAACTTAGGCAATCCAAAAGTCTTTTATGCAATGGAACATTATGAACTCTTATGTAATCGACTTTATTTTCTAAGGCCAGAGCATTCAAGGCAACAGTGAATATATCTTTCATTTCATTAGTCTCCTCTTTCATTCCAAGAAGGCTTTTTCTTGAAACACCCAGCATAACTTCACAACCAAGTCCGTAAAATTCTTCAACTCGTCTTATTATCTCAAAATTATCATCTCTGGTTTTGCCAAAACCTATCCCTGGATCTACAATTATATTTTCTTTTGCAATTCCTTTTGAAAGTGCAAAATCTACTTTTTCTCTTAACTTAAGATATATTTCATCCATCAAACTTTCATAACGGGGGTTATCCTGCATATTTTGAGGATCGCCCAAAGAATGCTGAATAATAACCTTCACACCATATTTTGCAATGACATCCACCATATTTTTATCATAATCAAGCCCTGAAACATCATTTATAATTTGAGCACCTTCAAGAATACACTTTTCTGCGACTTCAGCACTTCTTGTATCTACGCTTATTGGAATTAAAATCCCGTTCTCTTTTGCAAATTTTAATATCGGAATTATTCTTTCTATCTGAGCTTTACCAGAAACAGGTGTCGAATAAGGCCGTGTAGATTCGGAACCTATATCAATTATATCCGCTCCGCTTGAAATCATATATTGAAAATGCTCTTTTGCCTTCTCATAATCTAAAAATTCTCCCCCATCAGAAAAGGAATCAGGGGTAAGATTTAAAATCCCGACTATCTTTGTTTTACCTGACTTTTTGTATAATATAAACTTTTCAATTTCTTCACCTAAAGCTTTCAACCCAAACGGCTGAAATGCAAGCTTAGATGAGATTTTTTTCAATTGAGAAATACTTCCGCCTAAAATACAATCACTTTTTTCAACTTTTGCTGTTATAACCTCACGATGAGCCGCACAGTCCGCCCCAACAGAAAGTGCCGTCTGCTTCAAAATATTTACCTGAGGGCTTGTCAAAGAATAAATCTTTATATTTTTATATTCAAACTTTAAAGCCCCTTGCGTTGTATAAGTCTTGTCAAAACCGATACGCTCAAGCTCCTGCGTCATATTTTTCGTGCAAATTTCTTTCAATACAAAATTCTTCATATCCGAATTTTATCAAAAAAAACACCAACTAACAAAACTTATTTGATATTTGCAAAAACTGCTATTTTTCGTCTTCTTCCGCTAATGACTGAATGAATTTTGATTTTTTAATATGGTTTTCATAAGCATTAGTAGTTGTTGTTGCTATATTAGTAAGACCTGTAACAAGAGTCAAAAGCGCCAATCCAAAACCAAAACATTTTGCGGTTCCTTGGAAAACAGAAGTCTTAACCAATTTACCAATACCGGGAGCCTTTTGAACCCATCCTGAAAAAGCCTCTGCATACTTTCTCATCACTTTACCGAAACTACCAAACAAAACTTTTGTTTCTTTTACCGGTTTATTTGCGATTCTAATACTGTCAACTACTTCTCCTGATAAAGTACCAACTTTAGAAGAAGTTTTAAACATACTGAATCCGGCTTTTCTTCCGGCTGCGGCTGCCGCACTCGTCCCAACTGCGGCTTCACCTACTCTTTTTTTAGTTTCTTCAGAGTTTAAATTACCGTTTCTTGCGCTATATAAACTTGTTGCCAATTTATCAACCGGCATTATTCCTCCTCTGCAAAAGCTTCATTGTCGTTTAATTTTGCAGCTTTTTCAGCCTTTTCTTTTTCTGCAGCTTCTTTTTGTTCCATCATGGTTGCAGCACCAGTCGAAATACCACCTGCTACACCTAATGTATTTGATACAGCGTCTTTATAATTTGCTCCGGTAAGTTTATTGTAAAGTTTTACAACTCCTTCACCTATACCGCTAAATATTCCATCCACAAAACCTGTAACCTTTTGTACATATTTGTTGCCTGAAATCTTTTTAGCTGTATTTGAGAAAAACTCTGCAAATGCTGTCTTTTTAAATTTTTCTTTCTGAGCATCTAATTTTGTTTTATTGTTTTTATAAGTTTTCGATTGTTTTATTTTAGTAAATTGTTTTCCGATAAATTCTTTAATATCATCTAAACCTTTTGATATCGGAGTTGTAACTTTTTTCTTAAACCCTGCAACAAGTTTTTGAACCTGTTTTGATTTAACAACATCTTCTCCACGCTCAATTATATATTTTGCACTGTACCCTGTTCCCAATGCACCCAATGCTGCAGCTGAACCAATTATTCCATATTGCAAAGCTTTCTTCATAGGCTTCACAACAGGCGCATCTTTATCATCCATCATTCCCTGCATGTCTGAACGTCTATTATTCCATTTTTGACGCTCCTTTGCATATTCTGTATATTCTTCAATCAGAATCTGCTCTTTTTCCTGTTCTGAATCTTCAGCTTTTTTGCTTTCGCCAAATGATGTCGTTACTTGATAATTTCGGTTAATTACAGGATGAATTGTTAACATATTTTCTCCGTTTCTTTATAAGACTATCGTCAATAGTCTAATAAGCCTGAAAACTTTTTTTTGCTGTTTTATTTAAAATTAGTTAATAAAAATTTACAAATCCTATACACAAGTTCATTATCTCATATTAAGCCAATTTTGTAAACTCTTATATTAATTTTCGTAATCATATAAAAATGCTTATAATCAAAGGTATTTCACCCCTTGATAAGTTCCGCGACTCAGGAATTCCCTATCTATTTTATTCAGGCAGTCCATTTTTTTCCCCAGCCACTGCGGTTCAATAAGAGTCTTTGAAAAACCGTTGCCGGCAAGCCTATGGATTGTTGTTTCAGGAGGAAGATATTCCAAAAAATCGCAAACTGTTTTTATATAATCATCCTCTGACATAAAATCAACTTCGCCTGCTCTGTACATATCAGCCAACTTTGTATTTTCCAACGCACACAATTGGTGAATTTTCACTCCATCAACTTTTAATTCTGCTAACTTCTTAGCTGTCTGCATAATTTCATCATGATTTTCCCACAAGCCGAAAATCACATGAACACAAACGTTTATTCCGTATTCTTTTGTTTTCTCATAAGCCCTTAAAAAGCAGTCAAAATCGTGACCTCGATTTATTTTTTTTAAAGTCCTGTCGTGTATCGACTGAAGCCCGTATTCAATCCACGTATAATAATCGGCTTTATACCCTGAAATCAATTTCAACTTATCATCATCCACACAATCAGGTCTTGTTCCGATAGAAAGCCCAATTATCCTCTCATCACATAAAGATGCATTATATATTTTCTCTAATTCTCCAACTGGTTTGTAGGTATTTGAAAATGCCTGAAAATAAGACATAAATTTTTCTGCCTTGAATCTTTCACTTAAATTTTTTATCCCGACTTTAACCTGATCTTCTATGGACAAAAGATTTGAATGCGCCTGAGAAAAGCTTCCGCCGTCGTCACAAAATATACACCCGCCCTTTGAAATTGTCCCGTCACGATTCGGACAGGAAAAACCGGCATCAAGAGTTATTTTATAAACTTTTGCACCAAATTTATTTTTCAAATGCGCACTAAACTGATTATATCGTTTATCCGTTCCATTAAACATAAAATTTATTATACAACAAAAATCATTTCACCTCTTTGCGTTTTTTATAAAACACAAATATAGCAAAATGATTTTTGCAAAACTTTCAATTTCACGAAAAATTATTTTTCGTTTTCTTCGTTATTTATAGGATAAACATAATGTTCACCGCAATTTGGGCATACAACTTCTTGTTGTTTTCCTTCTTCCAATTGCGCAACTTCAAACAATGTTTTACATCCTGATTGAACACATCTTATTGCCCATGTAGGTCTGATTAATCTTGCCATAATTTTCCCTCTTTCATCAACTTAACATCTACATATTATCATCCGAAAACTGTTTATGCAAGTTATAAATATATCTTTACGTCTACTCTAAACTAAACAAACAGGTAATTTTTTAATTATTTGAAAATTATATAATATTACGGAACGAAAGGATTAAAAAATGAAAAACTTTTTTATTTTATTTTCAATTCTAACCGTTGGCTTTCTGGCATTTTGGGATGCTAAAACAAGAATTGATGAACTTGAAAGTGTTGCAGCTACCACACCATCACAGGTAGAAATGCAGCGAAAAGTTCCAAATTCCGAAGGCAAAGGGGTTCTTAATAAAGTAGACAGCCAACGAAACTTTAACCCGCCAATAAACCAAAATGATAATCCTAAAGTACAAAATATTCCTCAACAAAACAAAGACAAATTCAAACCATTTAGGCCAAATCAAAGTCCATAAAGGATTTCGCCATAATCTTCTTCATTTTCTGATTTTATATCTCTATTACGGTTAAAATCCGGCATTGTATTATTTATTTTTAACAAAGCCCCTGGAGAAACACCCTCTGTTGCCTTTGGTGACACAACCGGCTCTGTTGTTTTTGGAAAAAACCTTAATATTACATTTTGCGCAATACTTCTTCCTGCAATAGCTTCACTGTACATCAAAACTTGTTCAAATCGCGCTGCTGCTTGAGATGGACTTTTGGCAACAAATTGATCATTATTATTTCCGAGTTTTCTCTTGTAGCTTCCGCTCCACATTACAAGACCGTTTACACTGTCTATCAATACTGCATTTGTTTCCATTTCAAAAGGATAAACTATATCAAAATTATTTGATAAATCTAAAATTTCCCACACTCTGCGTCTTAAGTTACTTTTTTTAGTCATGCCGGAACTTGATATTAATAATACAGACCTTACACCAAAGATATTTGAAATCTGCTTTATTGTCGGCATATCAATATTATTCGCTCTGTTATACTTCCTTAAAACTTCCTCTGTTAAAGCCATTAGCTGAGGATTTGAGGCAAGCTTTGCTCTTACTACATTTAAATCAGGCGCAATAACTTGATTTGTTTTCGCAAAATTTGATATTACATCCTCTGCTACTATATTTGATACATTATCCATACAGTAATAGTTACTGCAAACATCCAGTATATCTGCCGGAAGTACCAAAACCCCAAAACTGACTGCTTCTGCCTTTAACGGAAATATCAGGCAAATTAATAATATTATTTTTATGAAAACTTTCATAATTTTATTTTACCACAGAATTTCTCATACAACTAACCGATTATTTTTTATATCTAATATTTTAGAATTAAATATAAAACAACAATCAACAGGAGAATAGCTTATGGACTATCAAGTTTTAATGGACAAAGCAATAGAAGTTTCAAAAAACGCTTATGCGCCGTATTCACACTTTGCCGTAGGCGCATGTGTTGTAGGTGGAAGCGGGAATTTGTATACAGGTTGCAATTTTGAAAATTCAAGTTTCGGACTTACAATTTGCGCCGAAAGAAACGCAATAGGTACAGCAATTGCTAACGGCGAAAAAAACATTCAAGCTATTGCTATATACTCTCCAAACAGCGAAGATTGCAGTCCTTGCGGCGCATGCCGGCAGGTAATCTCCGAATTCTGCGGACCTGAAGGTATTGATGTTATAACCCTTACTTCTGAAGGATTAAAAATCCGCAACCTTAATGAAATTCTGCCCGAAAGATTCAAACTCTAATAATGTATTTTATTGAACTTCTTGTTAAATATTTTAAAAAAGATAAAATTGAAAATATCCTGGACAAACTTGAAACAGAACGAGCAATTGACCCGCTTGACGAAAAGTTTGAAATTAACGACGAAAGCGAACATTGCGAACACCTGTTTCTGCCACTGGACAGCACAGGACAGACTTTTGCCTGCACAAAATGCGGACTTGTAATTGACAAAAAGGCTTACGATAACCTTAAATTGCAATGAATTAAATCACTTTTTAAGCTTCATCTTATTAATTTTCAAAAGCGCAGTGTATGAAGGAAGTATCGTAATTTTTTCATCACTATTTTCTGAACCCGAAACAAGTGCAATTGCTTTTTCAATTGATTTTTCTATCACGATTTTATCCTGAGGAACTCCCGCATACTTAAGCCTTAATGCCATATCCTCCGCTCTTGTACCGGATGTCACAACAAGCTTTCTCGCACCTTTAAGCTGTTCAAAATCACTGTCCCATAACCAGCTTATATCACGACCGTCCGCGTAATTGTCGTTTATTGCAATTAAAATATTTGACTCCAAATCTACAGTCTTAAGCACTTCACTAGCACCTGTCGGATTTTTTATAAGCTGAATTAAAGCTGAATGTCCGTTAATTTTTCGAACTTCAGTTCTCCCAAAAATCGACTTGTAACTATCAAGCGCCTTTTGTATTTCCGCCTGATTAAGCCCGAGTTCAAACCCTAAAGCAATTGCTGCCAGCGCATTATATGCATTATATAAACCAACCAAGTTTATTCTAAATTCATATTCAATTTCATTATGCTTAACTTTTAATTCAGACTTGTCATTAAAAACAACTGCTGTTGCGGAATAATTACATTCAGGACGTTTAAATCCGCAGTTTTTACAGAAATAATGCCCCTGCTGAGCAAAAAATTGTTTTGAATATTCCAAATGTTCTCCACAAACACAATTGAAAGCTTCTGATGGCGCATTTGAAGTTTGCTTATAATTGCAATCATATTGAACATCCTCAAAACCGTAATAAATGGAAGAATTTTTCTCCCCCATGCCTGCGACAAGCGGATCATCAGCATTAAGGACAAGTTTTAAATCAGGATTTTTAGCAATCGCATTCTTTATAAACCCTGCGGTCGTCGCAAGCTCACCATATCTGTCCAATTGATCTCGAAAAAGGTTTGTTACAACAAGATAGTCAGCTTTTATATAGTCATAAAGCTTGGTAAGATAAGCTTCATCCGACTCAATTACAGCATAATCAAACTTTCTAAACGGCACAATTCCGAGCGCAAACATATTTGCAACCCCTGTCAGCATATTTGCACCCTTTAGGTTATGTATAACTTTTTGGTGCGCAGTTTCAAGAATATGAGAAATAACACCGGAAGTCGTAGTTTTACCGTTTGTTCCCGTTACAGTTATAATCTTTTCCTTAACGTAATCCCCGCAATGCGATAAAAACTTAGGGTAATATTTTAAAACTACCATACCCGCAAACGATGTTCCACCTGATTTTGAAAACAGCTTAATCCCTATATACGCCGCTCTTGCAAGTATTAAGGAAGTATAAAATTTAAATTTTCCAAACATAAATAGTCCTTTAGACGTATTTCCAATCTCTCTTTTGTATCCTATAATTCAAATATAATACAAATTAGAAATAATTAAAATGTTTTTATTTATCGCAACAATTTTTATAGCAGAATTAATCATATTTTCGACTTTGGTTTTCTACATAATCAAGGCAGATAAAGCCGTTATTGAATTAAACAAACAGGTTACGGAATACAAACCTCAAATTAAAAATGTACTTAACGGAATAAAAGAAACCGTTATTGAAATTAGCGACAAAAAAGATCTGTTATATGAGTATTTGCGCAAAAAACGTGACCAGTGGATTTTTAAAACAATTCAAACTGTTCTTATATACTTCTTGCTGTTTTTATTCAGAGGCAAATGCAAAAAAGCGGCAAAGATTTGCCAAGGACTGCTTCTTGCAAAAGACGTCTGGGACAGCATTCCGGGCTAAACAGCTTGTAAATTCTCAAAAAAATGTTATAATAAATACATACAAATGAAAGACGAGGTAAATATGTCAAAGAATAAATCCTTTATGTTCGGAATGGGCCTATTAGCAGGTGTTGTCGGCGGAATAGTCGCAGGAGTTCTGTTTGCCCCAAAATCCGGCGAGGAATCAAGAAGAGAGATTAAAGAAGCCGCTTGCGAATTGTACGAAAAACATTCCCCGGCTATCAATGAAGCAAAAAGACAAGCTATGGAAAATGTCGATTTGATGAAATATAAGTTAGAAAGACAATTCAGAAAATTTAACAACATGTTAAAATCTAAGAAGCTACAAAAAGCAAAAGAACTTGAAGAAGGCTCTGACGCAACCGAATTTGACTACTAATTATAAGGAAAAACACAAATGGAATTTTCTCAAATCGCACTAAATCAAGGACTGACATTTCTTGCTTGGGTTACAGGAATAGTAATTCTTGCTGTCGGAGGATTTTTAATAAAACTTCTGATTGACCTGTCAGCACTTTCAAAAAACTTAAATGAGACATCAATACTTGTAAACACTGAATTGAAGCCTACATTAAAAGAAATAAACGAAACACTTCATGCGGTAAACTCGCTTGTAAAAAGCACAGACAAGAATGTAGACAGCTTCAAAAGCGCAGTGGAAAAAACTTTCGGAAAAACAAAAATGATTTCCGAATCAATTGTCAGCGGAATAATTAAAGGTTTTGTTACCGTGATGGGATTGTTTGCTAAGAAGTAAAAAATTACCGATTCTGGGGATTATTTTTTAAATCTTCGACGATAAAATCACTAACAGATAAACACAATAACAAAATATTTCCATAAGACAAAATATCAAACCGGAATATAAAACAAAAAGAAAAGGAGTGACCAAACTATGTCAGCAACAAAATTTTTAGCAGGATTTATAGTAGGCGGCGCAATCGGCGCAATTGCAGGTATTCTTCTTGCTCCAAAATCAGGCGAAGAAACACGTAAACTTATTGCAGATACAACTAAAGACGTTATGAATAGAGCAGACGCAACAGTAAAAGAAATTCAGTCAAAAGCAGACGATGTTGTTTCTGATATGCAAAAGAAAGGCGATGAAATCAGAGATAAACTTCAAAATCTGCTAAATCAGCAAAAAGCTGCGACTGTTGAAGAATAATTTTAATAAAACTTTTATTAAAAAAGCTCCGTTTTAAAAGCGGAGCTTTTTAATTTTATTCATAAAAAAAAACAGACACACAAACGGACACTTATTTAAAGTGTCCGTCATATCCCAAATCTAATAACCATTCTATCCTGCCGTGAATTTAAATCTTTATTATGATTCAATTTCTGAACCTGAATGCCTTGGCATCCTGAAAGTTTGAATTTATCAAACCGTCTGAGGCGAAGCCCCTGAATTTAGTCTTAAACTAAATCCTAAATAATTTCTGCTTACAGAATAATATTTGCTATTCAAGCAGGGAATCAAGAATATCAGCATTTCTTGCGGCTGTAGTTGATTCTCGAACTTTCTGCTTGTAAATATAAGTTCTAAGTGCTTCTCGAATCAATTCGCTACGCGATCTGTTTTCTACATCTGCAACCTGATCAATTTTATTTAAAAAATCTTCAGGCATTGAAATTAATACTCTCGCCATATATACTCCTTTGCTTCTTTGGAACTTATCTCTTATACTATTATAAACAATTTTTGATATAAAAAATTGCTATTTTTTATATACAAAATATATGGCAATTTTAAAAATCCTTTTGCTACAAGGTTTTCAGACAATATTGACAACTTTACAAAGCTTAATATTTTACCCGATTTATCAGTTTTGGCATCTTTACATCAAACTTGGTTTAAGTTAGTATAAAACGAAAAAGGGGAAAAATGGACACACTTAAGTATAAACGAATTCTGTTGAAAATAAGCGGTGAAGCGCTTCTTGGAGATCAACAGTTTGGGATTGACCAAAAGCCGGTCAAAATGATTGCAGAAGAAATCAAAAAAGCAAAAGAAGCAGGAGCAGAAGTTGCGGTAGTTGTCGGCGGAGGGAACATATTCCGAGGGATGAAAAACAGCGCAAAGCTAGGTATGGATCAAGCTTCAGGTGATTACGTCGGTATGCTTGCAACCGTTATGAACGCAATAGCTTTGCAGTGTGCACTTAACCAAATTGAAGTTCCCTGCCGTGTACAGAGCGCAATTGCAATTAATCAAGTTGCTGAACCTTATATAAGACATAGAGCAATCAGACATCTGGAAAAAGGCAGAGTTGTTATTTTTGCAGCAGGTACAGGCAACCCGTTCTTTACTACAGACACTGCCGCTGCCTTAAGAGCTTCTGAAATAAATGCCGAAGCAATGCTTATGGCTAAAAATGGTGTTGACGGAGTTTACACTGATGATCCAAAAATTAATCCTGAAGCTAAAAAATTGGATAAAATAACTTACGACGACATTATAAAAGATGGTCTTAAAGTTATGGATACAGCAGCATGCGCACTTTGCAAACAAAATAATATACCGATTGTGGTGTTTGATTTTCTGCTAAAAGACGGTATTTTAAAAGTTCTGAACGGCGAAAAGGTCGGAACATATATAAGTTTATAGATTAATTAGATTAATAATTGAAAGAGGTAAGAGATGTCAGAAAGCTTAGATGAATTATTTTTATTCGGAGAAGAAAAAATGGAGAAAGCAATTTCTTCAATGAAGCGTGAGTTTGGATCAATACGTACAGGACGTGCAAATCCGATGATGCTAGATAAAGTTTTAGTTGATTATTATGGAGTTCCAACGCAATTAAGACAGATGTCGCAAGTTACAGTACAAGACGGAACAACACTTGTAATCTCTCCATACGATAAATCAACCCTTAAAGAAATTGAAAAAGCTATAATTAAAGCAGAAATCGGCATAACTCCAAACAGCGACGGCATCTGCATCAGACTAACCTTCCCGCCTTTAACGGAAGAAAGACGTAAAGAAATTGTTAAAGATGTTAAAAAACTTGGTGAAGAAGCAAAAGTAGCAATAAGAAACATTCGCCGTGATATGACTGATGATTTGAAAAAAATCGAAAAATCAGAAAATCTTCCGGAAGATTCTGTAAAAGACAATCAAGACAAAATCCAAAAATTAACAGATAAATATACAGGCATTGTAGACAGTGCCGTTACAGAAAAAGAAAAAGAGGTTATGACCGTATAATGGATGTAATAGGCGGATTAAACAAAAATGCCACAAGAATGCTCACGGGCTTTATTCTTGGCACAATAGCAATGACGTGCATAATATTAAGTGGAATTCCGCTTCTTGTAATGCTATATGTGTTTGTATTTTTTGCGTCAAGAGAATATGTTAAAATCCTTGAGCATAAAGGATTTTACCCAAACTTAAAAGTCATCTGGCTTGCTGAAGTAGTTTTGGGTTATATAGCTTATGTTCAAAGATTTGACTTAACAGCACTTGCAATTTCATTTTTCTCTATAATATCTTTTATGTGGGTATTATTCAGAGGCCGCCAACCATATATTGCAAATGCGGCAACAACCATTCTTGGAATAATATATTGCGGATGGTTTCCGATGCATCTTATGTATTTAAGAGAGCTTTCTTCACCGGAATTTAGCAGCGGGCTCGGATTCGTTGTTATGATGTTCACATCAATTCTTTTAACAGACATAGGGTGTTATTATGCAGGAAGGCACTTGGGCAAACACAAACTTGCCCCTGTTGTCAGTCCTAACAAAACAATTGAAGGCTCGATTGGCGGAATAATTTCAGCAATTATAGGAGCTGTAATTATAGCATTCTTTATAGGATTTGAATGGTACTATGCCGCAATTGTTGGTCTAATTTGCACAGTATTTGCGCAGATTGGCGACTTGTGCGAATCTTTAATAAAAAGAGATGCAGGAGTTAAAGATAGTGGAGATTCACTTCCCGGACACGGCGGATTTTTGGACAGAGCCGACAGTTTTATTTTTACAATTCCGGTAATGTACTATGTGTGCAAATATTTTATATTCTCAAATCAAATTGTTAGTGATTTTGCAAACCTTATAAAAGGACTATTCTAATATGCAAACCATTGAAGATATTTTTGGGATTAAAGCTGATAACAAAGCAATTTTTGAATATGCAATAACACATCCGTCTTACACTCAAGAAAACGGGCTTGATTATACAAAATGTTATGAGCGATTGGAATTTCTGGGTGATGCTGTATTAAAACTGGTTGTATCAAATATATTATACAGAGAATTTCCAAAATACCACGAAGGCGAGATGTCAAAAATCAGATCAATTGCAGTTTCAGATAGTGTTTTATCTGAGATTTCAAAGAGCATAGGGCTTGCTGAAATTATACGAGCATCGGAGCACGATAAAAAACAAGGTATAAAAAAGCTTACTTCGGTAACAGCTTGCGCATTTGAAGCGGTCTTAGGTGCATACTTTTTGGATGGGAAAATGGAACAGCTTGAGAATAAACTTGAAGATATTTTTGCCCCCTATATAAAAGAAATAAATTCCAACATGGATAAATATAATGCCAAAGCTCTTCTGCAAGAATATACTCAAAGCTTAACAAAAGAAACACCCAAATATCGGCTTGTAGAAAACAGCGGGCCGGCTCATAAAAGAATATTTACGGTAGAAGTATCATATAACGGAGAGGTTATAGCACAAGCGGAAGGCAGCTCTAAAAAAGAAGCCGAACAAAAATGTGCATACATAGCCTGCCAAAAACTGGGAGTCTTAGAATGTCAAAAGTAATCATATCTCCTTCAATATTATCAAGTGACTTTGCAAATCTTGGAAGGGACATACACGAAATAGAAAAAGCCGGTGCTGATTGGGTTCATATAGATGTAATGGACGGACATTTTGTTCCGAATTTAACGATTGGAGTTCCTGTCGTAAAATCCATCCGAAAAGTAACTCACCTGCCTCTTGATGTGCATTTGATGATAGAGAACCCTATGAAATATATAAAACCTTTTGCTCAAGCAGGTGCAGATATCATAACATTCCATTATGAAGCTGTCGAAAGAAATGAAGTAATAGAAATAGCGCAATATATAAAAGATTTTGATATTAAGGCAGGCTTGGCAATAAAACCAAATACAAATCCCGAAGAAATTTTAGAATATGTCGGATACTTTGATATGATTCTTATAATGACAGTAGAACCGGGATTTGGCGGTCAAGAATTTATAAGTAAATGCGCACAAAAATTACCTTTAATAAGAGAATTTGCAGAAGGCGACCTTATTCTACAGGTTGATGGCGGAATCAATCGTGAAACGGCAAGAGTCTGCACCAAACTAGGCGCAAACTCTTTAGTAGCCGGAAGTTATATATTTAATGCAGAAAATATTTCAGATGCAATTTCTTCATTACGCTAATCCTCGACGTTCTTTACGTCTAAGAATTTCGTCGGGATCTGTTGTAATTGAAGTATCCGCCAATGTCGGATCTATATCTTCTTGGGCAGAACCTTCTTGAACAGCTTCATTTGAATTTGCTGCTAAATTATCTGTACCAGCTGGTTCTTCTCCTGTTGTATCATCACCGGTTTGAGTGCCGTCTGATGTTGTTTTTACATCACTTTCTGATTCAGCAACATCTTTAATTGAAACCCCATGCGCATCCGCCGTCTGTTCTGCAACATCCATACCTTGCTGGCCTACAGTCATCGTCTGAGTACCCTGTTCAACAGCCTCTCGACCTACTTTTTTGCCGCTACCGAATAGACCGCCAAAGATTCCTCCGAACAAGCCGCCGACTAACATACCAACGCCGGATAACGCACCGCCGACAACACCAGCTATTATACCTATATTTCTTGAACTTTTATCTCCTAAAAGCTCGTTTCCAATTGACACAGTTTCAGAACCAAAATCTATTGAAGTCTGAGCATTCAATGCTCCTTCATTTACAATAGCTTCTATCTCATCCAGTTCGGCATCTAATCCTTCTATTTGCGTCTGCGCTCCTGCACCTAAAGCTTGAGCTACTGCCTGCAAACCTTGAATTTCTCCTCGCTCACTTCTGTCTCTAAAAAACACCGGTGTTTTAGATTTTTCAGAAATCAATTCCTGAATTTGAGAAGTTAAAGATTCTAATTTATTTTTTGTATTATCACCAATAGCCTCAGCCTCATCACCTATTTCCTGAGCAGAAGCCAGTAACGGCGCCATCTCAGTAATAGACTGTAATGTCAAATCTTCTTTTGCCTTGCTCTCAGATATAAATATTTTACCTTGGTCTTTAAGACTCATTCCTCCATCTGTAAGCTGTTGTCGTAAATCAGTTGCAGCATTTCCAGTTGTACCTTCCTCTTCTGAAGATGCCATTTCATATGTTATCTCATCCGCATTTTCAGTACCTGCCATCTGTTGTGCCCAAGCTAAAACTTCATCTGGCACCTCCTGACCTTCATCTTGATATTCCAAAACCTCATTTGCTGTTAAATCATTCCAATTAATACTTAAATCCTGTGGTTTTGGCCCGTAGTTACCGCTAATTGCATCTACCATGGTTTTCTCCTTATATTTTTTTGCATAAAAACACGTTCCTATTATCGGAATCTATATTATTAAACTTTAACGAAATTCTGCCTTTTAAACGTAAATCCCTCTCTAATCAAGGGATTTACGTCTTTAACAAAACTTTAAATACACCCAATTTGTAAAGTTATGTAACAAAATTTATATAAAGTGAATATAAAAAGTCAATATTTTTTTACCTAAATTTTTTATATAAGTACGAGAGATAAATAAAGAAAAAGAGAGGCTTTCAAGATGGCTAGAACCTTGTTATTCACCAATGTCACTGAAAAATATAAAGAAACTTCCGAAGCACTAAAAGAAGTAAAATTTGAAACAAGACAAGTAATCCGCAAAACACTTATTGAAATGATGAGACAATCATTCTTTCACGGTGCAAGCAGATACGGAACCAATTTTATAGCATAGCGGCTAAATTATAAAAGCCGTGGGTTATGCAAAATATGCAGCCCGTTGGAAATTAAGGACAGGAAAGGTAAATTAAGGATAGGAATGGAAGATAAATTAAGACCGGCATAACCGGTCTTTTTTATGTATTTAAATCCAATAAAAGTTTATTCAAAATACAGGCAAATCCTAACCATAATAAATACGGAACCTGTAAAATCCCTGCTATTAATGACAGCTTTATAAATAAAATTATCATTATCGCTACCAATATTAACAATAAAATTGCAATAAAAAGAGCTTTTTTAAT
This sequence comes from Candidatus Gastranaerophilales bacterium, assembly GCA_944326525.1. GTDB lineage: Bacteria > Cyanobacteriota > Vampirovibrionia > Gastranaerophilales > Gastranaerophilaceae > Scatenecus. The sequence goes on from CALVEG010000002.1 coordinate 183,268, forward strand.
ATTATGTTCTATAAAGAAAACTTTTGTCCAATACAAGTTAACCGCAATCTGAATAAAAAAGACACTAATGGCTATATACTTTAAATATGTCTGCTCCTTAAACAAAATAATATAAAAAGAAACAAACATTAATAAAAATAACACACTCCAAACATACTTAAATATAAATTTTGGCGGTGTTATGGATGGTTTTATTATTTTTTCAAAAAAGTTGTCGTCATAGCTGTAATACATAATATTATATTAAATCCTTTTATTCTATATTTCATTAAACAAAATAGCAATTAATATTCCTTAACAATTATCTGTAAATCTGATATGATTTTATATACATGGGTATATATTAAGTATATACTAATTGGAGAGAACTTTTATGTCTATTAATGCTATATCTGCATCAGCATCCTACAGCTGTGGAATGTCAAGTGTTAACAGTGATTACCAGGAAATAATCCGAAAACTAAGAGCTTATGGGGTTACACCAAGCGGAGATTATTATACAGATAAAGCTAAACTTAACAAGATAGAAGAAGCAAAAGATAGCAAAAATGCTAAATTTTCAAATTCTGACAATAAAGAAAAACCACAAGAAATTGAAAAAACTAATACTCCAAAAGTTGTCGACAAAGGCGAAGGAACAGATCAATTAGCCATTTTAAACAGACTTCAGCTTGGTCTTTATAATTAATAGCAAAAAAAATTTTCTTTTGTTTTAAAATTAACATATGGAAAATATAACATTTACTTCGCTAATAAGACCTGTTAGAAGCTCTGACTTTATAGCAGCAGAAAAAAAAGTATCCCCACGCAATTTTGTAAAATATCCTTGGACTGTCAATGAAAGTATTAATGCTTCCAGTGCCTACACAAAAGATATTGTAGACTGCACTATGTGTGGAATTACTGATGGAAAAGAAGTTTTAATGCTTCATATATGCCCTACAATGGATAAAAATTCGGATTTTAAGCAAATAAAAGATTTTTTACTAAAAAAAATCAATTTCAAATCAAAAAATTTAAACGCAGTTGTTCTTGGGGCCAAATATTACCCTGACGATAAAAGAAGCTTTAAACTTTTTGATAATTTTGTTAAATTTCTCAAATCTAAAAAAGTTCCGACAACTATGCTTCGTGGCGGAGAGATCTATGAACCAGTGAATGTTATGTACAAAAGCCAAAATGACGAATGGATTATCGCAAGCAAATATCTGGACAACTTTATTTACAAAGATCAACCTATTAATGTGTTAAAAAGGATTTTTCCGGAAATTAAACTCTCTGTTTTTGATGAAATAAGTAAATAAAATAAAAAAGGAAGCATTAAAAAACGCTTCCTTTTTTTATTTATCCATATTTTTATTACAAGCCTAATGCTATTTTATTATTAGTTGAAATCATATTCATCGTTGAATACATATTATTTTGAGAAGTTTGAATATTATCGTACTTGTCCTCCAAATTGTTTAATCGATTTAAATATGTTGATAATTGTGCTAATACTGCCGGATTACCTTCTGCATCTTCCAACATAGCTTCAAGTTCACTCCCAATATCATCCAAAATATCATTTATATCTTCATCACTTGAAACTTGAACTCCGACTTCTGACGCTAAAGTTCTTGCTTCTGACAGCACTTCACTTTCAGAAGGGTTATCCTGCTTGTTATCGGATTTTTGTTCAGCCTCTTTGGCTGCAATTTTTGCCTGTGCTTGTGATTCGGTCATTCCGTCCGTAACTGCAATACCTAAAGCTTCCAATCTTGATTTTGTTTCCTGACTAAGATTTGTTTTTTTGGACAAAGCTTCGCTTGCAGCAGATGAACCTGCATTAATTGACGAAATAGATGTTGTCATACCCGTACGTCCTTTCTTTTCTGAGATACTCTCTTCCTAATAAGATACATAAATTTATACGGATATTTGAGATTTAAACTTTAAAGTTTACTGACTAATTTTTACAATTCTTTAGCTTTTTTTAATACTTGTTAAATATTTAATACCCTTAACTATGTTACATAGCTAAGGGTGCAATCTAAGTATATTTTTTATTAATTTATACTTTTATACTGAAACCTGCTGTTTTTTAAACTGCATTTCATATAAAGCTTTATATTGGCCGCCATCTATTGCCATAAGTTCGTCATGATTTCCGAGTTCCACTAACCGTCCTTCATTTATTACCGCAATTTTATCTGCATTTCTAACGGTTGACAACCTGTGTGCTATTACAAAAACGGTTTTATCCTGCATTAAGTTATCTATTGCTTTTTGAACTATGGCTTCAGCTTTATTATCAAGGGCTGATGTCGCTTCATCCAATACGATTATCGGCGCATTCTTTAAAAACGCTCTAGCTATTGCAACTCTTTGTTTTTGGCCTCCTGACAACAATATTCCACGTTCACCTATCTGTGTATTTAAGCCATTTTTCAATGAAGATATGAATTCATCCAAATATGCCATCTTTATAGCCTGTTGAAGTTGTTCTTCTGTCGCATTTTCATCACCCAACATTATATTATCTCTTATTGTTCCTGAGAACAAAAAGTTGTCCTGAAATACTACTGCTATATTTTGACGTAAACTCTGTAATGTATAATCTCTTATATCAATCCCATCAACCATAATTGAACCGGATTTTACATCATAAAAACGTGGAAGCAAATTCACTATAGTAGTCTTTCCTCCACCTGAATTACCCACTAATGCAATTGTTTCACCTTGTTTTATCTGCAAGTTGATATTCTTTAAAACCGGAACATTCTTAACATATTCAAAACATACATTCTTAAATTCAATATTCGTATGCTCTCTGCCCATTACTTTTGCTTTTTCTTTATCCCTTATTTCCGGCACAGAATCTAATACAGCAAAAATCTTTTCTATTGCAAAAAATGAAAACTGTACTGCATTTAAGTTTTTACCAATATTCTTAACCGGTGTATATAACAAAATTAATGCCGTAATAAATGAAACGAAATTACCGCTTGTAATAGTTCCTGACATAATTAAATGAGAACCATATCCAATTGCTGCTGCAATTCCGACTGATACAATTACATGCATCATCGGAGATAACCATTGCGTTTTTTGAACCATCTTTATTCTTAATCTGAAAATACTCTTTAATATATTATAAAATTTATTGGTCTCATTTTTTTGCAAATTGTATGAAGTTATGGTTTTGTTTCCGTTAAACACTTCATTGTATTCAGTAATAATTGAAGCATCAGCAAAAACTGTTTTTTCCATAACTGACTTTATTCTTTGCTGAAGCTTTGCAACAGGAGCAAATGCACAACCTAAAACAAGAACAGCAATTAACGCCAACTGCCAGGAATTATAAAATAGTACACATACTAATGAAATTGAAGAGAAAATTCTCTGCGTAAAAACGCTCAAGTTATCTAACAATCCTGTACAAGCCATATCTGCTTGATTATTAAACTGAAAAACAATATCGCCTGAATTACGCTTATCAAAAAATGAAGTCGGAAGAGTTAAGAGCTTTTTGAACATGTCAAATTTTAGCCCGTTAGTGATTCTTCCCCCAACCCAAGTCGAAAGATAAGCTGATAAATATTTTAATACCCCTTGAAGCGAAGTAAAAGCAACTATTCCTAGCGGTATATACCAAGGAGATGTAATGGATTTTTCAACCATAACCAAATCCATATAAGGTTTTAATGCCAAAGCAATAACCGCATCCAAAGATCCAATTGGAATACAAATTAACATTGACAATAACGCCCTGAACCATACCGGCTTAACATAAGGCCACATCCTTGAATAATTTCTATATGCTTGATTGTTCTTTATTTTTTCTATTATTTGCATTTGCACTTTATAGTTCCTTTTATAAAATTCATTATATCTGTAACTTTATCTGCTATGAAAATAGGCTTTGTTGCTACTGCATCATTTTCAGATTTAAACCCAAAACCATACGTCAAAGCTATAAATTCACATCCATCTTCATTTGCGGCAATCCCATCTGACAAACTGTCGCCTACAAAAATTGTATCTTCTGGAATTACACCTAACTCAGACATACTATTACTTAAAATATCTTTCTTTGTTAATTTATTTTCATTATCGGCACCGCAAGTTACTTCTATGTATTTACCTAAGCCTATGTGTTCTACCAAACTTTTGGCATAATCTTCTCTTTTATAAGTAGCAACACCTAATCTATAACCTTCATCCTTTAAAAATTTCAACAAATCAAATATTCCATCGTATACCTTTGATTTATAAACATCTCCTGAACTATATTTTTCTCTAAATGTATTTGCACAAATTTGAGCTTCTTCATCATTCATTCCATAAGTCCTCTTTAACGACTCCTGAATTGGGGGACCTACAAAACTAATTAATGTTTCTCTTGATATGTTTTTTAAATTGTACTTTTTAATAACATATTCAACAGAAGATATTATACCTTCTGTTGCATCAATTAATGTGCCATCTAAATCAAATATTACTGCTTTACACATTATTAAATTCCTTTGTTGTATAATCTGATTTCGTTAAAAAACTAATCTTTAAATACTTTTGAAAATAATTTAATTGTTCTGAAATTGCAACTGTTATTTCCTTTCCATTTTGTTCATGATTATAAAATTGCAACTTATTATCATAGTAATTGTGTGTGTATTTTGAAAATCCGTCAAATCCTGCTAAAATTACATCTTTCACATTTAGTTTCGATAAAATTTTTAATAACAAATAAAGAGAACTTTCTCCTACTATACTGTCTGGATTTATCAAGGCTGAGTAATTAAAAAGATAATCCGGACTATATTTAGGCAATATGTTATTTGTTAGTATTATTTTACCTGTTCTGTCATTATTTTTATCGTTACAGTTAAGTTGATCAAAACGTTTTACATTACTAATAAATGTATAATTTATATCAAAATAATTGTTTATATGATTTACTCCAATTGTTACTAATCTGTTTTCTAATATAAAGTTTTTGATTTTTTCTTTCTCTTTTTTCACTGAATATCCAGGACCTATTAATAAAATCGACTTTCCACTTAATGCTTCTTTGAGTTTTAAATAAGCTGAAGAATCATCCAAATTCTTAGTTTGATATTTTAAATAAAGTTGTTCTACATAATCTTTATCAAATGTCAAACTTTTTTCTTTTGGTATTTGTGATAATATTCGATTTATTTCTTTTATTGGCAAAGTGTTTTTACTTTCCAGATATTTTACATAATTCGGATGACATTTATTTATAGCTGATAAATAATATTCTATTTGATAACCCCATTTATATTTTGTTGTGTAATTCAATATTTCTAAATCTATGGTATTTATAATCTCAAAAATATCATATGATTTATCATATACTTTATTTAAAAAATCGGCTATTAATTCAATATTTAAATTACCTGCTGATTTTCCCATCCCGTATAAGGACGCATCTATTATTATATTCCTTGATGTATTTATATTTAATAATTCTATTGAATTTGAATATGCTAATTGAAAATTATTATGCGCATGATAACCAATTTCTATATTTGAATTTAAATTATTATCCAACAAATTAAAATACTTAAATAATTTATCTTTATGAAGCAAACCATATGTATCAACCAAAGACATCGCAAATGGATTTAATTCATTTACCATATCAATTAAATCCAACCATTCTCTGTCTGAATATGTGGTAATAGATACCGGCTGAACCGATACCAAATAACCTTTATCCTTTATTTGCCGGCATAACTTTAGAGCTTCTGTTATATCTTTCTTTTTAAATATTACTCTTATTCCATCAAGAAAAGAATCCTTCTTATCTTGAATATTTTCTATCGGACAAGTTCCAAAATCTATCATACCGACAATTATAGAATTACCTTTGGTTTCATTTTGAAATAGCTTATTATAAGATTCTGTATCAGGATTTATGGAGCGATTAATATCAAAATTTCTTCTTGCATCTATAAATCCTACTTCAATTATATCTACATTAGACTTAACTAATCTTCTAAAAATACTATGTATTGAGGCTTCTCCAAAATTCCAATCATTTAAAAAACCTCCATCACGCAATGTGCAATCTAATAATTTTATACTTTTCATTATTTTCCCATTCTTAATTTTTTATACATAAATTCTGCAAACTCAAAATCTATCATATCATCAATATCAATTGCTTCAACTCTGTCCACTATATATAAATATGGCTTTGAACCTATATAATGTTTACGTTTGATTAAGTTATCGCGCTCAATTATATTTATGGCAAAATTTAATGCTGCTATATCTGGTAAATCTTGGCTTTTAGGTGTATGATTTGGGTCATAATTAATTGGTTTCCCGTCAAGCCATAAAAATTCTTTAACAAAATTTGCAGTATTTATAGAATCAAAACTATCGTCTTTTTCCCTATACAAATTTATACATTTAATTATAGTTTCATCTGATATTAATGGACTAGTAACATTTGTATACATTATAACATCACAAGGACAGTTTTCTGCAATATTTTTGTACATTTCATTAGTAACATTATCTCCAGCATAATATTCATCACGTTTAACAGCTTCTACACCATTGGATCTTGCAATATCAAGCATAGTATCATCATTTGAATTAACAACTATTCCATCCAAGTTGTTAATTCTTTGCAATTGTTTTATTTTAATCTCAAGCAAGTTACTGTCTGCAAATGGTCTTATATTCTTATTTTGAACTCTCTTTGATCCAGAACGAACTGGAATTAATGCTTTAATTACTTTTTTCACTATACATCTCCTTGTTTTGATTAATTATATTATTCATTATTTGATCTATCAATAGCGAATCTCCACTTTGACTATCATATTCAAAAACTTTATTGTTTGTATTTGGATATTTTTTTAATGAATAAACTTTTAAATGGTTGCTTGATTGAATATTATGATACTTTTCATTCGTGTATAGGACATGTCTTACATTATCTACCATTTCAATCAATCCACACCTTATTGAAATCACTGAATATGACAATGACATTAAATACAATGCTTGAGGTATATTTAAATTATAGGTATAACCTAAATTTTTAATTAATTTATTCGGATTTACAAAAATCTCATACCCTGAAGAAAATAAAAATTTTATTAAGTCTGTCCAAAACTCTTTTGACAATCCGCAAACACTATTCGCTTCCGGAATAATATAAATTAGTTTCTTCAAATCAATGCTTTTGTCACTTATAAACGACCTTACTGCATTTTTATCTTCTTCACTTATTATAATTTTTTTGGATGTATACTCTTTCACTCCTGCCCACTTTAGCAATTGCTCTGGATAGCTAACATCTGGACTTATTTTATTTTTCTCTTGATAACTCTGAATCTCTTTTGATGTTGATTGAACAACCTGGAACTTCCTCCCTTTATATTTTATAAATCTATTAAATATTAAAGAATTATACTCTCCATGTAAAACATTATCCGTAATAATTAATCTATCACCGAATAAGAATTTTTTATCACTATTTCTTGAATGAGTTAATATACAATAATTTTTAATTTTATTCTTCTTAATCAAATTATCCAACATCAAATAAAACATAAATGATTCTCCTAACCCAGGAGCTCTTAATATAAAATGATAATCATATTTTTCATCAATGTAAGGAATTAACCTGTCCAAAAACCTGTGTTCATAAGACTTTGGGAACAAATTTATAAATCTTTCACTGCCTTTATTATTTATCAATAAACCATACTGTAATAATGATAAACCCCAAAACCTCAATTCTACTTTATTATTTATAACACATTTTTCAAATAACTTCATTTATTAATTTATCCTTTTAAATACTAATCAACATGCCATAACTTTCTAAGGCTATTACTTAATTTTGCTAAATATGTAATGTTTTTAACTGTATAATCAATACCTTCTTTTTCAGAAATATTTAAATCAAATTTTACACAATCATCTGCAATTGGAATTTGAGATAATTTTCTATTCTTTGTTAACCCGTCAATAAATGGGAAGTAAACATAACCATTTTCCCAATAACATAAGCAGGCTCCAAAAATATTTCCTAAAAAATCCCCACAATGTAGAAACCGACAATTTTCTACATAAAAAGTCTGTATATTCAAAAGGGTGGAATCTTTTAAATATGTAAAATACCAATCTACATTTAAGGTATCCATAAGCTTTTCATATGGACCATTCCAAGTTCCAGTTTCATTTTTAAGTAATTCTACAATCTTTTCTATATTTCTTGTATAAGTGACTCCAAATGTCCAATGCTTTTTTCTTGTACGACTTCGCCACATATCAAGAGAAAAAACATCAACATTGTTTGTTTTCGCATATGTTTCAACAGTCTTTATTAAATTAGCGGTTCTTTTTGAATCACATAAAAACATTGTATCATCAGCATCTATATTCCAAAATTCTTTTATATTATTTGCCTTTGCATGCAAAAATGTTGTAAGATGCGCACAACCAGCATTATACCAACGAGGAGAGCAAATTTTTCCTATTATTGATTTTGTCAATTTTCTTTCACTTTTTATAAACTTAATATTTGAATTATTAAAGGTAATTTTTCTCAAGATTTCTTTTTGCAATTCAGGTTTATCACAAATTACAACAAAATCCGCATTTAATTCATTAATTGTATTAATCCATTTCTGAAAACATCTTACTGTATTAAAATCCCAACGATCTATTTTTAAATAAAAAAATCGTTTCTGACAATCAAATACACCCTTTTTGGCACTTGGAAATAAATTTAGATTTGCGTTCTTTTTTTTATCTTTAGTTTTTGATCTCTCATATTGCAAAACAGGGATATTAAATACTCTCCACTGTATAAGATTTCCACTAGATAATTTTATTTCTATTTTTTCTACAAACCCCATTTATTTTACCTTTCTTTATAACAAGCATAATATTTACCTACAAAATTTTGACATCATCACATATTATTTCTTTTATTTCAGAATTCGAATCAAGATAACTTTGAGTATATACATCTTGAAAAACACCTTTTAAACGTACTGGATTTATTGACACTATGTCTGTATTTGAATAGTATGTTTCTGCAAAATTCTTTAATTCTTTCCAATACTTTATATTTACTTCATCACAATAAGCAGCAGATTCACCTCTCTGAGAAACATCAAATGCACTACCAATAAAATGATGACCTAATCCAACTGTACAATCGACACCTACTAAAAATATTTTCTTGGGTTGAGTATATAATATAAATTGCATTGCTTGTATTGCTACAGTTGCTGCATTAACTAATGGAGACGAATCAATATCCAAATAAAATTTATGTTCTAAACCACCTGCATTAGTCTTATATCTATAGGTATTTTTCATATTACTAAACTCTTCCGAAATTTGAAAATTTTTCCCTAAGCACTGATCTCCAACAAATTTTATACAATCGTAATCCTGAAACTCTTTTGAACAATTAAAAATTCCAGCGCTATCAATTGTAAATAAATAATCAAATTTAATATCTTCTTTCAAGAGTGCTCTATTACAACCAACATGAACTGCATCTTTTATTGGATTATAGTAATTAACCGTTGGACCAGCTGCAACTAAAACTACTACTTTATCTTTATTACACCCTTTAAAAGGTAAAAACGTTTTTTGATGTAATAAAGCAGTTGTAATAAGTTTTTGAGTCATCCTTGCGATTCTAAAATAATCAATATTCTTTTGCTCTTGCAATCTTCGCAAAATATGCTCGTTCATCAATTTTAGTTCTTTTAACTTATCCTTTCGCTGCCAAACTTTTATACCTAAAATATAAATTTGTCTAACAGCTTCTTTTTCTCTTATTTTTAACAAACCTAACAAATATTTATGTTTACGCCAACCTTTTGAGATTTTCATTGTGTAAATAGGAACACCTATTATTCTTAAAACTTTTGCAGGCAAACCAAATTTATCAATATATTCTTTTTCCGAATAAATTTTTACCATTACATCCTCTCCTTACTCTCTAATTTTTCAAAATCCAATAATAAATCTCTTTCACTCATTTTATTTATATCATACTCAAACAAATTTTGCATGTTTACATTGGGAAGTTTAGTTAATGTAAAACCTGACATTATGTGTTCTGCATCCATATCATTAAACAAATGCCTTTTTACAAACTTTGTATACAAAACATCCATTGGTACACCGGTCTGTATCAAAAATTCAGTCAATCCGCTCCTTAGTGATACTATCTTTTTTGACAATCTAGCAAGTGCAAATGCTTCCGCAAATGTTAATCGGCATGTCTTATAGATTGAGGTATTTCTCAGTTTAAAATCCTCTCCTGTTAAATTCATAAATACATCATATCCTTTTGCTTTAATTTGGCTTATTAGTTCAAACCAAAAATCTTCATCTAACATTTCACAGGACTGTGCTTCAGGTGATATAAATACAAATTTTTCTAAATTAAGACCCGTTGATTTTGCCTTTTCTAGCATTGATTTTTCATCTTCTGGGCTTACATTAATCCGACGCATTGATATATCTTCTTCCGTCATTCCCAAACGATCCATTATCCCTTGGAAATAATGATATTCACCAAGCTTATTATTTTTTATATTCTGTTCCACTTGTCTAAAATAATAACGATTGAATAACAAAAAAAATCTTTTTCCATCTATAATAAATGGTTTTTCTGAAAGCTTTAACCTTAATTTACCAACATAAACACAAGGAATTTCAGGACATATCATTCTTATCATATCTACATGATATTTTTTTGTAGCAACGAACAAAGGATGCTTACTACCATTTTTCTTTAGCAAACTATCCAGCAAATATGTCAATAGAAGGTATATCTCTCCACTATTTGCTCTTAGTATGTACACATCATCATAATCGCCATCAATATATTTAAAATATCTTTTCTTAAATATTTTCAATAACGAAACTTGATGAATTTTTAAATTTCCTAAATAATATTTTCGGAAATTATCCTTCTCAACCCTTTTTAAGATTGTCTTTCCTAAAATTTTTATTTCTTTATTTGAGCCATCTGAATCTTTATTATTATTTTTGACAGTAGAAATAACACCATTTAAAATTTTCTGATGTATTTCCGCTGTCATATAATCTGAAGTTTGCTCAAATATCGGGATTCCTAATATTTTAAATTTTTCTTTTTTACTGTGCTTAGTATTTTCAAATACCTTCACTACGCAACTCCGCTATTTAAAAGATCATGAATATGGATAACTCCGATCGGAGTTTTATCTTCCACTACAAAAATATTTGTAATTTTCTTTTCGTGCATTATTTTGATAGCTTCTGATGCCATTATATCCTTTGAAACAGTCTTTGGATTTTTTGTCATCAATTCGATTGCTTTTTTATTTAAAATTTCCGGAGTTAAACATCTTCTTAAGTCACCGTCTGTTAACATTCCTGTTAATTCTCCAGACTGATTTACAAAACCTACACAACCCAAACGTTTCGATGTCATTTCCAATAAAACTTGCTGCATATTAGAATTTTCTTCCAATATCGGCATTTCAGATCCAACATGCATTAAATCGGATACTCTTTTTAATATTGAACCAAGTTTGCCACCCGGATGTCTTTCGTTAAAATCAGCTTTTGTAAAACCTTTTCTTTGAATTAACCCTGCTGTCAAAATATCGCCTAATACCAAAGTCGCTGTTGTTGAATTTGTAGGTGCCAACCCTAATGGGCATGCTTCCCCGTTATTTGGTAATTTTAAAACAATATCGCCGGCTTTTCCTAAAGAACTTTCCGGATTTTTGGTAATCGCAATTAGTTTTATTCCAAATCTTTTGCTGTAGTTTAATATATCAACTAGCTCTCTTGATTCACCACTATTTGATATTGCAATAATTACATCATCTTCTGTTATCATACCCAAATCACCATGACTTGCTTCTGCCGGATGAACAAAAAATGATGGGGTTCCGGTTGATGCTAAAGAAGCTGCAATTTTTTTACCAATATGACCGGATTTTCCCATGCCTGTAAGAATTATTCTACCTTTTGCATTTTGCATTAAATTTAACGCCTGAGTTAGAGAACTATCTAAACTGTCACGTAATTTTATTATTGTATCAATCTCACTATTAATCGTACGTATTGCACAATTTTTATCTAAATTTTCTTGTACTGATATCGTTTTTTCAACCAATGTAGCCATTTACATCATTATCCTTTCTTTTTAAATTTATTAATTATTAATTTTTGCCACTACTTTCCAAACACCATAATTTTCTCAATACCGCTGGGTACTGCTGTATTAATATATCCTTTTGAAACTGTACAGAATCCTCTAAATTGAGTCCCAAATCAAACTTTACACACTCTTTTGATATTGGTATAATCCCCAATTCCTTATTCTTATAAATTTCAACGATTATTGGAAAAGTTAACTTATTATTTTGCCAATTACATATGTAACTGCCAATAATATTTGTTAAAAAATTACGAGTTGGACCAAAATGAATAAAAGAACTATTTTCTATATAAAAACTTTCTGCTTTGACTTTTCCTGAATTTTTTAAATATGTTATATACCAGTCTATATTCAAAGCATTATCAAAACCTTCATAATCTTTTTTCCACACACCAGTTTCTTTATTGAAAATATCTATAAATTTAATTGGGTTTTGAATATATGTAACCCCAAAAGTCCATGCTTTATTGCGGGTTCGACTTCTCCACATATCCAATGAAAATATATCTATTTTATTATTTTTTGCATAATCTTGCACTTTTTCTAAGATCTGAGCTACCGTATTTGGTTTAAATAAAATCATAGTATCATCAGCATCTATATTCCAAAATTCCTTTATACCATTTTCTGCTGCATGATAAAACGTCGTTGCATGTGCACAACCTGCATTTCCCCAAAAACCTGTTGTTAATTTAGATATAACTTTTTCTAATTTTTTCCTTTGACTCTTTATAAATTTGATATTCAAATCCGGAAAAAAAATTTTCCTCATTATTTTTGACTTTAATTTATCACTATCACATATTATAAAATAATCTCCATTTATTGCGTCTACAACATCTATCCAATTTTGTAAACATCTATACATGGTTTCATCATCATTATGTACTTTTAAATAAAAACAAATTTTATCTCTACTCACCTTTGTATTTTTTGAGAATTCCCATTTGAATTTTATACTCTTACCTTGATTATTTTTCTTATAATACAAAATAGGAATACCTAAAATTTTTATTACTCGTAATTTATCTATTTTATGTTTTATCTTAATTTTCTCAATTATCTTCATCTTATTTTACTTCTTTTAACTTAATTGTTTATTATTAATTCAATCTTATCTACAATGTTTCTGATAACATATATTCTATTTTAAACCTGTCATCTCTATCTTTATTCACAGCAAAAGCCATGTCCAAACCACTTGGCTTTCTGTCATTTACCAAAATTCTCTCGCCCATTGGCATATCCGTTAACAGATAATCGTATCTAATTCCGTTTTCTTTAAGGAATTTTATCAAATCTTCAAGATATTCTTCCTTGCGTGCGGTTAACAATACGACTTTATCATCTGGCGGCAACTTTTCAAAAAATTCTTTTACCCCATCCAATAGTGTATCATAACCATCTATCTTGTAGCCGTTATGTTTTACTAATGTCCCGTCTATGTCAAGAATCCAAGTTTTACTTAAAGTTGACAGTTCCAACATTTTCTACAACACCTCATTTAACTTTATTATTCCATTGTAGAAAGCTCCGCATATACTATCGTAATCTTCCCACGCATAAGTCGTAAGACTCAACCATATTATCGCATGTAATAGTTTTATCTTATATTTGCTTACACTCGGAAGACAGTCAAAGAAAAATTCTTCCATATCTGCCCAGTTATTTGGTTTTATTGCCATTTCTACTTCTTTTTCACGTATATCTAACGTAAATTTTTTACGGTTAAACTGGTCATACTCGCCTTTTAATGAGTAATAAAGTTTTGCCCAATCATAATCTACATCCCCATAAAACTTTGTTTTACCGAAATATCCTCTTGGATCTATTAATATAGCCTTCATGTTGTATGTATCAAACATTAAATTTGAAAACGTACAGTCGCCATGTATTAGCTTAAATTCTGTTGGGTAAATCGTTTTTATAGCTTCAGTTAATTCTTCTTTATTGAAAAATACATTCTTATAATAATTTCCGTTTATTTTTATAAACTCTTTATCGGCAAACGGAACAAGCTTTTCGACTTTCGAAAGTCTGTCAAAGGTTTTATTTAAAAAGTTATCTTCAACATCTTTAAGATTTACCGGTTGTGAAGGTTCTAGATTATGAAGTTCCTTTAATGCTTCAATTAGTTTTCGCAAAATTTCACGTTTTTGAGTTTTGGTCAAACAGTCATATTCATATATGTTTTTACCTTGAACTCTTTTCATTGTCAGAGGTTCATAAGCATATATCTCCGGAATATTTTTGTAACCTAATTCTTTTACATGCTTATACCAAGCAATCTCATCAACGGCGATCTTTTTACCCTGATCATTTATACCGCGTTTTACTATTATATCCCCGTTAAATTCCATCGAATTAAACGGCCTGCAACGCGGAGTTGAATCATTATTGTCAGAATATGAAAGAAGAGTTCCTATTTCTTTTGAACCATATAAATCCAAACGGTTAAATTTAATATCTTGATTTTGAAGCCAGCCAACAAAAGCACCTTCTTCTGCTATATTTTTTAACAAACTTTTGTTCTCAAATATAAATAATCCTGCAACACCATTTTCTTTAGATGGTTCTTTTATAAACTGATTATTTATATATGACCAGCGACATTCAAAATCTTTTGAAATTCCTATATAGTTACCTATTGCCTCTGGCATTTCAAAACTGTCGGATAATATCAAATCACACCACATAATCATAAAAGGTTCGGTATCTGAATATTCTGATATTGCTTCTTTTATACCTGAAATTGTTCCTTTTTTAGAAGCTTTGACTATTTTATACTTGTACTGTGAGCCAAAAGCCTTCAAATATCTTTCTAATACATCTGTTTTGTAATCTGCTATAATTGTAAATTCGGCATCTTTAAATTTTTGAAATGCATAAAATATAATCGGCAAATTATTCACCGGAACCATACACTTAGGCTTGTTTCTTGTCAAACCTTCTAATCTTGTACCTTTTCCACCTGCCTGAACTATTATTTTTTTAATACCCATTACTAAGATAACCTCTTTTTGTCTACTTCTTTATTTAATCTCTGCTAAGCTGTTTTTGATCTATTTGTAATTTTATCAAAAACAGACACTATAAATTAATAATATCACAAAAAAAAAACTGACTTACCAATATTAAGGAATATAAACTCGATTAAAAAAAGGTCCGCAACATCGCTTAGTTTATAAAAAATCAACCAATTTAAAAATCATATTTTTTATTTTTAACCTTTTGTCTATTTTTTTAAATTGCAAAATATATTTTTTTATAAAAAAGCTCCACTTTTATTGTGGAGCTTCTTTATTAGCGGACGACGAGACTCGAACTCGCGACGTCAACCTTGGGAAGGTTGCATTCTACCACTGAATTACATCCGCTTATTTACCACTTGATTCTATCACAATTAAAAACATTTTAAAAGAGTTTTTATAAATTTACGTTTTACTTTCGACTAATTCCATTATTTTAATATCTCATAATATTATATATTTTTGTAAAATTTATTAAAGAATTACATAGAATTAACCGTTTAGCTAATCTATGGTTTAGTGATACATAAAAAGGAGAGCTTTATGGTAGACAATATTAACAACTTTGGCAACGGAAAAGAGTGGACAAAAATTGATGCAACAACAAAAGACGCTCAATATAAAAATGAATTAGATAAAAAGATTTCATCAATCTTAAATGGGGAAGAAACGATATCAATATCCGACTTACAAAAGAATTCGATGTTTGCTAATTTGTCAGAAAAAGCAATGCAAAGAATGGATTATATAGCAGGAATAGATGGCGATAAAACCACCTTAAATTCTGAAGAATTAAGGGTATTAATGTCACTGGCGGACGCTACTTTAAAAAATAACACTTTTGTTTTTGACGGCAAAATAAATCCGGACAAAAACAGCGGTTTAGAGCAGGCAAATGAGCGAGAACTTAAAGCTGTGATAAAAAATCTTGTAATAAATAATGCGAAGAAAAAAATATCAACGGTAGACACCTCAAAATTTGACCAGAGCAAAGATTTTACAACAAAAATTGCCAGCGCTGATGTTGATGAATCAATGTTTGCAATGCAAGAAAAATTAAAAACAGACTTTATTGATAAAAACACCGGCAAAAATCTTTCACTACCACAAATCATCGTAAAATTTACTGATTTTGTAAAGAAAAGTTATGATAAAGATTATGACAACTTTTATGAAGATGTATGCTTAGATTTTGAAGCAGAGACAGGTATTAAAGTAAGTAATTTTGACAGATGCAGATGCATGGGAGATGGCGATACCTTTATAATCGGTGACTGGAAATATGAACAGGGAAATATAACAAACACTAAAACAGGTGAAAAAATTCAAGTAAAAAGATCGGCTTGGGGAATTACCGACGAAACAACAGTTCCGGCAGCAAACGGTAATTTCTGCAGGATTTTGGAATATAACGACGGCAAAGGAACAACCGTAAAATACAATTACAACGATTCAGAAAACCTTGCCCCAACTGGAGTAAACATAACTTCTAACGGAGAATTCAAAACAGTAAATTACGAAAGAAAAGAAACCATCGACCCGAATTTATATAATTTTGTAGAAAGCTAAAGGACAAACTATAAAATACAACTGTAAAAGAACACATGGTTTGATTTTTTGTTACAGAAGATTTGACTATTTTGTTGAGCTAAAAGTCAACCATACTCTAATAAAAGAGTAGTTTGTAAAAATAAAATTTATTGTGGCAAAATCTCTATTCAATTATGTTAAAATTGGTATATGAAAGTAAACTTAAAGACAAATTGCAGAATAACTTTCATTTGTTTACATCCAAAAGATTTAGCTTACAAAAAATTATTGCAAAAGGGCTTGCAAGACAGTTTTGGCATTTCGTGCAAACCGGAGGATTTAAATGCCGTTGCAGAGCCGTTTGAATTAAAGCAAATATTAACAAACTAAAACCGGAACACTATCAAGTAGGGGAGAAACTCAGAGCTAATTTTCATCTGCATACGATCGCGTCTGATGGCAGACTAACTCCTAAGGAATTTTTAAAACAGTGCACCAGCTATGCAAACAGAGTTTTTAAGTCAGGAAAAGCAAATGACAATTTGCCTGCATTTTCTGCCGCAATTACTGATTATGACAGGGTAAAAAGCTCTCAGGAAGTAATTGTACTGATATCTCAAGAACACGGCAAGTATAAAAATTTTAAATTCGTTGCCGGTTGTGAATTTTGGCTACATGGTTATAAAGAACCTCACCCGGCATTTGAAGCTGTTGGCTTGGGTTTTAACCTTTTGACAAAACTCTTGAGACACTGATGAAAGGTTTTGCGCCAAACAATCAGGTCTCGGATATTCACAAAATCAAAAATGCCGGCGGAATTTATCCTGGGCTCATCCCATAGTTACCCCGGATAAAATAAATGATGATTTTTTTGAGTTTTTGAAAAAACACGGTATAGACGGAGTGGAAGGAAATTATCAATATAACAGATGGGATAAAGAATATGTCGATTCGATAAAACCAATGCGGGAAAAACTTATTAAAAAATTCAAAATGTTTGTAACTGGCGGAACGGACTGCCATACAAAATCCTTGTTCTAGAGCTTGTAGGTTGGGCTTTCTGAAGTGTCCCCTAAAAACAGTAGACAATCAGTAGGACGTATTTAAATTAGCAAAAATTTTTATTTACAGGTTTTAAATTCTAAATTGAGCATTATGGATTTATAAATTGTAATACATATTTTGCACTGGTCAAAAAAAAATGCTAAAATAATTCTGTTGTAGAGACTAAGGAGATGAAATGAACAGCATTGGAAAGCAGATTGGGGTATTAGTAAATTTAGAGTTTTCTAAACTCTTTGTTGGTCAGCTATTTTCACATTTGGCAGATGCAATTATACAATTTTTATTAGCCGGAATACTTTTACAAATTTCGGAAAATCCGGGGAAATCAGTTGCAACAATGTTTTTTGTGTTTTTACTTCCGCAATTTTTATTAAGTTTATTTTCCGGAGCCTTGAGTGACAGGTTTTCAAGAAAAGTTCTCTTGACCGTTAGTTGTCTGTTTAGGGCTTTTATTATTGGACTATTGATTTTATTACTCCCTCAATTATCTACAAGTTTAATTTATATTTTTGCATTTGTATTAGGAATCGGTGCTGCATTCTTTTATCCTGCAAAAATGTCTGCTGTGACCAATGTTGTCAAAAGGAATCAGTTTAAATTTGCAAATGCCCTTACTTCTCCAGTCGGTGCGGTTTCGCTCCTGTTCGGCGCCTTAGCAGCAAATCATCTTATAAATTTAAGTGTTGTAAAAGCATTATATATTGTTACAGCAATGTATTTTATCGGAGCGTTTTCAACTTCAATAATAAAGTTCTTAATCCCGCAAAACTACTTTACAGGAACACAGAAATCAAATGATATGTGCATAGCATTCGATTATTTGAAAAAACATAAAAAAGCTCTCTATCTTGTCGGGTTGTCTGTTTGTCTGCAATTTATCGTTGCTGCGTTTTCAAACGGTTTAAATGCACTAATTACGGAGCATTACGGATTGAGCTATCCAGAGTTGAACTATTTGAGAACCATTATCGGTATCGGAATAATTGCCGGTATGGGAACCGCAATTTATTTTGCAAGAATTATGAGAATTCCGCACCTGTTCGCAAGCAGTTTTATTATTTTATGTGCAGCTTTAATTACGGCTCCTCTATGCAAAAGCGTTGACACTGCCTGGTTATGGCTTATTCCAATCGGAATGGCTGACGCTGTTGTTCTTGTAATGCTTGATACTATTTTGCAAAAGGTAACACCGGATAAAATGCGCGGAAAAATATTCGGACTTATGCTGACATTTAATACGCTGAGTTTCTTAATAGGCACAGCTATTATCGCTCATATTGCCGGTTTTATTAATCCTTTAAACATCTTTAAAGGAATAGCTGTAATATCATTCATTCTGGCGGCTCTTATCCTTATCCTTGACAAATCATTCAGATATTTTCTGCTCAAAGCTGCTCTTGGACATATATTCCTGCTGTTGTTCCGCTATAAAGTCGAAGGCGCTGAAAATATTCCGCGTAAAGGCAAAGTAATCCTTGCAGGAAACCATACCGGCCATCTTGATCCTTTTATCGTTCAAATGGCTACTCACAGACAACTCTGGTTTGTCACCGGACCAGCTGCATTCAAAGTTCCGATTGTCAAACATTTTCTGAAATATTTTAATGTACTGCCTCTCAAATTTGGTAAAGGTCTTGAGGCTATTGACGCGGCAAAAACAAAATTAAATGCAGGTGAAGCCGTTATAATCTTTCCGGAAGGCAAATTTACACCTGACGGAGAATTATGTAAATTCAACCGAGGTGTTGGATTAATGGCAAAAGGCACAAATACCCCGATAATACCTTTTGCTATAAAAGGCGGCTTTGAAACGTGGGGACAGACACGCAAATTGCCCAAACTTTTTAATACAATCGTAATCCAGTTCGGACAACCGATTACGGACTTTGACCGTGATGAAAAAGAGATAGCTCATGAATTACAGGCATGTGTAAATTTCATGAAAAAATCTCTTGAACGCCGCGTTTTTTACAATATTAACCATAAACTCCATTCAAACTTTCTTGATTTAATGCAGGAAAAAAGTGATATTTATGGTCAGGTAAATGCTCTTTCTCTAAAAACCAAAAACGGATATGAAGAATTGAGTTATATAGAGCTGTCACGCAGAGCAAAAAAATTCGCCAATTATTTAATCGAAACAGCCGGACTCCAACGCGGCGAAAGAGTCGCTATAATTTGCGAATCCAGACCGGAATTTGCTGTAGGAATTTTTGCATCAATCCAAACAGGTGCAATAACTGTTCCGCTGGATGTCAAACTTACTGTGCCCGAGCATACGCATATTTTGAATGACTGCAATCCGCGAATTTTGCTTTGTTCAAGTCATTATTTGGAGCATGCGATTAAAGTTAAAAATAATGTTAAGTCAATCGAACAGATTTTTGTTCTGGATGATGAGGAGCGGAACCATCCGGAAATACCTTCAGTGTCAGCATTGGATGCAGATATTGAAAAAGATCTGGGCAGACCACGCTCATTGGATGAAACCGCATTAATTGTTTACACCTCGGGAACAACAGGCAATCCAAAAGGTGTAATGATTAGTTTCGGAAACATATATTCTCAATTAAGAGATTTTGAAGCAATGTTTAAGCTTACACATGAGCATACTCTTTTGTCTATCTTGCCGCTAAATCATTTGTTGGAACTTGATTGCGGATTTTTCGGCATGCTTTACATGGGCGCGAAAATTGTTTATATCAAAACACTTAACCCGAAAGAACTTACAACTGTTATGAAAGAAAAGGGAATTACAAATATGATTGTAGTTCCGCTTGTGGCTAAAATGCTTAAAAACAGTATTGATAAACAAATTAAAAAGCAGTCTGCAAGCACGCAAAAGATTTTCAAATGTTTATACGGAATTTCTAAATTTATGCCGCGCAAAATTCGTCGGTTGATGTTCAAGTCAGTAATTGACGGTTTAGGCGGAAGATTGGAATGTTTCATATGCGGCGGGGCACCTTTGGAAGACAGTGTTGCCGAATTTTTTGAACGAATCGGTGTTCCTGTATTTCAAGGTTACGGCTTAACAGAAACTTCTCCTACAATTTCTACAAACAGATACGGACATTCTAAAATCGGAACGGTAGGGCAGCCTCTGCCTTCTGTACAGGTAAAAATAGCTGACAACGGTGAAATCCTTGCGACAGGACCAAATGTTATGCAGGGTTACTACAACAAACCCGAAATGACGTCCGAAGTAATCGATGAAAACGGTTGGTTTCACACAGGTGATATCGGTGAAATCGACAAAGACGGCTTTATTAAAATTACGGGCAGAATTAAGAATATGATAGTTCTGGGCGGCGGCAAAAAAATCTTTCCTGAAGAAGTTGAAGCAGTATTGGAAACTTCTGAGCTTATTAAAGAAGTATGTGTAATGTCTTTGACAATAAAATCCGGCAATAAAGCAGGGACAGAAGAAGTCGGCGCAATTATTTCACCCTGTGATGAACTATTAAGCAAAACAGATGATGAAATTAATCAAATATTAGAACAAGAGGTGAAAAGACTTTCAGAGGCAAATCTGGCTCCGTATAAAGCACCAACTGTTGTTGTTCTTCATCGTGACGAACTTCCGAAAACGTCTACCAGAAAAGTCAAACGTAAAGAGTTAAAAGATTGGTATGAAATGCTAAAAGTTTAATCTTATAAATTTTCTTTCTTTTTATGAGTAAGATATAAATTCTCTACAATGGATTTTACCTTTGATGTAAATTCTTTTGTAGAAGTATTGTCATAATAAATGGGATCAGCAATATAAATATCTGATATAAACGGAACTAAAATAGCATCAATTTTAGGAAGAATTTTATCCGGACCGTTAATGTATAAAGGAATTACCGGAACATTTGGATTCATTTTTGCAATATGGGCAATTCCTGTTTTAAATTCTTTTATTTGATTATCTTCTCCGCGTGTGCCTTCAGGATAGATTATTATTATTTCATTATTCTTCAATGCTGTATTTATATCAGCAAAAACTTCCTCTTTTGACTGCCTGGTTATGTGCCTGCTTATAGGGATAATTCCCATAAGTGTTTTGAATATAAAAGATTTAAATTTCGTATTACAAAAATAATCCGCCGCTGCTACGGGATGAATCTTTAAAATAGTCAATATCGGAAAAAGGCTCATAATAAGAAGAGTATCTATATGGCTGTTATGATTGGCAACAATTATGGCAGCCCCCTTGTTCTGTAAAAGTTTTTCCAAATTACGTACATTTATTCCAAGAACGAAAAAAATAAAAGGTTTTACAAACAATAGAAAAAATAAAAACTTTGCTGTATTGTTTAAATATTTCTTGTCCATAAACTAATTTAAGATACCTATGTTATAGTAATATGCTACATAATGGAAAAATAATGGTACAGTAAATATCATACTGTCTAATCTATCAAGAATGCCGCCGTGTCCAGGCAGTAGCGCCCCTGTGTCTTTAACACCTATATCTCTTTTAATTGCAGACATTGTAATATCTCCGAAAAATCCTGCAATTGCAAGTATTGCACCTAAAATAAATGCCTGCCAAAAAGAAAACGGAGTTAAAAATTTAGCAAGAATACCAGCAATAATTGCTGTAGACACCACCCCGCCCAGAAGTCCTTCTACAGTTTTATTAGGGCTGACTTTGGGTGTAATCTTATGTTTACCGAAAGTCTTGCCGAATAAATACTGCATAAAATCATTTGAAATTGTTAATATCAATATGTATAAAAGAAATCCCAGTGTTCCGCCTGTTGGATTGATAGATTCCGGAATTGAAAAATAAACCGCAAAATAACCTATTGCATATACGCAGGTCATTAATGCCCAGTGTATTGTACCGCATGATTTTAAAAATCCGTCAGTATCGCCAATCATAACCATTCTTAAAGGAATAAGAATAAATAAATACAAAGGTATAAATAAATAAAACATTGCAATCCAGCCGGTATAAATAAAATAAAATTGGATTGGAATTGACAGATATGCCCATAACAGAACCCGCCTGTCAGAACGTCTTGTCGGTATCATTGAAAAGAATTCTTTTAATGCAAGATAGCTTATAAGCATTATAAATATAATTGCGGAAAGTTTATTAAACATAAACGCCGCAGTAAATAAAATGACAATTATCCAGAAGGATTTCATTCTTGTTTTGAAATTTTCAACATTCTTTTTCATAAAGCCAAGAATATATGCAACTATCGTAATAAGTGCCAAAACCAGATATAAAAGTAAAATACAGAATTTTACATTATATGTTAAAGTAATTGTATTCATGATACCTCTTTTTCATACTGATGTTTTAACAGATTAAACTTTTTTAGCTAAAATTACAGGATAATGTCCTGCATCATCAGATCTCATAACAATAACCGAAAAACCTGTTTCTTTTAAAATAGAATTGATTACATCCATATCCCAAGTTACCATTTTTAGCTGATGGTTGTTAAAATCTTTGAAAATTTTATTTGTTAAACTTAATGCAAAATGACCGGCCTGTACTGAAAAAACAAAATATCCGCCTTTTGCTAAAGCATTATATATCAGCTGCATAGATTTCTTTACGGTTTCTCTGTCGTCAAACCAGTCATAAAATCCTGATGCAACAAATATATCGGGCTGTTTGTCAAATTGAAAATCTTCTTCTTTAAGCGCATCTGCAACTTTGTAATCTACATCTACACTATTTGCAAGAGCTTTGTCTTTAGCCTCAAGAAGCCATCTTATATCAAGATCTCTTAGTTCCGCACTTACCGGTTTTCCTTTAAACTTTGTAAGAATATCAATTATATATCTGGCAGGACCTGATGCTATATCACAAATTCTTGCACTATCTTTGTTTTCCAAAGTTAAATTTACCGCTTCTTCTATATTTTTTACAAGATTATTCTTTCTGTTTCTGACATCCTGCCAGCCCGGATGATTCAAATAAATCTTATCTATTATTTTGCCGATAAAAAATTCTCCGCCGGGTTCATTTTTGTATATATAATCAAGCATCTTTCCTGAGGTAAAGCCTTCCTTTGATGCCAGCTTAATCCCGTTACTCAATTGTCCCAACGTATCTACTACAACTTTAAGTATAGATATTTGTACATTTTCTATAAAATTTTTCATTACTTTAACCTTTCATATGTAGTTGTTGCAAATAAATATGCATCAAGCAAATCGTCTTCATTGGGTCTGTTTTTGTAAGTCTTTGCTATGCTGTGATACCCCTTAATATTTATTGTTAAAACAGGTTTTTGATTAAGTTTATTTACAAAGTAATCAGTGCATCTTTTGTTTGAAAATATGCGAACTACAGGCATACCGGAGGTAAATAAAAGTGCATAATTTTTAATATTATGATTACTTTCAAGAAACTTAAGCATATTTTCAGGCATTATTTTTCGTCCTAAATGAGGAGCAGCCAGTATGACTAAATCATATGACGATAAATCCTGTTCTTCTAAATTTTTAACATTTACTGCTTCACATTTCAGCGCCTCTGCGGCTTCTTTTGCAGCTTTTTCGGTGTTTCCCGTCAAAGTGTCATATATTACAATTATTTTTTTATCAATATTTCTATATTTAATCCAGTCAAGTTTTTTGCACTCTTTCAATTGAGCTTTAAGTCTGTTAAAGACGGTAACCTGTCCAAGGATAATGAATAATATCATTAACCATTCAAAATATGTTAATGTATAAAAATCTCCGATTTTACCTGTTAGTCTTAAATATTCCGGGATTGTAAAAAGCATTATTAAAATAAGCCGTTCAACTTTACCCAGAGGGCCATGGTGCTGCCACTTAGCCCCGATGGCTTTAGACAGCATTCCCGTATAACTTACAAGAAACATTGATGCCATACCTAACATTCCGAGTAACGGAGTGCACATAGGGGAGAGAGCAATACCGATTAAAACAAAAATATCAGAATATCTGTCGGGTAAAGCATTAACAATTTCACCCTTAAGACGTAAATTTCCTCTTTCAATAGCAATAACACCGTCAATCGTATTTAATGTCATTCTAAATAATGTTAATATTATCGAAATCAATAATAAGACAGGTTTGTCAGGTGCATAAATATAACAAAACATTGTAATAAATGCAATTAAAGTCGCTAAATAACCGAGCCAGTCAGGATTGAGCCAAACCATTTTTTTAGCTAACGGTAACAGAATTTTCCTATATGGGTATTTTAAAAGATATAGTGCCATATAAATATTCCCCTTATTAACAATAGAATTTTACATCTAAATATAACTTATGTAAATATATTAAGTAGATGAAATATACTAATTCTTATCGTAAATAGGTATTATAAGAATGTTTGCTTTTGTTCGTATTTTGTAAAATGTTTTGTTATTGTTTTGTTAAAATTTCCTATCGCTCAATCACTCTAAACGTCTAAATCTCGCAAAAATAATCGAGCTGTCCGGTGATAATACATCTGACCATTAAAGTACAGTGTAAAAGGCCACATGAATTTTTTCGGTTGGGCATACCTGCCCAACGATAAATTTGGACATTAACTGGATATTGAAATTTCTTTAATTTGATTAAATTACAACCTGATTTAAAAATACTCTTTGTAATTCTATGTCCTAATAAAGTCCATTTTTGTCCGATTTGATTTTTTATAATCAAGCAACTTCCGACCATCTGTAATTTAGTGCTGTCGGGCAAGTATGCCCAACCGAAAATTTATTCTATAGACAACGAACTGGACATTAAAATACATTCATACCTTTCTCCTCTTATTTCAAATTGCAAAAATTATACAAATACGCCCCGTAATACTCACAGAATAACTTTGAAGTAAGTTCCCCTTTTCTGCATTGTCTTGTTTCTTTATGTAAAAAGACAAATGGTTTGATTTCAATTTACAGATGGTTTGATTATTTTGGTAAAGCTCATTGTAAAAAAATATAGCTTATAAACAAATTTTAACTTTGTTAAAAACTTTTAAAAAATAAATCATATAAATAGCATTAAAAAATTTCACATTTTTAATTAGTGAATATGTTTTGGGCGTAATAGTAACATCTTTGTATCTTCTACAGCTTTTAGCCCATGAAGTGTTTTTGCAGGCATTACAATCATTTCTCCAGCTTTCAATCTGTAAACTTTATCACCGACTGTAATATCTGCCAATCCCTCAATAATTTGAGCAACTTCATCTTTTTCATCACAATGCAGACTTCTTTCCACACCTGCTTTGAACGAGAGCAGAGTCAAAGAACTCTGCTCGTTGTCAAACACAAGTTTTTTATTAATTTTATCAGAATATTCAATTTCTTTTAAATTAATTATTTCGCTCATCTATTCAAAATCTCCTTAAGATCTTCTTTAGGTGTTGTAACAGGCTTTATTTTATACTTATCAACTAATATATTTAAAACATTTGGTGATACAAATGCAGGTAATGTAGGTCCAAGTTTTATATTTTCAATGCCCAAATATAAAAGAGTCAATAAAATACAAACTGCCTTTTGCTCATACCAAGAAAGAACTAACGATAATGGCAACTCATTTACTGAACAATTGAAAGCTTTAGATAATTCTACTGCAACTTTTATCGCAGAATAAGCATCGTTACACTGTCCCATATCCAATAATCTAGGAATACCATTTATTTCACCTAAATCCAAATCATTAAATCTGTATTTTCCGCAAGCTAATGTGAGAATAATAGAATCTTTCGGAGCTTGTTTTACAAAATCAGTATAATAATTTCTTCCCGGTCTTGCACCATCACATCCGCCTACCAAGAAAATATGTTTTATATCTCCTGATTTGACAGCTTCTATAACTTTGTCAGCTACAGATAGAACTGTACCATGTCCAAATCCGACAGTTAAAGTATCACCGCCATTTATACCAGTCATTTTTTTATCTTCTTTATACCCGCCAAGCTCAATCGCTTTTTCTATTACAGGAGTAAAATCTTTATCTTCTCCAATATGTACCATATCAGGATATTCAACAACTGAGGTTGTAAATACTCTATCTTTATAGCTGTCTTTCACAGGCATAATACAATTTGTTGTAAATAAAATTGCAGCAGGGACATTATCAAATTCTTTCTGCTGGTTTTGCCAAGCTGTACCGAAATTACCTTTTAGATGAGGATATTTATTTAATTCAGGATAAGCATGGCAAGGTAACATTTCTCCATGTGTATAAATATTTACACCCTTATCTTTTGTCTGTTCAAGAAACAAGCTCAAATCTCGCAAATCGTGACCTGTTACAATAATAAAAGGACCTTTTTCAATATTTGTTGTAACTTTTCTAGGTGCAGGAGTTCCGTAAGTTTCAGTGTTTGCCTTATCTAAAAGCTCCATACATTTTAAATTTATTTCACCTGTTTTCAAAACTAAATTTAACAACCCATCTGCTGATAAATCTTTTGAAATTTCCTGTAATGCTTCATAAAAGAAATTGTCAACATCTGCATCTTTATATCCTAAAACTCTTGCATGATGTGCGTATGCTGCCATACCTTTTAAGCCGAATAATATCAATGATTTTAAACTTCTAATATCTTCATTACAATCCCAAACAGTTCTTATATCAAACTTAGAATCACAATGAATATTTTTTTGAACTTTTTCTATAAAATATTCAATAGATTTATCATCAAAATTTACATTTGTGATTGTTGTAAACAATCCATCAATTAAAAGTTCGGTATTTATATCATTTTTCTCAGCACAACTTGCAAGCTCGATTAATTTACTCGTAAGTTCATCTTGTAAATTTGATGTATCAGCTTTCTTACCGCACACACCTTGTACTGTACAACCTTTTCCCTGAGCAGTTTGCTCACATTGGAAACAAAACATATTCATAATTTTCTCCTACAATTTTAAATTACTAATACTGTTATTTTTCATAAATTCTTCAAACGTATTATTGATTGAAGAAATAAGCGGTTTCATAATACAGCAACAAGATGTTATATGTCTTGATGAGAACAGGCAATCTTTACGGATATATTTCCCTTCAATAGCTTCATAAATGTCCATAAGACTTGAATTTTCTTTTCCTTTAACAATGCAAAAACCACCTTTAGGACCCTTGACGGAAGCTA
The DNA here is from genome assembly GCA_944326525.1 of Candidatus Gastranaerophilales bacterium. Classification (GTDB taxonomy): domain Bacteria; phylum Cyanobacteriota; class Vampirovibrionia; order Gastranaerophilales; family Gastranaerophilaceae; genus Scatenecus. The sequence goes on from CALVEG010000002.1 coordinate 211,190, forward strand.
AAAAACCACTTTTTACGAGTCTTTGCAAAACTTTAGACAAATGATTTTCCGAGATTGAAAAAACTTTTGCAATCTCTTTTAATGGAACAATTTCACCTTTTCGATTTGCAATATAAATCATTACATGTAGACCTATTGCTGTCGCTTCTGAAATATTAATCATATCAATCCTTTCTATTTTAGCATATTAATACCAAAATACCAATTAGTCAATAGACTGAATTCTTACTTTGAATATATAATAAAAAAAACCTTCGATTTAATTAAAAAACGAAGGTTCAAATGATTATTTATTTTTTCTGTAACCACATTTTGTGCAAACTCCTTCAGGAGTCAGGGCAATACCGCAAAGCGGACAACGATCAATTGTTTTTGTAACTTTGTATTCTTCTGATGCTGTATTATCACCGCTTACAAAGGTTATTTTGGCAATATTTAATTTGTCTTTCAAAAGGTCATAGACAATTTTTATCATACCTTCTACAGTCATTGTCTCTTTTGTAACAACAATCCTGCAGTCAGGATAAGCCGTTGCAAGTTCTGTTTTAAACACTTCACCTTTCATAGTATTTTGCGGAGCACCATTTTTAATACCCTGTTTTTCATAAACCTCTAAGATTGCCGGCAAAAGCGGATCATCCTCACGCAAAATCGTAGCGTGGTCAAAATTTTTCAAAACATTCCACGCGGTCTTTTTGATTTCATTGCAAGGAAAAACCATATTTACGCCGGGATTAATACTGTCTTCAACCTCTATAGTCAAAGTCCCTGTATGACCATGTAAATACTGAGCTTCGCCTTTAAATCCGTAAAATCTGTGTGCATACTGCAAGTCAAAAGTTGTAATTGATTTCATAATTTTCCTCCTTTTTTTATAGTTTTATATAAATAAATTGGAATTTGAATTACTACTCTCGGCTATATATTTTGCCACTCCGCCGATTTCTACACCGTCAATAAGTTCTTCTTTTTTAATACCCATTACATCCATGCTCATCTGACAGGCAATAAATTTAACACCATTTGCTTGAGCTTGATTAATTAATTCTTTTAAAGTTGAAATATTTTTATTTTTCATAACCCATTTCATCATCATAGAACCAACTCCGCCCATATTCATCTTTGAAAGGGTTAATTTATCAGCACTTTTCGGCATCATAAATCCAAACATCTTATCGATAAATGATTTTTTAACGGTTACGTTTTCTTTTCTTAAAATATTTAAGCCCCAGAAGGTGAAAAATAAGGTAACATCATGCCCGCTTGCTTTTGCACCGTTAGCAATAATAAAAGCAGCAAGAGCTTTATCTAAATCATTTGAAAAAACAACTATTGTTTGAGCTTTTTTAGATTGGATTTGATTATTTTGGTTTTGAGCAAATGCTTGACCTTTTTGAATTGCTAATCTTAATGAACGGTTACTTTTTAACCCTTTTAATTCTGCTATTTTATTAATATCTATATATTCTTCGTTTTTCATCGCAGACACACATTAGCTCGGAATTAAATGTATTGGAACATCACTTCCGAGCTTTGTGTCATTTTCGTATCAATGTCTTCATTAAATGAGCATTCAAATTTTATTCCAAAAATTGCTTTTGCATTTCTACTATTTTCTCCAAAAAAATATTCAGTATTTTTTTCTGTTGGATCCAGTTCTAAATCTAGCTCAATTTCAATTTTGGGTAATGTTTCTAGAGAAGGATTGCCATTAAAAATATCCATTTGAGTTTTATTAAATAAATCTTTTAAAATGGATTTATCAGCATTTTTGTACATTTGGTTTAGTACAATTTTGATAGCCTCTAAAATAGTACTCTTACCAGCTTCATTTTCTCCCACAAGAATATTCATATGTTCATTAAAATGAACTGTAATTTCATCAAATTTCTTAAAGCCTTTTATGTATAAAGATTTTATATATCTCATTTTAAATCCTTTATTTCAACCATATTAATTTGATTGCTTTAAATCATCATATGATATTTGTCCACTAAGATATTTATAAAATTTACTCATCCCACCATCACCACGAGGGAAAATACCTTTTGAAGAATCAAAATCTTCATCTAATATCTCAAATTTCTTAAATAAATTTTCAAATTCTTCAACGGAAGGTATCCCTTTATTTTCTTTTGAAACTAGTTCTGGATATTTGTCTCGTAAAAATCGAATAAGTGCTCTAAAACAATTATTTTTAGGCAACAATGAATTCTCAACATCATCCCACGCATTTGGCCATTTTTTCTTTATTGCTGAATAATAGTTCCATATTATATCAAGCATTTCTCCATCTTTTTCTTGTTCAAAGAAATCTCTAAAAATAAATTTTGCTTTCTCACTATTTGAATATATCTCAATCTCGCCTTTTTTAAAAAGTCTTTGTCTGTTTAATATATCACGATCTTTTTCAGGATTTTTTGAAATCAAAGATATCAATGCCTCGACAAAAGTTGCTTGTGTCAATGGTTCAATATAATTTCGACCTTCTGTTTTACATCCTAACATCTTTATTCTTTCATAAAATGGTGATTGCATAGATTGGTCAAGCAATTTAGCAATATTGTGACAAACTCTTTGAGGACTTCTAGATTTGGAATATTCTTCAAGATTATAAACCAAACTTTTATTCACTTTGGTCTGAGCGAGATTTACTATTCCAAATAACTTTGCCTGTTCATGAATATCATAACCAATAAATATTGAAACATTTAATTCAAAATTTTCTAGTCTTTCTAATAATTCCTTATTATTTTCATCATCAAATAATGTTAATTGATTACCTTGTAAAGAATTAATGGCATATGCTAAGCCAGCTAAACGATGCTGACCATCTAAAATTTTTGCAATTCCACCCTTTAAATAATTATCTTTATAGGAGTTATTAATTATTTGATTATCAATTTTTAATTTAATATCATCATCAGAGAAATCTTTTAATTTTAAATGTAAACCAGTTTCATCTTTTATAATTTCGGCACAGTCTTCCGTAACAGCAAGAAGTATTGAAGTTGGAAAAGCTGAATCTCTGTTTTTAACATATTCGGCAATTTTTTTTACCCTAGATTCATCTAATCTCCTTTGTATTCCTAAGTAACTAGCCCGACAGTCTCCTTCTTTTTCCATTCGCATTCTATCAACAGAAGATATTTCCAATAAGTCTTTAGTCTTTATGCTTGCAATATAATAAGAACCAACCCGTTGCCTTATTTCAATAATATCAAGCAATAATTCAAAATTACTCATTATTATGTTCCTCCTGTTGTATGTTTTTTGAATATTTTTTCATAGATTCCTGCTCTTTTATATCTATATAAAATACATCTCCTAAATTTTTCTTTTCATCTCTATAAGTTCCATAAAACAATAAAAAAGATGAAAATATAAATAAACTTACAACTATAATAAAGGCAGAAGTATAGATTCCATTTTGAATTAATGGACATTCAAATATTATAGATATAACAAACAATACTAAAACTATTATGGAAATAATTAAATGAAAACCTTTATGTAGCATTTTATATTCTTGCTCTTTAATAATCCCTATTAATCCCGGAATTATTAAAGAATATATAAATGACATCCCCAATGCAAATGTAATACCTGTAAAATAACTTTCATTTCTTATTAAGTTACATAAAAAACGATTAGTAATGGTAACAAAGAGAGAAAAATTGAAATAAGAGTTATAAATAGTGCTTTATAACAAATTTTACAACTTTTCAAATATTCAATCAATTTTAAAAATTGCAACTTCATTTGAAAATTCTAGCATAAAAGTTTTATATAAGGATTCTTTGTAAATTAATGTTTATAAATTAGTACACAATATCATCTTTAGAATATAATTAACTCATGCAAAAGGTCTATGAAAAGGATGATATAACTTTATTTCAAGGTGATTGTATTGAAATTCTAAACAAAGCAGCTCCAGAATCTATTGATATGATTTTTGCCGATCCCCCGTATATGTTATCTAACGGTGGAATTACTTGTCATGCAGGAAAGGTCGTTTCAGTTAATAAAGGAAAGTGGGATGAGAGTAAAGGGATTAATGAGGATTTTGAATTCCACAACAAATGGATACAAGCCTGCAAAAGAGTTTTGAAACCTAACGGAACAATATGGATTTCAGGAACTTATCATTCTATTTATGCTTGTGGTTTTGCCTTACAAAAAAACGGATTTAAAATTTTAAATGATATTTGTTGGTTTAAGCCAAATGCTTCGCCGAATATGTCTTGCAGGTATTTTACAGCAAGCCATGAAACACTTTTGTGGGCAAAAATCGATAATAAGGAAAGACATACATTCAATTATGAGCTTATAAAAAATGGTAATTGGAATGAAGATTTTATTAAAAAAACGGAAAAACAAATGCGTTCAGTTTGGGCAATAGGAACTCCTAAAAATTATGAAAAAGAATTTGGTAAACATCCAACACAAAAACCTTTAGAATTGTTAAGGCGTATAATCCTTGCATCAACGAATGTTGGTGATTTGATTCTTGATCCTTTTACAGGAAGCTCAACAACTGGTATAATGGCTTTAGAATTAAATAGAAAATTTATTGGTATAGACTTGGAAAAAGAATATTTAGACAAAGTTGCTTAAGTATGAATTTATTTTTTAATACAAATTTAGCAGAAGAATATCACTCAAATTCTCAGAAAATCAGAGTAATGAGTGAAAATTGGGTAAATGATAATGTTTATTGCGTAAGGTGTGGTAACAAATTATCTCATTTTGAGAATAATAAACCTGTTGGGGATTTCTATTGCGAAAAATGTAAAGAAGAATTTGAATTAAAGAGTAACAAGTCAAAACTAGGCAAAAAAATAGTTGATGGTGCTTATGAAACAATGATAGATAAAATTAGAAATGGTGACGTACCTAATTTTTTCTACTTGAATTATGATTTAAAAACTTATTCTGTTAATAATTTAATAATCATTCCTAAACATTATTTCACTGAAAGTATTATTCTAAAAAGACCTCCACTACCTGAAACAGCACGTAGAGCAGGATGGATTGGTTGTAATATTGATGTTTCATCAATACCATCATCAGGAAAACTATACTTAATTTCTAATCGACAAGTTGTTGATAAACAAGTGGTTATTTCTAATTTTAATAAAATGTTATTTTTAAGAAGTCAAAAGAATGAACTAAAAGGATGGTTATTGGATATAATGAAATGTATTGATTTGTTAAATAAGAAAAATTTCACATTGGATGAAATATATTCTTTTGAAAATTTCCTAAAATTAAAACATCCTAATAATAACAATATTAGAGCAAAAATAAGACAGCAGTTACAATTTTTAAGAGATTATGGTTATTTAATATTTACTAAACGAGGAGAATATACTTTAGCATGAAAACATTTATGTTTTATACGCGTGATGGCTTTACGCAAGATATAAATAACAAGGATATTGATAATATGCAAATTTTAGGGTTTGTTCAAGGGAAAGATACGACATCTGCATATAAAAATTTTAGAAAAATTTTCAATCAAAATAATGAATTCTGTTTTAATGAAATAATTGTTCAAGAAGTTATTGGAAAACCAACATATTTATAACTTTAAAATGTATTCCTTTGCTTATAACTGTAAGAGCTAATGAAATTTATACAATAGATAAGGATGGGGAATATAATTTTTCATTCAAAAAAATGAATTATTCTATTGAAGAATACAAAATGTTTATGAAAAAAACAAAGCTTTTTGACTTGCTACAAAACCATATTGTAAATAATTTAGTAGATTATGCAACAGGTGTTGAAACAGGTTTAGATTCTAATGCTCGTAAAAATCGTGGCGGGCATTTAATGGAAAATCTTGTTGAAAGTTATATTCAAAAAGCAGGTTTTGTTAAGGGGCAAAATTACTTTAAAGAAATGTATATCCATGAAATTGAGCAAAAATGGAATGTAAATTTATCAGCGATTTCTAATCAAGGTAAAATGGAAAAACGTTTTGATTTTGTAATTAAAACAGATAAACAAATTTATGTAATTGAAACCAATTTCTATGCTAGTGGAGGCTCAAAGTTAAATGAAACAGCAAGAAGTTATAAAACACTAGCTCAAGAAGCAGCAACAATAGATGGGGTAACATTTATCTGGTTCACTGATGGTTGCGGTTGGAATAGTGCAAGAAACAATCTTGAAGAAACTTTTGATGTTTTAGATACTGTTTATAATATTCAGGATCTAGAAAATTGTATATTAAAAAGAATTAAATAAGTATAATTTAATATTATAATTTGTCCAAACTTGATTTTTTATTATTCTTAAGTGATGAATACGACACCTAAAAAAGGAGGTCGTATGAGTAAAAATAAGAAATATAGGATTAAACAAAAAGATTTTAGAAAGTTAGAAAAACTAGCTGAGCGGATTTATAACACAGCCACTGTAATCGATTATTTTTGCAGGACTCAACAAGATATAGAAGAACTGTACAATCTTACTCCAATAGTTGAAAATTTAAGGCAAGATACTGATACTGTAAATGCTTATTTTATAAATTATCCGGAAGGTAATATTCAAAAAAGATTTTAATACCGTTCAAAAAGTGTTCAAAAAGCGCTGTATTGAATTTTATACTCATAAGAGATAGTAAAGCATATCTTACTTAAAAAGTTTGCTTAGAAAGCCTGTTATCCGTTTTTATATAATTGCTTATTACAAAAATACTTTTTATGTCTAAATGATACGTTTTGTGTGTATTTACTTGATATTTTACTCATTAAGAGTAATGAATATCATTGCTGATAAGAGGTAGCAATGATTGAAACAGGTAAAAAATACAAACTTAAAAAGATTAGAGGTTTTGAGAACTCTGATAATGAGTATTACAAAGTAATCAGATTCTATAACTTTGACACTGTAATTTGTGAAAACACTTGCGGAGAAAGATTTGTGTTTATGAAAGAGTTTTTAATAGACCCACAAAAGCCTGATGATATCTATTCAGATTTGATACTTGAAAGGGAAGAATAATGACAGAAAAAGATTATGCACTTTATGGCACAAAAGTTTTGAATTTAAAAACACAAGAAATCGGGTTGCTGATTTGTATTTGGAAAAACAAGTTTGCCGATGCAGAGATAGATTATGCGACTTGTGTTGATAAACAAGGCAAAAGGTACAATATAGAGCTTGATAACATAAGAGGATTTGAAGATGATTTTTGCAAAGCGAACAGTTGAACCTATGGTGAAACTTGTGAGCCTGCATCTGTAATGGAGCGTAGCGAAATGAAAGTGAAAAATAAACTAACAAGAGAAACTTTAGAAATAACTTATCCTGAATTTAGAAAAAAGTTTGCAAAAGAAATCAGGATAGCTTTTGAAAGTTATCGCAGAACACAATTAAATAAGTATTCATACAACTTTAAGGATGATAACTCTATGGAATACAATTTCTACTTCCAATTACAATGGAACTTTAATCATTTTGGGAATTCTAATTGGTATATTGAAAA
>CALVEG010000003.1 GCA_944326525.1 Candidatus Gastranaerophilales bacterium
AACACTGTCCTGTCCCAAAATTCCTGAACTGTGTCTAAATTCCCGCCATTTAAGGTTTTGAGACACTGTCTTGTTTTAGACATTGACGGACAGTAATCGGACTTTTTTGCCAGTTCAGGAATTTCATTTTTAGCGATTTCCGACTAAAAAAATCAAGATATATTTGAAACACACCCCTATTAGTTCAAAAAAATCAAATTCCTGTAATGTCTGTCAAACCATAATTTCCATTTTGACCATATTTCCTTAGGAAATTAATTTCAAAGCATAAAATAAAGGAGACGCCTTGCGACATCTCCTTTATGGCTCCCCAGGTTGGACTCGAACCAACAGCCTACCGGTTAACAGCCGGTTGCTCCGCCATTGAGCTACTGAGGATTATTTTCTTAAGCTCTCGATGTCCATGCATCTCTCGCTTACTCTCTTATTATATATACAAAAAAAAATATTGTAAAGTACTTTTTTTAACTATTTTATTTGTACTTATATTTAATTATATTTTATGCTGTGGTTTATTCACAAAAATTATGATATAATCTTACTTGATATATTACTTGTAGAAGGAGGTTTCTATGTCAAATCCAGTTTTAAATGATAATTTTTTTGAAAGAGAGCAAGCGCTCGAGAGTTCTCCTATGACTGTCAGTGGCGCGATTAATAAAACTCTTATTTTACTTTTAGCTTTGATTATTCCGGCAATTTATACTTTTTCTCTTGTTTTTGCAGGCTTTGCTGACAAAGCTCAACTGTTAACTATGGGCGGAGCTATTGTGGGATTTGTTATTGCTCTTGTTATGATTTTTTGCAGAAACAAAAATCTTTTTAAATATTTGGCTCCTGCTTATGCTGTTGCAGAAGGCTTTTTTGTCGGTGGTATATCAGCGTTTTTTGAAGCTTCTTGGGCTGGAATTATTATGCAAGCTGTGATTGCAACACTTGTAACTGTGTTTTTTATGCTTGGCATGTTTAAAACCGGTCTTATTAGAGCTACCGAAAAACTTCGCTCAGTTGTCTTAATTTCAATGTCTTCAATCGTTGCAATTTATGTAATCCAATTTGTTGCATCGTTTTTTGGTCGTTCTATACCGCAAATATTCACGGCAACCCCGATTGGCATAGTATTTAGTCTTTTTGTTGTTGCTATTGCTGCGCTTAATTTGATTTTTGATTTTGAATTTATTCAAAAAGGTGAAGAAAGGATGCTTGACAGAGAATATGAGTGGTACGGTGCTTTTGGGCTTATGGTTACCATTGTATGGCTTTACATTGAGATTTTAAAATTAATTGCAAAATTAAACAGCAGAGAATAAAAAAAGACCGGATTTTTTAAATCCGGTCTTTTTTTAGAAATTAATTATCTTCATCAAAAGTAGAATTGGCTGAAATACATTCTACTTTTCCTGATTTATCTGCTTTCATACAAGCTTTTTGGAATGTATCGTAAGAACAATCTGCTAAAAATGTTTTATTTCCAGCGTAAATTTCTGTTTTTCCTGGATTTAAAGTTGATGGGCTATATGCTATTGATTTTGTGTTAAATGTCACAGGATTTGTGTTACGATAATTACCTTGCTGACAATTAACCTCTACATATCCTTTAAAGGGTAAACTGACTGGTCTGATTTGCATAATATACTCCTTTCTTTTAATTATTATTGATTTAAAAATTCAGCATATATTTTTGAATCTTGGTATTTTTTTATTTTTACTTGGGCTAAAGTATTCAATAAACTTTCATTACAAGAATTTATAATAACAGTTAAATAGTTTTTTGTCACGCCTTTTAAACATCCTGATTTTTTATCCGGATGTTTTTCTATTAAAACTTGTTGTGTTGTACCTAAATTCTTATTAATAAAAGAAGCAAGCTTTCTGGCTGAAATTTCTTTCACAATATTCGCACGCTGTTCTTTAATTTTTTCATCTACCTGATTTGGAAGCGAAGCTCCAACGGTTCCTTGACGTTTTGAATATGGAAAAGTATGAATTTGACTTAAACCGGAAAGTTCAAGATTTTGGCGGGTAATTTCAAAATCTTCCTCTGTTTCTCCGGCAAAACCTGTAATTATGTCACTGCCTAAAAATGGATTTTCAAAAATTTCATTAATATGTTCAATTTGTTCAAGATAATCTTCAACTTTGTAAAAACGGTTCATGGAACGTAATGTCTTATTGCAAGCTGATTGAAGCGAGAGATGAAAATGTGGACAAAACTTTTCTGATTTACTTAAGAATTCCAACATTTTATCATTAATTTCCGTTGGGTTGAGTGACCCCAAACGATAACGCTCTATAGTTGTATTATCTTCAATGTATTTAATTAAATCTAAAAGGTTTTCGCCAATGTCTTTGCCCCATTGACCAATATGAATGCCTGTAAATACAACTTCTTTAAACCCATGATTAGAGAACTTGTTTATTTGTTCTGCTACAAATTTTTTATCAGCACTTCTGCTCCTTCCTCGAGCAAATGGAATTATACAATAAGTACATCTGCTGTCACATCCATCCTGAATTTTTAAACTTGCACGAGTCTTAGATGTATCTTCAAGTTCTACTCGATGGAATTCAGAAAGTTCCATAATATTGCTTGCTAAACATTTTGAATTTGAAGTTTCTAGTGTTTGCAAAGTTTCATAAATATTTAATTTTTCATCGTTTCCGATTACTAAATCAATAAATTCGTTTTCCAAAAGTTTTTCTTTTTCAACTTGTGCAATGCAACCGGTTAAAACAGTTTTAATTTCCGGCTTTTTGTGTTTTATGTTCCGCAAAATATAAAAAGCTTCGTTATCACTTTTGGAGGTAACAGAGCAAGAGTTCAAAATAAATATATCTGCATCTTCAGGGGTTTTAACTTCTTCCAAAGCATTCTTTTTAAGATTTTGGATTATAATAGAACCCTCAAACTGATTCGACTTACAACCCATGGAGTGTATATAAAATTTTTTCATTCCATAATAATAGTATAAAAAAGTATGTCATGTAAATAAAAATTAATAAATGTTACTTTTATAGCAAAAAAAATAATTTTCAGACATTCTAATGTTATAATGATAGTGTAAAAGTGAAAGGTGTGTGTTTATGAATATTGAGGCAATAAACAATATTAATTTCAATTCGCGCTCCGAAAGAGACATAACCCCTTATAACCCGCGTAAAAACCGTCGTCATAATATTGATAGCGTTATTTCAATGAGTGATAATGACGTTAGACGACTCGCTTATATAAAGACAATTAACAATACAGAAGATAAAAAACACAAAAAATTGTCGTCAGCATTGGTATTAAGCACTCCATTGGCAGCAGGTGCAGCTTCAGCGTTGCTTGAAGCGCCTAAATTTAAATTATTTTCAAGAGACCTTACAGGAGCCTCAGCAAGAGCTTTGAATGGTCTTAAAGGTGCAGGCAAATGGGGAATAATGCTTGGAATTGCTTACGGGATTAATAAAGTAAGACGTTATTTTGAAGATAAATCGCCAAACTTTAACAGATTTACAAACGAAAATCCGTTCTTAACATTCGGCGCATCAGTAGCAGCGTTTGCGGGAGCCTTGGCTCTTGGCGGTAAGGCAGTTAATAAAATCGGAGAAAGTATTATTAAAAATACAAAACCGCAAAGTATTATTAAAGCAGACAAAAGAATTGCTGAATATGCTGACAAATTCAATGCAAATAGTGTTGTAAAATACATTTCTAAACAAATGAATAAGTTAAGAAATTCGCAAACACTTGAACCACTTAAAGCAGCAGCTAAATGGACTTTAGGTTGGTCACCTGCATTGTTGTTGGGTGGAGCTATTGCTCACGAATTTGCACACGGACGTGAAAAAGATGTCGAATTTGTTAAAAATTACTCTGAAATGAAAGATATTCAAACAAGACTTGCACAGGCTAGAATCCAAGAACTGTCTGTTCAGAATAGGGCTTTAAAGGCTGCAATTGCAAGTCAGAATAGTTATTAAAAGCATTTAGGTTTTAATTAAGAAAAATTAAAAAATAAAACATCTCATAAAGAGGTGTTTTATTTTTGTGAAAGATTTTTAATTGATTCTGATGCAAAGTTATATATACTACGCAGAGAATTTACAAAATCATCTTTTGTATCTGTGCAAATTTTTAAAGCGATTTGATATCTATTTAATGAGTTATCTTTAAATACTGTCATTTTAGTATTATGAAACAAATCATCAGCCATATAAGAAAAGTATATTCTGGCATTTTCTTTTTCTGCATAATTTTGAAGTGCAGTCATATTATCTTCATTAAATACAGAATGTAATTTTTTCTGTAATTCATTTGTACATAAAATTCTGGGATTTTTTGCCATTTGCATTGGTAATCTGTCATAAGATATTTTTATAGGTCGTATACTCACATTAATCTCCTTTTTCTAATCTTAACAATTAAGGAATTATCTGTCAATAAAAAATAATAAAAAAGAGCCCGAATTTCTTCGGACTCTTATAATTTTGTAGAAGTTATTACTTCATCAATTCGCCAACTGCTTTGTAAACAGCCATACGTTTTGATGCATCTTCTTCAGCTTGAGCGTAAAGTTCTGCAGCATGATCAGGGTTTGTTTTCATCAAAGATTTGTAACGACCTTCTGATTTAATAAAGTCCTGATAGCTTTCTTTAGGTTCTTTAGCATCCCATGTGAACGGAGCATCAGGATTTGCCGGATTGTATCTGTAAAGCGGGAAGTATCCTGCTTCAACTGCACGTTTTTGTTCTGTCTGAGTCTTAGACATATCAATTCCGTGAGCGATACAAGGTGCATAAGCAAAGATGATTGATGGTCCGTTGTATGCTTCAGCTTCTTGGAATGCTTTAAGAGTTTGAGCTCTGTCTGCACCCAATGCAACTGATGCTACATATACGTAACCATAAGACATACTCATCAAGCCCATGTTTTTCTTGTAAGTTTTCTTACCGCCTGTAGCGAATTTAGCAACCGCACCTGTTGGTGTTGATTTAGAAGCTTGACCACCAGTGTTAGAGTAAACTTCAGTATCAAGAACAAGAATATTTACGTTCTGATTTTGTGCGATTACGTGGTCGATACCGCCGTATCCGATATCGTTTGCCCAACCGTCACCACCGATAATCCATACTGATTTATCTGTGAAGTAGTCTTGAAGTTCTCTTACTTTTGCTAAATCAGGGCATCCGCAGTTTGCATATTTTGCAATAACTTTCTTAGCGTTTTCCTGAGCTGCAACAGCTTCTTCAGTTTTTGAATTATCCCAGTGTGACATTGCTTCGGTTAAAGCTTCTTTTAAGTCAGCAGGTGATTTTTCATTTTCAAGAACTTTTTCAACATAAGTTTTCAAAGTATCTCTGTTCTGGTCAACTGCCAATCTCATACCAAAACCGAATTCAGCGTTGTCTTCAAATAATGAGTTAGCCCAAGCCGGCCCTCTGCCATCCTTATTTGTTGTGTAAGGAATAGTCGGGAATGTACCTGAGTAAATTGAAGAACATCCTGTTGCGTTAGCTACGATTGCGTTTTCTCCGAACAATTGAGAAACCAATTTAACGTAAGGAGTTTCTCCACAACCTGCGCAAGCGCCTGAGAATTCAAATAACGGTTTTCTTAACATTGCGCCTTTGATTGTCTTAGTAGTGTTTTTACCCATTACGTTATCAGGCAATGAATCGAAGAATTTTTCGTTAACTACTTCGCCAACAGCTTCTTCTTCTTCAATAGTTGACCAAGTCAAAGCTGCTTTTTCAGGGTTCTTAGCCATCGGGCACTGATCTATACATACGCCGCATCCTGTACAATCTTTGCAGTATACTTGAACTTTGAATTTTTCATCTGCCAAAGCCGGTTTTGCAGGGATTGTTTTAAATGATTCAGGTGCATTTGCAAGATCTTTTTCTTCAATCAATTTAGTTCTGATTGCAGCGTGAGGACATGCTGATGCGCAAATTCCGCACTGAATACAATTTTCCGGATTCCATTTTGGAACTCTCGGTGCGATTCCGCGTTTTTCTAAGCAAGCTGTTCCTGTCGGAATTACACCGTCATTTGACATTGCTGATACCGGAATATCATCACCTTTTTGTCTCATTGAAGGTTCAATGATTTTCTTAGCAAAGTCTGATGCATTGTCTGGTATAAGTTTAATGTCATCTGCGTGTGCTACTCCTGCTAAAGATGAAGGAACAACAACTTCTTCTGTTGCATCAACCGCTGCATCTATAAGTGCAAGGTTCATATTTACAACATCGTCGCCTTTTTTCTTGAAGGTTTTCTTTGTCATTTCTCTCATACCTTCAAGCGCTTGTTCAAACGGAATAATTCCTGAAACTTTGAAGTATGCAACCATCATAACTGTGTTTGCACCTTTTCCTCTTAAGCCAGGCTGTTGTTCAATAAGTTTTTCTGCATCTACATTGTAGAATTTGATTTTCTTATTGATAATTGTTTCTTGCATATCACGAGTCAAATGAGAGAATGCTTCTTCTTTTGACCATGGGCTGTTAAGCAAGAATGTACCGCCTTCTTTAATACCTTTTAATAAATCGTATCTGCCGATGTATGCATGTGCTGAACAAGATACAAAGTCAGGTGCTGTAATAAGGTATGTTGATTTGATTTGTTTGTCGCCGAATCTTAAGTGAGAAACGGTTACACCAAATGATTTTTTAGAGTCATAAGCAAAGTATGCTTGAGCATCTTTGTTTGTATATTGACCGATAATTTTAATTGAGTTTTTGTTAGCACCAACAGTACCGTCTGAACCCAAGCCCCAGAACATACAGTTTGTTGTTCCTTCCGGTTCTGTAACGATGTGTTCTGTAACTTTTAATGATTTGTGAGTTACATCATCTTCGATACCAACTGTGAATCCGTGGAATCCGTTGTTTTCTGAGTGTTTGTAAATAGCGTAAACCATTGACGGTGTAAATTCTTTTGAAGATAAACCGTAACGGCCGCCAATTACTCTGATGTCTTTGTTTTCTAATGCTGCAACTACATCCATGTATAAAGGTTCACCGATTGAACCAGGTTCTTTAGTTCTGTCAAGAACTGCAATACGTTTTGTTGTTTTTGGAAGTGCTGCGTTGAAACGTTTTGTATCAAACGGTCTATATAGTCTTACTTTAACCAAACCGTATTTAGTTCCGCGTTTTGCGTTCAAGTATTCGATTGTTTCTTCAATAGTTTCACAACCAGAACCGATTGCAACGATTACGTCAGTAGCATCAGGTGCGCCGACATAATCGAACGGATGATACTGTCTGCCTGTAATTTTTGCAACTTTGTCCATATATTCTTGAACAATGTCAGGAACAGCGTCATAGTATTTGTTAACTGTTTCACGACCTTGGAAGTATACGTCAGTGTTTTGAGCACCTACTTTACAAATCGGAGCTTCCGGTCTCATTGCTCTGTTACGGAATTCTTCAATGTATTTTGGTTCAACTAAGCTTGCAATATCTTCATATGAAATTTCTTCAATTTTGTGTACTTCGTGAGAAGTTCTGAAACCATCGAAGAATTGAAGGAACGGAACTTTTGCTTTGTAAGTTGACAAGTGAGCAACTAAAGCCATATCCATTTCTTCTTGAACTGAGTTTGCTGCTAACATTGCATAACCAGTGTTGCGGCACCCCATAACGTCTGTATGATCACCGAAAATTGCTAATGATTGTGCTGCTAATGCACGTGCTGATACGTGGATTACGTGCGGAAGCATTTCACCTGCTGCTTTGTGCATTACAGGAATCATCAATAATAAACCTTGTGATGCTGTGTAAGTTGATGTTAAAGCACCTGCTGCTAGTGATCCGTGAACTGCACCTGCGGCACCTGCTTCAGATTGCATTTCTGCAACTTTTACGGTTTTACCCCAGATGTTTTTCTTTCCTTGTGATGCCCATTCATCAATCCATTCTCCCATTGTTGAAGAAGGAGTAATAGGGTAGATTGCTGACACTTCGCTCAATGCATACGCAACATGCGCTGCGGCGTAATTGCCATCAACCGTTATTGTTTTTCCTGGCATAATTAAATAACCTCCTTATTGATTTACTATTACTTAATTACTAATTATACGCTCTTAATCTTAATCATAATACAAACATAATCTTTTAACAAAGAATATTATTTGTAAATTATTGTTAAGTTTAGGGTGTGTTTTTGGATATTAAGGTAAAATTTATTGTTCAGGCGTTTTATACGAATTAGAATTTTAAAAGGTTAGGAAGGATTGTCGATATGAATATTTTAATTACCCCAAATTTTCAAATTCCAAATACTAACAACAACAAACAAAAGTTTTCTCCGATTAGCAGTTTTGCTATGCCAAAGTATAATAATACTTTGCTAAAGGATACAGTATCCTTTAGCGGAAAAACTTCTATTATTGGTAATGCTATTGAGCAATCTTATCTTTCAAGAGTTGAAAAGTTTATTGATTATGCTAAAAATTTTCATAATGCTCTGAAAAATGCTTGCGATGAACTTGCTGATTTAGGGTTTTCTTACGACGAAGTTTACAACAGTAAACACCCGATTAAATCTTTTGATTCTTATATAGACAAATATGAAAGACAAGGATATGTTCAAGATACTGTTAGAGGAACTGTATACTGGACAGATCAGTCTAATATAGGCTCATTTAAAAAATTTCTGGAAGTTATGAAAGAAAAAGGTTATGAACCAGCTGTTATAAGAGTGCTGAATCAAAAAACAGGCAAGTTAGATAAACTTCCTGATCTGGAAATTCGACAAAACGGGATTACAAAAGAAGATTTAGCACCGTTAGGAGCCTTTCTTCAAAAATCAGAAATATCCAAACCCAGAAGCAGCACATACGCTGACTATCAAATGAGATTTGTTCCTATTCGCAAAAAGGGCAAAAACGAAAACAAGCAAACTCTTGAATTAATTATGCTTTACGGGCCTCATTATTCTAAGGCTAAAGAATTAGAATCTAAATATGTATACAATATAGCACGTTCTTTTGACAAGCTGCATATTGATACAAAAGCTAAGTATGCTGAAAATACACCTGGAAGAAGAATTACTAACAATATCGACGTAATTAAAACAAGACTTCGTGAAGATATTTCAAAACCTTTATTTATGAACGCTTACAATGCAGATTTGAAACTTAAAGGAGAAGAGAAACTTCCTGTTGTAATCAGTAAAGTGCACGCTAAAATGCTTGACGGGTATATGTCTGGTATTAGACAAAAAATCCCTATGTATTACAAGGAAATGAAACAAAAAATTCAGTCTGATGAATATATTGAATCCTTAATAAAAAATTCAAGTGATTACGAAATTCGTGAAGACAAATCAATTTCTCGTGAAGAAATAATGCGTTACAGAGAGTTTTATAGAGCCAGACTTGAAGTTATGGAAAGTGATGACGTTTCGAATATCGCAAAAACTCAAGAAATGCTTAAAGAAACTCTTAACAAATTTGGAGAAAAATAGTTAAACTTTTATAATTGCAACATTTTCAACGTGGAATGTATGGCAGAACATATCAAAAGGCTGGATGCTTTTTACGCAGCAGCCTTTTTTACATAAATATTTTAAATCTCTTGCTAACGTTGCTGGATTACAGCTTACATAAATTATCTCACCTTTTGTAAGTCTTACAACTTCATCTAAAGACTCTTGAGTGCACCCTTTGCGTGGCGGATCTATTATTGAAACATCAAACTTTCGACTTTCTTTTTTGAAAAATTCCGCCGCATCTCCGCTGTGAATTTCCACATTATTCATATTGTTTACTATTAAGCTTTCTTCCGCTTTTTTACATGATTCTTTATTTTCTTCAATGGTCACAACTTTTTCAGAAACATCTGCCAAGCAAATTCCAAATGTAGAAATCCCAGCATAAGCATCCATAATTATTGGTGAGGTAAAATTGTTTTTTATATAATTTCTTACATAAGCAAAAATATTTTCCGCACTTGAAGGGTTAATCTGGAAAAAAGTATCCGCTCCTATTTTGAAAATTTTGTCGAGTAGTTTTTCTTCCACATAATCAACGCCAGCTATACATTCGCTGGATCTTCCTAAAATAACATTTGTCTTTTGTGAATTAAAATTCAAACAAACACCTGTTACTTCCTCAAATTTATCATATATTTCAGAAGCAAAGTTTTTAAAACGAGCATTTGTATTGTCAGAATTAACGACAAGTGCCACAAGAATTTTGCCGTTATATTTGGAAACCCTGATTACAATATGTCTTAAATCTCCAGTATGAGTTTTTTCATCGTACCCTGATATTTGGAATTTTAAAGCATTTTCTCGGATAAAATCAATAATCCTGTCACAAATTTCAGGCTGTACAGGACAGTATTTTATATTAACAATCTCATGCGATTGAGGTTTGTAATAACCAGCAAGAAGCCTTTTGGAAACTTTTGTCTGCGAAACAGGAAATTGAATTTTATGACGGTAATTTTTAATCTCAGGACTTGCAATTGTGCGATGTATTTCAATATCTAATCCGCCGATTTTTCTGATAGCATCCTCTACTATTTGCCTTTTTATTTCCAACTGATAATCGTAATCTATCATTTGTAACTGGCATGCTCCGCAAACTTTTAGCATTGGACAAAACGGTTTAACTCTATAACGAGAAGGACTTATAATTTCAATTGCCTTTGCCGTTGCAAAATTCTTATTTAGTTTGGTTATTTTGATTTTAACTTCATCTTCGGGGCAGACGTTTTCTACAAAAACAACGCATCCTTCAATTTTAGCGATTCCTGTTCCTAAGTTTGATATTTTTTCGATTTTTACAATGTATTCTGAACCCAATTCCATATTGCAATTATAGCTTAAAAAGAGAGATGCTTGTAATTAATATATAAAATTATTAGTTATTTTTTAAGAAAAAGTTATTGACATAAAAAAATGTTTGTTCTATTATAAAAGACGTCGAAAGACACCCCAGAAAAGAGGGCGTTTAGCTCAGTTGGTAGAGCGTCTCCCTTACAAGGAGAGGGTCAAAAGTTCGAGTCTTTTAACGCCCACCATTAAAAAGAGCCTTTTTAAGGCTCTTTTTTAGTAGGTATAATTTTTTTAATTAAAATTTAGATGGTTTAACATGCTCAATGTTGCAGTCGTTTGGGCTTGCTTTAAGATATGCTTGAAGAACATCTCTTAAAGGGGCATTAATCGTTCTTATAGTCTTGTCGGTTAAATATATTTGGGTCTGTACTTTTCCTATATCGGAAGTTTCTTTCATTGATATAATATGTTTTGTATTCACTGCAATTTTATCACTTGTGGATACGATAAGTCCTTTGAAAGACGGAGTAGATGTAATTGGTCTGATTGACATTGATGTTTCCTTTCTGTTTTAAATATTTTATTCAAGTTTGATTTTATACTACAATGTTAGTTTTTTATAATCAATATTTAAATGTTTTTACTTTACCTTTTGAAACAAATTTATTTTATCTTCGTCATTGAAATTGTAGAGATTTAGACTTGGAAGAGAGGAAAAGATTTCGATGAGTTTGAATGTTGAGTTAAAGGAAGAAAATTTATTTAAGGATTTTCAGAGTAATTATTTACAGGATGATATTATATCAGCAGATGATGAGGATATTATTAATTTAGAACCGAAAACTTTTAATTCTGTTGCAAAAGAGGATGATCTTTTGCAGATGTATTTGAAAGATATTGGTAAAGTAAAGCTGCTTTCATCAAAAGAAGAAAAATTGCTTGGAAAACAAATTAGAGAAGGCAAACCTTCGCAGGCGGATATCGCAAAAAGAAAGCTTATTCAGGCAAATTTGCGTCTGGTTGTGAGTATTGCAAAGAGGTATATAGGTCAGGGTGTTTTGTTTATGGATTTGGTTCAGGAAGGCTCTTTGGGGCTTATCAAGGCTGCTGAAAAGTTTGATTATTCTAAGAATTTTAAGTTTTCGACCTATGCAACATGGTGGATTAAACAAACAATTATTAGGGCTATTTCAAACAATTCCCGCACTATAAGAATTCCCGTGCATATGGCTGATAAAATCAGAAAATATAAAAAGATTTATACGATGCTTTCGTTTGAATTGGGGCGTGAACCGAGTGATCAAGAGGTTGCAGATAAGATGGGGCTTTCGGCTAAAAAACTTTTGGCGATCAGGAAGTCTATTATTAAAGAGCCGATTAGCCTTGAAACACCTGTAACAGATGACTTAAATATAGGTGATTATATTCAGGATAAAAAATACTATTCTCCTGATGAGCAAACTAAAAATAATACTCTTAAAGGTTCTGTTAATCATCTTTTAAAAACGTTGGATGAAAGAGAAAAGAAGATTATTAATTACCGTTTTGGAATAAATGGCTGTTCGCCTATGACTCTCGAGCAACTTGGACGGGAAATGGGATATTCTAAAGAGCGTATCAGACAGCTGGAAGATATTGCTCTTGCTAAAATCAGAGAGAAAAAGGATTTATGGCATTTTAAAGATTTTATAGAGGATTGATTATTGTTCACCGCCGGCATTGTTGCCGGTTTTTATTTGTTCAAAAACGGTGTAGTCTTTATGTTTGCCGAATAAAAAACTATGCTTCAATTAATGATTTTGCAAACTCTATTGAGCGTTCGTTGATATCGCCGCCTGCAAGTTCTGCAAGTGCTTTAATTCTGTTGTCGCCGGTAAGTACATAAACTTCGACTTTAGTTTCGTCATTTTGTGATTTTCTGACATAAAAATGTTTGTCTGCTTTTGAAGCTATTATTGCTTGGTGGGTTATAAGTATAATCTGGTGGAATTTTGAAAGTTCTGTTATTTCATCAGCAACGCTCTGGGAGGCTTTCCCAGAAATTCCAGTATCAATTTCATCAAAAATTACTGTATCAATGTCGTCAGTTTGGGCAAAAATTGATTTTATTGCAAGCATTACTCTTGAGATTTCTCCACCTGAGGCTACTTTTGCAAGCGGTTTTAAATCTTCTGATACGTTTGTTGAGATTAAAAATTCCACATCATCAATTCCGTCTGAGGATAAAGCTTTCTCTTTTACAGAAATCTCAAATCGGGCCTTCGGCAGTTCAAGTTTTGCTAATCTTTCTTGAATATATACCGATAAAACGCTTGCGTAATCTTTTCTGTGTTCGCTTATTTCTTTTGCTTTTTCAAAAAGATTTTGCTCTGCTTGCTTAATTAAAATTTCAAGTTCTTCAATGTTTTTGGTTGAAAATTCTATTGATGAAAGCTCCTCTGCTAACTTTTCGTAAGTTTGAATAACAGATTCAAGTGTGCCGCCATATTTGCGCTTTAGTTTGTCGAGTAAAAACAGGCGTTCTTGAATTTCGTTTAATCTTTCGGTGTCATTATCTAAATTCTGACTGTAGTTCCTTAATTCTGATGATATGTCATGAAGATTTTCTATACATTCGATTAAACTTTGTTCAACTTCGTTTAATTTGTTATCAAAAGATGCAGCTTTTGAAACGTTTTGCTTAATCTTGCCCAAGCCTTCCAATATGGATCCGTCATCTCCGTTGATTGCCCAGTAAGATGTGCCTGTGAGTTCTTTTAATTTTTCTGCGTTTTCTAAAACTTCAAGCTCGCTGTTTAATTCTTCATCTTCTGTTGGGGATTGAATTTCTGCACTTTCTATTTCATTTACTTGAAATTTTAAGAATTCAATCTGGTTTTCTGTTACGTCAGCTGAGTTTTTGGCTTTTTCAAGTTGTGATTTAAGTGCGGTATATTCTGAGAATAGTTTTTTATATTCCTCTAGTTTTGTACCATAAACATCTTTTGCATATGTATCAAGAAGTGTTATATGATACTTTGGCTGTAAAAATGAGTATGTCTGATGTTGGGAATGAATATCAAGAAATAAGCTTCTAAGATTTTTAATAAAATCCTGATTGACTAAAGTCCCGTTGACTCTTGTTCTTACTGCATTTTGTGTTATTTCTTTCGATAAAGTTATTTCTTCACCAAAGTCATCAATCCCATTTTCTTCAAATAACTGTTTCAAGTCGTGTTTTGAGTTTTCAATTGTAAGCTCAATAACAGCTTTTTCGCATCCGTTTTTTATGACTTCTTTTGATACTCTTGGGGCAAAAGCAAGATCAATTGCGCTTATTAAAATACTTTTGCCGGCACCTGTTTCACCTGTTATTACATTAAGACCTTGGTGAAAATTTGCCGTTAACTCGTCTATTAAGATGTAATCCTTAATTCTTAGTTGTTTAATCATAACAACAGGATAGCCCAAAGTCACTTTTGGCGCAATATTTTAAATATTTTTTACAAATAAAACTTGAATTTTTAGGCTTTAGCCCTTTTCAATTCCGAAAACTCTAAATTCTCCGGGGTCAAGTCTATCAACTTCTATTGTGTTATCGGTAGTTTTATATTTACTTTTTACAAAGTCTTCACCGTCGATTACAAACTCTGATTTTATTTTGAATTCGCCCGGAAGCTGAAGTTTTTTGTTTTCAATCGGATTTCCGTGTTCTATTTCAACGTAAGAATTTCCGTTTTCATCAGTTTTAGTTATTTTTTCTTCAGGATTTTTGTAGTTTGATAGTATAAGAAAAGCTTTTCTTAATGGTTCTTTGGATATTATCCATGCTACAAATCCGTCCTCTTCTTGTAAAATAATTTGAGCTTCGCCATCGGTTATTATGTTGTGATTTTTTACAAATCTGTCGATTGCATCAAATTTTTTGTAAAAATCGTAATCATATCCTCTAGCCATTGAAATTTCTTCACCGATTACTTTTTCAATTCCTGTTTTAGTAAAGCTTTCATCGCCATCAATATACAGAACCGGTCTTTGAGCAAACTTGCCGCCGGGAAGAAATTTGTATTTAAACCATTTATAAAGTGCTCCTTGTTCTCCAAGTTGTCCCGGGTATTGGTCAATGCTTCTGAATTCTCCATCCTGATTGTTGTAAGTCTTAAGAATTGCAAGTTTGTTTTTGCTTTTTAATTTTACGTTGTAATTTGATAAATGGTTGTTATCTTCCAAAATTTGTTCTGGAGTTTTGCTTGATTGCGAAACAATGTCATTGCCCCATAACAGATCAAAATTCATATCTTCGTGGTATTCCTTCAAAAAGTCGTCCCAGAGCATATATTCCGCTAATGTTCCAAAGTAAGGAATTTTTGCTTTCATAGCAGAATTGAGTTTGTTAAGAACATATCTTGGGGCTCTGTAACTTATCGGTTTACCGTCTTTTTCTGAAATTCTGTCAACAATGTGGTCTATATGGTCAACCCTGAAGCCGTCAAAATTGTAGCATTGTTGAAGGTCTTTCATGTATTTTATAAAATAATTAATAACAGGCTCGTTATAAGTTCCGTTTTCAAGGTAGGCAAAATAATATGGAGTCTGACAATCCAAGTTTGCAAAACAGGAAACATCTTCGCCTTTGTAATTGTAATGCTTAAACACAGGATAATCTCTGCCTTCGCTCATTTTATCGAAAATGGGTACTCCTGCTGAACACCATGCTCCGCCGGGTGCAGGCCACAAACCTTTTGAGATTAGATTTTGGATTATATCAATTTGTTTTGTTATGTCATCTTCAGTTAATTTTGTGCCTGATTTTACTTCTAAAGTTTCTGCGACAATATCAATTACTCTTTTATGAATTTTGATTTGATTATTTCTTATCAACATTTCTTCAGACAATTTTCTTTTATATTCGTCAAGTTTTTTTTCGAAAATGTCATAGATTTTTTGATAATGTTCGCTAAGTTCTCCTGCTCCGCCATCTAGTCTTTGTTTATAAATGTTTTTTACTACTTCCAGATCTTCTTTGTCGCAGTTTGTAATGCCTGCTTTTTCAAGTTCTTCAAAAATAACATTGGAAGAATTTTCGACAAGATTGTCAGTGTATGAGTGCAGGTTTTCAAGAAGATTGTTTACATCATACCAGCGGGCAATAGTTGGATTTGCCAAGACTGCTTTTGAAAATCTTCCCGTTTGAGGAAGTATGTCATAAATTACAGGGTGTCCTGCAAGTTGCGCTAGTGTTATAAAAGTTTGTACCTGTCCTTTTGCATCCAAGCCTGTCAAATCAAAAATTTCTTTGTCAAAAAGATTTTCGCTTACTTCGCTGCTTCTTGGTAAATATGCGCATCCGAATTCTCTCGGATGAAACGGTATAAGATATATTGTCGTATTATAAATGTCGTTTGCTGAATTCCCTGTGGGAAGTATTAAAAGCTGGCGAAGCCAATCCATAAATTTGCCGGTGTCTTTTGTTTTGTTCCCGTCTTTTAGCCCTGCTAAATTGATAAGCTTAATGTCATGGCCTTCTTTTTTTATCCAGTTTGAATTTTTGATATTATCTCTTGCAAGCGGGCTTATTTTATCGTTGTCAAAACGAAACTTACCGTCATTGAAAATGTGGTTGTCTGTCCATTTGAACTGTAGGGCGTAGAGTATTTCTGCCGATGTAAGTTCTTCTAGCGCTTTTATGTATGGATAATTTAAATATCCGTTTTTTATCATGATATTTCTTAAATGATTTTTTCTGTCTAAGGATATTTTTTCAACTTCGTAGTGCGCTGAAAGTTTAGAAAATATTTCATTTATCTGTTTTTCTCTGGGAATTTTGTTCTCTTTTTTTCCAAATAAAAATCCAAACATAAAACTGCTCCGTTCTTGTTATATATATCCTGAGTATAGCACAACAAAATCCAAAAACCATGCTTTGGTATTAATTGTAAATTTTACAATATTAGCTGATAGGGTAATGGATTAATTCTTGCCGTCATCTTTTAATAGTCATGTAGACATCAGGTAAATTTTATAATTTAAAGAGAGAGGTGAAAAATGTCAGTTAAGAATCAAACAGAAGGTCAAACAAGTGTTATTAATACGGTTATTAATATCGTAATCGTAGAAGATTTTAAGCTTACTCGTGTCGGTTTAAGATGTGCGCTTAATGAAAATCCTGATTTGAATGTCGTTGCCGAATCCGAAGATGCAGTTGAAGGTCTTAAACTTATTGAAAGGTACAGACCTGATGTTGTTTTAATGGACTTGGGGCTTCCCGGAATGAACGGTATTGAAGCTATGATGAAAGTTAAAGAATTTGCTCCTGAAATTAAAATTATTGCTTTGACTTCGCATGACAGAGAAGAGGAAGTTGTTGCTGCTTTAAGTTCCGGTGCAAGTGCTTACTGTTTGAAAGATATTGATCCTCAAAAACTTGCTGATGTCGTACGTGATGTGTCTATAGGTGTGTGTTGGATTGATCCGGTTGTGGCTCAGCTCGCTCTGAATGCTTTTCCAAAAGTTGATAATATCGGTTTCCTTCCAAATAAATCTCATGGCGAAGGCAGAGTTCCTTTGACTGAAAGAGAATTTGAAGTTTTGAAACACCTTGTGACAGGCAAAAGTAATACCGAAATTGCTAAAGAACTTATTGTAAGTGTTCACACGGCTAAAGCCCATGTCTGCTCAATTCTGCAAAAAATGTGCGTAAATGATCGGGTGCAGGCTGCGGTTAAGGCTGTTAAAGAGGGTATGGTGTAATTTTTTAGTCAATTATAGTTGCATAATTAAAAGAGGATTTATTTAAATCCTCTTTTTTATTATTTAATTTCTTGAATAATTTTTTTAACTTTATTTTTTAGGGTTTCATAATCTTCGTTGTTATCTATTACGTAATCCCAATCTTTTATATTATCAAGCCCTGTTTCCGTTATGTCATTTTCACCGATAAGAGTTCCTCTTTGGCTTCGGGTTTCTCGTGTCGCTTCTACTCTTATAGTTATTGCGCCTGCGTTTTTGAAAACTTCATATTCATGCGGAACTCTGACGTCTGTTACTATAATATTTCCCTCTTGTTCTAAAATCTTTTTAAGCCAGTAATCAGGATCCTGTTCTCGCCCCCAGTTCCCTAGGTTAATCAAATCTTGTCGATAAAGCGGTTTGTTTTTTTCTATTTCTTCGTATGTAAGATTCTTTTCTTTGCCGTAAGTAATCTTTATAATATCACCCATTGCGCATCTTCTGTAATCTTTCATTTCTTCAAGCATAATTTTTGCTGCAGTATCTTTGCCTGAATATTGTTTGCCTGAAAAAATTATAATTTTGTCTGCCATTTTTTCTCCTTTTGGTTTAAAAATAGCATAAATTTTTAAAAGAAAAAAGTCCTGAATATAACTGCAGAATTAAAGCAGAATTTTATGTCTGCTTAATATTTTTAAACAATTTTATTGCAATTTAAATTTGTTGGTCGTAGTATTTACTAAGCGCTGCAAAAGTTATAGTTGCAGTCGGAAATAAGTGTAATTTGTACAATAATGGAAACGAGTATATGGCTTTAAATTTTCAGGAACTGGTATTTAATTTACAAAAATTTTGGTCGGATTATGGTTGTATAATACAGCAGCCTTATGATATAGAAAAGGGTGCTTCAACAATGAACCCTGCAACTTTTTTAAGATCATTAGGTCCGGAACCTTGGAATACTGCAATGATTGAACCATGCCGCAGACCAACGGATGCAAGATATGGTGAAAATCCAAACAGACTTGGTCATTATTTTCAATTTCAAGTTATCCTGAAACCATCTCCGGACAATGCTCAGGAACTTTACCTGAAAAGTCTTGAGGCTATGGGTATTAACTTAAAAGAGCATGATGTAAGATTTGTTGAAGACAACTGGGAATCTCCTACTTTAGGTGCCGCAGGAGTAGGTTGGGAAGTATGGCTTGATGGTATGGAAATTACTCAGTTTACATATTTTCAACAAGTTGGCGGCCTTGAAATTAAGCCTGTTGCTTTAGAGCTAACTTACGGGCTTGAGAGAATTGCAATGTATTTGCAAAATAAGGCGTCTGTTTACGATATAATGTGGAATGATACACTTAAATATGGTGACATTTATCTTCAAAATGAAATAGAACAATCAAAATATAACTTTGAAGTTTCTGATGCAAAAAGTCTTTTTGCAATGTTTGATTTGTATCAGAAAGAAGTTGATAATTGTGTTAAAGCCGAGCTTGTGCTTCCGGCTTATGATTATGTATTAAAATGTTCCCATACTTTCAACCTTCTTGATGCAAGAGGCGTCATAAGCAAGGATGAAAGAATAAACTTTATAAATAGAGTTAGAACAATGGCATCGGCCGTTGCGAAGTTGTACGTAGCGCAAAGAGAAAGAATGGGATTTCCTCTTTGCAAATAATCATAAGGAAGATAAATGGCAGAAAAATACAGTCGCGCTACCCTTACTCGTAATTTTTTGAAAACTATTACAAGAATTAAGAAACCTGACGAGATGTTGTCAGAGGCAAAATCAGGAGGACTTGAGAAAACTCTTGGTGTTTGGGATTTAATTATCCTTGGTGTTGGAGCAATAATTGGTTCCGGAATATTTGCGATAGTCGGTATTGCGGCAGCAGGAAGCGCAGATGGATCATCCCCTGGGGCTGGACCAGCTTTAGTTGTGTCGATGGTAATAGCTGCAATTGCTTGTGTATTTTCTGCTCTTTGTTATTCAGAGTTTGCAACGATGATTCCGGTATCAGGCGGTGCTTATATCTACACATTCGCGACTTTGGGTGAATTTGCTGCATGGATGGTAGGTTGGGTTTTGATGCTTGAGTATGCAATAGGTTTTATTGCAGTTGCTTGTGCATGGTCAAACCATTTTGTGCAATTCTTAAACGGATTTGAACAATATCTTCCTGCTTGGCTTGCAAATCCTCCGGTTTGGCTTGTTAACGATCCTTTTTCGGCTGCTAAAATAGTTGCTGAAAATCCAAATACTTTTGTGCCGACAATTTTTGGAATTCCGATTTGTATAAATCTTCCGGCAATTGTCATGGTTTTGTTATCTACGGCTATTCTTGTAAAAGGTACAAAGGATTCGGCTAAGATGACTGCTGTTATGGTTGTTGTTAAAATGGCTGTTATTGCTTTATTCGTTGTAGCAGGTGCCTTTTATGTTAAGCCTGAAAATTGGGTTCCGTTTGCGCCTCACGGGGCTGCTGGAATTTTTGCAGGTGCATTTATAATTTTCTTTGCTTACATAGGTTTTGATGCTATTGCAACAGCTGCAGAAGAATGTAAAAATCCGCAGAAGGATTTACCAATCGGAATTATAGGTTCTTTGATTGTTACAACAATTGTTTATGTTCTTGTTGCTTTGATTTTGACTGGGCTTCAGGATACAAGCGCGCCTGCAACTACTGCATTTTTGAAAGCACCGATGGCTTATTGTCTTAAACTTATAAATCTTAACTGGGCGGCAGGATTGGTTTCAATCGGATCACTTGCAGGGTTGACATCTGTTTTGCTTGTTATGGAAATGGCTGCTACAAGAATACTTTATGCAATGAGCAGAGACCACTTTATATCTGCAAGATTTCAGAAGTTGCACCCCAAATTTAAAACTCCGCATGTATTAACTTGGACTGTCGGATTACTTTCAGTTATCGGGATTTTAACTTTAAATTTGGATGTAGCGGCTGAACTTTGCAATTATGGAACATTTACATCATTTATAGTTGTTTGTATTGCGGTTTTAATATTAAGAAAAACAGATCCTGATAGACCAAGACCTTTCAAGGTTCCATTTTCGCCAGTTGTTCCGGCTTTAGGAATAATATGCTGCGGTGGATTGATGATTTATAAATCAATGCAAGCTTCAAGTTCGGCGCTATTATTCCCTGTTTGGCTTGGAATTGGTGCTATGATTTATCTGTTGTATGGGTTTGTAAAAAACAGAATGAATGAAAATAAAATTCATAATGAAAAAGTTGAACAGAGAAAACTTGAATTAAAAATGTAGATTTACGCTGGAAATAAAACGGAAAGATGTATGATTAAAAATATAATTCAAAACGCATTAAAGAAAAAAAGCCCCGATGAGCTTATAATGACAAGTAAAAAGTCTGAGTTAAAAAAGACTTTAAATGTATTCGATCTTATTGTAATAGGTATAGGTGCAGTTGTTGGAACCGGTATTTTTACAATAGTCGGAAGTGCTATACAAGGGGGACCGGAAGGTGTCGGAGCAGGGCCTGCAATTATTATATCAATGATTTTTGCTGTGGTAGCCTGTGTGTTTTCAGCGCTTTGTTACAGCGAAATTGCAGCTATGATTCCGGTTGCGGGTAGTGCTTATACTTATACCTATGCAACAATGGGTGAATTTATGGCGTGGATGGTCGGCTGGATTTTGATGCTTGAGTATGCAATCGGTAATATCACAGTCGCAAGCGCTTGGACAGGTTATTTTACTCAACTTTTGAAAGGGTTTAAACCTTATTTACCTGATTTTATTGTGAATTTCCCGATATGGTTAAGAATGGATTATCGAGCTATTGCAGCAAACTGTGACAAGTTCGGGTTGGATATTCATGATAAAATTCCTTATTTATTTGGTCATATTCCTGTTGCGATAAATCTTCCTGCAATTGTAATTGTGTTGATTTTGACAATGCTTCTTATTAAAGGGGTTAAAGAGTCAACAAGATTTGCCAGCATTATGGTTGGGGTGAATTTATTCATAATCACTTCTTTTATACTGGTCGGTGCGTTTTATGTAAAGCCGGAGAATTGGACTCCTTTTGCACCGAATGGATTTAGCGGAATTTTTATGGGTGCGTTTTTAATATTCTTTGCTTATATTGGTTTTGATGCGATTTCAACAACGGCTGAAGAAACCGAAAATCCTCAAAGAGATTTGCCGATCGGAATTTTAGGAACACTTTTGATTTGTACAGTTTTGTATATCGGTGTTGCATTAGTCCTTACTGGAGTTGTTCCGTTCGGACAAATTGATACACAAGCTCCAATTGCTCATGCAATGAGATTTATAGGACAGGATTGGTTCGCTGGGTTTATTTCAGTTGGTGCGCTTTGTGGATTGACTTCAGTTTTGTTGATTTATCAGCTTGGAACAACTCGTATTTTATACGCAATGAGTCGTGACAGATTTTTACCTAAATCTTTAAGGCTTATTCACAAAAAATACAGAACTCCTCACGTTTTAACTTGGATTTCTGGTATTGTTGTTGTTATTTGTTCTTTGTTTATGGACTTGAATATATCGGCTGAACTTTGTAATTTCGGGACTTTTACTTCCTTTATAATAATATGTATTGCGGTTTTAATTTTAAGAAAAACAGATCCTGACAGGCATCGTCCTTTTAAGGTTCCGTTTTCCCCAGTGTTCCCTATTTTGGGGATAATAACTTGCGGCGGTTTGATGATTTATTCAATGAAGTTTCTAACAACTTCGTCACTTTATTTCCCGCTTTGGTTGTTAATTGGATTTATAATCTATGCAGGATATGGCTACGAGCAAAAAAGGCTTGAAGAAAAGCAAAAAGCTCAAAGAATGATGAAGCAGCCCAAAATAGAAGCATAATTTAACCATATCTATTCAGGCTATTCCGTTAATAAATATTACATTATCCTTTAAATCATTGTATTTTAAACTTCAGCAGATACAATAAGTGTAGGAGGAACGCATTTCCGTGCTGCGTTAAAATTTTACACACTGCCAATTGTTTTATAAGTACTAATTTTTATATATTTAAGAGGGTTACAAATGATAAAATTAAACTACAAGAATGCAGATGCGTTGGTTATAGGAGAAGAAAACGGGTTAAATCTTGAAGCGGAGTTTAATGAGTACAAAGACAAAATAGCTTATATTATAGCCGATTTGAATAAAAGAAAAGATAAAAACGGTCAATGGCTTCAGTGGATGAATTTGGGCTATAATGAAGAAACTCTCTGGTATGTAAAAGAATATGCCGCAATGGTTAAGGACAGATTTGAAAATATTCTGGTTCTTGGAATTGGCGGTTCTGCTTTAGGTGGGCTTGCAGTGACAGAAGCTCTTTTGAAACCTTATTGGAATTTGCTTTCTGAAGAACAAAGAAATGGTCTGCCAAGAATTTTCTTTCTTGATAATATTGATCCTGATTCAATTAACGGACTTTTAGATGTTTTGGATTTAGAAAAAACTCTTGTAAATGTAATTACAAAATCCGGTTCGACAGCTGAAACCATGTCACAGTTTATGATTGTAAAAGATAGACTGGAAAAGGCTTTGGGTGATAATTACAGATATAATATCGTCGCAACGACTGACAAAAAAACAGGTGTATTAAGACAAATAGCAGAACAGGAAGGGTATAAAACTTTTGTTGTTCCCGATGATGTCGGCGGAAGATTTTCGGTATTTTCAGCCGTCGGTTTGTTACCGTTTGCGCTTGTAGGACTTGACGTTGATGAAATTACAAATGGTATTAAGGATATGGATTTAGCCTTGAAAAATACCGATATTCACAACAATATCGCAGCACAAAATGCTTTAATTCATTATTTAATGGATGTTAAAAAGGGTAAGAATATTTCTGTAATGATGCCTTATTCAAGCCGTTTAAGATATGTTTCTGATTGGTATGCTCAACTTTGGGCTGAATCATTGGGTAAAAACAAGGATAAAGAAGGAAATGAAGTTCATATCGGCCAAACTCCGGTAAAGGCTCTTGGGGCAACTGATCAGCATTCTCAAATTCAACTTTACAATGAAGGACCAAATAATAAGATTATTAATTTTATAAGAGTTGAGAATTTTGATACTACCTTAGAAATTCCAAATATTTTTGAATACACAGGAATAGGATATTTGGGCGGAAAAACCATAAATCGTCTTATTAATGCTGAGGCTGATGCAACTCGTGTTGCTTTGGCTGATTACGGCAGACCTACTGTTACAATCAGTTTGGAAAAAGTTGACGGTTATAACGTTGCGCAGCTGCTTTATATGTTGGAAGTTCAGACAGCTATTATCGGAGAACTTTATAATATAGATACTTTTAACCAACCGGGTGTGGAGCAGGCAAAAAATTATACTTATGCGCTTATGGGTAGAAAAGGTTATGAAGAATCAGCACAAATTCTTCAGTCAAAAATGACTGCAGTTGTTTAATTGAATTTTAAAAATTATAAAAATAAAAAGATTTGCTTTTATGGCAAATCTTTTTATAGGTTTTTAATATAAAATTATTACTGATTAGCTAAATTTTCTAATTCTTTAGCAAAATCCGAAATGCTCATATTTTGATCTTTTATTTTATTTATTTCTTTTTGAACTTTATCTGCGATTATTGTGTTATCTTTAATTTCTTCTCTTAAAGTTAATAACTTAGGATCTGTATATAAGTCATCTTTAGGAAACATAACATAAGTCTTTACATCAGGATTCAAAAGACTTTTTTGCATATTTGACGAAAATAAATTTTCTCTAAGATATGTTATAAAACCTTCTAATTTATTGCGGTAAATCTTAGGTTCAATATCAATAATATTATTTGAAATAACAATATCGACATCTTTATTAGATGCTTGTTTCTTGATTAAATTTCTGGCTTCATTCGGAACGTTTTTAAAAGCTTCAGCCATTCTTTTTGCACCATCCTCTTTAAACCTAAATGCCATTCCAAATGCTGGAGATTGAGTAGAATTAATCCTGTTAATCATTTTTCCTCCTTGGTTTTGTTTGATTTAAATATATTAAATCTAAAGTCTGTGAATTCAAAAATTGCTATAATTTTAACAAAGTTTTACATTTGTATAATGAGCTTGCAAACTTGATAATTGATATAACTTGATATTTATGGTTAAATAATTAATAAGGTGTATATGTTGAGAGTTTTGATAAGTATATTAATATTAGCATTTATGCTTGCATTTCAAGGGGTAAGTGTTGCCGGAACCCCAAATGTTTTGTATGCCGGAGTTTCTTTAGTAAAAGAAGTTCCTTCAGATTTGATGGGGACTTGGAGGGTTTCTGCAAAGTTAAAAAATACGGATAGTCCTCAAAATTTTAAATCAACCAGTGTTGATATTTGGAACTTGTCAAGACATAATGACGTCATAAATTTAAGTAATCCGTTTACTGGTGCAAGTGCATCAATTAACGTCAGTTATGTAAATAAAAATTCAATTAAATTTACAAAGGTAGGGGATTATAATAATCAGAAATTAACAGATTGTGTTGAGATAACAATAGATGGAAATTCCTTTAGCGGAGTAAATACACTGTCTTTGGAAACCTATTCGGATGCTGATAAATCTTTAATTAATCAAAAAAAAGCAATTTATCAGTTGTATGGAGAAAAAATTTCAGGTGCAGATGTTTTAGATTAGTAGGGAGAGGATAAAAATGCAAAATTATGAATTTGATACTGTAATTTTAGGTGGAGGACCTGCGGGTTTAAGTGCAGGAATTTATGCAAGCAGAGGAGCTGTTTCAACTGCAATAATAGATACATCAATGTTAGGCGGTCAGCCGTCAAATTATCTTGAATTGGAAAATTATCCGGGATTTCCAATAATAGGCGGGTATGATTTGATGGAAAAATTTGAAGAACATGCTGACAAATTTGGTGTTCAAAAATTCCCGATGCAGGAAATAGTTAGTGTTGATTTAAAATCAAATCCGAAAGTTATACAAACAACGGAAGCGGAATTTAAGGCAAAGACAGTAATCATAGCTTGTGGTGCGCAGCCAATGAAATTAGGAGTTCCCGGAGAAGCCGAGTTTGTTGGCAGGGGGGTAAGTTATTGTGCTGTTTGTGACGGTGCCTTTTATAAAAACAAGGTAGTTGCAGTTGTTGGAGGAGGAAACGCTGCTGTTGAAGAGGCTATGTATTTAACAAAATTTGCTGATAAGGTTTATGTAATTCATCGCCGAAATGAGTTAAGGGCGGATAAAATAGTCCAAGAACGAGCTTTCAAAAATGAAAAAATAGAATTTATATGGGATTCTGTGGTAAAAGAAATAAGAGGCGAAGATCTTGTTAACACCGCAGTTTTGGAGAACGTAAAGACAAAAGAATTGTCGAATTTAAAAGTTGACGGAGTTTTTCCTTACATTGGGATGACGCCTAATATTGAAGGAATTTCCGGGCAAGTTGAGCAAGATGCAAATGGATTTATAATAGTTGATGAAACAATGAAAACATCACTTGATGGAGTTTTTGCAGTCGGTGATGTTAGAAAAACTCCGTTAAGGCAGGTTATCACAGCGGCTGCTGATGGAGCTGTTGGAGCTGTTTATGCAGTCA
Source organism: Candidatus Gastranaerophilales bacterium (assembly GCA_944326525.1). Classification (GTDB taxonomy): domain Bacteria; phylum Cyanobacteriota; class Vampirovibrionia; order Gastranaerophilales; family Gastranaerophilaceae; genus Scatenecus. The sequence continues at coordinate 26,075 of CALVEG010000003.1, forward strand.
AGTATTTAGAAAGCATCAAAGAAGCTCCGCAGGTTGTATAATTTACAGAAATAAAAAAGAGCCTTTTAAAAAGGTTCTTTTTTTATGGCGGCGGTAAGGGGAATTGAACCCCTGTTTGGAGAATGAGAATCTGCCGTCCTAACCACTAGACGATACCGCTGTGTAACTTTATTGTAGCACTGAAAAATAATTTGTTCAAGTAGTTGAAGATAATTGTGTAGTGCCGATTTTAAACTGATTATAATTCTTTGCATTTTTACATTTTTATCCCATTTTTGCATGCTCGTTTGTTCTATGAAAATCAAAAAATGTTGGTAAAATGTTGGTAATTTTAATAATCAACGATGATAATTTGTAACAACAAAATTTTTGCATTTCTAAAAATTATTATAAAATATCACCAATTATTACCAATTTAAAAAATATAATTTATAACAACTAATAATAATGTATAACTCTCTATAACCCGAAAAGCCGTATCAATTCTTGATTTGACCTTGTTTTATCTTTCTTATAATGTTTAAATATGGCAGAAATTAGAATACGTAATACAAAAAAAGGACAAAAAAAATATTTAGCTGTTGTTAGAATTGTAGGCAGGAAAACTCGTTCTAAAACTTTTAATCGTAAAAGCGATGCTGATAGATGGATTGTAGAAATGGAACAAGCTAAGCTTAATGATGGTGCATCTTTTTTGTATCAATACAAAAAGCACACAATGGCAGAACTTATTGACCAATACATCTCGCTTATCCTACCTCAACGCAAGTCTCAACAAAAAACTTACAAAACTTATTTAATATGGTGGAAAAACAAAATAGGTCATTATTTTGTAGGTGATGTTTCTTCAAGTTTAATTGCAAAATGTAGAGATGAATTGTTAATTGAGCCACATCCGACACGGAACGACGAACATCGTTCAAAAATTACCGTAAACAGATATTTAGCCTGCTTATCAATAGTTTTTACTTATGCAGTTAATGAACTTGAGTGGCTGAATAAAAACCCGGTACACAAAGTAAAAAAGTTTCCAGAGGGTAAAGGGCGTAATCGCTTCTTATCAGAAGATGAAATTAAACGTTTGCTTAAAACTTGTTATAAATACTCTGACAAAAATGATATTTATTTGTTTGTAAAACTAGCACTTGCAACTGGTGCTAGATACGGAGAATTACAACGCTTACAAAAACAGGATGTATTTTTAGATAATGAACAGCCGTTTGTATTATTTAGAAATACAAAAAACGGTGAAGATAAAGCAGTTGCTTTAACTCCGGAAATGACAACTTTGTTAAAAGAACATTTGGTTAAACAAACATTAATCACAAACTATGTATTTCCCGATTATGAAAGTAAAGGCAAAAAGCCTAAAAACTTTACTAAAACGTGGCAGAAGGTCAGAAAAGAAGCACAATTGGTCGATTTCAGATTCCATGATTTACGTCATACCTGTGCAAGTTATTTAGCAATAGATGGTTGTTCTCTCTTACAAATTGCCTCCATACTTGGGCATAAAACTATGTCTATGGTAAAACGTTATGCACATCTTACCACCCAAAGTACAGCACAGGCACTTTATAATATGACAACAAAGTATATGAATTATTAAAAAATCCAACCTAAGCCGATTGTACGGTGTATTAACTCGGAGAAAATTAAAAATCAGATACTTTATATTGATTTGCTAAAAATAGCAATTATCACATGTTAATGTTTAAATTTATCCAACATATTTTTTATATGGATATAATAACAAGGGTTATCAGTTGTGCAACTGTTCTCACCATAACGGCTATAAATAATTGTCCCCGCTTTATTAGGCTGAAATAAATTTGGCATTATTTGTGAGAACAAAACATCAGTATTACTTGAAAAACTATATTGCAAGTAATTGTATGGAATGTTTTCTGTGTCATTTATAAACAGATATTGTTTAGGTTGCAAGCTCAAATATATTGTATATTCATTATTTTTAAGCTCCGACATTTTTATAATTTCAGCTTTTGGGAAAATTGCTTGTATCTGGTGTAAATTAAGTTTTACAATATTAAAACCGTTATTGTTATCATATTTTATTTCAGAAAGCATTAAGGTTGTAGGTGAAAATAAATATAATTTTGAATTTAGTAATGTTAGATACACAGCAGGTGAACTTAGGCAAATATCGTCCATACTGTTATCTTCACAAAAAGAAATGTTTTTAATAAATGTTCTATTGTTATTTAGTATTTCTAAACGGCTATAATGTTGTGAACCTTCATGCGGTGTTTGAAATATTACAATCTCATCAGCATTTAAAGGCTCATACCCTTTTTGCATTTTCCATAATCCTGTAGTTTTTGAGTAAATATACCAGTCATAAACTTCTTTAAATTCAAAAGTTAAAGAAATATATTCAGGAACCAAATCATCTTCTTCTACAAATCTTTCAAATTTTTTATATGGATATTTTTCATAGGCTTCAATATAATTATTAACTAACATTTCTTTAAATACTGGTATTAGTTTTGAATTTGGATTCTGATTTATAAATGTTTGCACACTATTAATATATTCAGGCTTTAGCAGAACTTTTACTTCTTGCATAGAGTTATTTTCATCGTTTGAAATCTCAAATTTTCCTTTATCATAAATATAACTAAACATCGCTTCATATAAATAATTCTCAACTGTTTCAATCTCTTTAAATTTAGGATATTTATGCATAAAAGTTTCATAATCATAAGCCCGAGAATTTAATTCGTCATAAGATACATTTACATAATTGTCAAAAAAAGCAGGTTTGGCATGTAATGCACGTATGCGTAAAAATTCCTGCCAATCATCAGGCAGATACTTTGCAAAAGTTTTATATGTAAACTCTTTATCCTCTACTAGATGATTTCCGTATGTAAAATTAAAACTAACTTTCAAACCTACTTTTGCTATAAGTTTTTCATACTCTTTTGCACATTCTTCTGCTTGACTGGAACTTGACATATTTTGACAGGCTGTAAATTTTTCATTTAAAATATTTTTTTCATTATATATAGCAAATTGCCGTAACGCTGCTAGATACTGTGAAAAATATTCAATATTTTGTTCTTTGTCATCGTTAAATTGCAGCATAGTAAGCATGAACTTTTGTACATCTTTTAAATTTGAAACAACAGAATTCAAATCACCTTGATTTGTTAAACTTGGGATTGTTTCAGGGTTCATTAAATATTTTTCAAGTTCATTAGAGGGTATAAATTTAACTGTTTGTTCTACAACACTTTTATTAACATTATCTTCTTGTGAGGAATTTGCATTAGCAGACTGTTTGAGATACAAAATAAAAAATCCAAAAGTTATTATAGATATGATTATTATAACTATTGCAACAAAACTTTTGTAATAAGTCTCTTTAGTTAATTTAATTTCACAATTTTTACGTTTCATAATTTTTTATCTATAACTGCCAGTTTTATTTCCATACTTATCATATGTCGTTGTAACTCCATTACTATCAGTTTTCATAGATCCAGTCTTGTTTCCGTATTTATCGTATATTAAAGTTATACCATTACTGTCCTTTTTAAATATTTGTGTTTTGTTGCCATAGCGGTCATATTCCGTTGTTATTCCGTTTGTATCTGTTTTATAAGTGTTTTCTTTATTTCCATATCTGTCATAATACGTTTTGATATTATTTGAATTGGTCGTGTAGTAACCCTCTTTATTTCCATACCGATCATATTTAGTTACATTTCCATTTGAATTGCTTTGATATGAACCAGTTTTATTTCCGTATTTGTCATACATATTTGTCGTTCCTGCAAAAGATGGTAGTATTATACAGGATAAGAGTAAAAATGTGATAATAATTTTTTTCATATATAAACCTCTTATTTCTTATATTGTATTAGTTTTATTTCTGAATTACGTTTATTTATCATTTTTTCAATTTTTATACAACAAGCATTTATGTTTTCACTATTTGCATTGCTATAAATTAAATCTTTTAATTGATTAACTTCATCAATAATATTATTCTCAATATTAACTAATTCATCATAAGATTTTGATGGACTTGACATAACTAAATCAATAATATTTTCTATATTTTTTTTAACTATATTATCGGTTGTTCTATCTAAAAGCAATATTAATTCTGACTTTATTTCTTTTATGTATTCAGTATCAATATATTGTTTTTTTAAGTTTGAATGAGTCTCTACATTAACAGATAAAATCGAAAACAGAATTATTAAATATATACCAGTAATAATAGCTTGTAATAGATAATAATTATTAAAATTGAAACTATCAGTTACTTTAAAATGAAGCGACAAATACAATGCACAAATAATTTGCACAATCAAATATATAAAAGATACAGCATAAACAGGCATTTCCTGTACAGTTTTATTTGCTGTAGTTCTTATAAAGTATGGGGTAGCTATAAACATCAAATAACCTCCTAAAATAAACCCGTATGATAGGTAATCCCAAAAGGCTAAATCTGCTTTTATATAAAAATATATGTAACTTAAAATGACAACAAATACAGCTTTTGCTAAAAAATTATATAAGTTTTTCATACTTTACTCCTGTTTATTCCCACAGTTACTGCAAAATTTTGCATTTTCACTTATTTCACTTCCGCAGTTTATACAATATTTTTTCGTTTCAAACTTATATCCGCATTCAGAGCAGAATTTTGCATTATATGCTAATGCTTTTTGACATTGTGGACAAATTTTTTGTTGTTCAGTTGATGTCATAACGTTTTTACTCATATCTGCAATTACATTACCTGCTGACAGCCCCATTCCAATGCTTGCCCCTAAACCAGCAATACCACCTTCATTTTCTGCAAGTGAATGTAATATTTCAGTTGATTGTTGTCGGCTCCAATCTTTTCCTAAAATATTCATTACTTTTCTGTTAGCAAAAGCTTCTTCAAGTTTTTGCCTGTTAGGATCATTTTCGGGTATATCAATTCCAGCAATCGAAAATACTATTAATTTAATTCCATATTCGTTTAAAATTTCCTGTAAAGCAGGTGTTATTTTTTCAGCCAAAGTGTTTAGTTCAGCACTAATACCTAAAATTTCTTTATTCAGTGCAATAATTGTTGATGTGAGTATTGTTTTTATATGTTGTTGAAATTCATTGATAAAATAATTATTAAGACTTTCTTGTTCCAAATAATTTACATTATTACCTAATAATTTTAATAAAAAACGTGAACAGTTATCTATTTGTATTTTATATGCACCTCTAGCTCTAACACTGGTTGCAATATCCAATACAGGATCACGTAATTGTATAGGAGAATTTGTACCCCATTTTATTTCAAGTGAGTGGGCTTTACGTATAAAATATACATTGCAATTAAAACTATTTTTCCCACCCGAAAATGTATTGCGTAAATCACTAATAAAAGGATAATTTTCAGTTGTCAGATTATAAGTTCCATTTTCAAATACCTGTTCAATTACTCCGTTTTTAATAAATATTGCTTCTTCATTTGGAGCAACTATTAATGTTGAGTTTGTATTAAAATTTTCCTCCTGATGTTTACTAACAAGTAAATTCCCATCCGAAGTATTTTGTATTACACTTGTCCAATTTTTTATATTTTTTTCGAAAAATCCCATAAATTATCCTCACATTACATTAAGGCTTTCTTTTTTTCACGTAATAATTGACGCATTCCTTGTATAGAACGTTCATCATCACGATTAATATATGTGGCAAAAGCCTCGCCACCTGTTGTTTTAAGGCTAAATATTTGATACTGTTTACTATATCGTTGACCATTGTATGTAAATTCTTCTTTTTTATGTTGTGTATTAAACGCAACAATGTCTCTATAAAAATATTCACCTGTATTAAAAGAATTTTCATCATTTAATAAAGAGTAAATACAGTCATAGTAATACATTTGATTTTCAGAAAAAAACAATACCATAAATCTATAATTTGAAGGCATGTCATCTTCAGGTTTGTATACAAAATCCCTAAAATAATCAGCACTGTATTCTTTAAACTCTAAAATAACAGGTTCAATTTCTTGACATTCTTCAATGTCTATCCCCAATTCATCAATAGCTTTTTGTTTTATAGTATTTCTTATTTTTTGTATTTCATGTGCTATATTATTAATATTTGCTTTTGTTGATAATCGCCAAACAGACGCTGTAGCAATAATAATACAAATAACTGCAAATATAAGAAACATAATTAAATTGTTATCGTTAATAAAAACACAAAAAAATACAACTCCTAAAACTAATGACCAACCCAAAATTTTACCTGCACTACTTGGATAAAAATAATCTCTTGTTATTCCATAATCAATTTCATTCATTTTGTATCTCCTTTAAACTTCTATTACATCCGGTATTTTTTGTCCTAACACTTCAAATAATGTTATTATTTCATTTTTTGAAATATTATTTTTTACGGTGTTATATTCATCTAAATAATTTGGTGACATATTCAATTTTTTTCTTTCATAAAAATCGTATTTTATATATGCCAAAAAATAATGATAAATAGCTTTATTCTCAAGCGTAATTGCGGTATTTAAAAGCTCAATTATTCTTTTTATTTGACTTAAAGGTGTCAAAAAAGGTTTTTTACCCTTTAGTAAAGCTATTGCATAGTAAAAATAAATATCAGAATTATTAACATTACTATCGAGAGCTTTATCAAAGTGTTGTATTGCTTTATCATAGAATTTTAATTTTAGATAGCACATTGCAATAGAATTATTGATATCTTCGTTATCGTTATTAGTTTCCAAAAGATTATTGTATATTTTTATATATTCATTTATGTTCAAATTATTTAAATGATTTAAATTCTCTATTACTATCGGAGAATGGCAATACTCACATGTTTTTTGTTCGGTTGAAACTGCTGCACCACACCTAGGACAAGTTAAATTTACAACGTAAGCCATATTTACCTTTCTTGTAAATACATCAAAATAGTTAAAAACGTGTATTTTCTTTTAAAACGTAAGATACACATAGCTTTTACGTGCAAATGATTTTATATAATTCACAAAAAATACAACAAAAGATGTAGCTTTTTTGCTTGTAAAAACCCTGAAAATATGCTATAAATGTAAAAATTACTTATTACACACATCAAATTAACTATTTTGTTGGATTTTTCTTTTAGTGGATTTATAAAACAAACTGTTTGTAACTGTTATCTATTTCGTCCTGCTCAATGCCTATATAACGTAAGGTTATTTTCGGGTTTGAGTGGTTAAATATCATCTGTAACATCGCAACATCTTTGAACTGTTTGTAATGGTGATAGCCAAAACTCTTTCTCATGCTGTGTGTGCCAATGTTGACAGTAATTCCTACCGCCTTGCAAGCCTCATTCAGCATTCTGTATGCCTGCGAACGGTCAAGCCGTTTTTGTTTTTGGCTTAAAAATAACGGTTCATCATCTTCTTTATTTTTTATAAATTCCTGTATAAGTTTTTTCAATTTGTCATTTATCGGGAATTTTTTAAACTTGTTTGTTTTTTGTTCCTTTATTTCTATATGTGTTTTGTTTCTAACATTTGAAACATTCAAATTTAATATATCTGAAACTCGTAACCCGCTGTTTGTTCCAAGTACAAAAAGTAACCTGTTTCGCTTGCTTTTCTTTGCAAGATATTCTTCAACCTGTTTTATTTGCTGTTTACTGCGTATCGGTTCTACAGTCTGTTTCATTAATTAACCTGCCTTTCTTACAACATACACATTCTTTTCGTGTCTATTTAATAAAAAAGGCAGAATGTATCAGCTTACAAGAATATTTACAAGCTCATAAATACATTCTTTATAAGTTTTTTGTATTTTTTCATTATCTTTTTTGCGTGCCTGCATGTCTTTCATTCTTTGTTTTTGTCGCCGCAACTGTTCTATTCTTTGTCTATGTCTGTCATTTTCACTTGCTATCTGACGGTCAATTGATTTTATTTCAACATTCTCTGACATAAAAGCCCCTTTATTTTAATAATAAATAGCCCTATATATCAATTTGGGACAGCAAAGACAAAAATTTACCTTCATTGTATGAATTATAAATTGTCAATTTGTCTATTATTTTTTTAGCAAATTTATATTCTTCTTGTTGACGTCCACCTTGTAAAAGATTTTCTAAAATATCTTCAATTAACTTTAAATTGTTCTTTATAAAATATTCATTTATACACTCAGTTATATTAATATATTTAGCAACATTATCGCCTTGATCAACAAGTATATTTTTTATTTTATTAAATATTTTTTCTAAATAATTTTTTGAAAAGTTTGATGGAGAAAGAAAATTTGAAATACTTTTTAATAGTCTATAATTATTAACTGGGTCATCATAAAATGTAACTAACGCATTATTTTTTAATGTAACATTATCTATAATATGAATATTTGGCTTAAAATTATTCTCATATAATGTATTTAATAGTGATACTTTAAGCTCAACATTATAATTATTTAGATTTTCCAAATAATATTCTGCAATAACTTTTTTATCAACATTTAGTTCTAATTCATTTATCAAAGATAACAGTTTGTTTAAGTTTTTAAGTTTACTATTATCAATATTATTATCAACAAGCAATTGGTAATAATCCATTAAATTTTTATATTTATTTAAAATAATAGAATATGTATCAGATTCACCTTGAATACGTTGTTGTAAAATAGAATTATCTAGAATTAACTTTAAATAATTTTCGTCATTTGGTAACTCTTTAATAAAATTTTGTATTCCTACACGTATTACCTGTTGAGCAAAACTGTTTTTACTACTATCATCGATATTGAATCTTATTAACTCTACTAAAATTTTTATTAAAAGTTCATTTGATGAAATTCTAGATAATATTGTATTCATATAAGTATACAAATTTTTTCTATGATCATCATCTAAGTCATCTAAGGTTATTAGTGATATGCCCTCTGCAAATGTATCCAAATTTAACAAATTGTTTTGATATAAAATTGACATTATATTAGATAATAATTTACCTAAATTCTTTCTAGATGTTTCAGGTAATGATTCTTTATCCCAGAGCCCTTTTAAAATATTTATTATAGAACTTGAATCTTTGTTCAAATCAATATTATTAATCAATGCAACTATCTGATATTCTGGAATGAGGGTAAGTTTATTATATTTTTTTAGAAGTTTTGCATATTCAACACCTAAATTCCCACCATCTAAAGTCACACAATTTAAAATATAATTTATAATAATATCATCTTCAAATTTAACATCATTATTTGACAAGATATACTCAAAAATTTCAATATAAAAGTCATTTGACAATTTAGTGGTTGCTTCCTTACCCCATAAAGATTTACAAAAATTTAGTTTAAATTCTTCTATAAAATTGTTAGTAGCATATTTTGATAAAAATGTAAAAGTATTTATATAAATTCTATAGTCCGTTTCAAGTATATCTTTTATAGTTGTACTATTTAAATTGTCTATAATGAGTTTTGCCAATTTATATAGCTGATTTGTACTTTCGACAATAGAATTAATTATTGAAATAAGCAATTTAGAAGTATAGGCTGGATTATTTTCATTATTAAGAATAATATTAGCTTGTTTCGTAATTTCAATTTCTTTAATACTATCAATTTCAGTAAATATTTCTCCATTTATTAATGCATTTTTTATTTCTAAATCATTATTTATATTTTCTTTTAAATGAATGTATGGCAAAAAGGAAATATTAGGTTTTAAATAAACTCTTATATTTTTTAAAAATGAAATTATTTCATCTATATCATTTATTTCATTCCTCAAATTATTTTCATCGACGCCATTTATTAAAATATCATCAATTATAGTTGGATTAAATAGTAAATATTCTTCAAAGTTACTCCATTTCTGTTTTATAACCATCATAATAATAAATACTGGCAAATCCAATAACAAAAATGATTTTTCTTTATCTATATTTAGGGCTAATGCGTAATAAATAGCCAAATCATTTAAAAATCTCTTAATTTGCCTAGGTGTGTTACCTTTATATGCATAAAACAATATACTTTTAACTTGGGAAATCTCTCTCGGGGTCAATGTTTCAGAAATGCTTAATTTATTTAATTGTTTTTCAATAAATGCATCCCTGTCTTCTTCTTTTAAAATAGGAATTCTTAAATATGTATTAAATAATTTATCAAAAAATTCTTGTTCACAGTTTATTACATCATCTTGTAAATTATATTTCTGTGCTATATAATTTTTAATAGCTTTATCATCACAAGGTATTATGTAAAAACAATTTTCTCTATCCATAAAAGTTTTTATTGTAGATAATGTTTCATAGGCTAGTTCAGGCTCACAACGATCTAAATTATCAAATACTATAACAGTTTTTTTATTTATCTTTTTAATAATATCTTTATAAATTTTTTCAAATTGTTCAGGGGAAAAGACAGGTTTACATGTATAGCTTTTTAACTTTCGTCTTAAAATAATTGTTTCGCAAAGTTTTCTAAGCTCCCCTTCAAAAATTTTAGCTAGAATTAATGGGGCTGATACCATTGCAAAACTAGCATAGAAAAATGGGCTAATCCAATCTATAAATATGTTAAACTTAGTAAAATACAATCCTAATTTTATAACACAATGATTAGCAAGTAAAACTAAAAATAAAATTAACAATATTCTACAAGCTATTTTAACAAAATTTATAATACTTTTACAAATTTCATCAAATTTTAATTTTACTTCATCTGTAATTTCTTCATCGCAATATAATATTTGTTCAAGCGATTGTTTTTTATCATTTTTATAGCCATCCTTAAATACAGAGTTTGTTTTCATCCTTAGTTGATTATCTATATCGAATAAGATACTTCTAGATAGAGGATGTCCTATATATTTCCATACATCAATATACAAATATTCGTAATTATCATTATTTAATAAATGTTTCTTAACTTCATTTATTATAAAACTCTTACCACTACCCCAACTACCAAATAAGCCAATAGTAAATGCTGATTTTGACAATTCTGTTTTATTTATACAATTAAATATGGTTTGAGCTATATTAGTATGAATTCCAAAACTATCTTCTTCTTCTTGGTTATTTGAATCAAATAGAAATAAATCTTTTTCGACTGGCATACAAAAAATCCTTAACTATATAATACATTTATTACAAATAAATTATATCATACAAAGGTTATTCATCGAACATTTTATACCATAATGTCTATATGAATTTTAAATAAAACTTAATATTTAAAGTATCTATGCTACTTCAAGCTCATAGCCTAATTCTTGAAATATTTTTGCTATAGTTGAGAATTTTGGTTCTTTTTCACTTTTAAACAAACTGTATAAATGACTTCTTGACATTCCAACTTTTTTAGCAAAACCTGATACAGTGTCTTTTGCTTTTATGACAATTTCTAATGCACGATAAAAAGAATTAAAATCACCATCTTCCAAATAATCTTTTAAACTTGCATTTAGAAACAGTTTAATTTCTTCATCTGATTTTAAATCAGTAACTATATAATTTTCTAAATCTATTGTATGTTTTAATTCTTTCATTGTAACTTTCTCCATTCTTGAAGTATATTTTTGGCTTTTTCTATATCTTTTTGTTGAGTAGATTTGTCTCCGCCATTAATCAATAATACAATTACATTATCTATTTCTGTATAATAAATTCTATAGCCTGCTCCAAACTTAAATCGTAATTCGGAGATTTCATTATCTATTTTTTTATGGTCACCAAAATTGTTTTCTAAAAGTCTTATTAATCTGCTTTGTATTCGGGCTTTTGTTGTTTTGTCAAGTGAATCTAGCCATTCTATGAATGGTACTTTTTCATTTTCAAGTGCTGCAATTTTGACAATTCTTTGTTCCATATTTATAGTGTACTCTATAGCAGACAATTTGTCAATATACTTACTACCTATTGTATCAACCCAAAACGACCGTTAACCGTTGGTAAATCTATAAACCGAAAAGGGTCGTGTTTTGGTTAATAGATGTGTAAAATAAAAGTAGGAATAATGCGTTTTTAGTTTACAGGAGGCATTTTTATGACAAATTATGCATATTTAAGAGTTAGTACAGTTCTGCAAGATACAGAAAAGAACAAACTTGAAATACTTAAGTTTGCAAATTCTCAAAAACTAGGAAATGTTGAATTTATTGAGGAACACATAACAAGTAAAAAACATTACAAACAAAGGCTTATAGGTCAACTGCTTGAAAATATTAAACAGGGAGATGTGTTAATTGTTCCTGAACTTTCAAGGCTTGCACGTTCTGTTTCTCAAATATTTGAAATTATTGATATGTCTCAACAGAAAGGTTTTACGCTCTACTCTTTGAAAGAAAATTTTTGTACATCCGACAAAACTATAACTTCTATAGTAACTTCAACGGTTTTCGCACTTGTTGCTCAAATCGAAAGAGAATTAATAAGCCTTAGAACAAAAGAGGCTTTACATGCAAAACAATTAAACGGCTTAAAACTTGGTCGTCCGCAAGGCAAAGGTAAATCTAAACTTGATGAGCATAAAGACACTATTATTAAATTACTTGACTGTGGTGTGCCCAAAACTGTTATCGCTAAACAGTTCAAGACTTCTACTGTTAATCTGTATAAATTTCTAAATAATGTTGCATAGCCTTGTTATTACTGACGTTGCTACTCGAAAAAATTAATTTTTTAGCCGATTTTTACTTATAGAATACTTGTTTTATTTATCCGTATTATATCTGTATTTTCTTTATAGCCCCCAAAGTACAAGAAAAACGGCACGTTTCTTGTGCCGTAAAAACAGGCTAATTGATCAAGATAAGCTAAGTTCTTCTTTCAATCTGTCGTGCATAATTTAATTTACCTTGCAAAACTAATTTTTCTTGTTCTGATAGTATCGGTTTTGCCTTCAAGTAATTTATTGAACGCCGTAGTTTATAATCAACACTCAATCTGCCTTTAGAATTTATGTGAATATTCATAATACGTTTTCTTTTTCCGTAAATCCTAATTTTACGATAGTTTAGTTTTAATCCTGCTTTTAGTAATTCTTTTTGTACTGTTGAAATTACAGTTACTGGATTTTGTATATTACCTGAAATCACCATGTCATCTGCGTAAAGTGTCATATTATATCCTAAATCTTGACAGTAATTATAAATCTTATCAAATACAGATTTACAAGCCCAAAAACTCACGATATTACTTGTTGGCACGCCAAGAGGCAGAGTATCTTTATACGTTATCAGCTTAAGTATTATTTCTGCTGTGTTTTTATTTAACTGGCAATCATCTGTTAAAAATTTAAACACCCGTTCTTTACTTACACTTCCATAAAAATTTTTTACGTCCAAAACAACTGCATTACGAGAGTTTTTATGAACATTTATCAGATCTATAATCCTACATTTTTTATATCCTGTATATAAATAATCCGGTCTTGGTAAATATAGTTGAAAAACTTTATTAATCATTTTTTGAACAGTTTTAAGTTCTTCATCAGGTTTGTGAAATACTCGTTTTTTGCCTTGAGTTTTTTGTATAGCCGATTTGTAATGTATTGCAATATTTTCTGTTAAATTTTCAAACATTATTGCAATACCTTGCAGTTTATATTGAAAAATTTGCATATTAAAAATCCTTTCTGTTTTTATTTTTCTTTTCGTAATGTTTCCAAGAGCAAGGGGCTTTAACGGGTATATCAGTCTTGGTACAATAACGACTGTGCAGGAGTACCCTAGCCCCTGTCTTGCATTGGTGTGTAAGCACCAATCCAAAAGTAAAAACAACCTTTTAACATTAATTGCACTGTATACTGCATACGGTATACATACACATGTTACATTTTTTTATTTACTTTTTTTGATTACAGTTTAATGCCTGTAATAGTACCATTTTCCCTTGCATTTTAGTTAGTTTATTCTTTTTGTTGTTCTGTGTTTTGCTCTGCAGGTATTTCTTTTACGCAATTATTTTTAGCATATTCTCCAAAAATTTCTGCAATGTAACACCTAGCCTTAAGCTGTGGCATTAATTCCATTTCATTGATTTCATCAACAAGTTTGTGCAGTTGTTTAACCTTTTGTTTAAGCTGAATAAATTTTGCTTTTGTTTCCATTTTGATTTTCCTTTATTGTACGTATTACTACACTGTATCTCATCCCGTACTAGAGTTGATACTCAATTCTTTAGTTTTTAAATATTTTTTGCATTCCAACTAAACCACTACTTACACTATAGTTGTGGTTACTGTATTTGACAGATGTAAAATTCTTAGCCTAAGCGTTATCTGTCATGCATATATTATTTAATTTTACAGTTTTATATTTCATTCATATCCATTATTTCCAGTTCTACTTCCTTTGGCTCATAAAACGAATATGTTGTATATGAGTAAGGGGCTTTGGGTGCAAGCCGAGATTGTAGCCGCTTTGCATTCTCAGGTGTTAAAAAGAATAATTCTTCATCTGATTCCGTATGTACTATAGCGGCAATTGCTATTTTTCCATTGTCAACAAACTTGACAGGGACATTATGGATACGAATACTATCACACAAAAATTTTTTTCTACTCATTTTTACTTCTCCTTTCTTGAGTTTGATTTAGTTGTGCACCTTTTCGTGCATTACAACTGAACCACAACCTGCACGATAATTGTGATTACCTGATTTGAACCGATTTTAAAGTTTCAATGTCAGAGTTTGACAGAAATCAGTTCGAACAATTATTATTTAATTGTTCAAAAAATTTTAATTAGCTTTGATGTACACCTCCTCAGAATTCCAGTTAGGATTTTGTTCTCGCAGCCATGCGAAAAATAAATCTTCATCTAGTAAAATTCTACGTCCGATTTTGACTACAACTTTATCAAAACCGTTAATGTCTTTGCAGAATACTAATTGTCTTAATTTCCCTAAAGTTATAAATTTATACTTTTTAGGGAAGTCAACTAGTAAAATCAGTTGAGGCATTTTTTTATGTTCGTATGTATTGTTTGTCATTTCGTATATTCTCCTTTTGTTCTTGTCATAGTTTTACATATAAAAATGATATAGTCAAATTAAGCCAAAATAACAAAAAATAATAATTGCTTTTTTCCTTAAGGCTAAATCAGAAAAAAAGTAATTATTATTTTTTAAAATTTTAGTATTCTTATCAGAAATAAAGCCAATAATAAAGCATTTCTAGAAAAACATAAGCTGACTTATAAAAATATTTATTTCTGAATTATTCCATGTATTTTTAATAATACTGTTGATTTATAAGGTTGTTAGCCGTCTTGATAATATCTACAACTTCTGAATCTACATTTTTTACATTTTGTAACATTCCTAATAAATAAAATCTTCTTTTAGATCGTAACTCATCAGGATCTGTAAATTTTTTATTCAAGTCACGAACTGAGGCTTCTATATTTTTAGCTTCACGTTTTTTACCATTTTTTTTATATGTTAACATTGAAAGCAATTTAAATATTCGTCTACAATTTTCACATTTTCTAATATTTTTGTTTGTAGGATCACATAGTTCACACGTTGCATTAATTGTTTTGAATGATATATCATTTGCGATACGAAAAATCTCTGTTGCAATAATTTTATAATTAGCAAAATCCGTAGTATATCGTTGTTTAGGTAAATCAAGTACTTTTTTAAATTTTTTTTTGGAGTTGTTTAGTTCATTTTCCTTATTTAAGTAGTTTTGTTCTGATTCATTACCATTTATATCTTTAGCAATTTCTTCAAGTTTATAAACTCTGCCATAAACTACAGCTTTAATTTTGTTTAACACTCTTGATACGCCACAAATACCACTGTTTATGTAATCATTATCGATCATCAACATAACTTGAGCGAAATCTTCTTGCGTTGGTCTACCACGCTTAGACTTGTTATCTATAACAGTTTTACTTGTATTAAATAAAGATATCCGTCCTGTTATTTCATTTGCGTATGCTCTTGTTTCTTTTATTTCTTTATTATACTGTTTCAGATCGCCTATGAATAAAATTTTAAACAAAATATTTTTATTTTGATAATTTCGATCATAAATTACAATATATTTATTACTTATCACAAAATCACAAAGTGACTTAATCATTTCATGTTTTTCGGCATAGATCGAGCTATCTAAAATTATATTCTGTAGATATTTGGAAGAAAAACCATTTAAATAAAAAAATACATTAGAAATATAATAAATAATTTTATTAATCAAATCAAAATGTAATATATACTCAGGTTTTATAAATTGTCCTAATAAATTTATAGAAACTAAATCCATAAAATCAATAGGTTTGCTATGATTAATAGTTTGTTTATATGCTTTTAAATTATTTTTACGATCCTCTAGAATATTAAAAATTTCATTGAGTTTAAATTCTTCATAATGTTTTAATAAGTATGAACAAAATTTTATATAGTTATATTGTTGATTATTCAATCTTGCTTTTGACATAAAGCAATAATACCAGGTTTAAATAATTTTGAAAAGTATGTAATATTTATTATGATATTAGCTCTATATTATAGACTATATAATTCACTTTCATCCACCAAAAATGTTGGCAAAATGTTGGTAAAAATGCTGAAAATGTATAAAAAAACATGAAAAAAGGTAACATTTGCATTTCTATAAAATTAAGTAATAATAAGCATTTCAGTATCATGCTCTTTCATTAATTGTTACCTGTTGTTGCGGTAAAGAATAATGAGAATCTCCCGTCCTAACCACTAGACGATACCGCTATTCATATTACATGCGTATTTTAATCCTTATATGTTAGAATTGCAAGAACTTTTTCGTTCTCTTAAAAGCAAAAAAAAGTTGCCTGAAAGTAGGCAACATTAAATAAACACGAGGATATTAAGAGAGAGAGTATAAAAAAACTTTTTCTTTAATTTCGTCCTGCTATATAAACAACTTTTATTATTTTTATCCAATCATAACTTTTAAAATCCCTTACATTTATATAAAGTATTTTCATGCTGATAAATTGCCTGTAATTAAAGTATTGTTACAATATTGTAATAAATCATTTAAATAAATGGGGCTTTAAAAAAAATGTTGTCATATACTAACAAAAATGATATAATCTTAAAATAAGAATAGAGAGGAAAATATGGCGGAAAGTAGTTTTGATATAGTTGCGTTTTTGGAACGTGCTGTTGCAATAGGAGCATCAGATATACACTTAGCTGTGAATGAGTATCCAGCAATAAGAAAAGACGGTAAAATTATAAAAATAAACATGCCAGTCCTAACTGCTACCGACATAGATGAAGCTTACGGTACATTGCTTCCTGCCAGCATTAATAATACTATGCTAGACAATATTTATGATTTGGATTTTGCTTATGAAATAGCAGGTTGTTCTCGTTTTCGTGTGAATTTGAGCAGACAGCTAGGCAGATTTTCTCTTGTAATAAGAACTATTCCTTATGAAATTAAAACTGTATCTCAATTGCATTTGCCATTATCAATAGAGCAGTTTTCAACATTGAATAATGGCTTGGTGTTAATTACAGGTCCGACAGGAAGCGGTAAATCTACGACTATTGCTTCTTTGATAGATTATATAAATCAAAATTATCCAAAGCATATTATTACGATTGAGGATCCGGTAGAGTTTATATTCAGCAATCGTAAGTCTATAATTTCACAACGTCAGATTGGTATTGATACACCATCATTTCCTGATGGCGTGAAATATGCTTTAAGACAGGATCCTGACGTAATATTTATTGGTGAAATCAGAGATAGAGAAACTGTTATAAGTGCATTAAAGGCAGCAGAAACCGGACATTTGGTTTTTGCAACAATACACACAAATGACGCCGTTCAAACCGTAAATAGAATAGTAAATATGTTTGAACCAGCAGATAGACTTCATGTAAGAGGTCAGATTGCGCAAATCTTGAGAGGAACAGTTTCTCAAAGATTAGTTCCTCAGCAGGATGGTATGGGCAGACGTCCTGCTTGTGAGCTTTTAGTTGTAACTCCAACCGTAAAAGATTTTATAGAAAAAGACAAGTTGGAAGATATATATGATCTTGTTCGTAAAGGATCTTTCAATAATATGATAACAATGAACATGTCGCTTTACAACTTGTATAATGACGGTTTGGTATCGGAAGAAGTTGCCCTTGAATATTCTGATGATAAGAATGAATTGAAGCAAATGTTCCGAGGTGTATTCCATGGTACAACATCAGGGAAAGACAGAGATTTTCAATAAAGATGAACAATTTTGTAACTGACGCGATTAATCTGAAAGCTTATAATTTAAGTGAGTCAGATAAAATTATAGTAATGTATTCACGGGATAAGGGGCTTATAAGAGGAGTTGCCAAGGGTGTAAAGAAGCCTAAAAGTAAACTTGGGGCAAGAATGGATCTTCTTGTTGCTAATAAGCTTATGCTTTATAAAGGCAAAAACCTTGATACAATTTGTCAGGCAGAGGCTTTAAATACATTCCACAAGATTCGTCAAAATATGGATAAAATCTTTTATTCTCTTTATATAAGCGAAGTTGTGACAAATTTTGGAGTTGAAGATGATCCTTGTTCAGGAGAAATTTTTGATTTGTTATATAAAGCATTAGAAAAAATTGCGGAAGCTTCTGATAAGGTTGATGTATTGTTAACGGTTTTAAAATTTCAGATGAAAATGATGTCATTGTCAGGATTTGGCATGGAGCTTAATACTTGTTTAAAATGCGGCTGTGAGTTAGGAGAGGATAACATGTATTTTTCTTCTTCGCTAGGCGGAGTTATTTGCAAGGAATGTAATCAAGCTTATGGAATTTCTGTTATTATGCATCATAAACTAAGAGATTTTCTTAAAAGTCTTGAAACAACCGATTTTGATAAAAAAAATGTCTATGAAGAAAAAGCTACAGAAAAAATTTGTTTAGTATGTTTTGAACTTTTGAAGGGGTATATAAATTTACATTCGCCTAAAAAGTTTAATTCAACAAATATTTTGCAGGAAATATGTTAAGAGGTGTTGAGTGTTTAAGAATTTATTTGATTTATCAGTAAAAAGAAGCGGATTAAATGCTTTAGGATTTTATATAGTTTATGTATTAGTTGGCGGCTTACTTGCGGGTCTTTTTTGTGCCGTAATTTCAATTTCTTATTGTAAGTTTAATGAGGTCGCATGTGGAGTAAATGGTATTGCGATAGGTACAAAAATTGGACATATATGGGGACCGATTTTTGGTATGATCTTTTCGGCAAGTGTAGGTTGTGCTGTAATGACTTGCAAAAAATTGTGGAACTCAGTTCTTGCAATTTTGTTATTTATTTTAGCTGTTCCTTTGTCTTATTTAATTGGTTGTATTGGAGCTTTTATATTTATTTCTATAATTTCTACGTTTGAAAATGGTAAGCAAGATGCTATAGAAGAAAGTATTGATCAAAATAACCCTTCAGAATAGCCTGACGGATAATGATAAAAGTGTTCTCCTGTATTAACTTGTAAACGAAGAGTTACAGGAGAAAAAATATGAAAAAATTAGCCTTGTTTTTGGCATTGATTTTAATTGCCCCGGAAGTTTTGGCAGCTCCCAGAGTAATAAGAATTTCGCATCCAATTCCATATAATCGAAGCGTTAATCCGTTTGTCCGACCTTATTACGGGCATTATGGAAGAGGGTATAACAGATATTATAATCGTTATTACGGAAGCAATTTAATCAGACCATATTATTATGGAAATACATTTGGTCGAATTTATAATGGAAATTATTATCCGGTGTATCAGGATTCTTCGTACTATAGAGTTTCAGAGGCTCCTGAGGTTCAAGCTAGTGAAACATGTTCTTGTGAAGATGAAAAGTCTATTCAAGATAGGATGTTTAAAAATGTTTTTACAATGCGTCGAAAGTTATATATGGATAGTGAAAAAAATGAAAATTTAGATTTAAGTTATAATACAAAAAGCTTGTCAGAGGATGAAATTAATTCGATAATTAATGTTTCTGAAACTCAAAAAGTTGTTAAAGATCCGAGATTATCGTTAGTTGAAAAAAATGTATATGGCAAATCTTTTGAGCATCAATCAATGAATTTACGATTAAACAGGCTTGAAAAAGAGATGTTTAATAAGACCTTTCCAACAATGGAGGAGTCAGAAAGAATAAATAATATTTTTGTAAACTATAATGCAAACTCTATTTCAGATAAAGAGCTTTCTAAAATAGAAAAAAACGTTTTTAATAGAACCTATAGTGAAGATTCTGTTCCAGAGCGAATTTCTCGAATTGAGGAAGAACTTTTTGGTACGATTCAGTCGGGAAATTTAGATAAAAGGTTAAAGAAAGTTGAAACGGCACTACTTGCTCAGCAGCAAAAAACTCAAAAGCCGCAAGTATCTCAATATGATGCTTGTTATGGCGGATATATGCCACAAACAGGTTGGCGAAATACATTAGGCAGGGCTAGTCGTTTTTTTACAGGGTATCCGACTGGTATAACACCACCAATTCCTTCAATGCCTCCTTTCGGGATGGGTGGAAGTGGTATACATCAGGGATTTACTGACAATTGGGGAGGATATGCATACAATAATACAACCCGTGGTGGCGGTATGGGAGTGCATATTATTGACTAATAAAAAAATATCATTAAACTAATATCATACAAATAGATGTTTGTAGCACTTTCAAAATAACGGATAATGACAATAAGAAAGTGTAAAAAATGCCTTTTAGATACAGACTGCAAAAAGTACTTGATTTCAGAATTAGAAAGAAAGAGGAACAGCTCTTAGTTGTTCAAAAGGCGCAGCAGGCTGTGTTTATAGCAGAAGAAAATATCCGCAAAAATAACGAAGAAATTCGAGAAACCCAAATAAATATGCGGAAAGCTGATCCGATGATGTACGATATTTACGATAAATATTTGATACATCTTTGGGAAAAGGCAGAACAACTGGAACAGATACGTGCAGAAGCTCAGCGAATATTGGATATTGAAAAAGCAAAATTGGTAAAGCTAGAGCAAGCCGTAAAGGTTTTGGAAAAGCACAAAGAAAAAAGCCGAGAGGCATATCTAGAAGAAGAAAAGAAAGCAGAATTAAAAGGATATTCCGAACTCGGAGTTCAAAGATTTTTCAGGCAGTCGCAGGAGCGTCAAGAGGAAGAAGACGCCGCAGAAATCTTAAGACAGCTTGAACAACTGGAGGGCTAAATGAATATAGATACAACCGTTATTTCAACGGGAAGTGAAAAAAATAATTATATAGCAGCATATCAGAATTCAAAAAATCAAAGCAACGAAGCTTTTAAATTTCAGTTGGAATCAATATCATCATCAAAAACAGAAACAGCTGATAAGGAAGTGCAAGCAGTAGAAAGTGATACTAAAGAGGTTCAGGCAAAAGAAGAAACATCTTCCGATGACGATGCTAAAGTTTCGTCTAAAGGAGAAGATAAAGCTCAAAAGACAGAAAACACAAAAGACAATCAAGTTAAAAACGAAGCGCAGGAAGAAAATGCCCAAAATCAATCTGGACAGAATTCACAAAATGGGCAAAATCAGCAAAATCCTCAGTCTGCAATGCTTTCTGATGAGATAGCAGAGATGTTGAAGCTTAATACAAAATCAAACGGAATAAATCAAATAAATAACGCATCGTTTAAAGCAGGAATTAGTGAGGATGTATTTACTAATTCAGCAAAAATTGACTATGCCTCAATTTCAATGTCAGATGGGGATGCTTTATTTTTTGCAAATTTAGTTACCAAGACAGATATGACAATGTCAAGTATAGCAGGAGAATTTCAAAAATCTTTAAATAATGCTAAAGTACAGGAAGTTCAAAAGACGGCTAAAGTTTCAAGTGTTTTAATGGATGCCCTAGCTGATTCAATGAAAACCGGCAAAGCTTTCAGAATTGATTTTGACAAAGATGTTTCAGTTGTAATGAGGGTAGATAAAGACGGCAACCTAAATGCAAATTTTATTCCTGGAGATAAGGCTGTTGAAGCATATTTAAGAAATAACATTTCTTATTTAAGAAATCGTTTTGATGAAGAAAATCTACCGTATAACGAACTTACATACAGCAAATATAAAGATCGTGAACAGGAATCCGAAAAACGTAAAGATAAGGAGAATGATAATGAATGATTCTTACACCACGGCGTTGAACACCCAAAAGTCAACCCAGAACTGGATGGATGTAATTGCTCATAACATGACAAACGTCTACACACCGGGGTTTAGAGAAGAACAGGTAAACTTTAAAACCTTTTTAGGCGGAGCGATAGCCGACGGTTATGACAAGAAAACCGATCAGGGTAAATCAACCCCAGGTACATCAAAGGATAACTTGTTTTTGGAAGGTAAAGGTTTTTTCCTAACAAAAACTCCGGAAGGCAAGAGTGTATACACACGTCTTGGCGAATTTACGTTTGACGGTGAAGGAGTTTATCGTGCAAAAAACGGAAATACCGTTCAAGGTTATATTTTGAATGATAAGGGTGAAATAATGCAAGGTACAAAGACTGTTTCTCAGGATTTGTATGAGCAGACAGCACTGAATGGTGGAGCACTTGATGTCCCGACGACCAATATAAAACTTTGGATAGATCCGAGCAATGGCAAATTTTTAGGTAAGTACGACGATTACGAAATTAAAGAAGACGGTACTATTTATGGAAAAGCCGATGGCGGTAAAAGAACAATTCCTTTATATAGAATAACAACACGTAATTTCCATAACGCAGCAGCTTTATATGAAATTAAAGAAGGTTATTTTATTGAAACAGAAGAATCTGGAAAGCCTGTTCTTGGTATGGGTGAAATTCGTTCAGGCTTGTTAGAAATGTCAAATGCTGATTTTAGAGGTAATATTTCATATTTTCAAATGGCTAAATTGCAGTTAGAAATTTCAAATAAACTTATTTCAACAAATAAGGAACTCTTAGAAGAAGCTTTGAGATTAGTCGGAAACTAATATTAGCTTAATTGCATTTTAACGTTTTAAACTCCATTTTACGAAGGAACTTTAAATAAGTTCCTTTTTGTTTGCGGTTATTTTTTCTAAAATCCTTATAATTTCATCAGAAAGATCAGACTTATTTTGGATGTTTATTTTAACAAGATTAGCAAATTCTGCCTTCTTAAATTCGTGAAGCCCTCTTGTTTTGAATATTTCTTCAAGTATTTTAACTCTAGGTTTGTCAGAATCAAGAAGGTTAATATCAAGAAGTGAAATATTCTCAAAAGCATAACCTAAAGTTCTTTCAACAAGGCTTTGCGGTAAAAGGTCTTCAAATTCTCCGCTTGCCAAAATATAAACTTCATCAATCTCTCTAAGTTTATGGTTTACAGCTCGAAGATTTTCTTCAGCATCCCTATCAAGCAAAATAAATATTGGCAGTTTAAGATATTCAGAAAGTTCATAATATGTTTTTACAACTTGGTTTTTGCCTCCGGCAGAAATAATATGAACTCCGTTTTTATCAAAATTAAATCCGTAAACTTCACCAAATACAGGAAGAAGTGTTTCTTCCGTAATCCCTTCACATATTATAACTTTTTCTACAGGAAAATGTAGTGAGTTTTTTTCTCGAGCTTTAGTAAGATCCGTTTCTTCTCCTAAAGCCTTAAGCCACCTAAGGTTATTAACCTCATTTTCAGCAAAAAGTTTTGTTATTCCCTTATAATTAATTTTGTTTTTCAAAAGTTTTTCGGTTTGTTGGTTTATTTTAAAAACAGCATTTTCGTAATCGTAAAGTCTTTGGTTTATGAGATAATCACTATCTTCTTCAATTCCGAGTTTACAAAGCGAAAAATTAATAATCTTTTCGGCTAAATCTTTTACTGTTTCATAGTCAAATTCATCAAGTTCCTGTTTTTTATATTTGGGGTAGATAAGATTTCCGGTAATTATGTCTTTGAAAACTCTAAGGTATTTAATTTCAGTATATTTAAATCTTGTTAATCTGGATGCTGAAATTAAAAGTTGTTCTTTTGTAAGTGGTTTAATTTTAATTTGTTCCAATATTTCCTCTTTACATTTTTTAACTTAAATAATTTAATATAGCAATTTTTTTGAGTTATTGTTGTTTATATAAATAATCGGAGTGTATTGTAGTGTATTCAGTAGGTTCATATCCAACATATTATAATTATAACACAACCTCAGGTAAACGTGCCGGAAAAGTTGAAGTTAGTGGAAATGCTCCTGAAATTAAGGTAAACAATTATGCTACAAATCCGATTAGTAATGACAGAATTCCTTTTAATCCGGCCTTTGCAGCTTCAAAATTAAGAACAAGACTAAACAGTCAGGAAGAGAAAAATAAATATAATACAGTATTATCTTACTTGGACAGTTCAACAAAGAAAAAAATGAAAACACTTTTGAAGTCAGGTGTTTTATTAAATTCAGAGTCAAATGACAATTCTACTGTTCTTGATAATTTGTATAATATAGCAGTAAATGATCGAGCACAAGGTCTTTCTCGGGAAGATATTCTAAAAAATACCATAGCAACCATTGCCGATCCGCATATTATAACTCAACAGTTTGGTGATATTCCTGTAAATATAAGAGAACATATACTTGAAAATTATATGAAGGACAACAAACTTGATACAACTCAGCGAAAATCAGCGGAAACGGATATAAACGTAGTGCATTCAGGAACTTGCGTTGCATCAAGTATAGAATTTAATCTTGCAAAAAAAATGCCCGCTGAATTTGCTAGATTTGCGGAAGGGTTAACCTCTCCTGCAATGTCGGTTAAGAAGAATATAAAAATGAAAAATCTTACAGATAATACACTAGATTCTGTTTGGCTTTTGAATGCATTTGAAATTCCATTTAAAATGGATGATTATGATAATGCAAATATTACCTTTGCACCTGACAAAAACGCAATAATTAGAGCCAGAATTCAGACTACAAATAGAGATTCAAATGAAAGATCCGCTCTTGATGTATTGATGCAGTCAACATTTATGCAAGTCGGCTCGCAGCAGACTTATGATAGCTTAAGTGACAAGCGCAAAGGTAAGTTTAACAATAATGACAAAGGCTTAATTGAATTTGAAAAGACATTTACAGAATCAGTAGTAGAAGATAAAAACAAAATTTCAGTTACTTACCAGACTGTAGATGATGATGCATGTCTTACGGGCTATGAAACAGATTTTGAAACAATGAAAAAACAAATTTCAGATGCTCTCAATTTGGGCGAAAATGTAATAATAGGTTATACAGAAGTTGATAAAAATAATAAAATTATAAATGGTCATGAAATTACAATAACAGGACAAAAATATGATAAATCCGGTAATTTGGTTTATATATGTAATGATACTGATGATGATATTCCATCAGCAATTGAATACAGGGCGGATATTTTACTCCCAAAAATTCATCATGCAGGACTACCTCAGTCTGTAGTAAAAGAAGATGTAAATCTTGTTGAAAACTGGGTAGAAGGATTGAAATCATATAAGGAAATGAAGAAAAAACAATTATCCCAAGCTGAAACTCTTCAAAATGCAGCTTAATTTTTTGTCACAATTTACTTTTAAAAGCAAAAAAAAATATTTAGCAGATTTAGAAAGAATAAAACAAGGTAAATATTATGATAAATTTTAATTCATATCAGAATACACCCCCCTTAAAGCAATATAAAAATGCTTATCAGAAAAGCCCTGCGCAAAATAAAAAAGATGATAACAACTCGCCTGTCAAGACGAGTATTTTTTATGTAAATGATTTACACGGTCAAAATATAAGAATGGAAAGGTTAATTAGTGCTGTTACTCAGTTTGATAGCTTTGTTCCATCAGGTAATGATAAATTAAAATTGGCATCTGGCGACATAATGCTGGGTGAGGACGAAAAATCAGTCAAAACAGCTGATAAGTTTTTAAATCTTGCTGGAATAATGGCAACGGTTATGGGAAATCATGAATGTGATATGCCGACGCAGCAATTTGTAAAATTGATAGATGATAAAAAATATAAATTGCTTGGTATAAATATGAATCCTCCAAAAACTAATCCGTTAAGCAAATATGTTGAAAAATCCTACGTACAGGAAATTAACGGAAACAAATACGGTATAATCGGTCTTGTCCCAAGTGATATGGCTTTGCATGTAAAATTGCAGGAGCATTTACCTGAACTTTCGGTTGAACCTGATTTAGATAAGAGTATTAAAGCAATTCAGAGTGAAGTTGATAAATTTCAAAAACAAGGAATAAATAAAATTATACTTCTTTCCCATTCCGGGTATGGAAATGATGTTAAAATTGCTCAACAAGTTAAGGGTATTGATGTAATACTTGGCGCACATACTCATAATCTTCTTGAAGATGTAAAAGAAGGTAAGAATCTGTTTTACTCTCCAAACGGAGAGCCTGTCGTTATAACCCAAGTTGGACGTGACGGTAAAAATTTTGGAGTTCTAAACCTTGAATTTAATAAAGATGGGGTTATAACAAAAGCTCAAAATAATGTCGGCAAGACAGAGCGCTATGGCAGAAATCTAGTTGCACGTAAAGAATTTGAGAAAATTTTGGGTAAACCTGAGATTGTTGGGTATCTTTCAAAAGTAGAAAGTTTTCCGAAAGATATGTATGTACAGGAAAATGCTCATTGTAACTTTATTGTAGATGCGATGAAAGATATGCTTGGAACTGATATTGCTCTGATGAATTCAGGTAATATTAGAGGTCAATTTGAATCCGGAAGAGTTGATACAAGAGATTTAGCCGTAATTTCACCTTTTGCCAATAAAGTTGTAGTAATTGATTTAACAGAAGAAGAAATAGTTAATGCTATAAAACGACGTACAGAAGTTTCAGTAAAATCAAGCTCTCATCGCCCTGGAATTGTACAGGTTTCTGGGTTGAAGTATTCGTTCGATAACCAAGGAAAGCTTTTATCAATGTCTTTTGTTGATAAAAACAACCAAGAGCATCCGATAGATATTAACAATCCGCGTAAAGATAAAAAATATTCCGTAGCTTCTGATGATTTTTGTATTATCGGTGAAGATGGCGGTTTAGGTTTGCCTCACAGACTTAAAGATGCGAAAAAAATCTTTGATCACGACAAGGATGTTGTTGTTGCTCAGTACATAAAAAAACAGACAAAACCAATAACCGTAAAATCAGACGGTCGTATTGTAAATGTTGATGACAAAGATAATAAGACTAAAGCTTAATAGTCATACTGCTCGTGGTTATTTAAGTATTCTTTAATGAAGTTCAAAGATGATTGAACAATACGTGTGACTCTGGATGGTGAAAGACCGATTTGAGTAGCAATATCTTTTACTTGCATGTTTCTGTAGAATCGATATTCAACAACGGTTCTTTCTTTTGGAGGAAGCTTTGATATTGCAGCTCTAATCATTCTGCCTAATTCTGTAATTTCAGCCTGTTCATCAGGTTTTGCGTGAGGATCTTTTAGAAAATCAAAAGGAGAATCGTTATCGCTAGCAGC
Source organism: Candidatus Gastranaerophilales bacterium (assembly GCA_944326525.1). Taxonomy (GTDB): domain Bacteria; phylum Cyanobacteriota; class Vampirovibrionia; order Gastranaerophilales; family Gastranaerophilaceae; genus Scatenecus. Next base: position 53,566 of record CALVEG010000003.1, read on the forward strand.
AGCTGCAAGTCCGTCAATAGATAAAACCGTTTCGTAAATGGTTTCTCGGACTTTAGCCTTTTGCATATCCATTCCTTCAACTTCTTCTTCTGGCGATACTTCATCATCAGCTGCATGCTTCATTGAATACCATTTATATCTAATACGAAGCTCATTTCTTATCGCCCATCTTACCGCTGTCGCTATATATGCAAGGTTATATTTCTCAAGCTGTTCTGGTGTTTTATTTGTAACAATACCTTGTACAGCAATAATACCAATTGATAAAAGTTCCTCATATTCAACCATATGAGAAGGTATTCTTCGATGTTCAACCTTTGCAACTTTCCTAACTATATCAAGGTATTTTTGTAATATGTTTTGTTCTTGCATAATCATGATTATTTTTTAGTCTTAGGCTCTTTCACTATTGTACTTCTATTAGGATTATTTTTCAAGTTGTAAACAAAAAGTAAAATTTCAGCGATAGCTTTGTATAATTCAGGCGGAATCTGGTGGTTAAGGTCTACCATTTTGAATAAAGCTCTTGCGACAGGCGGGTTTTCAATAACAGGAACATTGTGATCTTTTGCTATTTGTATAATTTTCTTTGCAATAAGCTCTGTGCCTTTAGCGATAAGTGTTGGTGAATCCATTTCTTCAGCTTTATATTTAAGTGCGCATGCTATATGTATTGGATTTGTAACGACAAAATCGGCATCAGGTACTGAATCCATCATGCCTCTTTGGAGCATTTGCATACGTCTTTGGCGAAGTGCGGCTTTAACATTTGGATCACCTTCTGTGTTTTTATATTCGTCTTTAATTTCTTTAAATGACATTTTCTGGTCTTTTAAAAATTTCCACTTAGTAACACCATAATCTGCGGCTGCGATTACTAAAAAGGCAATGCATGCTTTGAAAATAAATTCCGTAATAAGTTTTCCGAATTCTATCAAAACTGCAAAGTTGTTGTCTATTGCAGCAAGCATTAAGATATGTTCAATGTGATCCATATAAACAACCCAGCCAATATAACCAAGCAGAATAACTTTTACAATGTTTTTAAAAAGTTCAAACAGAGTCTTAATAGACATAATATTTTTGAAATATTTAGTCGGGTTAAGTTTATCAAGTTTTGGCATTAAAGGAGCAGTTGCCACAAGCGGTCCTACTTGTATAAAGTCTGCTAAAATTGCGACAAACCATGCAAGAAAAAGTATTGGGCCGATTATTAATAATGCTGCTTTTACAGTAATTGTAAAAATATATGCCATTCCGACTTCGTCCAAGTGGGCAGTTGGAATTTGCTCGTACATAAGCGTGAAAAGTTGTGCAATTTGGTCCCAAATAAATGGTGCAACACCGACTATTGCTGTAAATAAAACAAGCAACGAAACGGCTGTTGAAAAATCTTTAGACTTTACAACCTGACCTTCTTTTCTTGCCTGTTCAAGTTTCCTTGGGGTGGCATCAAATTGTTTATCTTCATCACCCATACTACTTCCTTATTTTAATGAATATTATAGCATGGTCAAAGTTATTTTATAAAAAAGCTTTGTTTAGCGATAATAAGCTAAATTTTAAAAAACTTAATTCGCTTCAATAATTTTTACACCGCTGCTTGTTCCAAGTCTTTCAGCCCCTGCTTCAAGCATTTTTATTGCTGTTTCTTTATCTCTTATTCCGCCTGAAGCTTTTACTTTTAGACCGTATGGCGAAACAGTTTTATACATCAATTCAACATCTTCAACCTTTGCGCCAACACCGTTTTTCACAAATCCTGTGGAGGTCTTTACAAAATCAGCTTTTGCTTCAATACAAATTTCGCATGCTTTTTTGATTTCATCCTTATCAAGCAAATCTGTTTCAAGAATAACTTTCAGCGGTTTATCTTTGCAGGCTGATTTTACGGTTTCAATGTCATATTTAACAAATTCATAATCCTTGTTTTTTAATGCTGTAACGTTGATTACCATATCAATTTCATCGGCTCCGTCTTCTACAGCTAACTTTGTTTCGAAAGCTTTTACTTCAGGTCTGTTTGCGCCTAGAGGAAACCCTACTACAGTCACGATTTTTACGTTACTTGCTTTTAGGTTTTCTTTTGCAAGCTTTACATACATCGGATTTACGCAGACTCCAAGAAAATCGTATTTTTTTGCTTCTTCAAAAAGTTTTATAAAATCTTCTTCCTTTGCATCTTGTTTAAGCAGTGTGTGTTCAATATGTTTGTTTAAGTTTTCCATAATTCCTCCTGTTATAAAATGTTATCTAAAATTTTTGATGTCGAAAATGCTTTATTAAGTGTAAAAAAGTGAAGCCCTTTTACTTTGTTTTCAATTAATTCTGCGCATTGTTTTGAGGTAAATTCTATACCAAGTTGCTTAATATAATCATTGTCATGAAAGTGTTGTAGAATTTTATTTTTTAATTTTTCCGGAATGGTTACTCGTGCAAGCGGCATAATTTTTTCCAGTTGATTAGAACTGATAATCGGCATTATTCCAGCGATTACAGGAACTTGTATTTTTGCTTTTTCAAGTTTTTCAAGGTAGGCAAAAAACTTATCATTTTCAAAAAACATCTGGGTAAAAATGGCATTGGCGCCAGCTTCAACTTTCTTTTTTAAATTTTTAATATCATCTTCTATCGTTTTGCTTTCCAAATGACCTTCAGGGTAGCCAGCTACTGCTATTGAAAAGTCAGTATTTGATTTAATGTATTCAACAAGGTTGTTTGCATAGCAAAAGTAATTGCAAATTTCGTTACTATCCTCAGGGTAATCTCCTCTTAGTGCAAGGACATTTTCTGTTTTAAGTGTTTTTAAAAAACTTATATGCTCATCAATATCCTCTTTTGAGCGGTTAATGCAGGTTATATGGGGCATTATATCTGTGTTTATGGATTGCTTTAATTTTTCTAAAACATTTTTATAAGTATGACTTTTTTTGCCTGTAGCCCCGTAAGTTAGTGAGAAAAATTGCGGGGTATATTTATTCAAAATGCTTATTTCTTCTTGTAATTTTTGATATTTATCTTCGCTATCTGGCGGGAAAATCTCAAAGGATATAGTTGTTTTTTCTGAACTATAAATTTCTCTTAATTTCATGAACTGATTATAGCATATTTTAATAATCCAGGCATTTTATTTTAATTTTTATATTAAAAAAGGCACCTTTTTATATTAAAAAGATGCCCTTGGAGTTAAGTTTTCAAATATTAAAAATTGTATTCCGGAATTTCAAACTTTTCGTTATTAGCGTCTTTATCCACGAATGCAAGATAATAATCCATAGCTTTGTCTTTGGCAGAGTTATAGAAGTTATCATCAATGTATTTTTTGTGAATTTCTGTTCTAAAGCCGCTGTAGTTACCCATGTTTGTTGCATAAAGTTCAAGAACATTTTTATCAATTCCTGCTCCGTAAGCTTTTGTTTTTGCATCAGTTCCTGACGGGCGAATTTCTATAAATTTGTCGTTAAATTCAAGATAGGTGCCATCTCCAACAAATTTTATTGACAACAGATTGTCGAAACAAAGACTTTTGAAAGCATCATTTAGAACTTCTTTAACGTCGTCAAGAGTCATTTTACCTTCTTTGACAGCTATTGCCATTGTTAGATAAAATAAATCGTTTTCTGTTCTTTTCTTTTCGCCTTCAGTTTTTGATTTTTTAAGCTTTTCAATATCAGGCTCGGATTCGTTGTAATAAGCTATATCAATTCTTGTGTCATATCGGCCTTTTATCGAGCATTCGTCGAAGATTCTGACTAAATTTCTTGACAATGATACGTCTTGAAGGCTTGCAATCAAGGCGGAAGCAACAATTATTGCTTCAGTTGCGCTTTTTTCTCTCATTGCGATTGCAAATCTTCCGGAATTTGATTTTATAAGATCTTCAGTTCCCATAATCATTCCGCCGCTTTCTTCTCCTGCAAAAATCAAACGTGGATTTACGCCGAGATTGATTGTGTTTGAAAATACGTCGTCTACCAAAACTTCTTTATCGGGATTGGTTTTAAGTTTTAATTCGACTTTTTTCATTATGTTAGCGATTTCTTTAAAGCCAACAGGGACGTTCACAACTTTAACTCCCTGATGTTTTGCCCATTCATCCCAGCTGAGGGCTGATGCTGTTGTTTTTATCATAAATCTTGGGTGATTGTCCCACAATCCTTGTGCTTTAAGTTGTTTTGCCTGAAAATCCATAAGCATTAAGAATGCCTGATTTGCTGTGAAAATTGTTAAAATTGATTTGTCATCGAGTTTAATGTAATCAATTCCTGCTTCTTCAAGTTTTGGAGCTCTTAGAATGGTTTCTTTCTGCGCAATTGTAAGTCTGTCATGATCAGGATCCGTAATCAAAACAGTTGTCAAATATGGCATGTCTTTAAGCTTTTCTTCGTAGTGCATTGTCTCAATTACAGGGAAATACTTCTTGCCGTCAGTGCGTTTTGATAGAACTGTAGCATCTACAGAATAATCATAGAACGCTTTTTCTCCCTTTGGAGTGTGGTCGTATTTGCCGATTGAATGGAAGAATGGATCTTCTTCTGTGTTAAACCATACAAATTTTTCCGAAATGTCAAGCTTTTTCAAAACTCTGCTTAGAGTTCTGTATGCTGAGCCGCCAACGTTTTCTATTATGATTTTGTCTTCTAAATTCTTAATTAAGTTTAGGTTATGCTTTTGGGCAACCCCTGATTTTAGGTATTCAACATAGAGGTTTGTACCGTCTTCAAGTGATTTCATTATTTTTTCATCTATAAGCGGACTGTCGTTTTTTGCAATTCTTATTTCATAAATTCCTTTTTTCTCGGTTTCTTCAAAAATTTCTTTGATTTTATCAACAAACTCAAGGCTTTCTTCCGGAAGATATTGGCTTCCTTGAGAGTTCAAATCTTTTGTTGCATTTTTTACGGAAATTCCGTGAGAAGACGTTATGTATTCTCCTCCAAGAAGATCAAGTTTGAATGCCAAAAATGATGCAAGCCATATAGGAATTGTTTTTCTGCCTTCGGGTACAAGAGTTTTAATTCCTTGAGCTGCCTGAATTCTTGCAATGGCTTCCAAGTATAGGTCAGAATTGTATCTCACTTCTCTGCCTGCTATTTTTAGAATTTCTTTTCCCTGATATTTTTCTCTTGCAACAAGTGCTTTTGCTAAAGTTGCAAGAACTATTCCGACTAGGTTAATCGGAAATCTTGTGTCTTGCGGAAATAGAATGTTTTGCGGGCCTCTTATGCCTGCTGTTGAAACTTTTGCTTCTTTTGCGTAATTTGCAAACCATTCTTTTAAGTTTAAACCTTCAGGATTTTTTTCTTTATCATAAGCTTCAAGATGTTCTCTTTTTAGCGTAAAAGTGAATTCATTTTTGTTGTCAAAATTCATTAAATCAAGGTGTTTTATATAATCAGGTGTCTTTTCATAAACGCTTTCAAAAAGTTCATTTTCAAGTTTGTTGTTTGATTTCTTCATTGAAGTCATTACACTCTCCTTATTAAATACTGCCATATAGGTGAATTATATAAGAAAAATAACTATTGTTCAATATTTATTTTGATATATAATATTTACAAGGGAGTCAAACAAATAATGAGTAAAGAACCTAAAAATTATTCAAAAAGACCTGTTGAAACTTTTAATAGATGGCGTTCGCTTTTTCAGATAATAGTATGCAAGTTTTTCTATATGATAAGATTAAAGCTTGTTTATAGATTAAAAGTTGAGGGGCTTGAAAATGTCCCAAAAGACAACGCATATATTGTTTGTCCTAATCATCTTTCAACTTTGGATCCACCGCTTGTTGCAGCGGTTTTGCCAAGACGGGTTTCTTTCATGGCTAAAAAAGAATTGTTTGATATAAGGTTTTTAAGATGGTGGATTGATTGGTTGGGTGCTTTTGCCGTTAATAGAGAAAGCCTTAGCCCCTCTACCATTAAAACCGTTATGAATATTAAAAAAAGTAAGTGGGTATTTGGTATTTTCCCGCAAGGAACCAGAGGTGAAGTTGGGGTAATCGAAAATATATCAAAAGGATTTGCGGGGCTTGCTAAAATTACAAAATGTGCGGTGCTTCCTGTCGGACTTATCGGGACAAACGAGGTTAAAAGAATTCCGTTTTCGGGACAGATTATCGTCAAAATAGGTAAACCTATTCCTTACAGTGATGATACCGAACAGGTTGTTTCTCAATGGATTGAGCAAATCCAAGAATTGACAGGCTTTAAATATCTTGAAGCTGAAAATAAAATTAGTTAGGAGTTTAGAGTTATGGCTGGAAAACAAAGAAATTATAATAGAAGGTATCCTTCAGAATATGGAATATTCAGAACAATATTCTATATGACTTTTCTTTATGTTGTCGTCGTTTCCTTTATGAAGATTTTTTATAACTATGAGATTAGCGGTCGAGAAAATCTTCCGAAAGAGAAGAAAAACGGTAAATTTATTTATACAGCAAATCACGTATCAATTTTTGATCCTCCTATGGTTTCAATGGCAATCGGAAAGCCTATTGCTTATATGGCTAAAAAAGAATTGTTTGACCCTAAAGAAAAACTAAGCTGGCTTGTAAAAAGATTAGGAGCATTTGCAGTTGACAGATCAAAACCTGAGATTGCTACATTTAAAACAGTAAGGGATATCCTTTCTACAAGTTGGTCTTTGGGTGTTTTTCCACAAGGCGGAATAAGACCTTATGGAAAAATTGATGAAGTCAAAAAGGGTTTTGTTGTGATTGCCAAGAATGCAAAAGCCGATATTATTCCTGTCGGAATAGAGGGGTTTGACGGGTATCCTAAACTTAAACCTTTTACAAGACGTAATGTAAAACTTCATATTGGAAAACCAATTTCTTATAAACTTCCTGAAGATGAAATTATTTGGCAATGGGGTGAACAAATGTCACAACTTGCAGGTTATGAAAATCTTTTACCTTACCCTGCAAGCCGTATGGAACCTGCAACAAAAGCATAGGGCGATTTTACGGGAAGTCTTCGAGTTTATATTTTTGAATAATTAATTTTTAATTAAAAACTAAACGCTGGTATTTTTTTGGGTTAAAATGTAGTTAGTGTTAGAGAAAAATAAGGAAAATACTATGTGGGATTATTCAGAAAAAGTAATGGATCACTACAGAAATCCGAGAAATGTAGGAAAAATAGACAATGCGGATGCTATCGGTGAAGCAGGTTCCCTTACATGTGGCGATTCTTTAAAAATATATTTAAAAATAAAAGATGGAATTGTTACGGATGCAAAATTCCAAACTTTTGGTTGCGGAAGTGCCGTTGCAAGTTCAAGTATTTTGACAGAAATGATTATCGGAAAATCTGTTGAAGAAGTTAAGAAAATTACTAATAAAGACATTGCAGATCAACTAGGTGGTTTGCCTCCTGAAAAAATGCATTGCTCTGTTATGGGGTATGAAGCATTAGAGGATGCTCTTAAAAATTTTGATGATTTGACGGATCTTGATGATTTGCGCAATGAAAAAAAAGAAGAAAAAATTGTCTGCACTTGTTTTAATGTTACAGAAAATTTAATTTGGGATGCGATTAAGCAAAATGGGCTTAAAACAGTTGAAGAAGTTACAAATTATACAAAAGCAGGCGGAGCTTGCGGAAAATGTAAGGGGCTTATTCAAGATATAATTGATACTTATTATAAAAAAGAAGAAAGCCAAAAGGAGGAAAATACGCTTTCTCCTGCTCAAAAAATCTTAAAGATTAACAAAATTATAGAATCTCAGATTTCTCCGGAGCTTCAAAAAGATGGCGGTGATATTACTCTGGTTGACATTGATGGAAATAAAGTTCTTGTAAAACTTAGAGGAAAGTGTTCAGGATGTAAAAATTCACACTTGACGCTTAAGGCTTTTGTTGAAAGCACTTTAAGAGAAACTGTTGATAAGAATATTGATGTAATTGAGGTGGCATAATGGATTTGATATATTTAGACAACAATGCGACAACTAAGGTTGCGCCTGAAGTTTTGGAGGTTATGCTTCCGTATTTTAAAGAAGAATATGCCAATCCTTCAAGTATATATGAGTTTGCTAAAAAGGCAAATCATACTGTAAGAGATTCAAGAGGTGTTATAAAAGACTTTCTTAATGCCGCAAATGAAAAAGAAATTTTATTTACTTCCTGTGGGTCTGAAAGCGCAAATACTGCTATTCGCGGCGTTTTGAATATGAACAAAAATAAACGTCATATAATAACAACAAAAGTCGAGCACCCTTGTGTTTTGAATTTGTACCAAACTCTTGAAAAAGAAGGGTATAAGGTTGATTATATCGGTGTTAACTCAAACGGCGAACTTGACCTTGCACAATTAGAAGAAGCTATAAATTATGACACTGCATTAGTGTCAATTATGTATGCCAACAATGAAACCGGAGTTATTTATCCGATTGAGAAAATTTCTGAAATAATTAAATCTAAAAATAAAGAAACGAAATTCTTTGTTGATGCAGTTCAAGCTGCAGGTAAAATTCCAATAGATGTACAGGCTCTTGGAGTTGATCTTTTAGGTATTTCAGGGCATAAATTTCATGCACCGAAAGGGGTTGGAGTTTTGTATGTAAATTCAAAAACTCTTATAACACCTTTGATTATAGGCGGGCATCAGGAAAGAGGAAAACGTGCGGGGACTGAGAATGTTCCGTATATCGCCGGTATTGCTAAGGCTGCTGAGCTTGCAATGGATAGCATGAATTATGAATTGACTGAGGTTAAGCGTCTTAGAGATAAGCTGGAATCCGGAATTATTAAAAATATATTTAATTCAAGAATAAATACAAGTATTTCAAATAGAGTTCCAAATACAACAAATATCGGATTTGAGTATATAGAAGGTGAACTTATTCTTCTTCACTTGAGCGATCTTGGTATTTGTGCAAGTTCCGGAAGTGCTTGTACGTCTGGATCTCTTGAACCAAGCCATGTGTTAAGAGCTATGAATGTTCCATTCACTGCTATTCACGGCAGTATAAGATGGTCGCTTTCAAGATATACGAAAGAAAGTGAAATTGATTATGTCTTAAAAGTTTTGCCTGGAATTATTGATAAAATTACGGCACTTTCGCCTTATCAGGATGAACTTGCAAATCTTAAAAGACTTAGAGGTTAAAATTAGTTAATCTAATTTGTAGTCTGAAAGCAGTATGAATTTTTTTCGTACTGCTTTTTGCTTAGGAATTTTTATGGATTTTTAATATTTTTAAAATTGCAGCTTCGTAGAATAGTTTTCAATTACGCAAAACTTTATTCTGTCTTTAAGGAGTTGCGATATGAAAAAACAAATTCTTACAATCAGTCTTATTTTAGGTTTTGCACTTAGTTCCACCGTTGTATATGCTGACACTAATACGCAAGTTATCGACAAGCTTGAAAATTCTCTTTACGGTTTTACTTATAATTCCGAAAATGAAACTTCAAGGCTTGACCGTCTTGAAAATACTGTTTATGGTACGGTTTCAACAAAGCCTGCAGCTCAAAGGATTGCAAGGTTAAAGAAAGATATGGCGACGGATTTAATAGGGCAGGAAATTGAGCCGACAACTGATACTTTTGCGGAAGATAATTTTGAAATAGAAGAAGCGCCTGTTGCTTCAGCAAATGTCACCTACCCTGCTGTTGATGAGTTAGAAGAAATTGTTTTTAATAAAGTTACTCCCAAAGAAGATATTAAAAAAAGACTTTCAAAATTAGAAATGGAAACTTTTGGCAAGGATTTTTCTAATGATGATTTGTCCACACGTACTGACAGGTTGAAAGCTGAAATTAAGCCAAAATCACTTATGGATAATTATATAGCGCAATCTTCAAATGATTTTTATGATGATTACGTTCCGCCTATGGATTCAGATTATCATTTAGATAAATATCAAAGTTCTGATAGTTTTGATTACGATAGTTTCAATGCTCGTCAAAAAGCTATGCAGGATAGTTTTGATGCTCAAAATTATTCTCGAGTTGCAGACAGCGGTAAAAAGTACAGTCTTACTACAGTTGAAAAAAATATACTTAACAAAACATACAAAAGCGATTCTACAGAAAATCGACTTTCACGATTGGAAAGTGCTATGTTTGGTACTAATTTTGCATCAGACGACAATGAAACAAGAATAAATCGTATTTCAAGTGCTTATAAGGCTCAAAAATCTGCAGACAAATACGATACAAACAGATTTTCTCAAAACATTACAACTGCTGTACAGATAGGAACGTTGCTTTTAATGGTTCTGGCATGTATTTTATAATTTATTGTGTTTGAGAAGATGGTTTTTTGAATAAATTCATAATCTCGTCAACACTGTCTTTTACATTTTGAACCTGATTTTTTAGTTCTTCTTTTGCTTGTTGTGATTGTTGTTTTATATCAGAAGCTGTATTTTTCAGACTTTCTTTAGTTTGAGTTTGCGTTTCTTTAACGTTTTCAATATTAGTTTTTATATTTTGTTTTAGATTTTCAGTGCTTGTTTGAACCTGTTCTTTAAGAGTTGGGGCTTCAATAGCTGACATGTCAGGATTGTTTAGCCATTTGAACGATTTGACAGCACTTGTACTTTCGATTCCGCCGTTAAACTCGACTTTAAAGTCTTTATAAATTGTGTCGCCGCCTGTGAGGGATGGAATATTTTCTGTCTTTTCAGCAGCTGGATTTGTTGTCATTGTTTTTATAATGCTTGAGGTCAAAGCTCCGAATTTCGGAATGTAAGATGTAAGCTTATCAACAGAAAGCTCGCCAAGCGGTCCCAAAACAGCAACTACATCTGCGCTAAGGCGACCTAGTATTATAAGGTTTGCTGTTCCGTTTAGAATATTGTATTTGCCTGTTATATAATATGCCGTATTTTCGCCTGCCGATGTAATTGAACTTATATTTGCCCAACCGTTGTTAAATGTCATATCTCCTTTTATATAATCAAAATTGGCGCTTTGTTTTATTACATCTATGCTGGAAAGTGCTGCAACTGCAGCTTTTAAAATAATATTAGACATAATGTTGTTTGCTGATAAAAGCATTTCAATACGACCAATTCCTGCAAATGCGCCTTCTTTTATATCAAATGAAACATTACCTTTTAAATTTTTAATTAACTCAACATCCGTAGCTCCTGAAGTTGTAACATTCGCTTTAAATCCAAGCGTTCCAGTCAGAGCATTTTTAATTCCAGCAGCCCCGTTGATTGCCGAAACGGCATCCAAGCCTTCGCCTGTTAAGTCTACACCGATTTGTCCGTTTAATATGTTGTATGAAACATTACCTTTTAAATTTCCGTTAAAAGTTGTTCCTGTAATATTTGAAAGATATATTATTCCGGTATTTAGATTGTAAGTAAAATCTGCGGCTAGATTTTCTGCAACTATTCCGCCGGAAGTCAGTTTTCCTAAAGTGCCTTTTCCGTTTGCGACAGCTCCTGATAAATTCATATCAAGATTTTCCAGTTTGACAAGCATATCTGGAAGTTCTATTAGAGGTATGAATACATTTCCTTTAATTGTCGGATTTAAAGGTGTTCCGCCAATAATCAGGTTGCCTTTCGTTTTTATTAAGGAGTTTTTGCCCATCATTGGAATTGGCATTGAAATATATGATGGGATAGAAAAATCTATTGCCATATTTTGCGTTTTTGAAATATTACTTATTTTGCCTGTGGCTGTAGCAATATCAGTGCCGTTTACGGTAAGTCCGATTTTGTCGATTTTTAATGTGTCATTAGCAAATTTTAGTGCTGCATTTAAAGCGGCAGGTTTGTTTCTCATTAAGTCAATGTCAAGTATTGACAGGTAATTGTCTGGCGTCATATTAAGTGAAGCATTGATTAATTGCTGTTTAAGGTTTCCAGTTATAGAAACTTTTAAAGGTAACTTGCCTTTTGCACTCATATCTTGTCGGAAGTCAGGCGGAATTATTTTATATAAATCATTCGCAACAAGATTTCCGGTGGCATTAATATTAATGCTGACATCTTCAGGATCTGCATAATCGCTTACACTGCCGGTTATATCAATTCTTGAATTGTCAAGTATAATATAAGCGTTATTTATATTAAGATCTTTTTCGTCTAGAGTAAGCTCGCTTTGTGGAATTTTAATAGTTGCAAGAGGTGAAATTATATCTGCGGAGTTTATATTTAAAAGTCCTTCATAGGAGTTATTATCTGTGGTTATGTCGAAAATAGCTTTATTTAATTTGATAGTGGTGTCGGAAGCAATGTTTCTTATGTTTACATTGTCTATGCTTAGGCTAACAGAAGGAATTAGAGAAGTTAGTCTGCCTTCTAAAATTGCTTCAGCTGATAGGGTTCCAGAGTTGAATTGGTTTTCTTTTAAAAGTGACAATTGTCCGGCTGCTGCAACTAGTGCTTTTATAAGCAACTTGTCTGCCGTAAGATGTAGATCTGCTTCTGCTTTATCTGATATTGTTCCGTAAAATTTTAAAGGTTGGTTAAACACACTGAAGGAAACATCTTTGAAATTAAGATTGTTATCTGACAAGTCGATGTCGGCTTTTATTTTGTCTATTAAAATATTATACAGTCCATATTTTATTGTTGAGTTGGGTATCTTTAAGTATCCTGAAGATCTGATTTTTTTCTTGTTACCTACAATTGATAGATCTGCGTCAATGTTTCCTGTTCCGCTTAGTGTGTTCAAATCGTTTATCCCAAAAGATTTTGCAATACTGTCAAGCAGGTTTATAATATTATTTATTCCTGCATTTGAAACTAAGCGTAAATCTATTTCCGGATTTTTTCCTGTTTTAATGTTGCCTTTTAAAGAGGTGATTTCATCTAAAATATGTGATGTGTAGAATGTAGAATCTATTGTAATACTTTTTGATTTGAAGTCCATATTAAAAGAACTTTCCGGAAGCGGTTTCCCGTCTACCGCAACTGTTAAGCCTTCTATTGAAGTTTTACCGAATAAATCAATATCGTCAAAAGTTCCATCTGTCTTAATATCTGCAATAAAGTTTGCACTCAGTTTGTTTTTGTGAATTCCATCAAAAATATCAATGATATTTATTACAGGTGTTACTTGAGATTTTTGAGGTGTGTTAGAGGTGTTGTTTTCAATTTTTTCTTGATTTTGAGCAAAAACAATATCATTTAAATCTTGTTTTGGCATTATGTAATTCTTAATTTTTGCATAATAAGAAAAATGTTTGGAGCCATCCAAATACAACGCTCCGTTTGAAGTTATTTTGACTTTTTTGTTAAATATGAAATCTGATATTTTTATTAAAGGAGCATCAAAGTAGTATTTTTTATTTGTTGCAATTGATGAAAATTCGACGTTAAACTTCTTTAAACAAATATTTGGAAGTTTGTTGGATAATTTAAATCCAAACGGCAGTTCTTGAGTAGATTCTGAAGAGTCCGGTGTCTTTTGTGTTGATAGGGGCATCTCTTTTATGTAGTCTTCCAAAAGAAAATGACCATCTTTTTTGACTTCTAAAAAGATTTTAATATTTTCTGCCGAGATTTTGTCGAGTTCGATTTGCTTTATTAAAAGAGGGATAAGAGAAAGTTTTATCTCAAAATTGTCAACTGAGGCAATGTTTTGTCCTTTTGAGGGCGCAAGTTCTGCGTGGGATAATTTTATGCCTGCTGTAAGTTTTGGGGTTGTGACAAGTTTTAGATCGTTTAATACTACCTTAAATCCGCTTAAGGTTTCAATTTGGTTTATGATTTCGGAATTGTGTGACTTTATATAGTTGTTTATAAATAGCGGAGATATAAGAAATGCTCCGTATATTATTGCTAATACCGCAAGCAAGGTGAATCCCGCAATTTTTGTAACTTTTTTCATCATGTAATCCCTCTCTTAAATCGATTTAATATCCCGTTAGGTATATTTTAGCATAAATTATTTTATTATTTGTTTTATTTCTTTAATTTTACAGGTTCATAATTCCATTTGATTTTTTCGTTTTTTCTAAACCAAGTAAGCTGACGTTTTGCATAATTTCTTGTATTTTGTTTTAATTTTTCTTTTGCTTCCTCAAGTGTCATTTCTCCGTCAAGGTACCCGATAATCTCTTGGTATCCGATTGTGCATACAAGATTTTTTATTCTTCCGTGTTTTTTAAGTAGGTTTTGAGTTTCTTCTATAAGACCTTTTTCTATCATTATATCTACTCGTTTGTTTATTCTTTCATACAAAATATCTCTGGGACAATTTATCCCAATCCATTCCACATCGTATAAAGGTTCTTTCTTATATTCCGATAAAGGCTTTTCTAAGTGTTTGGCCATTTCTATTGCTCGTATGATTTTTTTCTTGTCATTTGGATCAATTTCTTCTGCTCTTTTTTGGTCCAAATTGCGCAATTTTTGGTGAAGTTCTTGGGAGGAATATTCTTTTAATTCTTCTCTTAATTCATAATCTGGTTCTATTTTAGGAACGTCATAGTTCTCAAGCAAAAGTCTAAAGTATAATCCCGTTCCTCCAGCAATAATAGGTGTTTTCCCTTTGTTTAAAATGTCTGTAATAGCTTTTTGTGCATCATCAGCGTATAATCCTGCGGAATAATCAATTTCAGGTTCAACAATGTCAATCATATAATGCGGAATTGATTCTCTTTCTTCTAACGTTGGTTTTGCAGTTCCTATGTCAAAACCCTTATAAACAAGTCTTGAATCTGCTGATACAATTTCGCCGTTCGTTTTTTGTGCAAGATCTATTGCAAAGGCAGTCTTGCCTGAAGCTGTTGGGCCTACTATAGCTATTACTTTAGGCTTTTTGTTCGTCATTGTCTTTCCCTTCGCAAAATTCTTTTTCGTAAAAACTGAATATTAGTACTACTACATAAACGATGAAATAAAAGTAAATTACCATTATCAGTATATAAAGCAAAGGGTTTACAAGTGTGAATGTGCTTAAAAAAGACATTATAACGTTTAATGTTGATATGTATATAAATAGCAGTATGGTTTTAGGAAATTTAATGAAAAGTTTTCCAATTGATTTGAAAAGTGCGATTAATGGGTTTTGGGTTTTGTATATAATCTCAGGTATCCACAACATGAATAAATATGACATAAAGCTTGTTGTGCTCATTATAAGTAAGTTCCATAAAAATAATTTTTCTTTTTGAGTAATGTCTAAAGAATCAATAAATGCTTTCATGTCCTGAGTTGAGGATAGAGCTGTTGTTAATTGTTCAGGAGTAAATACGTTTCCAATAAAGTGTTGTCCTATTGCAAATATTGTATATGCTGTAATTGATGCAATTAGAATAAACGATAATGCCATTAATATAAATGATAAAAAATATTTCCCGATTCCGTATGGAATATCTTTAAAAAGATTCATTGTTGCTTTAGCACGATCTTCATCCATCACGTATACTACTTTAGAAATTTGTATTGCATTTTTGACCATGTAAAACCAGCCTGATAAAAATGCTCCTACCATAAATAACACAGTGAAAAATGCTAATCCTAATTCTGCAGGCGTGTCTACAACAGAATTTGAATATGAAAAATAAAACGATAATATGCACATGAAAAGTACAAATGGTATCGCTAAAATTATGCAATCGGTTGCAGTCTTAAACGAATCTTTAAAAAGTTTGAACATATATCTATATTAACCTCTTAATTTTATATAAAATAACCGTCAATTTACTTAATAATTTCTTCCTGTATTTCTTCCTTAATTTGTTCAGGTTTTGCGTTTGCTTCCATTGCTCTTTTACGTTTTCTTCTTCTCATTAAGTCCACGAATGCTTCTAATCTTGTTAAATATCCGGCTTTACCAGTTTGTTCATCCATAATTAAAGGTAATATAGGAATGTCGCAATTCTCTCTCATTGCCGGAAATATATTCTGTGACATGATTTCAGGCATGCAGGTAAACGGGCTTATGTGTATTATCCCGTCAATCCCTCTTTCGTTTGCGTACGCTACATCTGATACGCATTCAAGCGCATCGCCTCCGATATCTCGCATTAAATAAGGTTTTGCTAATCTGTTTGCTCTTTGAAGATGTGTTTCGCCTTTTCTGAAAAGCTTTGGAATAATTGCATCTTTTAAAAATCCGCTTACGGTCAAACTTTTTCTTGTCTCAACGCCCATTTTCCCAAGCTCTTTTACGATGTCTTGATTTGAAAATTTGTCGCATACAAGGTAAATTTCCCCTGTTATATCAACATTTAAAACTTCTTTCTTATCGTCATATTCCACTTTGTCCATTTCAGCAAAAGCCAGTTTTTTTGCCTTGTTAAGCTGACGGGTATTCATTGCTTCATCTACTATTTTTAATGCTTTTTTAAACTGCTTTTCAGCATCACCAAAATGCAATTCTCTTGCTCTTAAATAGGACAATCTTGCTTGTAAGTCATCAAGCAGAAATACTTTTCGTATAGCAAGAATTATCGCTCTGATAAATAAAACAGGATCATTTTTTCCTGATATTTCCTTTAGAAAATTATAAATTCCTTGGATTCCGTCATAAAGCTGTAATTCTATATAATTTGCGTGATATCCCAAATCGTCAAGTGCATTGTTAATACATTTTCCGTATTCACCAAGTCTGCAGCAGCCGGGGGATGATATCATAGCAACATAATCTGCTCCGCCTTCAATTGCTTCTATAAAGTTGCCCATAATAAGCTTGTATGGAAGACAAATAGCTTCCGGAGAATATTTTGTCCCTAAAGAAAGCGTTCTTTTGCTTGTGTACGGCGGAATAAAAGGTTCAACGCCTACTTTTCTTAACGCTGCTGACCATGCTATATATATTGTTCCCATATGGGGAAATGCTACTTTTATTTTTTTATTATTTTTATCTATCAATTTAGTTGCCTTTCATTTGTATTTTTGTCGAATTTTTTAATTTAGATTGCATTTTTAAAACTTAAATCTGGATGTCTTGCTGCCAAAGTTTCATCCACTTTTTTTACAGGTGTGAAATGCGGAGATGAAAGAAGCTTTTCAGGATTTAAATTTGCTTTTTCGTAAATTTTAATCATTGTTTGTACAAATTCATCCAATCTTTCTTTTGTTTCACTTTCAGTTGGTTCAATCATCATAGCCTCGTGAACTATTAACGGGAAATAAACCGTTGGCGGATGAGTATTTTCATCCATCAAGGCTTTTGCTATATTTAAGGTTGAAACTCCTGTTTTATGTTTTAACTCTTCGCTTGAAAGAACAAATTCGTGCTTACAAATTGTATCAAAGGGTAGTGTGTAGTATTGTTTTAACTGTTCTTTCAGATAATTTGCATTTAAAACCGCATTTTCGCTGGCTTCTTTAAGGTGCTTGCCCATCATAAGAATGTATGCATATGCTTTTATAAGCACTCCGAAGCTTCCGTAAAAATCCCGAACATTCCCTATTGTATGATTGATTTCGTAGTTTCTGTAATATTTTTCTCCATCAAAATCAATAATTGGTGAAGGTAAAAATTCTTTTAATTCTTCAACTACACCGACAGGTCCTGCACCGGGGCCTCCGCCTCCGTGAGGAGTTGCAAATGTTTTGTGAAGATTTAAATGAACTACGTCAAATCCCATAAGCTTCGGATTTGTATAACCCATTATCGCATTGAAATTAGCTCCGTCATAATAAAGCAACGAGCCGTTATCGTGCATTATTTTCGAAATTTCAAGTACTTGTTCTTCAAAAATTCCTAAAGTATTAGGATTGGTCATCATAATAGCTGCAACTTCAGGACATAATACGGATTTTAAATCTTCAATGTCAACTTGACCTTTTTCGTTAGATTTTACCTGTACTATTTCAAACCCGCAAAGGGCAGCGCTTGCCGGATTTGTGCCGTGGGCTGAATCCGGTACGATAACTTTTCTTCTTTTATCACCCTTAACTTCAAAATATTTTTTTATTACCATCATGCCGGTAAGTTCACCGTGCGCTCCGGCTGCCGGTTGAAGCGTAAACGCATCCATGCCTGTTATTTTTTTTAAGGCTTCTTGAAGTTTGTACATTAATTCAAGTGCGCCTTGGCAGTCTTCATCGGGTTGTAAAGGGTGCAGGTTGGAAAAACCTTCAAGAGATGCCAACAATTCGTTCACTTTCGGATTATATTTCATCGTGCAAGAGCCAAGGGGATAGAAACCTTTTTCTATGCAAAAGTTCTTGTCTGAAAGTTCTTTATAGTGTCTTAAAACTTCAAGTTCACTTATGCTAGGTAATCCACAGCTGTCTGTGCGCAAAAATTTGTTTTCTATTATGCCCAAATCTTCGTTTTCATCTGTTAATAATATCCCGTTTGTGTTATTGCTTTTCTCGAAAATGGTTTTCATAAAACTTAAATAATTCCCTGTTTTTTTAAATCTTTTTTAATTTTATCCAACCCCGTCTGAATAATCCTTGAAATCCTTGACTGTGATATATCAAATTCTTCCGATATTTCTCTAAGTTTTTTTTCTTTGAAAAATTTATATTCAATAAGTTCTCTTTCTCTTGCTGGAAGTTTTTTCATTGATTCAAGAATATGTGCTTTGAGTTCTGCAAATTCAATTGATTCTTCAGGTGTTTTGTCTTCTGCCTTGATTTGTGTAGGCATTTCACCTTCTTGCATTTCGTCAATGGATAAAATAGTTTTGTAAACTTCTACACGAAGCTCCTGAGATTCTTCTGCTTCTTGCATTTGTTGTTTTTTGTTTTTAAGTGTGTACCATTTGTATCTGCGTCGAACTTCGTTACGAATTGCCCACTTTATTGCGGTGGAAAGATATGTGTTGTTGTAGTTTTCCGGTGAATTGTTCTTAAAAAGTACATAAAGAGTATGATTCCCGATATTAACTAATTCGGGAAGCTCTATCAAATGCGAAACTGAAAATTTTTGATATTCAACCTTTGCAATTGTTTCAATTAAATTTTTGTAATCCCTGAGGTTAACCTTTTGTTCAGCTGTCATAACTACAACACTTTATCCTAAGAATCTGATTCCTGTAAACATCATAACAAAAAAAAATATAGATTACCAGATAATTTAAATTTCCTTAACATAATTATATATTGATTAACATTATGGTGGATATCTAAAAGGAGAAATTTATGAAAGTTTTATTTTGTACAGACGGCTCAAATATTAGTTATAATGCACTTTATAATTTTTCAAAGTGGGCAAAAGATTCAATTGTAGATGTGATTTGTGTAATTGATTGGAGTTTTTTGCCTGAGAATGTGCGAGTAGAAGCTTCGGGATTTGGTAATACTTGTGCAAATATTGCGGATGATATTCTTTTGTTTGCTAAAAGTGAAATTGAAAAATCAGGGCTGCTTTGCGGTGAAACTTTTAAATATTGCGGGAGTGCTGTTGAGAGTATTTTAGAACAGTGTGATAAAGAAAGTTATGACGTAATACTTCTTGGCTCTCACGGTAAAAAGGGAATTCAAAAGTGGCTGGGATCTGTTTCAAGAGAGATAGCTTACGGAGAGAAGCTTACAACTTATATATCCAAGCAGCAAAATTTCGGTAAAAATATACTTTTTGCGACTGACGGAACAGATAGTGCTAATTTAGCTATTACCAAGGCTCTTGAAAATTTAAATTTAGAACATAAAGAAATATTTTTATGTACGGTTAATGAAACGGCTGATATGCTGTTTTTAAACGGTAATCTTGATTCAAATTGGATAATGGCTATTGAAGAAAAACAACAAAAATTTGCTATGGATGCTTTGAATGATTTGAAAGAAAGGTTTAAACATAAAGGTTTTAACACAATTGAAGAAGTTGTATTAAGCGGAAATCCTGCACAAAAAATTCTTGATTATGCTTCTGCAAAGAATATTGATCTTATTGTGACAGGCAGCCGCGGAAGAAATAAAATGCAAGATTTTCTACTTGGTTCTGTGAGCAAGAAGATTTTGGAGAATGCTAAATGCGATGTCTTAATCGTAAAAGATAGTGCGATGCATTGTGATAAATAGCAGAAAACTATTTATGAGAAAATTTTGAAGCTTCTTTCAACGTTCTTTTCGATTACACTCTTAATACTGTCGTATTCTGTCTGGAGTGCATTGTGCTCTGTATCAAGTTTCTTGATTTGAGTATCATATTCTTTGTCTTTTGCTTCTATTTCTCTTAATGTTTGGTTGTATTCTGTTTCTGCTTTTGTTATTGCTATTTGATTTTTCTGCTCTGTTATATCTTGAGCCGTTGAGAATACTATTGAAGTCCATTGAGCATTTTCTATTCCGCTTGTACTATCGGATGGATCTACAAACTGTACTTGTTCTAAAGTGATTAAACCGTTTTCTATTGCGTATTTTAAGTATTCTTGACTGTTCATATCGCCGTCTTTTAAGACTGCCCAGTTTTGATCTGTTTCTGATTTGCTTGCCCAGCCGTTACCTGCTATGTAGTCTTCGCTGTTGCCAAAACCTGCTTTGAATTGGCTTGTTCCGTTCATTCTGTGCCACAAGTTTACATACCATTGTGCTTTGTCTAAATCATCTATTGCACGAATTTCTTCTTCTATATATTGCGGTTCTGTTATCGGATTCGGTTTAGTTGGAGGTATTATTTTTTCACCTTCAAGTTTCCAGCTTTCCATATCTCTGTCATATCCGGCTTGGTCAAATATCAATGGTGCTTCTGGTGGCTCAACCGGTTCTTTTGGAATTTCTATTTGTCCTATTACACCTTTTAAGTCGTGTTCTATTATGTGGTAATAGCGCTGTTTTATACTTTTCCATACTGGGTCATTATCATCGCCTACTTTAGAATAATTGCCATTTGCATAATCTTCAATATCTTTCATTAATTCTAATATTTTATCTGTGATTAGCTGTGTTCCATCACAACTTTCTGAGCCACAGTCAAATGTTACTTCTGTACCGTAAAACTCATGTTTGTGAGGACCATCAGAACATCCTGTTCCACCACAGCAGTATTTGCCTTCAATAGCTTTTGCTATTTGCATCATTATCTCACCATCACCTGATGTCCCATTAACGCCGCCAGAGGCTGTAGTCCACCATAAATCTCCTTCCCAGTATGGAGAATCTTTGGTTAGCAGATGGGCAAGGGTGTGTTGATAATGTCTTACAATATTATATTCACTTGAATCAGGGTTAGAAGAACATGAAAAACAACCTCCGGCTGTTCCTTCTGTGAATGCTTCATACAAAGACCAAGTTTCTACCTTTCCGCCTTCACCTTCTCCAGGAGTTGGAGGTACCCAATTGGGGTCTGGAATTTTGTAAATTGGGTTGTTTGGGTCTGGTTTTTTGCCTTCCCAAATTTTAATTTCTTCTTCATAAATCTTATATGCTTCTTCGTAATCCGCCATTTCTTTATTATATCGGTCGACATCTGATTGATAGGCTGGATTATCTACAAGCTTATACTCGCCAGAGCCAAGTTCACCCAATACGCCGTATTTTTCCAAAAATTCTTCTAATGTATTTGAATTCTCAAAATTTGCTGCATCGGTTTCGCTTACTAATATCTGGCCTGCTGAATTTATTAATCCGTATTGATTTTTTAATTCTCCGTAAGTCGTTAATACTGAACCCGTCAACGGCATTGTGATTTTATCACCTGCTGCGTTGTAATAATTATATTGATATTCTGTTTTATTCAAAGCGGCAACGTATTTGTCACTTGCTTTTTGGGTGCTGTCGGATAATCTTATTTTTGCATTTGACAAATATTGCGTTTCAAGCTCGACGTGATTTAATCGCGCCGTTATTGTTAACAATCTTGCCTGTGATGCTGACATTCCCATTTTTTTAAAGATTCCCTTTTTACTTTTTGTCGACTTTTTCACTTTATTTGTCGGATTTTTATAGGAAATTCTTTAATTATATAGAAAAATGTTACATTACTTTACAAACAAAAATGCGACTGGTATAATTTTCGTATGAAAATGTGCATTTTTTCTGGAACTTTTAACCCAATACATAACGGGCATATTTATATGGCAGAGCATATTTTGAAAAATTACGGTTTTTCAAAACTTTTATTTATTCCTGCGTTTAACCCGCCGTTAAAAGAAAGCAATCCTGATATGGCTGCTCACAGGTTTAATATGGTAAAGCTTGCTGTTGAAGATAATCCTAATTTTGAAGTTTCAGATATAGAGTATCGAATGAGCGGAAAATCATATTCTTATAACACCATTTGTAAGCTATATAATGAATACACAATTGATGGAAAGATTAATTTCATATTAGGTACGGATGCTTTTGAATCGCTGGACAACTGGTATGAGAGTGAAAAATTAAGAAAGCTTGTCGATTTTATTGTGTTTGTGCGTAAAAATGATTTTGACGAAGTTAAATATGATGAAATGAAAGAAAAAGGATACAGTTTTAAATTTGCTGATATGCAATTTAACGATATTTCCTCAACAGAAATAAGAAAAAGATTAAAGGAAAATATATCTCTCAAAGGTTTTTTGCCGGAGAAGGTAGAAAGGTACATAAAGGAAAATGGTTTATACAAAAATTAGCGAAAAAGATTTGTTGGAATGGTTGAAAGAAAATTTGAATGAGGAAAGGTACATTCATTCATTAGGAACAGCTGATTGTGCAAGAGAATTGGCCGAAAAATATAATTTAGATCCGGAAAAGGCTTATGTTGCAGGACTTTTGCATGATTGCGCAAAATGTTTTTCTACCGAAAAGTTGAAAGAGATTATAGATAAAAACTTGTCAGTTGAAGCTTGTGAAATGTTAAATTACAAAACGCTTCATGCGCCGGTAAGTGCTTATGTCGCAGAAATGAATTTTGGAGTTGCGGATAAGGAGATCCTATCTGCGATTCGCTGGCATACTTTAGGTAAAATCAATATGACTGATTTTGAGAAAATAATATTTCTTGCAGATAAAATTGAGCCGAATACCAGAGATAAAGAATATTCTGAAGAAATAAAGTCGCTTTTAAATCAAAAAAATGGACTAAATTTAGCACTTTTAAGGTGTTACAAAGAAACTATAAAAAGTCTTGCAAAGCGAGAATTAAAAATTTGCATGGTAACTATTGACATATACAATCACCTATTAGACTTAAGGAATGTATCAGATAATTAACGAAAGGTTACAGAAAAGGCATGTTCATGGTAACATCATCTTAAAGAGGTAGATTTTAATGAAAGTATTGGAAATTAAGAATAATTTAGTAAAAGTATTGTATGATTCAGAAGATAAGATAGTATTAGGTAGTTTTACGGTAATAGAAGATGATTCAACTCCTTATGTAGGTCAGGTCGTAAGTTTGAAGGCTGATAACGGGATTAGTTATGCGATAGTCAGACTTTTATTTACATTTGACGGCGAAGGAATAGTAAAAAATTACGATGGATCAATTCCAAAACTTGATGCAAACGTTACTTTACTTTCAGCTTCTGATTTGTTGGAGATTTTGCCGGTAGAAACACCAATTAAACTTGGAAAATTGGCGCAGCAAGAATTTATTCTTAATGTTGATAATTCAATACTTCAAAATAATCTGCTTATATGTTCAGATAATTCTAAAAATACAGGAATACTTGTTTCAAATTTCGCAAAGCAAATTGAAAATAATGCTGAAAGTTCAGTGATATTTGATACAGACGGTAAATATCCTTCTGAAAATAAGTTTGTCTTTGGAAAAAATTTCAAGCTTCCTTTGAATTTCGATTCAATAAACTTTATTTACGGCAATGATTTGAATGATGTTGATGCGACAAGCAGAGCTGTAATTCAGGATATTTTTCTTGAAGTTCAAGATTACACAAGAACAATTCCTGATAAATTTATACCATTTGACACATTTATTGAAGTTGTTTCTCAACAATATGCGGAGTCAGAGATTCCGGAGCTTGCTCTTTTGAAGAATAAACTTTTAAAGTATAAAGAAGAAAATGTTTTTGCTCAGTCAAAGTATGAAATTATTAGTCTGAAAGAATATATTAAAGACAATTATACAACCGTAATTGATATTTCAAACATATCAGCCGGTTTACAAAGGGAAGTTATTGCGTATGTCTATGGTGTTCTTGAAGATATGGGCTCACCTATATATACCTTTGTAAAAATAAACGATGACAACAGTGATAAAAAATTGCTTAAATTACTTTTAAGTGAAAACAAAATTTATACGGATATAATATGTAATCACAATTATAAATATGTATATGAGTTGAAAGAAAAATCCGATAATTTGATTTTGTTTGCGCCGGAGACAACCCGTCACGATTTCTCAGCTTACAATACCTTTTTGAATAAATTAAATCATGATGAATTTGTTGTTTGCGGGGAAGCAACTCAAAATATTCCTTTGATAATAGAGCTTTCTGCAATAGAGATTGTTAAACCGGAAACAGTATATATGTCTGATACTCCATTACCGGAAGATGTTGAAGATGTAACTGAAAGTGATAATCAACCAGAATTGACTGATACAGGTTTGGAACAGCCTATAGAGGAATGTGAAAATAAACCTGAAACTGATGATTTTACAGAAAATGAAGATACGTATACTGATTTGTCTGATGATATAGAGAGAAAACCTCAGGAAGAAGAAGATTATTCTGCAATCAGCAATAATGAAAATGATGTAGAATATGAGGTTGAAGATGATTTTGATACTGCGCTGGATGAAAGTATAGAAGCAGATTTAACTTCTACTCAAGAGTATGATCAGGAAGAATTGGATTCCGAAGACGAAGAGGCATCGACTAATAATTTTTTTACGGAGAATGAGCCGGAAGAAGATTTTCGGCAAGAAACTGCCTCAGAAGAAGTGATTATGCCTGATGGTGAAGTTATAGAAGATGATGAAATTCAATCTGAAAATGTTCAATATTTGGAAGATGATTCAATGCAGGAATTAGAACAACCGGTAAGTCAGGTAATTGAGAATGAAGATATAGAGACACCTGAGTTGCAAGAGTCTGTCTCTGATGAGCAAGAAGCTGCTGATATGGATGTTCAAGGCGATGTGGAAGCTTTTTACGAAGAAGAACAAGATACTGACGAATTTCGTAAGATACAGTCTTCTGTTGAAGAAGAACCTGTTCTACCTGAACCAATAATTGATGAAAGAATTGATGTAGATTTTAATACAGAACTTCAGCTTAAAGAACAAGAAGTTGTTTCGCAAGATGATGTAGAAAATGTTGAATCCGATGAGTTTATACCGGCAGAAGAAGGTGAGCAAACTCCTTATGAAAACGAACAGGAACCTGACAATGCACCGTTAATGCCCGAGGATGAAGACTTGCAAAATGATTTAATCGAGCAGGTTGCAAGGGATATAGATCAGACATTTATTTATAACAAAATAGAAGATGAATCATTAGATTCTGAGAATAACACTGCTGATTTAACAGAGGATGATTTGAATTTTATTGATGACATTAATCACGGTGAAAATGAGATATTGGAACCTGTAACAGAAGTTCCTGAAAACTTTGATGAAGATCGTGATGACAGTTCTGAAAATGATAAGGACGAAACACCTGTAGTTCCTGTTTATCAGGCAAAAATGCCCGAAACTGCACAGACTTTTGAACAAGGCGATCACGTTTCACATCCGAAGTATGGTGAAGGTATCGTTGAAAAAATGATCAGGTATGGTAATAAAACACTCTGTTCAATTAATTTTGTTAATGTCGGAAGAAGACTTTTGGATCCTGCGATTTCTGAAATTTCAAAGCTATAAAAACGAAAAACTTGTCAAAAGGTCTTATTTATTCTATACTTTAAGATATTGATGAGAGGTAAAAATGGCTGTAAAAAAAGTTTTGAAGTATGGAGAAAAGAGTTTAAGAGAGCCTTCAAAAGAGGTTCATAAAGTTTCTAAGAAAATAACAGAGCTTGTGCAGGATCTTTTGGATACGATGTATGCTCAAAATGGCGTAGGACTTGCTGCCCCGCAGATTGGTCAGAATTTAAGAGTTTTTGTTATTGATGTTTCATCGAATAATGAACCTTTAAATCCAATAGTCTTTATAAATCCGAAAATTATAAAAAAATCTGGCGGGATTATAATGGAAGAAGGTTGTTTAAGTTTTCCGGAAGCGTATGCAAAGGTTAAACGTTACAAAAATGTAATGGTAAAAGCCTTGGATGTTCATGGAAAATCCTTTGTACTTGAGGCAAAAGACGGTTCGCTTCTTGCACGTGCAATTCAGCATGAAAATGACCATTTGGATGGAATTTTATTTATTGATCATTGTGTAAATAGATTTGATATGGATTCAGTGTTGGAGCAGCATAATCTTCCACCTGTGGATCCTTCTAAATTATTAAAAGAACCGGAGATAGACGAGGAATTGGAGAAAGAGCAAAAAAAATGATTAGAGTTGTGTTTTTCGGTACCCCTCAAATTGCGGTTAAATCTCTTGAATATCTAAATTCGTTAAAAGATATAGAAGTTATAGCTGTTGTGACTCAACCTGACAAACCTGCCGGCAGAGGAAATAAGCTTACAATGTCGCCTGTAAAGCAGTTTGCACTTGCTAATTTTATACCGGTATTTCAACCGAAATCAATAAGAAAAGAGCCTGATGTGCAGGAAGAATTGAAGAAGTTAAATCCTGATTTTTTTGTGACTTTTGCATTTGGGCAGATTTTGTCGCAGGAAGTTTTGGATATACCGAAGTTCTGTACGATTAATCTTCACGCTTCGCTTCTTCCAAAATACAGAGGTGCAAATCCTATACAAAGAGCCATAATTAACGGGGACAAGGAAACAGGAATTTGCACAATGGTAACAGAGCTTGGGCTAGACTGTGGCGATGTTTGCCAAAAGCAAGTAATAGAAATTCCCGAGAATATGAATTGTGAAGAACTTGCAATTCAAATCAGTGAATTATCGCCAAAATTACTTGAAGAAACATTGAATGGTTTGTATTCAAAAACCTTAACTCCTGTTCCTCAGTGTGAAGAAGGTGTTTGTATGGCGAATAAAGTTTCTAAAGAGGAAACTTTGATTGATTGGGCAAAAACTCCATTAGAAATTCACAATTTAGTCAGAGGAATTTACAAATCCCCAGGAGCTTATTTTGTGTTTAATGACAAGATAATAAAGGTTATGGAAACTGTATGCGGCAATTCATTTGGAAATAATGATTTTGGCAGCATTTTAGGCGTAACGAAAGATGGTGTAGAATTCGCATGTAAAGGTGGTTCTATAATAGTTAAAAAAGTGAAGCCCGAAGGTAAAGGCGAAATGTTTGCACGTGATTGGTACAATGGTGTTAAGAATAAGGTAAATAAAAAATGATCGTAAAAGGTATCCGAGGAGCAACGACAGTTGAATCAAATTCAGAGTCTGCAATAAAAGATGCGACAGTTGAGCTTTTGTCGGAAATGGTCAAGCAAAATGACATTGATATAGAAAAAGTTTCTCATATTATTTTTACCTTAACCAAGGATATAAACGCAGCATTTCCCGCAAAATTTGCAAGACTGGATCTAGGTTTTAAAGATACGGCAATGATGTGTTTTAATGAAATAGATGTTCCGAATGCTTTGGATATGTGTTTGCGTGTTTTAATCGTTTTAAATTGTGAAGACGATTTTAAACCGAAGTTTGTATATCTAAAAGGTGCACAAAATCTGCGTTCATAATAATAAATTTTATCTTACAGACAGAAATTTATGAACTTGAGGGATTAGTCGCACATTATTGTATTTTTTGAGAAATTTATCCAGAATTTTAACTGCAAACACGGATGTTATTGACATTTGATCCTCCTGCATTTTAGGTTGTAATATTAAAAGCAGGTTGTATTTTTTGCCAAGTTCGACACATTTTTCAATTTCTTCATCAGTAATGTTTTCATCAAAAACTATTTTAGCAAAGCATTCGTGTCCTTTGCATATATTGAAGAACATATCGTGTAAATCAAACGAACTCATCATTCCTGTTGCACTTTCAAGTTTTATGTCAGCAGCAATGAAGTCGATATGATCTATAATATTTGATAATTCTTCGGGTAAAGTCGCATTCGTTTCAAGATATATTTTCAAATTATTTTCTTTTAATACAGGAAGAAGTTTTTGAAGAAAATTGATTGATAAAAGAGGTTCACCGCCGGTAAGAGAAACTGAATGAATAGTGCTCAGGTCGAATTGTTTAACCATTCCCATAACTCTTTCGATAGTATATTCTTCGTCACTTTCAAAATCAGTGTCGCAGTAATGGCATCTTAAATTGCAATCACAAAATCTTATGAATAATTGTTTTGCGCCTATATAAGGACCTTCCCCTTGTATAGAGGCAAATACTTCTTTAATTCTCGCTGTGTTTTCTTCTTCAAAAGTTTGTTCTTCAATCATTTAAAAATTCTCTCTTATATTTTGTCCGGCAAGATTTTTGAGTTGTTTATAAAGTTGTATTTCTTCATCAGAAATTTTGTCCGGAATTTGTACCTTAACCATTACTATTATATCACCAACAAGATTATTTTGTTTCAAACCTTTAGAAGAAATTCTAAAAATTTGTCCCGACTTAGTTTTAGGAGGTAGAGTAAGGGTTACATTTCCTTCCGGTGACGGAATCTCGATATCTCCTCCGAGAACTGCTTCAAAAGGAGATATCGGCACTTCACAAACAAGATTATTTCCGTCAATTTTAAAAGCAGAATCCGGCTCAATTGTAATTTTTAAATACAAATTACCGTTTTTTCCGCCGTATTTGCCTTTTTTCCCCTCGCCCGCCAGTCTTAATTTTGCACCGTTTTTGATGTTTTTAGGAATAGTTACATTTATTCGCTGGCGTGTCATAACTTCTCCGCTGCCGTCGCAGTGTGTACATTTTGAACCGTTAATAAATTTTCTGCCATTGCAGTGAGTGCAAACTTCGGTTTGCAGCATATTTACTGTTTTATGAGTTCCTGTTATAGATTCTTTTAGTGTTATTGTTACATCCGCATAAATATCTTCACCATTTTGCGGAGGTGGCGTTTTTCGTGAGGATTTGTTTTTATTATTTTTAGGTTTTTGTGAAAATCCGTCTATTATATCATTTATTAAGTCTGTGAAATTTTTATCGTCTTTTGATAGTGTGTCTTTTGTTTTGAAGCTTTTTTCACAAGTTTTATTTTCTTTTGATTTTTCAAAAGAATCTTTCTTGTAAGATTTTTGAGTATTTGTGTTAGTTGTTGTATTAGTATTTGAATTTGTGCGATAGCTTTTTCTATAGGGTTCGCTTTTTGGGGTAGAAGTTGTGCCGTTGGTTTTAAAGAATCCGTTTAAAATATCATATTGCTTTCTTAATTTTTCGTCGCCGAGTGTTTCGTAAGCTTCAAGTATATCTTTGAATTTTACTTCTCCATCAGGATTAACGTCTGGATGATATTTTCTTACAAGATGGCGATAGACGCTTTTTAATTCTACGTCTTCAACGTCCGGTGTAACTCCTAAGATTTCATAATAATTTTTACTGCTCTTCAACATATAAAATTTAATAATGATGTTTGAAAAAATATCAACTAATCAGAAGATTTGCAAATATCTTTTCTATATTTCTTGCCTCTGAAATTAATAACATCAATATTTTCATAGAGCAATTCCCTGGCACGGGATAATGTAGAGGATGTTTTGGTTAGCACAAGCGATCTTCCGCCTGATGTCAGGTATTCAAAATATTTATTTCTTTGTGTATTAAAATGGTTTATGTCAATATCGTCAGCCAAATCAAGTCCTGTGATTACATCGTCTTTGATTTTACCGGAGGATAAAACGCAAGAAACGGATGAATTCGATGAAATATCAAGGGTTTCGTAGTCATCTGCAAAAGATCCGACCGCACAGGCTTCAAACAAAGTGTACAGATTTTCGTTAACAAGGTTAAGTACAGCTTGGCAATCGTGGTTTGCAAGGAATGGTTTTAATTCCAAAATAGTGTAGCTGTCTGGTGATGTTAAAACGCCTTCGATACCGAGAATTCCAAGATATGGAATTTCTCTTGATGCAAGATTTTCAAGAATTGGCGCTGCAACTTCTGCTAAAATTCTATCCTGCATTTCGTAAGAAAGTTTGTAATCTGGACAATAAGAGCCCATTCCGGGGGTTAAAATTCCTCCGTTGCCATCTTCCATGAACTTGTAATTTGCGCAAGATGTTAGCGGTAGAAAATGATATCCATCTGTGATTATGTATAAAATAAACTCGTGTCCCTGAACAAAGTCTTCAAGAATAATTTTTTCAGCTCCTGAAACATAAAGATCTTCAACAAATAGTGAAGCTGTTTGAATAGTGTTGCAAACTTGCCTGTCTGCACCTTCGGTACTTTCATCAGTTCTTATAACAACCGGATAGTCAGATTTTTTAAGATAGTCGACTGCCATTTGTTGTTTTTCAAATATACCAAACTTCGGTGTTGGAATTCTTAATCTGTAAAAAAGTCTTTTGCCGGTAGATTTTGAAATGGCCGGAAGTGCGCTTTCTGCTGAAGGTCCGAAAATAAGTTGATTATTTGTCTGAAATAATGAAACGATATCAGCTTTTATCGCCTTTTCGTTTGTGCAAATAGTCATATCAATATCGTTTTCCATTACGAAATTTAGAAGTTCTGACGGCTGATCAGGTCTTATATCTACAAGTTCACAAAAGTCTTGGCTTGCAGCATTTCCAGGTGCCATATAAATTTTCTCTACAAATTCGTACCTTGCAAAAACAGATGCAAGCGCCTGTTCCTTTGCTGAATTTCCAACTATCAAAATTTTTTTATTTTCAAGAGCCATAAAAAAATTATAAAGCATTAAAATAATTATGCAAGGTGTAATTTTGTACAATAAAAAGATGATTTTGTTAAGATTAATAACAAAAAAAGAAAAATTGTGTTATAATATTGAAAAATATAAAATTATAATTAATACTAAATCGTGGTAAGTGAAATAGGTAGATATTTATGGCAAGTTTAGTAAGTTTATTATCAAATGTTTTTACAGCACAACAGGCTCCTTCAGCAGTTTCTGTTCCTTCGGTAAGAACATCTTCAAACAATCCGTTTAGTAACAATCCGTTTGTAAATTACAATGGACATACATATAATAGTGCAACTTACGGGAAAAATAATCCGGTAAGAGGTGGCTATTTCGCAGGTTATTATAACGGTAAACAAAATATTGTTGGACAGAGATTATTTGTAGAAGTTTAGAACTTTTTTAATTTTAAACTGTAAGACAATTATATGATTTTTAAATAGGCTTGATGTTTTATTTCAAGCCTATTTGTTTTCTTCAATTTTTTTATAAACAGAATCTTTAAAAGTGTATGAATATAATGCATAAAGCATTGTTACAGCAATTACTATTGTTCCTGCAAGAGTAACATAACTGTTTAAAACAAGGTTAAAATATAGTAGCTCCTTGATTTGATCGCTGCAAAGGAAAAATTCAACGCAAGATAAAATTACGAAAGGTATAGATGTGATTTTCCAAAAAAATTGCTGACCGAATTTGATGTTGTATGCAAATCCAACCATCATAAATATTTCATAAATCATTGAAATGATTAGCAGGATATCCCATAGATTTGAGGTGAGAAAATCAGCCATAATAAGTACATAAATTATAGAAGTTACATTGTATACCGATAAAAATGTAAGAAACATTTTCCAATAAGGTTTGTCGACGGGTTGCAGATTCTCAAATCTGCGTTTGTATTTAAAAAATGCGACAATTACAGGTGAATATAAAAGCGAATATAAAACAAAAGCAGAAAGTCCCAGAAGCATTATTGTTGAAAGATAGATTGAACTATCAGAAACAGTTCCTGCGGTTTGTCGTTTTATCTCGAAAACTATTGGCGTAATTCCGCTTATAACTGCCATTACCATTGAAAATATCATGTATAAAACTATTAGTGAAAAAATAATATTGTTAGCTTTTAAAGAAAAAAGTCTTTTGTTCCAGCCAAGCGAAAAGAAATATCCTAAAATAAAAACAATAATGGCTGATAAAATGTATCCTAGCAAGATATTTATTTCGGCTAGAGTCATAAAATTAGCCAATCCTCCGAATTGCAGGTATGTTAGAACAAGTGCACAAAATATAAATAAAATTTTCCAGAACATTTCTACTCCCTTTGTTGACTTAACTAAAATATCATATTTATGAAATTTTGTAAATTATGGAAAAATTAAACATTAAAGTAATTCCTTTAAAGAGATATTTTAAGTATACTTAACTAAACACATAATTTAAAAGGGGATAAAATGAAAAATACTTTGACTGCAAATTTAAAAGGCGATATTCTTGGCGGAATTACTGCGGGGATAATAGCATTGCCTCTTGCGATAGCATTCGGTGTTTCAAGTGGTTTAGGAGCGACCGCAGGTCTTTACGGTGCAATTATTGTCGGGCTTTTAGCGTCATTGTTTGGCGGAACTCCGACGCAGATTTCAGGACCTACAGGGCCTTTGACTGTGCTTGTAACTTCTATTTTAGCTGTTAATTCAGATTCTCCTGAAGTTATTTTTGCGGCTGTTTTTTTGTCGGGTATTTTTCAGATAATTTTTGGAATATTTAAAATCGGAAAATTAGTTAATTTTATTCCTTATCCTGTAATTTCGGGGTTTATGAGCGGAATCGGAATTATAATAATCTTACTTCAAGCTAATGCAATAATGGGTATTGAATTTTCCGGAACGCCAATTGGGGGGCTTTTTAATGCACTCAAATCAATTCCGCAAGCCAACTTGCAAGCACTTTTACTTGCTGGTGTTTCTCTTATAATAGTTTTCTTAACGCCTAAAAAAATCGCAAAGATTTTTCCGCCGGCACTGCTTGCTCTTATTGTAGGAACATTAATTTCAGTTGTATTTAATTTTAATGTTGGGACAATTGGTGAAATCCCGTCAGGATTTCCAGATTTTAATTTTCCGGAATTTCATCTTTCAGATCTTGAAATTGTCATATCATCAGCTCTAACTATTGCGGTTTTGGGTTCAATCGATACTCTTTTAACTTCTTTGGTTGCGGATTCTATGACTAAAACAAAGCACCAATCGGATAAAGAATTAATAGGGCAAGGAATTGCCAATATAGTTGCTTCCTTGTTTGGCGGACTTGTTTCTTGCGGAGCTACAATGAGGACTGCTGTTAATATAAGAAGCGGTGGTAGAACAAAGTTGTCAGGTATTATTCATTCTGTTTTTCTAATATTAATCGTTGTATTTTTTGCGCCAATTGCTTCCAAAATTCCGCTAGCGGTTCTTGCAGGAATTTTGATTAAAGTAGGAATAAGTATTATTGATTATAAGTTCATTAAGCTTATTAAAATAGCACCGAAAAATGATTTGTTGGTAATGCTGCTGGTTTTCTTAATTACTATTTTTGATGATTTAATCCTAGCTGTTGGTGTCGGTGTTGTAATGTCTTCAATTTTATTTGCTGCAAATGTAGCCAAACAAACAGATGTTAAGCTTAAAGATCTTAGTGAAAGCAAAAATTATATAAACGAAGATTTGGTAAATAATACTATGATAATGCATATTGACGGAACTCTCTTTTTCGGCTCCGCATCTCAAATTGCATCGCGAGTTGAAGAAGTTTGGGATAATAATGCTGTTATTATAGATTGCTCTGATATAAAAACAATAGATATATCAGGGGTATTTGCTTTAGAAGATTTGATTTTAACTTTGAAAGATCGAGGCGTTCAAGTGGTTGTAATTTTTAGTAGTCGTAATGTTGCTGCAATTGCATTGAAACTTGGACTTAGGAAAATTGTAAATTCTAATTCTTTTGTTTTTTCTAAAGAAGAGGCCTTGGAAAAATTATCAAAAGAATAATACATAATTTAAATCTAAAACTTGAAAATAAATTATCACTGATGTAATATAAAAGTGTAGAATGTACACTAAACGAATATAAATGGCGGGATATATGACAAAAGCAAATGAAAATATAAGAAATATAGCGATAATTGCGCACGTAGACCATGGTAAAACAACACTTGTAGATTGTTTGTTAAAGCAGGCAGGTGCTTTCAGGGAAAACCAGCATGTTCAGGAAAGAGTTCTTGATAGTAACGACCTTGAAAGAGAACGTGGAATTACAATTTTATCTAAAAACATTGCTATAAATTATAAAAATACTAAAATTAATGTTGTGGATACCCCCGGCCACGCAGATTTCGGCGGAGAAGTTGAGCGTGTTTTAGGTATGGTTGATGGAGCTTTGCTTGTAGTTGATGCGGCGGAAGGTCCTATGCCTCAAACAAGATTTGTACTTTCAAAAGCTTTGGAATTAGGGTTGAAAATAATTGTGGTCGTAAATAAAATTGACAAGCCCGCTGCTGAACCTTTGACCGCATTGGATAAAGTTTTTGATTTGTTTACAGAATTGACTGACAGAGAGGATTTAATTGATTTTCCTTTTGTATTTGCAAGCAGTTTAAACGGATTTGCGATTAAAGATCTTGATGATGAAAGAAAAGATATGATTCCATTATTAGATTGTATTTTGGAAAATATTCAACCTCCGCAGTGTGATGAATCAAAACCTTTTCAATTCAGAGCAACGACTTTAGATTACAACGATTATGTCGGAAGAATTGTTATAGGTAGAATTGAAAACGGATCGGTTAAATCCCAAGAACAGGTTTGTGTTATTCATGCAGATGGAAGTCAGGAACGCGGTAAAATTACAAAACTCTTCGGATTTCATGATTTGGGCAGAATTGAAATTGAAGAAGCAAAAGCCGGTGATATCGTTGGTATCGCAGGATTTAGTGATATACAGATTGGCGAAACTATTGCTGATTTAAATGAGCCTGTTGCTTTACCGCTAATAAAGGTTGACGAGCCGACTTTACAGATGAATTTTTCTGTAAATGACAGTCCGTTTTCCGGTACTGAGGGAAAATTTGTAACTTCAAGACAGTTAAGAAAACGTCTTTATAATGAACTTGAAAAAAATGTAAGTTTGAGAGTTGAAGATACAGATTCAACAGATGTATTTAAGGTTTCAGGCAGAGGGGAACTTCACCTTGGAATTTTAATTGAAACAATGCGTCGTGAAGGTTATGAGTTTCAGGTTTCAAAGCCGGAAGTTATTTATAAAACTATTAATGATGAAAAATGTGAGCCTTATGAAAATTTGATAGTTGATGTTCCAGAAAGCTGTGCTGGCGGATGTATTGAAAGACTTTCAAATCGAAAAGCCGAAATGAAGGAAATGAACAATTCAAAAGGCAGAACAATGTTGACATTTCATATTCCTGCAAGAGGGCTGATCGGTTTTAGAAGCGAATTTATAAGAATGACTCGTGGTGAAGGTATTATGTATCACACATTCTTGCATTACAGACCTTATGCCGGTGACATTCCTCGTCAGAGAAACGGATCTATTATAGCAATAGAACAAGGTGAAGCTATCCCTTATGCATTGGCGCAATTTGAGGATAGAGGTGTATTTTTCGTAACTCCTAAGACAAAAGTTTACAGAGGTATGATTATCGGTGAGTGTAACAAGCCACAAGATATTGTCGTAAATATTTGCAAAACCAAAAAGCTTACCAATATGAGAAGCGCAACTGCTGACGTTATGGTGACCCTTCAGGCGCCGAAGATTTTGTCACTGGAAGAATCGCTTGAATACATTGCAGATGACGAGCTTGTTGAAATTACTCCGGAAAATATCAGAATTAGAAAAGCTGATTTAACAAGAAAAATATATAATTAATCTAAATCGCAGAATTTAAAGTTAAATTGTGTGTTTAGTATTAGTATTGTTTTTGATAAGTGATTGTGCAAAAACTGACAGCAGGATAAGCCCTAATCCGATATAAAAAGATGGGCTTAGTTGGTGTGCTTCGTTAAAAAATAACATAGCTAAAAGTATTCCGTATACAGGTTCAAGATTACCAGCTAGGCTCACGGTAAATGCTGATAATTTCTTCAATACGTCGATGTAGATTAAATATAGCAGTATGGTGCAGAAGAATGCAAGTATAATCAGCCAGCCCCATTCAATTCCAGTTGGAAATATGATTGATGTAGGGTTAAATTTTAAATATATCGGACAAAATAAACTCATGGCAACAGTCCCGCCAAGAAGCTCATAAAATAGCATGCATCTTGCGGATTTGCCTTTTTCTGCAATTTTATTCCATACCGTATAAAGTGCAAATATAGCTGCTGAAATTATTCCTAAAATAATCCCAAATCTGAAATTGGTGTCAAAGTTAAATATCAACCAAATTCCGCCGACTGCAATTAAGCTGTATAGTAATTCGGTATATGAAAACTTGGTTTTCAGGATTAGCGGTTCAAAAAATACTGTGAAAAATCCAACAAGTGAATAACATACAACCCCGATTGAAACATTAGAGTATTTTATGCTTCCAAAAAAGAACATTAAATGTATTGTAAGCAAAGCTCCAAGTAAACAAAATTTTATAATGTTTTTTCTTGTTTCAACTGGTTTTTTCTTCATAAAAATGAGCATTAAAGAGAATATTAAAAATGCCAAAAACATCCTATACCAAACTATTAAAACTTCATTTAAAGAAATAAGTTTTGGAAAAAGTCCGGTAAAGCCTGAAAGCAATACGGATAGATGTAATTTTGTGTGCTCAAGTATTGTTTTGGGCATGGTTTTTATTCGTCTTTTTTAAATTTACTAGAGAGAAATTTTATATCTTCTTCGTTAAATAGAAAATTTTGTATTTTTTCTACATGTGCTTTTTTTATATCAGGTGGAAGAGTCCCAGTATCCCTGAACAGAGCAATTTCTTCGGGGGTAAGTTCTCTGCCAAAAATCTTTTTACTGTTTTCTGGTGTCAGTTCTTTCCCAAAAGGAACCATAAGCCCTGATATTAAGAAAATAAAGCCTACTAATCCTACAAGATATAATAATGATGGGTTCTGAAGTTTGTACTTAAAAGATTCTTGGTTTATTAATTTGTTAATATTAAGAGCATTATATTTACATACATCCATAGAAGTATATTCATCAATTTTAATTTTTTTAGACTTAGGTTGTTGAGCAAATTGAGGAATATGCAAAATATAATAAGACTTGTATCCGTGTCTAGAAGATGATCTTCGTTCTGCATAGCAATCAGCTTTTGCATTTTTATATAAAGGTCCAAGTTGCGTATTTCTTGTGTAGTTTATACCGAATGGTGCTGATATTTGCTCGTATAGAATTCCGTTATCCAGTACCAGATATTTGTTTAGAAATGCAAATATAATTAGTATCCCGCCTGTTAAAACAAATATCAATGATGCCATTAAGTTTTTTAACATTTTTATACCTCACTTACTTGCCTGATAGTTCTTGATACATTTT
Source organism: Candidatus Gastranaerophilales bacterium (assembly GCA_944326525.1). Classification (GTDB taxonomy): domain Bacteria; phylum Cyanobacteriota; class Vampirovibrionia; order Gastranaerophilales; family Gastranaerophilaceae; genus Scatenecus. The sequence continues at coordinate 90,784 of CALVEG010000003.1, forward strand.
TAAATATTCTTTAGAACTTTTTTCCCAAGAAAAATCAGCTTCCATTGCGGATTTTCTCATAGCGTTAAATGTATATTTATCATTGTATACATAAAGAGCACATCTTATAGCATCAAGCATTGCACCTGAATCATATCCCCAGAATTTAAATCCTGTTGAATTTTCAAGCGGATAACCTGTTACGGTATCTTCCAACCCGCCTGTTGCTCTTACGACTGGTAAAGAGCCGTAGCGCATTGCTATTAATTGACTTAAACCACAGGGTTCAAATTTAGACGGCATTAAGTAAAAATCACTTGCTGCATAAATTCTGTTTGCAAGTTCGCCGTTGTATCCGACATAAGCTCTTATGTTTGATGAATTGTTTGAAAGCCATATTAAAAGATTTTCATAATCCTTTTCTCCGGAGCCTAAAAATACAAAATCAGCATCCATATTTCTTAAAGTATCTTCGGCACCCCTGATTAAATCAATCCCTTTTTGCGAAACAAGTCTGGATACCATAACAAATAAAGGTCGATTTGGATTATATTTAAGTCCAAAATATTCGCAAATGTATTTTTTATTTTCTTCTTTATTTTTAAGTGATTTTACATCATAATTTTTGACAAGTAATTTATCGGTTTTTGGATTGAATACATCGTAATCTATTCCGTTTAGAATTCCTCTTAATTTATTTTGCGCTCCGCGAAGGGTGTAATCCATTCCTTCTCCGTATTCACCTGTTAAAATCTCTTTTGCGTATGTCGGAGATACTGCGACAACTCTATTAGAATAATTAATGGCACCTTTCATCCAGTTTACTCTGCCGTAATGCTCTAAGCACCATTCATTATAAACTATATCCTTTCTCATATTGGCAAAATCCAAGATGCTTTCAAACCAAACTCCTTGATATGCAAGGTTATGAATTTCAAAAACAGTTTTGGTGTTTTTCCAGAAATCATCGAATTTGTAATTGCTGTGAAGATATACCGGAATCATTGCGGTATGCCAATCGTTTGCATGAATTACGTCGGCTCTGAAATTTAAAAGTTTTGCGTATTCCATTGTTGCAAGCGAAAATGCAACATACCTTTCGTGTTCATACTGTGGGTCAAGCCATTTGGGGTATACATCTTGAAAACAAGAAAAATACCAATCGTTATGAACAAAAAATACGTTTATATTTGTTCCCGGAAGTTTAGTCATAAATAATCTGAATTTGTGCCCGTTTCTTCCAAATGTAAGCCACATTTCAGAATTTTCAAGTTCTTTTATGTTATATTTCTTCTGGTCAATACATCCGTGAAGCGGTGTAAATATTGCTATTTCAGCATCTTTTTCAAGATGTTTTGGCAAACTGCCGACAACATCTGCTAACCCTCCTGCTTTAGAAAAAGGTGCTACTTCTGCTGCTGCAAATAATATTTTCATTATTCCTCACTTTCGTCATCTTCAGTATTTCTTCTAACTGCGCCTACAGTTACCTGTTCCTGCTGATATTCACTCTCTTCATCTGGATCCGTAAGCGGTATATAATGAGATGCGTCTGTATCAAATTCAATTTGAATATTGTGTTTCTTTGACAAATATATGCACTGTACAAGACAAATTTGAGCCTGTTCTCCTTTACCTTTGTACATCATAACTTTGAACATCTGGTACTTAAATAGCATTAAAAGATATTCATTTGAACCATCTGCTTTTTCTAACTGTATAAGTGAGTTGTTTATTATTCCGTATGCAACAGTGTAACGACCTTGCTTAATACTCATTTCGCTCATCAAAAGCCATGCAACATAGGTCATATCTGTCATGCCGTTGTCACCTGTTGCTTTGATTATTTTATATATAATCAATGAAGCCTTATCATAAGATTCCATATCATAGTAGGCTTTCCCGATCATTAAGTCACAGAATAATTCCAACTGGTGTATTCTGTTAAATCTTGCTATGCGTTTGGCTGCATAAATTTCTTCTGCAAATCCGTTATAGTCGTTTTTATACTTGTTAAAAGCTTCCATTATATGGAACAAAATCCCTGAAAATCTGTCTTTTTCAGATACCATAACCGGACTGTATATGCTTCTATTACCTTTTAGAAATTCTTCAACTGCTCCAAAAATGTCGTATGAAGGCGGAATATTGGGTATATCACTTTTTACAATGTTTATAAATTCTTTTACTATTCCTTTCATTTGAAGAGCACTTGATAATGCAACAAAACCCACAGCATCAATTATTATTGCTTCAAATTCTTCTTTTGAAATATATTCAGGTCGTAAAGTTTCAATTGTCGATGAATTTACAAAACTCAAAACTTTGTAGCCTATATCTATACAATCATCAAACGCACCAATATTGAACAAAATTTCTATGTGAATTAAAGACATAAAGAAGAAATATTTGTTAAAATCAGGTGCCGAAGGATCTATTGAAGAATTTGGCAGTCTTGAAAGTATTTTATGAGTTAGTTCTAATGCGTGGTTATACTTGCCGTCTTTAAGATAGCCTTGTATCATTTTATTGCATAATTCTATGACTTTTTCATTTTCGCCTGCTGTTTCAAGCTGTTTTAAAGTGTTTTCAGCGATTGAAGATGTTTTTTCCGGATCGTATGAAAGAAGATTGTTTGCTATATTTTCTGATAAGTCAAGTTTGTACTTATTAATTTCTTCTTGTTTTTCTTCGTCGGTATTTTTGTCAAGTAGTTCAACGATCTTTTCTGCACAATTTGTGTAAGCATTGTAATCGCCTAGTGAAAGACTTATTTTGGCAAGATTTTCCCATTCGAAAAATTCAGATTTGTAATCCTCTAATAATCCGTATAAATAAGCTTTTGTCGGGGATGGCATATTGTCGACAAAGACTTTTTCAAACAAATCTTTTGCAATAGCTTGAAGAAGTTCTTTATTTAGTACTGACAGTATACTTTCTCTAAGAAGATTATAATTAGGGAAGTACATGCAGTTGTTCCAGAAATATATATATCCCATTTCTGATAAATTGTTAATTATATCATCAATATTGTCATATCTTAGGCTTTTGATTGTTTCCTGATCAATTCTTGTCCCCATAAGAACGCAGGTTGCGAGAAATTTGATTGCTTCAGGATCGTCTTCCAAAAGATTAAGACGTCGCTTCATAAGTTTTTTAAGACTTGACGGTATAATAATCGTTTTGGGATTAATAAGTTCAATACAGTCATCGCTAGCCTCATAAACTCCACTTTCAATCAAATACTGGATGGCAATATCCAAAAACAGAATACTTCCAAATGAATATTTCGCAATTCTGTGGAAATAAAAACTGTCCATAATTTTGCGATAATAATCTTTGTTTTCTTCAATCATTCTTTCAAATGAGGTTGGTTTTAAAGTTATTTCTGTATAATAAGGTCTTGAAAGTAAGAAATAATTATCTTTATGAAGTGAGAAATCTTTATCATAGGATATCAAGTAGCTGATTTTTAATCTATCAAACTCTGCAAACAAGAACTTCATAACTTCATAAGAACTTGCATCTATTTTGTCAAAGTTTTCAATAAATATAAGCGTTTCAGGAATTGCATTCATTAACGTAAAGAAGATATCATAAAAAGAAAGATGTCTTCTGTTAGTTTCATCAATTCCTCTTTCTTGAAGAGTTACAAGATCTTTAATCAATCCTTCCGGATCAATAGATTTAAACATTGAAAAATCATTTGAACTGAACAATTTCTGAGAAACCGTAAACTCAAAAATTGCGCTGACAAGTTCTCTAAAAAATGAATAAGGAGAATATTTCATCTCATCGTAGCAGGTAATGCTAATTATATTTTTGTAAATGTTTAATTCTTCAATTGTCGAAATGATTTTCAGTGAATATGGAACATATAATGGAGCTGTTTTTATAGCACAAATTCCATAAGGGTATTCCGACATTCTGTTTACCATATGATAAAATACATCTATATTTTCAGTTCGAATAAACTGGCATTGAATATCACTAAAGTGGATTGTTTCTATATCATAAATAGCATCCGGATCTGTTGGTGATTCAAGCTTGCTTAAAGCTTCGCCGTCAAGTTTGTCTTGTTCTACAAGCATGTTTTGTACAAAATTTGGAACTTCAAGTTCTTCATCCGGTTTATCTTCTAAATCCTCATAGTTAATTTTTATATGGCTGTTAATATCCACTTCGTGGAACATAACCATTTGATCTTTAATCATTACGGAATTCAGAGGGCTGGCAGAATATTTCGCATCCAATGCTTCTTTTACATAATTATCTACAATTACCTGAGATGTATTCAATGCTTTTTGTTTTGCATCTTCGCTTTGTTTTACCATACTGATGTTAAATCCTGATTTTATATCATAAGGATTGTCATCAATACTTCTTCTTAAAATGAACATATTACATCTTACTGTTGCATTTTTCTTGTTAGTAAGCTTGTAGTTCATTTTTGTCATTTCGGTAATAATGTTGACTGCAGCTGTTATTGCACCATCAACACTGCTGTTAAACGTGTAAGCTTTATCAAATCTTAGAATATAAGTGTTATTCAATACTTGTCTGCGAATTCCGGCGGCTTTTGCAATATCAAAAATGATTTTATCCAATTTGATTTTGAATTTATTCAACAGTTGAACTGAGCCAAGTAGTGTTCTAAGTTCATTTACATTTGGAAAATCTATTGTCATTAATGCAAAATTATCGGTATTTGCTTCGTTAAGAATAACGCTTTGTTCAAGCGAAAATCCGCATTTTTTGCACTTCTTATCTACGGTTTGATTAACTTTTCCGCACTTGTTGCATTTTGTTATAATCACGTAACCGCATTTTTTACAGGTATTTGTTTTATTAATGGTCTTGCAAATAGGGCATACAACTTTTAATACCTTTTTACAATTAGGGCATACCGTTGTTTTTTCATCTATTTCTAAACCGCATTTTGGACATTCCATAAGAAAATTATACCATAATCATTAATTTCAGGACAATGTTTTTAATTATACCTGATACCTGCATCTTTCATTCTTTGAATACATTTTTTAAGTGTATCAACATCTTTTGTAAGAGCAACTCTGAAGTAACCTTCACCGCATCTTCCGTATCCGTTTCCTGGCGGAACGACGATATTTGCTTTTTCAAGCATTTCTGTTACAAACTGTTCGCTTGTCATGCCTTTCGGTACAGGCAGCCATAAATAAAATGTTGCTTTAGACGGCTTGATGTTCCAGCCGAGTTCTCTAAAACCGTTTTCTGCAACGTCACGGCGTTCTTGATACATTTTATTCAGATTGTCAATTAAGGTTTGATCCACAGTAAAAGCTTTTGCTGCTGCATCTTGAATTGCCTTAAATGTTCCGCTGTCTATGTTGTTTTTGATTGTGCCAAGAGCTTTAATTGCTTGAGCGTTTCCGCATACAAAACCTACTCTCCATCCTGTCATATTGTATGATTTTGAATGAGAATAAAATTCTATTGCAACATCTTTTCCGCCTTCAACTTGAAGAACTGATGGCGCTTTATATCCGTCAAATGTCATTTCTGAATATGCCATATCCGAACAAAGCAAAATATCATATTTTTTACAGAAATCTACGGCTTTTTTATAAAATTCAAGATCAGCAACCGCTCCTGTCGGGTTGTTCGGGTAATTCAAAAACATTAATTTTGATTTTTTAGCAATGTCTTCAGGAATTTTGTCAAAGTCCGGAAGATATCCGTTTTCTTCTAATAGCGGCATTTCATAAGGTGTTCCGCCAGCAAAGATTGTAGCGTTATGATAAACTGGATACCCCGGATCAGGAACTAGTGTGTAATCACCTTTATCCACAAATGCAAAAAATACATGCGCAATCGCTTCTTTTGAACCGATATTTGCGAGCATTTCAGTATCTGGATTTAAGTCAACGCCAAACCTTTTGTTCATCCATTCGCAAGCTGCTTTGCGGAATTTTTCTGTGCCGTTATATGGAGGATAGTCATGATTTTTAGGATTGTCAATTGCCTTGTGCATTTCTTCAACTACAGGTGCAAGTGTTGGTGTGTCAGGATCTCCGATACCAAGACTTATTACATCGCATCCTTTTGCTTTAGCTTCAGCTATTTTTCTGTCAATTTCCGCAAATAAATACGGAGGAATTTTTTCTAAGCGTTCTGAAACTTTCATAACTTCTCCTTCCTAATATTTTACAACCAGATTGATTTTATGGTATCATAAAATTGTTGAAATGAACAATAATTTAAGTTTTTTTATAAACTGCGGGTAGGGAAATGAGTATAATATCGGATAATAATGATTTTAAATCTGAAAAAAGTCTTCATAAAGGGAATAAAAATCCTGTTATAAAGCCTGAAACAATTGAGGCCGATAAAAATTTTGAAAATTCCATTCGCCCGAAGTCTTTTGACGCATATATAGGGCAAACTGCTCTGAAAGAAACTCTAAAAATAACAATTGAAGCAGCAAAAAAAAGAGAGCAGCCGCTTGATCACCTTTTATTTTACGGTCCTCCCGGGTTAGGAAAGACAACTCTTGCAGGTGTAATTGCAGAACAAATGGGAGTTAATATAAAAATAACTTCAGCCCCTGCTTTAGAAAGACCAAGGGATATAATCGGAATTTTGATGTCGCTTAAAGGCGGAGAAATTTTGTTTATTGATGAAATTCACAGGTTAAATAAGGTTGCAGAAGAAATTCTCTATCCTGCAATGGAGGATTTTTATCTTGATATGACGACTGGAAAAAGTCAAACCGTAAAGACTTTAAGAATTCCGCTTCCGAAGTTTACCCTAATCGGTGCAACGACAAAAGCCGGCGAACTTTCAGGCCCTTTAAGAGATCGGTTTGGAATTATTCACAGACTTGAGTTTTATACAGAAGACGAGCTCGCTCAGGTAATCAAGCGCACTGCAGGGATTTTGAATATAGAAATCACGGAAGAAGGTGCACATGCAATTGCAAGGCGTTCGAGAGGAACTCCAAGAATTGCGAACAGACTTATAAAAAGGGTTAGTGATTTTGCGCTTGTTAAACACGATGGGAAGATTACTGAAGATGTTGCTAATGAATCTTTAGATATTTTAAAAATAGATACCTTTGGACTTGATACAACAGATAGATGCCTGTTAAGATTAATAATCGAAAAATACGACGGTGGCCCTGTCGGGGTTGAAACTATTGCAGCTGCAATAGGAGAGGATGTTAGAACTATTGAAGATGTTTGTGAGCCTTATCTTCTTCAAGCAGGACTTTTGCAAAGAACTCCAAGAGGCAGAAAGGTTTCGCCTGCTGCGTACAGGCACCTTGGAATTATTGATATGGATATTAACGATCAGAAAAGTTTGTTTTAAATTAAATAAAAGGGATATTTTATGAAAAAAATCTTAGTTTTAATTTTTGCATTTGTATGTTTTATAGTTCCTGTTTTTGCTGAAGAAAATGCTGTTTTACCATCGGCAAACGGGGTTGTATTGTCTGTAGAAAATATATATTCTGATAATAATTCGGAACAGCAAGGAACTCAGCAAATCGCAAAGGTTAAAATTCTTTCCGGCGAATACAAAGGACAGGAAAGAGAGATTTTAAATATTTTAACTGAAAATCCTGCTTATGATATTCCGCTTAAAAAAGGTGACAAAGTTGTTTTACACTTAGAAGAAGATCCGACTGGCGGAATGAACTTTTTTGTCGCTGATTTGAAAAGAGATTCTTCAATAATTGCTTTTGCGTTGTTATTTAGTGCAATTCTTGTTGGAATAGGCAGGAAAAAGGGTATTTTTAGCCTAGTCTCAATTGTTGCGACTGTCGGGTTGCTGTTGTTTGTTATGGTGCCGATGATTTTGAGTGGATTTTGTCCGATTTTATCAGCAATTATTGTTGGAGCTTTGAGTACATTAATTACAATTTATCTTGTCGGCGGTTTTAATTCTAAAAGTACTTCTGCAATTTTAGGAACTATGTCAAGTCTGATTTTTGCTGGCGGACTTTCTCTTTTAGCTATTTATACTGCGCACTTAACTGGGTTTGCAGGAGAAGAAACAGTGTTTTTATACGGGGCAAGACCGGATTTGAGTTTTACAGGAATTTTGTCTGCTTCAATGATTATTGCTGCTCTTGGAGCTTTGATGGATACTTCTGTTTCTATTGCTAGCACAATTAATGAAATACATGAAACTGATGATACCTTAGGTGTTGTTCAGCTTTTTAAGTCAGGTATGAATGTCGGAAGAGATATAATCGGAACTATGTCTAATACGCTTATTCTTGTTTATATGGGAAGTGCACTTCCTCTTGTGCTTTTGGGAAGCAATATTGATCTTCAAAAATTCTTTAACCTTAATCAGGTTTCAACAGAGATTTTGTCTGCTTTAATCGGTAGTATTGCAATTCTTGCTTGTGTACCGATTACGGCAATTATTGCGGCTTATCTTATAAAAAACAAAAAATCAAATAATGTTGAGTTTAAGTTTTAGGTTTGTAATATAATTTAGTTATGCAAATAATTAAAGATTTGAAGAAAATAACTGATTTGTCGCTAGCTTTGGGATTTTTTGACGGGGTTCACAAAGGACATCAGGCTGTTATTAAAAACGCCGTCAATTTTGCAAAAGACAACGGTTTAATGTCTGCAGTTGTGACTTTTTCGAACCATCCGCATTGTTATTTTTATGATGTTGCTCCAAAATATATTTTAACTTCTGATGAGCGTGCTAAACATATTGCTGAACTCGGAGTTGATTATTTAATAGAACTTGATTTTGAAAGTATTTCCGGGTTGACAGCAGAGGACTATCTTAAAGATGTTCTTGTTAAATACTTTATGCCTAGAGCTATTACAACAGGATGGAATCATTATTTCGGTTACAAAAAATCCGGTAATGTGAAATTTTTGGCTGATAATTCCAAAAAATTCAACTATGAATATTTTGAAATTTCGCCGCAGAAGGAAGCTTCTGTGAATATCAGCAGTACAGCAATAAGAAATTATCTTGCAAAAGGTGAAATTGCAAAGGCCAATTCTATGCTGGGATATAAATTCTCAATTAGCGGTGAAGTTGTAAAGGGTAAACAACTAGGCCGCACAATCGGATTTCCGACAGCTAATCTTATTTATCCTCCAGAGTTAATAGAGCTGCCGTTCGGAGCATATGCTGTTAATGTTAAATTTTCAGATCGTCTGTTCAAAGGCGTTACCAATTTTGGAATCAGACCAACCGTTTCTGATACAAAGCTTACAACTCTCGAAACTTTCATCATAGATTTTGACCAAGATATATATGAAAAAACAATCGAAGTCGAGTTTATTAAAATGATAAGACCTGAAAAAAAATTCCCATCTCTTGACGCTTTAAAGACACAAATTTCTTTGGATATTCAGACTTCCCTAAAATAAATTGCGTTATTTTATTAAAGCTTGAATTTCTTTAAAGTGAGGATTTTTTGCGGTTTTTAACCATTCAAACAAAACGATTTCTGTGCAGGTAACTTTTGCACCGTTTGTTGCCATCAATTCTATTCCTTGTTTGAATTCATATTTGTTACGGCTTGCGCAGGCATCTTTCACAACATAAACTTCAAATCCTTCTCTTAAAAGTGCTGCTGTTGTTTGATGAACGCAAATATGGGTTTCAATTCCGCAAATTACTATTTGATTTTTTCCGTATGATTTTATTTTGTCTAAAACCCCTTCTGTATCAAGGGCATTGAACGAAACTTTTTCAAAGACTGCAACATCTTCAGATAATTCATTTGAAACATTTTCAACGGTTTTTCCCAATCCTTTTGGGTATTGTTCTGTTACAATTACCGGAATATTTAAAAGTTTTGCTGATTTAGCGATATTGCTGACTCGTTTAACTATTACGTCTTTATCAAGCGCATTTACAAGTTTTTCTTGTACATCAATTATCAAAAATAGTGAATTATCAGGGTTTAAAACGTTCATATTTTCTCCTTAGGGTTCTATACAACTTTTATATTCGTCTATGAATGTGCAAATAATATCAGAAAGCAATTTTTCCGTTAAATCCTTAAGCGGAACGATTAACTCTCTATTTTCAGGACTATCCAAGCCGCTATGGGTTATGTAGATGACAACCTTGCCAAGTCCGGCATATACAAGTGTTAGACGGCTTGTTTGATGAATGCTTTTTAAATGAAATATACTTTGCAGCTCATCCGCAGATTGTTCAATTTTGGTGTCAGGAAGTTCGTCCTCAAACACTCGTTGCATTCTGAAAAACACAGGTGTTATAACATTTGCAAGTTTCTTGTTGAATTTTTGTTGGAATAATTTAAAATCTTTTTTTACAGGTTCAACTTCAATAACCGGAAGCTCAGTATTTTGTTCACCAGTTTCTTTGTCAATAAAAATACAATAATCTTCAGTTCCAAGCATAGCATCACTTAATGCTGCTGAAGCTTTTTGTTCAATATATCGAAAATCTCTTGATGTAATTTGCGCAATTCCTGCCTTTATTCTAAACCTGTCTTCTAACTTGTTTTTAATTTTTTCAAAAACTTTAATACATCCGTTTTCATTGGTGTCAGGTAAAAGAATATAAAATTTTGAAGCTTTAACTTCAATAACCAAATCGCTGACTCTAACAGTTGATTTTACAGCATCTTGCATTAAATCCAGAGAAAATCTTGCTCTATCCAACTCATCATAGGTGATAATCATAAGTACACCTTCGGTCAGCTTTTCAAGTTCCTGCGCCATAAGTTCATTAGCGCATCTTTCAGTATAAAATCCGCTGGATGCTGAAATTACATCAAGTTCTTTTAGTAAAGTTGTATTTCTTGAAGATATTTTTCGCGCAGAACTAAATTTTAGAGCATTTACTATTTTTATTAAAATATCTGCTTGTGTTGATTGAGGTAATATGTAGTCGTCAATTCCTAAATCATACATATTTGCGATAAATTCAGATTTCGTAATTTCTGAATACATTATTAAATAAGCATCTTGAAAAGAGTTTTTGCAAAAATCAATTTCATCTTTTGCCGAATTTTCTTTCCCTGATAAATCAAGAATAACTACATCCGGAGTGAGCCTGTTGTCGGAATCTTTGATTTTATCGATATCAGCAATCTCAATATCATCAGCATTTCTCAGCAATAAAAGCTTTTTTGAGAGAAAGTCCTTTAACTTTTTGTTTTCGCTAATTAATAGTATGCTTTTGTTTTTCATAAATTCTACACTTGCAGGTGTTTTTTAATACAAAGGAAGCTGCCGCCTGCTCCAAATAAAGTGCCCATTGCAAACATTATGATAATTACAATATTTTGTGCATACAAAGGTGACGGCACCATAAAAAATTGGTGCATGTTTATTAGTCCGTTTTGCACAAAATTCAGCGGTATAAGAGCAATTAATGCGCCTGAAAATCCGTAAAATGCACCCTGCATAATTAAAGGGAACCTTATATACCAGTTGCTGACGCCCATAAGCCGCATAATTTCTATTTCATCTTTTCTTGATTGTATTACAAGCTGAATGGTGTTGTTTATAATTGTTATAGTCAAAATCGCCATAATAATTACGACAAATACAGTTATGGTATTAACAACATGGTTCAAGGTTTGAATACGTTTTGCAAGTTCCTGTGCGTAACTCATATCCTCAACAGAGGAAAGCTCTTTTATTTTATTAAACACAGGTTGAATGTTTTCAGGTTTATCTACTTTTACATGAAGCGTGTCAGGTAGCGGGTTTGTAACATCCGGAAGATTCATTTCCCTTTTTAAATTTGTCCAAGATACGTCTTTGGGAATAATTTTTACACCTTCAACATACTCAAATTCTTTGATTCTGTTTTTTACGGTGTTAGGATCAGAACCGGATTTTAAGTAAACGGAAATTTCAAGTACATTGCCAAGCTCATGTGCAAATGATGAAATCGACAATGCAGATCTGAAAAAAGCCCCAAATATCGTAAGAATCGCAGCCATTGTTGTTATTATAACGAGATTTACGATACCTGTTCTTTTTATGTCGTTGAAAGTTTCCATTGAAAGACGGTATAAAATCCTTAATTCGCATAACCAGTCCTTGGGAATGTGTTTTTTTACTTTCTTTTTTATTTTAAGTTTTTGATCATTCATACGTACCTGCTTGTATATCTCTGACGATTTCACCTTTATCAAGAGTAATTACTCGTTTTCTGAAATAATCCACCATTGCATTATCATGTGTTGATACGATTACGGTAATACCCCTTTGGTTAATTTGATCCAAAATTTGCATAATTTCTAACGAGTTTTTAGGGTCAAGATTTCCTGTAGGCTCGTCTGCAATTAAAAGTGGAGGACCGTTTACAATTGCTCTTGCAATTCCGACTCTCTGCTGTTCTCCGCCTGAAAGTTCAGAAGGGGTGGCATGCATTTTTTCGTATAATCCGACAATCTTTAGCGCTCCGGTTACTCTGGCATTGATTTCTCTTGAACTTATTCCGAGAGTTCTGATTACGTAAGCTACATTATCATAAACACTCTGGTTTTGAAGTAGTTTGTAATCCTGAAATACAATTCCCATGCATCTTCTTAAATTAGGAACTTTATCGTTAGAAAGATTTGCAATATTAATCCCGCCGATTGTAACAGTTCCGCTGGTCGGGCGCTCTTCATTATAAAGCAGCTTCATTAACGTTGATTTTCCTGCTCCAGAAGCCCCTACTATAAATACAAACTCACCCGATAAAATATCAAGATTAATATTTTTCAAGGCATAATTGTCATTTTTATACTTTTTGGTGACTGCTCTAAATTGAATCATTTATTAACTAATCCTTTTTATATTTGTCAATTTCTTCTTTTATTGAAACGGCAAGTTTAGAAGCAGATAGCCCATAGTAGTCTAGTAAGAATTCTGCTTTTCCGCTTTGTCCGAATTTATCATACATTCCTATTCTTTTAACTTTTGACGGATAATTTTCAGATAGAACTTCGCAAACCGCGCTTCCCAATCCTCCGATTACTGAGTGATTTTCAACGGTAATTACAATGCCGGTTTTCTTTGCTGATTCTATTATCATTTCACTGTCAAAAGGTTTAACAAAAGGAGCGTGAACTATTCTTATAGAATAACCTTCTTTTTTTAGATTTTGACATGCTTCGATCACTTCAACAAGTGTTTCCCCGTTAGTTACAACGGTAGCATCAGCTCCGTCTTCTATAATAACTGCTTTATAAGGTTCAAACTTGTAATTTTCATCAAAAACATCACAGACATTTGTTCTTGATATTCTGATATACATAGGGCCATAATTGGAAGCCGCCCAGTTAATTACCTGTTCACATTCTCTGCAATCTGCAGGAACTATTACTGTCATGTTCGGAAGCCCTCTCATAAGAGATACATCTTCTAAAGCTTGATGGCTTGCTCCGTCTTCTCCAACGGTAACACCGCCGTGTGTGCCGATAATTTTTACGTTAAATTCAGGATAGCAAATGGAATTTCTTATTTGATCGTATGTTCTGCCTGTTGCAAACATTGCAAAACTTGCCGCAAACGGTATTTTGCAAGCTGCAGATAAACCCGCTGCTGTTGCTATCATATCCTGTTCTGCGATTCCGCAATCAAAAAATCTGTCAGGAAATGATTTCGCAAAAACTTGAGTTTGTGTTGAGCATGCCAAATCTGCATCCAAAACAACAATATTTTGATTTAAATGTCCTAGTTTTTCTAACGTTTTGCCAAAAGCAGAACGTATAGATTTTGTTTCTTCCCTGTTTAATATCATCAAGTCCGGCCTCGTACTCCCTGTATTTTAATAAATCACACACAACATAATAACATAAATAACATTGGAATGACAAATATTAGAAAATTATATTAAGTGTTTTGTAAATTTTTTATCATCTAAAAGTCTTGTTATACAATGTTTTTCATATAATTATGTTAAGAATTATTAAAAATATGATTATATGTAGCAATTTATTTTTTTCAGGGATATTAAAACAGTAGAATAGGAATAAAATTATTTATTTATTGAAAGGAAAAGATAATATGATGCAAATTCCAAATCTCCCCAAGCCTTACATGACGCAAGCGATACAGCAACCGCAACCACAGAGCTATAATGCGGTAAAAATTGATGTACACAATCCGTCAGTAATTGCACCTGGTGCAGTTCCAATGCAAACAGCACAGTATGCGCAACCGACAATGCCTTATTACCAATATCCACAGGCACCGGTTTATGAGTATCCGCAAGCTCCGGTACAACCTTATTACATGCCTGCTCAACAGCCTGTAGTAATTCCACCACAAATTACAGAACAAGCTCCTTCAGCTCCGCAAGCTCCAGCTCCGGCTCCGGTAGCAGAAGTCCCGACAACTCCGGCTCCTGCAGTTCCTGAACCAGTTGTTACTCAACAATCGGCTGAACAACCTAAAGCTGAAAAGGCTCCACAGGTAGAAACTCCTGTCCCGCTTGAACCGCAAGTTGATTTGAATGCTTTTATTGCAAAGCTTACCAACCCGGACTATGAAGTTCAAGCTGCCGGCATGGAAGAAATAGCTAATATGGTTAAGGATAACCCGCAAAAAGCTACTGAATTGCTTGATGTTAAAGTAATGGATACTTTGAATAATATTATTAATACAGATTCTTCAAAACTTGCAGGACCTACACAGGAACAAATTGCAGCAAGACAAAAATTGATGAAGAATGAAAAAATGACTGATGCAGAAAAAACACTTGCAACAACTATCACTCCGATGGAACAAGCTGAAAGAAATAAAAGCTATGCAATGTTCACAACTGCAATCCTCCAGAAACTATACTCAGATGAAGTTTCAAAATTAACTAACACAACTGTTCCGTTAACAGAACTTCCTGGCGCAGTTTCAATAGTTGAACAACTTAAAAACAACCCGAACCCAATGGTAAGAACTTCTGCAATTGAAGCTTTAAGTTATATCCAACAGCCGGCTTACAAAGCAGACCTTAATACTCTCTTCACCATTGCAAAGAACGACCAAGACAAAAATGTTCAGGAAGCAGCAAACGCAGCTTTGGCAAAATTAGCACAAATGCAGGATCAACCGGCAAAAACTGCTGAAATGACTCCAAATGCAGCTCCTGTACAGAATAATAATCAGCAACCAAAAACAATTGAAATGACTCCTGCTGCACAAGCTCCGGCTCAAGCAGCATAAGCAAATCAATTCCTTTCTTTAAATAATAACTATAGAAGCCCTTGTGAATATTTCCAAGGGCTTTTTAATTTATGAATTACAATGTTTTGTTAATGAATAATTCTAATTCGTTTAATTTTGCATGAGCTCCAACAGGAACGGTTGTTTTGCAGCAAGTATGTGTTATTTTAAATCCTCTTGTGCAAGGAACATTAAGTTCTTCTGCTGTTTCTTTAAAGAGTTCCAACAACCAATCTCTGTTGTCAGTGTCTGCGAAGTAGCCAAAACAAATTCCTGTAATATTTTGTCTGAACTTTTCTATATTCATTAATTGTCTAAGCATTCTGTCAATTTTGTATACAGGTTCACAGATATCCTCGGCAAAGAATATAAACGGTTCATCAGGTATAAAGTCAACTCCGCAAAGTGAAGCTGTTGTTGCTAGATTTCCGCCCCACAAAATGCCTGCTGCTTGACCAGATTTTATAACAGTTTCGCCAAAAATTGAATAAGTATCTTCAGTTAAGGCTTTAAAAAATTCATTCATTGTATATTCGGATCTGTCAGTTTTTCCAAAGTCACTCATAATCATTGGACCTGAATAAGTCATTAGACCTGCCTTTTTGAAAAACATTAGATTTAATGCGGTAATATCTGAATATCCGCAAAAAATTTTAGGGTTATTTCGAATAATTGAATAATCAATTTTATTAATAAGCCTTAATGCGCCATAACCTCCACGCATACAGATAATAGCGTTAATTTTCGGATTTTCAAAGAAGGCATGGAGATTTTTAATTTTAGTCAAGTCATCGCCTGCCAAATAGCGATTTTTAAGGTATAAATCGTTGCTAACTAACGTTTTAAATCCAAGCTTTGAAAAGTAGTCAATGGCTGTCATGACCGGTGTTGTATCATCACCAATTGCACCTGATGGCGCTAATATTCCTATAGTGTCCCCCTGCTTCAGAACAGGCGGTTTAATTATGTTCATATTTTACCCCTTTTAAACATAACTCTGTTATAATATTACCATGAATGAAAAATATATTCCGTTATATCGTAAATATCGTCCGCAAAGATTAGAGGAAGTCGTCGGACAAGAACATATTAAAAAAGCTTTGGCTAACGCTATTGAGATGAATAAAATCTCTCATGCTTATCTTTTTACAGGTCCAAGAGGTACAGGTAAAACTTCTACAGCCAGAATTTTTGCAAAATCTTTAAACTGTGTGAATGGGCCAACTGTAAATCCTTGTTGTGAGTGCGAAAATTGCCGTGATATTACAAATTCCGTTCCTATGGATGTTATTGAAATTGATGCCGCAAGTAATCGTAAAGTTGAAGATGCTCAGAATATTCTTGAAAAAGTTATGTATGCGCCTGTAAATAGCAGGTATAAAATTTATATAATAGATGAAGTTCACATGCTTTCAACTACCGCTTTCAATGCTCTTTTGAAAACATTAGAAGAACCTCCGAAAAATGTTATTTTTATTTTGGCTACTACAGAAGTTCATAAAGTTTTGGATACGATTAAAAGTCGTTGTCAGAGATTTGATTTTAGAAGAATTACGACGGATGATATTGTTAAACATTTAAGATACATTTCAGATTGCGAAAAAATTAATATTACTGATGATGCGCTTTCAACTATTGCTAAAAATTCTGCAGGCGGAATGAGGGACAGTATTGCGCTTCTGGATCAGTTAAGCGTTTTAGGTACAAAGGATGCTATTACAACTGACGATATTAATTCTTTGTTAGGGCGAATTTCTTTTGATGTTTTGCACGGTTTAAGTGATTGTATTTTGGCGTCAGACCATGCCGGTGCTGTTGAAATTCTTGAGAAGATTTACAATTCAGGTAATGAACCGGTGCAAATTTTGCAGAACTTACTTGATTATTTTAAAAATCTTCTTGTTGTTAAAAATTGCAAGCAGGAGATTAGTATTGAGATTACTCAGCTTAATGAATTGCAGATTTTAGATATGAGCAAGCAAGCCGAAAAGGTAGAAACTCATCAAATTATTTCATTATGCGACAAGTGTGCGTCATATATAAAAGATTTGAAATCAACAAACAATCCAAGATTGTGGTTAGAAATTGCAATAATTGATTTGGCAAACTTGGCGGAAAATACAAAGCTTGATGATTTGCAATCTCGATTGAGTGTACTTGAAGGCGGCGGGGTAAGAACGGAAGTGCATCATTCAGTAAATCGTGCTGAAATTCCAAGACCTGCTCCGATTTCACAACCTAAGGAAGTTTATCACCAATCGGAAAGTGTAAAAGAACATTCTTCATCTGTTAGAAGTGAAGAGAAAAAAACTTCGGATGTTCTTCCTAAAGTTGCCGCTAAAGGTGAGGCTTTGCAAGATGATTCGGATTTTTCTCCAATGCCGGTTGCAAAGGCTTCAAGCGGAGGAGATATATTATCGCTTTGGGGTGAACTTTTGGCAAATATTCAAAGCGCTCCGACAAGAGCTCTCTTAAAACAATGGGCAAAACCAGTAAAACTTGAGCCTGATGATGTTGTTATTACGGTTAAGAATGACATGCTTCTAAGCCAGTTCGTCACCGGTAGTAAAAAAGCTGTTCTGCAAAAAGCAGTTGATGGTCTTTTTAACCAAGAAAATACTAATATTACAGTTAGACTTCCGCAGGCCGGGGATGATATTCCGCAAGGAAATGTTACTGTCCCAAAGCCTAAGCCGGCTCCTGTTGTAAAACCTGCAGAGCCGGATGAAAATGAAAATTTAGAGGAGGTTTCAGCTGCTGTAGAAGTTTCTGATGAAGAAATTGAAGATGGTTCGGAGGATGCATCAGAAAATTCTCAAAGATCTCATTCCTTTGAAGATATGCATTCCGATACTGTAAATATGGTTATGGATTTGTTTGACGGAAAAGTAATTGATTAAAATATAACTTTAATTTCTATTTTTGCATTTTGTAGTATGTAAGCATAATATCGGGTTCAAATGTTTGCATGTCGTCGAACTTGAAATCCAAAGTATCTCTTATTAATGTGATATTTTTACCGTCAAATGCTGATTTAGCAGTGTTGTCTGAGATTATTTTTGGTGCTAAAAAGTGGTAAATTTTATCGGTGTAATTAAGAAGTGCGCCATTTAATTTGCCTCCGCATTCTGCCAGAATGCTCATAATCCCAATTTTATAAGCTTTTTTTATAATAAATTCAATGTCAAGTTTTTCATTAATTGTTGGTGTTGGAATAAAATTAATATCAGGAATTTGCGGTGGGGTTAGGTTTTTATCGAAAAATACATGAATATTCCCAGACTTATAAATATTGGCATTTTTAAAGTCAGTTTTTAAAGTTCTATCCAAAATGATTTTATTCTTATGCTCCATTGTCGGGTTGTCTGCAATAATTGTTGAGGAACTCGTAAGGATTGCATCATATTTTTTTCTTATTCTTCTGACTTCTTGGCGTGCCGGAGTCGAGGTTATCCATTTTGAATCGCCTATTGAAGTTGCAATTTTGCCATCAAGTGTAGTTGCTGTTTTGAGTGCGACAAAGGTTCGTTTTTCTTTTTGATTAGTTATAAAAATTTCGTTTAATTTTCTTGCTTCATTCTCCAGAATCCCTTCAACAACCTCAATACCTGCATCAGTTAATTTTTTAATCCCATTCCCTTCAACAATGGGGTTTACGTCACGCATTCCAATTACGACTTTTTTTATACCATATTCAATAATTAAATCCGCACAAGGTGGAGTCTTTCCGTAATGTGAACAGGGTTCTAGGTTAACAATAAGAGTTCCGCCTTTTGCAATTTCAGGAGTAATCTTTAAAAGAGCATCTCTTTCCGCATGGTTTTTGCCGCATTTTGCATGAAACCCCTCGGATATAACATTTCCGGATTTATCAAGTACAATACAACCTACCATAGGGTTCGGCGAAGTTTCACCTTCTCCCTGTTTTGCAAGTTCAATGCATTTTTCCATATATGTTTCGTATTGTTGCATATTTGAATTTTATCAAAAAATCTGTTATTTTGAAACTGTATAAGTTAAATAGGAGCAAGTAAAATGGATATTAGATACTTAGGACATAGTGCTTTTCACTTTAAATCTGGGGATAGAACAATTCTTGTTGATCCTTATATTAAGCAAAATGAAAAATATGACTGGCATGCTGAAAATATTACTGATATTTTCGTAACTCATGGTCATGCTGATCATATCGGTGATGCTGTAGAAATTGCGAAAGAAAAAGGTGCAACAGTTTCAGCAGTAGTTGAGTTAGCAAAATATTTTTCAGATCAAGGAATTACAACTAATAGTGTTAATTTCGGAAGTTGGCTAAATTATCCTTGGGGTAAAGCAATTTTTGTACCTGCGTTCCATTCAAATTCATTGCCTGACGGATCTTATGCGGGTAGTGCTGCAGGTATAATTTTTGATATCGAAAATGTTCGTATGTATCATGCCGGTGATACTGCTCTTACAAGTGAAATGAAATTGATTAAAGAACTTTATCATCCGACTATTGCAATGCTTCCGATTGGCGGACATTATACTATGGATGTTGTTCATGCTGCGGTTGCTGCTGATTGGTTAGGGGCAAGAACTGTTATTCCGATGCACTATAACACGTTCCCTGAAATTAAAGCAGATCTTGAATTGTTCCACAAGCTTGTTAATTTGAATAATACAAATTGTATGATTTTGAATCCTGAAGAATTAACCAAGTAAGTGAATAAGTTTATATTCTAAGATAAAATCATTAGATTAATTGCTTTATAAAGTTGAATATGTTATATTTTCTTTTTGAAAAGAGGCAATATGGATATTTTATTTTTAATTGATAGGCTTGAACTTAAGTATTTTGAGTTTAATAATCTAGTGACAAATTTTTGGATTATAAGAGAATTAGTAAGAAAAAATAATAATGTTTTTATAACAACAATTGACAAACTTGGAATTAGCAGTGAGAAAGCTTATGCTCACTGCTTTTCCGTGTTTGAAAACCATGGGAATATTCTTTACAACAGAAAAGAAATTAAAAGAGATATTGAATCTTTTCCTCTTGTTTTATTTAGAAATGATCCTCCTGTTGATATTGATTATATAAATGCAACTTATGTTTTCGATTTTGTTGATAGAAATAAAACATTTGTTATGAATGAACCAAGAGCTATAAGAGATTTTAATGAAAAACTTCATGCAATGCTGTTCCCGGAACTGATGCCTGAGCATATTGTGACGTCTTCTAAAAAAGATATTCTTGAATTTCTTGATAATTATGGCGAAATTGTTTTAAAGCCTTTGAATAAGTGCTTTGGTTCCGGTGTTATGACTTTAAAAAAGGGGGATAAAAATACCGCTGTTATAATAAATTCTATGACAAATAACGGTTCTGGACTTGTTATGGTTCAGCGATATTTAGAGAAGGCAAAGTTTGGAGATAAAAGGGTGTTGTTTTTAGGTGAAGATGTTTTGCCTTATTGCGTTCAGAAACTTCCATCTAATGACGATTTTAAATTTAATGAGCATTGTGATGCAAATATTGTGAAAGCCGGTTTATCAGTTGATGAGCTTGAAAAATTTAAACCTGTTGCAAAGAAACTTAATTCAATGGGTATATTTATGACTGGGTTAGACGTAATTGACGGTAAGATTATCGAAATTAATGTTACCAGTCCTTGCTATTTTATAAAAGAAATCAACCATCATTTCGGTATAGAATTAGAAAAGCAAGTTACAGATTTTATTATTTCGAAGGCGTCATCTCATCCATCTGCGGCATTCTGTGCTCTTTAACCACTCCTCCGATATCAATGATTTTAACTATAGCTTTACCGTTTTCATCAGTTCCGATAACGGCATTATCCTTGTGTAGATCTAAATGTCTTAATCCTGCTTTTTCTAATTCAGATTGAAGGTAGCCAATTATAATTTCTTCTTTTGATTTCGGAACGTATCTGCCTTTTGGGTTTGTTTTTCCAGGATTTATATTTCTGTCAATAAGTTCAGTGACGTCTATGCCTGTTTGTTTTTGAAAATCATAGTAGAAATCTTGAAGTGTTTGATAGCTGGATTTGAAACGTACTATCGGACTTATATGTCTTGGCGGAGTTGCATATTCTGAGGTTATATAATTTCCTTTAATATCTCCCCAATATAGCTTTGATATGTATTTGCAGTTTAGTTTATTTAAGTTCAGCCAGTGAGCGGTTTCAGCTTTGACTCCATTGTAATCGGCTTCAATTGAGTCAGGTATTGAATCTCTGAACTTTTTAATAAATAGTTTTTCGAGTGAGGGATTTTTCCCCTTTTCTCTTAGAACATAACCTCTGTTAATATATCGTCCTGTAACTTTTCTTCTTTTTAAATTCACGGAATTTGTTTCCGGAATTATGCCAAAATGGCGAAGCGCTTTCGTTAAAAAATGTGAGGCTTCTTTAATTCTTCGATTTTCAAGATTTCTTCTCTGTTGATTAAATTCTTTACTTCTTGCAGGCGCGTTGTAAGGTTTAAGGTGTTTTACAGCAGCCCTGAAAGCAAGAAAAATTTTCTTTATAATTTCGTTTTTTGTTTCCGCTGGGTAATTTTCAAGTTTCTTAATCCATCCGGCAGGTAGAGAACCCGCTATCCAATTGCTTTCAGGATCTTTAATGAAGATTTCCTCTATTTCTTTTTGAGTTTCAATAAAATGTTTGGTAAAAATGTCTGTTGCGCCGGTGAAACTTAAGGGTTTTGCCGGTTTAAATGCATTCGAATTATTATTTTTTGCACGAAAAACTTCTAATTGGGGATGTATATTGAAAAAATTATTTAATATCATACTAACAATGTAGCAAATAAAAATTAAATGTAAATAGAATTTTAAATTTTATTTCACTCTTGAGAAAACTTCAACATCAATATCGTCAAAGGTGTTAGTGTTAAAGTATGCGCAAGAAGCAACCATAGCGGCATTATCAGTACAGTATTTCATTGGAGGTGCAAAAACTTTGTATCCATCTTTTTCAAAATCGAATATTTTTCTTCTTATTTCAGAATTAGCTGCAACACCGCCTGCTATTACGACTTGGTTGTAACCTCTTTCCTCAACGGCTTTTTTCAGTTTTTTTGCTAAAGTTTTTGATGCAGTTTCCTGAAAACTTGCGCAAAGGTCATTTACTATGTTTTGAGGAAGTTCTTCAGTGTTGTATTGTGCTTTTAAATCTTTAACAAGTCTAAGAACAGCCGTTTTAAGTCCGCTAAAGCTAAAATTAAATCCGTCAACTTTTGCCTGAGGAAGCTGATATGCTTTAGGATTTCCTTCTTGGGCAAGTTTATCAAGCCTTGGACCTCCTGGGTATGGAAGTCCGATTAATCTTGCAACTTTGTCGTAAGCTTCCCCTACAGCATCGTCGATTGTTTCGCCGATAATTGTTTGTTTAGAGTAAGATTCAACATCAATAATCTGAGTATGTCCACCGCTTATCAAAAGTGCCATAAAAGGCGGTTTTAAATCTGTATCAAGATAATTCCCGCAAAGGTGCGCATTCAGGTGGTTGACTCCGATAAATGGCTTGTCATAAACAAGAGATAAAGTTTTTGCTGCATTAAGTCCTACAAGCAGGCATCCCACAAGTCCCGGACCTACTGTTCCTGCAAATGCTGTTATGTCTTTTGGCTCAAGTCCGCAAATTTCCTTTGCTTGTGAAAAAGCTTCTTCTATTACTATATTAATACTATCAAGATGTTCTCTGGCAGCGATTTCAGGAATAACGCCGCCAAATTTGGCATGGGTTTTAATCTGAGAAGCAACGACATTTGCTATTACTTCCCGACCGTTTTTAACTATTGAACAAGCTGTTTCATCGCAACTGGATTCTATGGCCATAATATAATTGTCGTAACAGCTCTCAGGCCCTATTTCAACTTCTTTATGTGAAAATGTTGTACTCTTTATGTTTTTCATAGTTTGATTATAGCTAAAAGAATTTGATACTGCAAGGAGATATAAAAGGTGTTTTTTAAAGTTTAATTTTAAAATATTTTATAAATTCGTGCTAAAATTAGTTTATGGAAAGTAACGGTAAAAAAGCGGTTGTTGCATTAAGCGGCGGAGTCGACAGTTCTGTGGCTGCACTTCTTTTAAAGCAGCAAGGATACGAAGTTATAGGGCTTACTGGGAAAATGTTTGATTCTGAAGCATCGGATTCGGTTATTGAAAATGCGCGAAATGTTGCCGAATCTTTAGGAATTGAACATTATGTATATGATTCTTCAAAGCTTTTTAAGGAAAAAGTAATTGATTATTTTGAAGGTTCTTATAGAAATGGAAAAACCCCAAATCCGTGTATTATGTGTAATAAATTTATAAAATGGGGCGAGTTGTTCGATTTTGCGATTAATTCTTTAGGTGCTGATGTTTATGCGACCGGACACTATGCAAAGATAATAAATGACAATGGAAAGTTTTTACTTTATCCGGCATCTGACGAGCACAAAGATCAGCTTTATTTTTTGTATAAGTTAAAACAAGAACAGCTTGCAAAGACGATATTCCCTTTAAGCGGGTACAAAAAGCTTGAAGTAAGAGAGATCGCAAGCGATTATAATTTGCCGACAAAATCTTCAAAAGAAAGTCAGGATATTTGCTTTATTCAAAAGCCGATGACATCCAAAAAGTATTTAATGGAAAAATTCGGGATAAAGCGAGGGGAATTTGTTGATATTTTAACAGGCAAAAAATGGGGAGAGCATAATGGTTGTTATCAATATACAATAGGCCAGCGAAAAGGGATTGGAATTGCTGCTCCTTATCCTTTATATGTGGTTAAGATTGATGCATCCAAAAATATTGTTTATCTTGGTAGAGAAGAAGATACTTTTAGAGAAAAATTAGAGATAAATGATTTGAACTTTTTTGAGTATTCATCTGGAGATACATTTGATGCTAATGTAAAAATCAGATACAATATGAGTGCTAAAAAAGCCCAGATAAAAATTTATGATAATTTTGCAGAAATAAAATTTTATGAACCCGTAAACTCAATAACATCAGGTCAAGCCGGAGTAATTTATGATGAGGATGACGGGCATTTAATAGGCGGTGGAGTTGTAGTCTAAATAGCTTTATAAGGTTATTTTTCGCAAGCTTGTAAAAAAAAATTGTAGTTGTATCATGTTTTAGGGAGGGAGAAAGTTATGTATAACCCTAAATCATTGGATGCTGAAGAATTTATTTGTAATGATGAAGTACTTTCGACTTTAAAATATGCTGAAGAAAATAAGCATAACAGAGAATTAATAGATGAAATTTTGAATAAGGCGAGGTTAGAAAAAGGTCTTACGCATAGAGAAGCTGCTGTTCTTCTTGATTGTGATTTAGAGGATAAGAATAAGGAAATTATAGCCCTTGCTGAAAAAATAAAAAAAGATTATTACGGAAACAGAATCGTACTATTTGCACCTTTGTATCTTTCAAATTACTGCGTAAACGGGTGTGTATATTGTCCATACCACGCAAAAAATAAGCACATACCACGCAGAAAATTGACACAAGAAGAAATTAAAAATGAAGTTATCGCGCTTCAGGATATGGGGCATAAGCGTCTTGCAATAGAAGCAGGTGAAGATCCTGTTAATAACCCGATAGAATACATATTAGAATCAATTAGAACTATTTATTCAATTAAACACAAAAACGGAGCAATTCGTCGAGTTAATGTAAATATAGCTGCGACAACTGTTGAAAATTACAAAAAGCTTCATGAAGCAGGAATTGGAACTTATATTCTGTTTCAGGAAACTTATAACAAAGAAAGCTATGAAAAACTTCATCCGACAGGTCCAAAACATAATTACAAATACCATACTGAAGCTATGGATAGAGCTATGCAGGGCGGAATTGATGATGTAGGTTTGGGCGTTTTATACGGGCTTGAATCTTACAGATATGAGTTTACAGCTCTTTTAATGCATGCTGAACACCTTGAAGCGGTTTATGGTGTTGGACCTCATACAATAAGCCTTCCGAGAATTAAAAAAGCAGATGATATCAATCCTGATGAATTTGATAACGGAATTGATGATGATACGTTCGCGAAGATTGCAGCTTGTATTAGAATTGCAGTTCCTTATACCGGCATGATAATTTCAACTCGTGAAACAGAAAAATGTAGAGAAAGACTTTTGCATCTTGGAATTTCACAAATAAGCGGCGGCTCTAAGACAAGTGTTGGCGGATATTTCCAGCCAATGCCTGAGAAAGAGGATTCTGCTCAGTTTGATGTATCAGACAGACGATCTTTGGATGAAGTCATAAAATGGCTTATGGAATTAGGGTATTTGCCAAGTTTCTGCACAGCTTGCTATGGAAGCGGAAGAACAGGTGATCGGTTTATGGATATCTGTAAGCACCAGCAAATACATAACTTCTGTCATCCGAATGCTATTATGACATTGAAAGAATATCTTGAAGATTATGCTTCTCCTGAAACAAGGGAAATCGGTGAAAAATTAATAGCAAAAGAAGTCGAAACACTTCAAAATCCTGAGATTAAATCTATAGTTGAAAAAGATCTTGTAAAAATTTCAGGCGGAGAGCGTAATTTCAAATTTTAGATTATTTGTAAAGTTAGAGAGTCTTATTAAAAAAATCAGCCTCTTTAGATAATTGCATTTGATTTGAAATTACGATAAACTTTTTTTATGGATGAGAGTCTTGTAAAAATAAATGATTTGTATGTTCAATATAAATCAGATAACGGAGCTTTTGGCGGTGTTCGGACTATTTATGCTTTGAACGGGGTTAATCTTGAAATAAAAAAAGGTGAAATCCTTGCGTTAGCAGGTGAGTCAGGTTGTGGCAAATCTACACTTGCAAAAACTTTAATTAGATTGGAAAAGCCTTATAAAGGCGAAATTCTGTATAATGGTAAAGATATTTTTAATCTCAATAAAGAGGATTTGCGCAAATTTATACAAAAAGTACAGATGATTTTTCAAAATCCTTATGCAAGCCTTGATCCGAAAATAAAAATTTACGATACATTAGCAGAACCTTTAAAGATTAATACAAAGCTTTCTGACAGCGAAATAGAAAAAATTGTTATTGAAACTGCTTGTAAGTGTGGGCTTGATAGAGATTGTTTGAAGCTTTATCCGCATGAATTTTCTGGTGGACAAAGGCAGAGGATTGCAATAGCAAGAGCTTTGGTGTTGAAGCCTGAATTCGTTCTTGCAGATGAACCGGTAAGCGCATTGGATGTTAGTATTCAGGCACAGATTATAAATCTTTTGAAGGATTTGAAGGAAAATTACAATCTTACATTTTTGCTTATAACCCACGATATGAGTGTAATTAAGTATTTAGCTGATAGGGTTGCCGTTATGTACCTTGGAGAAATTATTGAAGTTGGGACGGTAGATGAAATTTTTTCTAATCCAAAACATCCTTATACAAAAGCTCTTTTGAGTGCAGTTCCTGAAATTAACGGCAAAGAGAAAAATAAAATTTTTCTTCAAGGTGATTTGCCTTCACCCTCCGATTTGCCTAAAGGTTGCAAATTTAATACCAGATGTCCTGATGTTATGCCGAAATGCAAAGAGCTATCTCCTGATGCGGTAAAGTTTTCGGAAAGTCATTGCGCAAAATGTTTTTTATATAATTAGCAAAATTTATTTTTAGATGTTTTACTAAGATATGTTCAAAATTTCCCCTAATGTAAAACTTCCGCTTAATTTATCTAAGGGTTCTTACTCTAAGCGACTAGATTCTGCGCAAAAATTAACAGATAAATTTTTTGATAAAATTTCCGGCGCATTTATTGAAAAAGACATTTCTCCTGATGTTTTTGTGAAAAATATTGAGGAGGTTTTGCCCTCAAAAGTTAATTATAAGCTTGAATCAAGTAACGGAAAAGACTTGGAGGGCGCTGTTATCTTATGTACATCTGAGCAAAATCCGTCCGAAATATCTTTATATAAAATATGTTTCCCGACAAATCCTTATGACGGCAAAATTTCAATATACAAAACGGATTCATTTATGCATGAGATGTTTCATTTTTTCTGTGAAATTTTTAATCCCAAACATACCGCAAAAGCCGCAGAACTTGCAGAAAGTCGTTTTAGATATTACGATGATTTTTTCTATAATGAGTATATTTATAACAAACACTGTGACGATTTGAATAATTTAAAAGATGTTTTGTTACCTGATATTTTGAACAATATGCCTATTAGTGAAAAAGTCATATTTTTACAAAATTGCCGTTACAAGCTTTTGGAAGAAGTTAAAGCTTGGGAAAATGGTCATAAATATGGCATAAAAAATCAAGAAATTCACAAAGATTTGATTCCGGAAGTTGTGTATGTTGATGATGGCAGTGAATTTCAATTAAAAGAGAAGCTTAAAATCGTGACTGAAGCTCTAAAAACTGTTTTTAAGGATGCTCGTAATGGCAAATAGTGTATAATAATTTTAAATTTATGCTAAAATCTAGTTATGGATAAAAAAGTTATAACGACAAACAGAAAAGCATTTCACGACTACACTATTTTTGACAAATATGTGGCTGGAATTGTGTTGAGCGGAACAGAAATAAAATCAATTCGAAAAAGTGCGATAAATTTAAAAGACAGTTTTTGTAAAATAGAAGAGAACGAGATATTTTTATATAATTGCCACATTTCTCCTTATGAGCAGGGAAACCGTTTTAATCACAAAACGGATAGGATAAGAAAACTTCTTTTAACTAAAAAAGAAATATTAAAAATGCAATCAAAGGTTAAAAAAGATGGCTATTCTATAATTCCTCTGGAAGTTTTTATATCTCATGGATTTGCAAAAGTAGAGATAGGGCTTGCCAAAGGTAAAAAACTTCATGATAAGCGTGAAGATATTGCCAAAAAAGACCATACACGTGAAATGGACAGAGCTTCAAAGATAAGGTATTAGTTAAAAATAAATGACAGACAAAAATCGGATGAAAGTAATACTTTTAGGCAAAGGACAAATGCTTGCAAATATGATTGAAGCCTCTTTAGAAGCTGATGTTGACATTGCAGGTGTTTTTAGATATGAACGAACTCTTTATTCCGGTTTTAAGTTATTACTTCACGATTTATTTAAAACTTCGCATGATTTAACCTTAATCAAAAAATATAAACTGCCAGAAGTTAAGTGTAAGTCTGCAAACAGTGAAGCATTTAGAAATTACATTTTAAAAACAAATGCAGATTTGATAATCGTCGGAACTTGGAGGGAGAAACTAAAAAAAGACACTTTTGCGATGCCAAGAATTGGTACGGTAAACATTCACCCGTCACTACTTCCACGCTATCGCGGACCAAATCCTTACATGCAAGTTATTTTGAACGGAGAAAAGAAAACTGGTGTAACTATTCATTTAATGGATGAAAATCTTGATACAGGAGCAATTCTTTTGCAAAAAGAGATTGATATTTTGCCCTCTGATACCGGAAAAGAGCTTAGGGAAAGAGCTTTTTCAGCAGCAAGAGAATTAGCGAGAGAGTTTTTACTAAAAATTCAACGAGAGGTAATTATTCCGATAAAGCAAAATGAAAGTCGTTCTTCCTACTATGGTTATGTTGATGAAACATTAAAGATGCTTGATTTTAAAAATAATACTTCAGAAGAGATTGTTCGGATAATAAAAGCTCTGTACCCTTGGATGCCCTGTTATATAACGGTTGGAAACCATTT
Organism: Candidatus Gastranaerophilales bacterium; assembly: GCA_944326525.1. GTDB lineage: Bacteria > Cyanobacteriota > Vampirovibrionia > Gastranaerophilales > Gastranaerophilaceae > Scatenecus. The sequence goes on from CALVEG010000003.1 coordinate 119,599, forward strand.
CCTAAAAGTAAATCCATATAAGATTAAAATTGAAATTCCACAATCGGATGTTCCAGCAGGATATTTAATAGGTAAGAATCCTAAAGAAAAATCATTAACTATTGTTTGTAAGGATGGAAAAGCTTTGGAAATGAGAGACCTAAAGCTTTGGGGATTTTTCATAAGTCCTTTTACAAGACTTTTTATAAAACTAATTCGCTAATTTCAACAATTATCCAAATAAATAGAAATCAGGCAATTTCTCTTCTGCCTTCAATAGCTTTAGCGATTGTAATTTCGTCAGCATATTCAAGATCCGCCCCGACAGGAAGTCCGAATGCAATTCTTGATATTTTTATACCAAACGGCTTAATGAGTTTTGTAAGGTAAAGACTTGTTGCCTCCCCTTCAACAGATGGCGGAAGTGCAAGGATAATTTCTTTAACTTCTTCGGAAGTAAGTCTGTTTAAAAGTTCTTTTATTCTGATATCATCAGCACCAATTCCGTCCATTGGTGAGATTAGACCTTGCAAAACGTGATAAAGTCCTTTAAATTCGTTGGTTTTTTCAATAGCGATAAGATCTTTTGTTTCTGCGACTACACAAATGACTGACCTGTCACGTTTAGGATTTGTGCAAATTTCGCAGGGGCTTGTAGAAGAAAGGTTAAAACAAACTTCACAGGTTCTTGTATTCCTTTTAGCATCAAGAATAGCCTGAGCGAACTTTTGAACTTCACTCTCAGGCATTCTAAGCATATAAAACGCCATCCGTTGAGCTGATTTAGGCCCAACAGACGGAAATTTTTGAAAATACTCAATTAATGATGCTATGGATTTTGGAAAAATCATATTAGAATAATCCTGGGATATTTATACCACCTGTTACAGCGCTCATTTTTTGGTTTAAAAGATTTGAAGCTTTATCACTAGCCTGTTTAATTGCAGTTGTAATAAGGTCTTCAAGCATTTCAACAGAATCAGCATCAACAGATGACGGGTTTTCAGAGTTAATAGCTTCAGGTTTAATCTTAATTGATTTAAACTGTCCCTGTCCGTCAAATACAACACTAACGCTTCCGTTACCTGCTTCACCTATAACTTCTTGTGCAGCAAGTTCTTCTTGAGTGTCTTTAATTCTTTTTTTGAGGTTTTGTGCCTGTTTCATCATTTGCATAATATTCATGCGTTTTATCCTCCGTATTTTTAAGTCTGGCTTCTCAATTTTATAATTTTATTATACAATAAAAATATGCAAAAGCGAACTTATGTTTCTGAATCTTTAAAAAACGGACGGTTAATGAGGTGGACATTTATGCCACTAAAGGTCTATGTTGCACCGATGAAGTTTTATTCAAAAGCAGGAGAGGATTATAAATACAGAGGTCTTGTAAAGCGAGCGCTTGATGAGTGGCAGAAGGCTACAAAAGGTAAGGTTTCGTTCCAGATAACAGACACTCTTTTAGAATCTCAAATAAATATTGAGTGGAAAAGGGTTGAAAGAAAGGCGCTTGGAGTATGTAATTTTTCCTATGATGCTCAGCATAGGTTATATGGAGCTGAAGTTTCAATCGGACTTACTGACGGGTTGGTGCATGCAGATTATATGGATGAGAATGAAGTTTATCATACTATTCTGCACGAAATAGGCCATGCTGTGGGCTTAGGACACAGCCCGAATAAGAAGGATATAATGTATACTCCCCATCAAAAAGGAATAAATAAAGTTTCTGCAGGAGATGTTTTGACTGTAAATTGGTTGTACAGACTTCCTCAGGGGGCGACAGTCGCAGAAGTTGCTTCAAAATACCAAACAGGCGGAAGTGATATTGATGAGATTATCGCAAAAGTTATGGAAGGAACCGCAAAAAGCGAGTTTGAGAGAGTAAAAAGCGATATAGGATCAAAACCCAAAAGGGATTTACTTGAAGAACAGGAAAATATCGCAAATCTGAAAAAGTACGGGCTTACATTACAAAATCTGCAAATTTCCGATGAAATGAGAAAGTTTTTTGTAAATAATCCGCCTAAAAAGTGACAAGATTAATTTTTAGTGTATAATGTATTTGTTAAAAAGGAATTTATTAATAGGGATTTAGAATATGACAATTCAAGATTGGTTTGAAAAACGTAAAGAGGCACAGATACAAAGACGTGCGCTTGAAGCAAGAGCCGAAGTGGAGAAAAACCCTGACTTGTGGACAAAATGTGTTCATTGCGAAGCTCAGCTTTTAAAAGAAGATTTAGCAAACAACTTAATGGTATGTCCTGTGTGTGACTATCATTTTAGAATAAATGCCAAAACTCGTATAGCACAGTTGTTTGACGAAGGGAGTTTTGAGGAGCTTTTTGGCGAAATAAAACCTACAGATCCGCTTGAATTTGTAGATACTGAAAGTTATAAGGATAGAATTAAAAAAGCAAATGATAAAACAGGATTAAATGATGCAGTCGTAACCGGAATCGGAGCAATTAAAGGCAACAAAGTTGCGGCAGCTATAATGGATTTTGACTTTATGGGCGGTTCTATGGGCTCAGTTGTCGGTGAAAAAGTTGCAAAAATTATGGAAAAAGCTGTTGAATTAAGAATTCCTGTTCTTGCAATAACTTCATCAGGTGGTGCAAGGATGCAAGAGAGTGCATTGAGTCTTATGCAGATGGCTAAGACCTCTTGTGCAGCTGCAAAACTTGATGATGAAGGAATTTTATATATCAATTTACTGACAGAACCAACATTTGGCGGTGTAACTGCAAGCTTTGGAATGCTAGGGGATATAATTATCGCAGAGCAAGGTGCAAGAATTGGATTTGCAGGCCGTCGTGTTATTGAACAAACAATAAGACAGAAACTTCCGTCAGATTTCCAGACAGCGGAATATCTTTTGAAATACGGTCAGGTAGATGTCGTTGCAAGCCGTAAAGATTTGCCGGAAATTTTAGGTAATCTTCTCGCTATGCATCAGCCGGTGCTTAAGTAAGTGCGGTTTTTATAAAGTATTATTTTTTAAAGAGGTAAGAGATGACAGTTTTGGATTTTGAAAAACCTATCACTGAAATTCAGGAAAAAATAGATGAATTGAAAAAAATAAGTTTGGAGTCCGGTATGGATTTAAATAAAGAAATAGAAACATTTGAACAGCAAGCAGAAGATTACAAAAAGGAACTTTATGCTAATTTGAAGCCTTCACAGAAGCTTCAAATCGCTAGACATCCGGAAAGACCAAATTTTTTGGATTATATAGAAAATATGTGTACAAACTTTATCGAACTTCACGGTGATAGAACCGGATGTGACGATAGAGCAATAATAGGCGGACTTGCCAAGATTGACGGCAGAACTGTGATGATAGTTGGCACAATGAAAGGTAAATCTACAAAAGAAAATTTGGAATATAACTTCGGGATGCCACAGCCGCAAGGATATAGAAAAGCTTTGAGATTGTTTAAGCATGCTGATAAATTTAACATTCCGATCGTAACGATTATTGACACACCTGGGGCATATCCGGGAATTAGCGCAGAAGAAACAAACCAAGGTGGTGCTATTGCCGTAAATTTAAGAGAAATGGCAAAGTTGAAAGTTCCGGTTATTGCAGTTATTTCTGGTGAAGGCTGTTCAGGCGGTGCTTTAGGACTTGCTGTTGCAAATAAGGTTTATTTGCTTGAACATGCTTATTATACAGTAATTTCACCGGAAGGTTGTGCTTCTATTCTTTGGCGAGATGCTGCAAAGGCTCCTGAAGCTGCTGAAGCTCTGAAAATTACAGCTCCTGATCTTATGAAATTTGATATTATAGATGGAGCAATTAAGGAACCTCTCGGCGGGGCTCATCATGATTACAAAGCTATGTCGGATGAGTTAAAGAAAACGATTTTAACTGCTTTGGATGAATTATCTTCTCTATCAGGTGAGGAGCTTAAAAAATCTCGTTATGAAAAGTTCCGCAAAATGGGTGCATTTTTGGAGTAAAAATGTCTGAAAGTTATATTGAACTTCAAATTAAAATAAATCCTGAAATAGAAGATATTATTTCAGAGATTTGTTTTGAAAATTTACCATGTGAAGGTATTGTATTAGCTGAGGAAGCGTACAAGGATTTGGAATTAATTTCAACTACGGAAGGTACTTTGAAGGTGTTTCTAAATCCTGATAATGAAAATCCCGAGCATCTTTCATTAGAATATATAAAAGTTCTTTTAAGTGACCAGCGTGACATTTTAAAAGCCAGAGGTTTAACAGATGAAGAACTTGGAAGTTGGGAGATAGCTTTTGCTATTAAAGCTAACGAGGATTGGTCTAAGAAGTGGAAAGAAAAATGGGATGTTACTCATGTTTCAGATAGAATTACTGTTGTGCCAGATTGGATTGAGTATACACCGCATAGAGAGGATGAAGTTATAATAAGGCTTGAGCCTGGTTGTGCTTTTGGAACTGGAACTCATCAGACTACTCAGTTATGCATGAAAGCTATTGAAAAATATATGCCGTCTGATTCAAAAATGGCAGATATCGGAACAGGTAGTGGAATATTAGCAATTTTTGCTTACAAATTTGGTGCTAAAGAGGTTTACGGATGCGACAATGATCCGACTGTTATTGATGTTGCAAAAGAAAATGCCTTGAAAAACAATTCAATTTGTTCGTTTGAACTTGGAACTGCTGATAAGATTACTGAGAAGTTTGATTTTATATGTGCAAACATTCTTCATAATGTTCTTGCCGAAATTATGGGTGATTTAAAAAATCTTATGAATGATAATGCTATTATGGTTTTATCAGGAATTTTGGATGAGAAAAAGCCTGTTGTATATCAGGCAATAAAAAAACATAATTTAGAATTGATTGAAGAAGCTCATCAAGATCAATGGGTGGCTTTGATTGTAAGAAAACTTGAGGCGTAAGCTTTTTCAAAAATTATTTTCTATTGTAAGGAGATTAGAATTGAACAAGACAGCAATAATAATTCCGGCACGTTACGGATCATCAAGATTAGAAGGGAAACCGCTTTTGGAAGTAGCAGGCAAGCCTGTTATTCAGTGGGTATATGAAAAAGCAATGCAGTCAAAATTGGCTGATATGATTATTGTTGCGACTGATGATGAGAGAATTTATAATGCTGTTGTTGCGTTTGGTGGAGTTGCTGAAATGACTTCTAAGGATCATAAATGCGGTTCTGATAGAATAAGAGAAGTCGTAGATCGTCATCCTGAAATTGCTTATATTGTGAATCTTCAAGGCGATGAGCCTTTAATCGAGCCTTCCGCTATAGATGAAGTTGCGAGAAATGTTAAAGAAATAGAAAATGCTGATATTTCGACCTTGATAAGAGTTTTGCGTGATGAAAATGAAGTTAACAACCCAAACCTTGTAAAATGTGTTTGTGACAAAAATGGTTTTGCTCTTTATTTTTCACGCTCAAAAATTCCTTATGAAAGAAATCCTATAAGCGGTAAATTTTACGGACATCTTGGAATATATGGTTATAAGCGTGAGGCTTTGATAAAGATGACTTCATTAGAACAAACTCTGCTTGAAAAAACAGAAAGTCTTGAACAGTTGCGTGCTCTTGAAAATGGCATGAAAATTAAAACTTCGGTTGTTGATTTTGTGCCTGTTGGTATCGATACGCGTGACGACCTTGAAAAATTTAAGAAAATTGTTGAATCTAAAATTCAAAAAGCTTAAATATTTTTTGTTTTTCCACCTAAAGTATTAAAAAAGTACTTGCAATTTTTCGTAAATTAGGTTAATATAACGTTATAAAAATTCAAAAAAGTATATATTTTGTAATAATTATATATGTTTTATGTTGAGGTGTTAGATTTATTTAAGTAAGGAAAAGAAGAAATCATGACAGAAAATGCTGAATTGCAAAATGAAACAGATGACCGCCAACGTATATTATTAGCTGATGATGAAGCAAGTATCAGACGTATTTTAGAGACACGTTTAAAAATGGCAGGTTATGATGTTTATACTGCCGCAGATGGTGAAGAGGCCGTTGCAGCTTTTAATAAATATAATCCTGATCTTGTAGTTTTGGATGTAATGATGCCAAAAATGGACGGTTATGGAGTTACAAGAGAAATTAGACGTACAGCTGATGTGCCGATTATTATATTAACTGCTCTTGGTGATGTTTCTGAAAGAATTACAGGTCTTGAACTTGGTGCAGATGATTATGTTATTAAGCCATTTTCACCAAAAGAATTGGAAGCTCGTGTGAAGGCTGTTTTACGTCGTACAAATAACCGTGAAACAGTTACTCCGGCAGGAAAAGTTACAAAGAATGTTATTACAACCGGTAACATAAAAATTGATACTGCTCGTCGTCAAGTATTCCGTAAAAATGAACGCATTCGCTTGACGGGTATGGAATTCAGTTTGTTAGAATTGCTTGTAAATAATTCTGGTCAAGCATTTTCAAGAAACGAAATATTGCAGCATGTTTGGGCGTATCCGCCGGATCATAGAATCGACACAAGAGTTGTAGATGTACATATTTCTCGTTTACGCTCAAAGCTTGAATCTGATCCTGCTAATCCAGAACTTATACTTACTGCTCGGGGTATTGGTTATATGTTCCAAAGAATTAGTTAAGCTAAATATTTATATATGTAAAAGACAGGTTTTGTACCTGTCTTTTTTAATATATTGCAATAAAAGCTTAAAATAAAACATCTAGACAAAAAATATTTTCATGTTAGTATAGAGAAGTGACAAGGTTATATGGCGCCAGTCGTCAAGCGGTTAAGACCTCGGATTGTGGTTCCGATATGCATGGGTTCGAATCCCATCTGGCGCCCCATTTTTAACATTTTTCCAGTATTTCATCTTGTAGAATACTGGAAATAATTCTATTTTAAGGGTTTCTCCGTTATAGCTTAGGGTTCGGACGCATGTTTGAATTATTTCTCTTTTTTGTTGTGGTGTTGCTAGTCTGAACAGTTCCGGCAATTGGTTGCAAAATGCCATTATTAAACTTAATTTGTTATACAATATTTTGCTTTTTTGCTTGCGTTCTTCTAATCTTATTTCTAATTGGTTGAGTTCGGAAGCCCATGAAGCCATCATTTCATTCCAGTCTTTTTCTGACATGCCATAAGGTAAATTTCCATCAAGTTTGTCTTGATAGCTTTTCTTTATTCGATCTTTGATCTGTTCTATTTTCTTTTGTATTTCAACAGGGTTTTCAATACTGTTCTCATAGTCTTTGATTGCTTGCAATATCTCTCTTGCTTCATCTTTCATCAATTCAATTTCTTTTGGCGGAATATAAATATCATCAAGCATATCAATAAAAGTTTTTTCAAGATCTTCTTGTTTAATAGCTTTGCATCCGCATTTGCATCTATAATAAATATATTCTCCGGAGTTGTGTGCTCCTCGTTTCATTTCTGCTGATAATTTATGCTTGCCGCAGCATTCACACTTAATCATGTTTGTATAAGGGAAAAATATATCATGTGTTTTGGGTTTTTTCCACCCAAACATTGATTGAACTTCATAAAATAATTCTTTTGAAATCAATGGTTCATGCACTCCTTCATATATCATACCTTTATAGGGTAGTTTGCCAATATAAAAACTGTTCTTCAACATCCATTCAAATTTTCTTGGTGGATATTTTTCTCCAGTTTTTGGATGTTTAAAACCGTCAAGATATAATGTATCGCCTAATCTTTTTAAGGAATAATTACCGGTTGCATATAATTCAAATGCTTTTTTAATATATTGAGAATTAATTGGATCAACAATAATAATTTTAGTATTGTCCGGATTAGTAAAATTTAAGTAGCCTATTGGAGCTTTTCCGGGTCTTATTCCTTCTCGAGCTTTTTGATCCATTCCCATTGTTGTTCTTTGGGAAATTTTCCTTCGCTCATATAATGCAGTACCTTTGGTGATCCATCTTAAAAGTTCACCTTCTGGACTATCTTCGTTACATTCAGTAACAGATAAAGGAGTTATTTTACATTCTTCAAAAAATTTTCCTAAAACAGCATAATCATATTCAGTTCCTCTTGATATTCTTTCCCATTTGTAAAAAATAAGAGCATCAACATTTGAAACATTTTCTCTAGTCCATTTTATTAATTCTTGGAGCTGTGGACGGTTAAGGTCTTTTGCACTAATCCCCTCTTCTCTAAAAACTTTTACAACTTCATATCCTAAAGATGCAGCAAACTCTCTATCTATTCTTTCTTGTCCGTTCAAAGAATAGCCTTTTGTTTGTTCTTCCGTTGAAACACGCACATATATTATGCACTTCTTTTTATGCATTTAATCCCTGATATTTAATAGTCTAACTGTAAAATCATTATATACGAAAAAATTTATTTGGAGTAATCAAATTTAATTTTTGTGTCCGGATTAAGATATAATTCTTTGAAGCCTACTTGAGCAAAGAGCGTTATAAATTTCACAAGACGTTTGTGTTCGTCTCGTGGATCAATATCTTCTCGTGGTTTTACATATTCAACTTTTAATCCGGATGCTTTTTCCATTAGAATAAACTCCTTTGATTAAAGCTCTTAAAATCTCTTATAAGTATTTGTTCCGGAAGAAAATCTCTACAAAAATATGCAGAAGAGAAATTTATTGGTTTTATTTTGCTTTGATTTTTAAATTGCATTCTATCTTCAAACATTAAAAGTTGTAAGCCTTTATCTCTGAATAATCTCATAGGTGCTCGATCATTTAACCATGTCAATGTCATAAGCAGGCAAAACGGTTTATTAAAGTTGATAGCTCTTTCAAAAATCTTTTTTTTATTTGTGAATGGCGGATTGGAAATAATTAGATCCCATTGTTCAGGCTCATAAAAATAATAATCCTGCCCGTTTCGGATATGTGAATTGATGATTTTATATCCATTCTCCCTGAAGCATTTTACAAACTCGCTTTCTTCATCATCAAACGGCAGCCAAATAACTTTATCCTTGAATTTCGGTAAAAATTCAAGCAAAGGTTCTACTGCATAGCGTTCGGTATAACATTCGTCATTCTTACCTTGTGATGTGAATAAAAACTCGTTAGTCATTGCTGTTTTCTTTAACCTCAATGGCAATTAAAATTTCATCGTTTTTAAGCGTTGGTCCTAAATAAGTTTTTATTTCTTTGTATTTACGTTCTTGATATAGGTACGGAATAGGTAGAGGGCAAATCTTATCACAAAATTTTTCTAATTCTGTAAATATCTTAATCCCTACATAAAAAGATTGAATGGTTATATTATTTCTTTTTGCATAATTATAAGCTTGATCCAATTTTTTAAAAACAAACTCCTTATTATTTTTTTTCTTTTGTTCTTTTAATTTTACAATTTCTTTTTTATGATAAAGAATTTGCTTATCAATATTATTCATAAATTTCTCCTTTCGCAATATCAGTTATTGTTTTAGGTTTACATTTTTGTTTTAATTTTATTTTTTTCTCAATTCTTGTTTGTTAATTTCTGTTCTGCTCTGTTTGAAAATATTGCTTCTATTGTCGGTAAATCCGCAATACTTATAGTTTCGCAAACTACCTTCATGAATGTATATGATGTATCAGGGTTTCTTAAAAGTTTGTTTGCCATACGTAAATAAAACTGCTCCCTGATGCTCAAATGCTTATTGTTTTGCATTATTTACTCCAGTATTCATTTTTGACAATGCAAGCAAATTCTTTTACTTGAAGGGGTTCATCAATTTTTGCATCTTCAAGCTCTTCAAGAAAAATATTTAAAACATCTTCTTGAAAGTTTTTTATTCTTTTTCTCATGCAAAGATTAAAACATTTTTTGTATTTGAAAATTAAATCAAGTAATTTGATAAAATTTTCAGCTATTAAAAAATCTATGTAATCTATTTTTAATTGTTCGCATATTAATTTTGATGTATTTATTTCCATATTAAAATCTCCTATTTATACAGATGAAAAACGGTGCTGCAATAAGTCCTAATAATATTCCGGCAGCAAGATTGATTAACAGAATTTTCATCTGTTCACCTCGTTATTGCCAATAACCTGAATATTGTCAAAACAATATCCGCCGGATCCGATTTTTAAACAAACAACTTTTGTTCCGCTGCCAAGTTCCCATGCAGGTGATGAGGTTTCTGTTTCTAAATAATCATCTTGATTTGTATATATCGGGTAGTATTTAACTTTTGTACCAATCGGATATAGTTTGTTGAATTGCTCTATCGTCAAATTGTTAATATTAGAGACTTTTGATTTAATTCTTCTCATGTTCATTCTCCTTTATAAGTTCAAACTCAATATCAAAGACATCTTTATTTATTTTTAAATCTGTACTTTGCCCGTCAATAATTTTAATTGACAATACGTTTGCTTTTAATTTTTCGCCGTTATATCCACATTGAAAAATGATATTAATTCCAGTTGGATAATATATATCTCCGCCTTTTAGGTACTCAATGTCGCACCACAAGAAATCAAATTTATTTTTAATTCTTGTTATCCAATACGGCTTTACTTCTCTATATTCGTGCGTTTTTTCTCCGGATTTGATTTTTTTAAACCATTCTTTTTTGAGATTAAATGTCAACATTTTTGTCATCTCCATATAGTTTTAATGGTGGGTTCATTCTTTTCCTTATTTCAGCAATAGTAAGCGGTGTTATACTTGTCATATCAATATCGGGAAAAACTAAATTGTTTATTCTTTTGAGAGCTCTTTTGTATTTTTCAAGCTCTTTTAAATCTTCAAAAATCTGACAATTATCCTCACAATGCGATAAATCTTCGCACAATTCGCAAAAACAAGTGCAATAAGGTTTACCGTTAAATTTTTCTTTGCTTTTAAATTTATATTTGCACTTCATCTTCCATTACCTCATATAACTTTTCTTGTTCGTATTCAAAAATGAGATCTTCCACATGTTGACTAGGATGCTGAACTTCTTTTAATAATTTATAGATACTGTCATCCATGTATTCATTAAGGCATTGAGATATATCCAGTTCTTCATAACCTTTCTCATAAAAAAGATAATCAAGAATTTTTGAGCAAACCGGACAAACTTTTTGAGAATAAAACCTGCCCTCATAAACTCCGGTTTGATTTTCGTAGGGTTCGCCTATTAAAATTTTTGTGCGGCAGCACTCGCAAGTATGTTCTTTGCGTGCCGATTTAATTTTTTGAATTGAATAAAAATCACTAGACATTGTTATCTCCTTGATCCGATTTGTAAAAGTTCGTTGCTTATATTTTCAATTGGTTTGTTAAATTGAACATTATTGGCATTCATTTCACCTTGAAGAAATGCTGATTTTATAAAACTAAAACTATCTTTTGAAATCTTGACATTATTATGTAATTTATTAAATTCATCTGTTACTTGCTGTTTTTTTGATTACCATTAAAGAAGTGCCTGATGATAAAATAGCTTTTTGTTTTTCCTTTTGCATTTCATGTAGCCTTATTGAGAGCTTTTGAGTAAAACCTTCTACAAAATTCCGCATTATCATTTTCCCTTGATATACTTCAATAAGCTGTTTGTACTCATCGCTCTTTTTGTATCTTTTTAAATCTTGAATAAGCACGGCTGTCAACATTTCAGCAAAGTGAATGCAAATTTTTACATCCAGTTCAAAACCAAAGAAATGAAACTCTTTTTTTAATTTGTAGTAATAATGTTCACAATCAAATGCTTGAGCTAATCGAGAAAACAACTTTGCCATATCTAAACGCAACATCTTTACAGATTTATCTATAAAAGAAGAACGGTCAACTTTTTTTAGATCAAGTTCTGAAATATTGTATTCAGTCATTAATTTATTGGCTAAATTAAGAGCATTTTCTGCTTCATATTTTGTTGCCCCTTTTTTCTCATTGCGATTTAGTAAATTTAATATTTGTCGTATGATTTTATCAGTTGTCATTTTAATATCTTCCTTTGCGGTTCAGTGCTGCTTTTATTTCTTCATCTGTAATATTATTCTTTTCGTAAAATCCGCATATTGAACGTGTTATGTTTGAATAAACTGCAGCCCATTCATTCTTATCAGGTTTTGATTTTGTGTTGCTTTCTAAAAACGTGTTGATTTCGTTTAGAATGTCATTCGCCATACAGATTGTGTTTGTTCTAAAAATTTTCTCTAATCTTGTCGCCATTAATTAATCCTCATCAGTATAAGTATCACTCATAGACTAGCAAGCAAAACTACTTGCTAGTTTCGGATTTATTGTTGTTCGGGGGGGGGTAATTCCGAATAGTTCTAAAACTGAAGAAAAATCACTAGATGAGCCATCTAAAAAGGCTGTTTTTAAAATATCTAGTTGTGAATAATCTTTTGTTTTTTGAAACATGTGTTCAACAAATAACCCTTTTTCTTCCAATTCTTTTTTTCTATTTTCAAAGAAGTCTATTAGATTAATACTCTTTTCAGATATATAGTTTTTTAACTCAACATTGTAGTTTTCTGAAATGATCGTTTTTTTGTTAAATTCTTCCATTGGAATAAACTGAATTACAGAAATTCTTAATGTGTGTGCTACAGCTTTAAAATTTTTGTCCTTTAATTTGCTTTCAAATTCCTGCATTGTTTTCTCGTTTGCCATTTCTACTGTCATATTTTTCTCCTTTTGTTGTGTAATAACTTGCCGTCTTTCCGGCTGTCAAAATTATTTTTCCTTATCTGCATCCTTTTTGATAGGTGCTAATATTGCTTTTTGTGTAACCTCTTCGGAATTTGTCTCGCAGAGTATTACTGCAAGTTTATCCTTTGTATTAAAAGATAAGTCAACATAGCCCTTTGGAGCTTTTAATGCTGCAATATCTTTTATTAGTTTTTGTGATACAGTAATGGTGAAATTATTTTTTGTTGGGATGTATTTATTTACATCAGGAAATTTACAACCTTCATCAGCATCTTTTGTTCTTAAAATTTGATTAGAGTTAAATTCTTCATCAATAAATTCAACCTTGCCATTTTCGTAGTGAATTATAATTTCGTTAAGTTCGCCTTTAACAAAGCTAAGTTTTGATGCAAGTGCCATTGATACATAAAATTCACAATCTTCTCCGAGTAAAGTAAGAATTGTTAATTCTGTTTGTAAAGCTCGGTTTCCGTCTGTTGTAGTTAGAATAAGAACGTCATCTTTGACTTCAAATTTAATTGCACTTAAAACACTTCCTTCTACATTTTTTCCTGATATTGCAAATCTTTTATGTGCTGATAAAACTTTTTTGAGATCTGATTTAATGACAGTAACTTCCGTTATTGCTGTTTCCACTTTTTGTTTTGCTTCATCCATTTAATTCTCCTTTCTCCAATTCGATTGGTTTAAATATTTGTTGTACGGTGTTAGTTTCAAGTATTTTGTATGTGTATGTTTCATTTGCGAAAAGTAAATTAGTTGCCTGCATGCCGCAGTTTATGCATTTATATGGGTTTGGTGTCATTTTTCTGCAACTCGGGCATATATATAATTTGCTTGAAAATTCATTATTGAAATCTCTTATTGTTTCAAATATCTCCATTCTTCTGCTCTTTTAACTGTTGTCTGAATGCATCTTTTACGGCTTCAATTACTCTGCAAATATATTCTCTATGGTGATCTGACATTTCAATTTGAACATTATCGGTCTGAACCTTTTTTAAATTATCAAATTCGTCCAGTTCTATTTCGTATGCTTGAGGTTTAAATGTTTCTCTTGCGTTAAGTTCAAATTTATCTGCTATATATCCTGTGCTTGCTGCAATAAAAAATTTTTGCATTGGTTCTCCCATAGCATTCCAAAAATAATTTAAGGCAATGCCGTAACAAAGTATTGTTATTCTGCCTTGATAGCGTGTTTCGTCAGGTCTTTTATCTTCCCATTCGTCAATATAGACCGTTATAGGGTCGAGCTCTTTTGCTCCGGTTATTTTTATTTGAGTAACCTGTTTTTCTTGGATCTGTAAATTCTGATTATTCATTTTTTAGTTAACTCCTTTATTTTTTTGTTTAAGTTCTGCCATTTCGGGACATATTTCAATTGGTAGGATTTTGTTGTTTGTTATGGTCATTTTCCAAACAAGAAAAATATCATCTTTAAATCTTCCATCTATTTCTATCTTGCTACCTTCTACAATTCTTGTTTTGCCCCATGCAACACACATCCTTCCTTTTGGATTTGTGGTTGATTTGCAATAAAAGACAGTCTTATATTTTTCATTTACAAGTTCGTTTTGAAGTTCAATTTTTATAACTTCCGTACTTATATGGACTTTCTCCGCTTCATATTTTGAGGGTTGCCTGATGTATTTTTTTCTCTTTCTACTCATTGCAATCCTCCTTATGTTCAAAATAATTGATGGCATCCATGACGGAAAAATGATATTTTTCAGAAAGTTCTTTAAATGTAGAATTGCGAACAAGAAACTCTTGCCTTTTTATTGGACAATATTTTAAAAGATAGTTTAAAGCTGATTGCTTATTGCAAATTGCATTATAATCTTGCTTTCTTTTTTCATCCTGAAGTCTTGCTTCTTCTGCTTGTTCTGCTCTTTTTTTCTCTTCTTCAAGTTTTTTTTGTTTTTCCAGTTCTGCTGCTGCTTCTCTGTCCGGAGCAAGGAAATAATCATCAGATGCAAAACTATCCCATTTATTGAGAATTAGATCCAGTGAAGGTTTAACATTTTTCTTATCTTTAATATCCCAACCTCTTTTAGCATTAGAAAAAACTTTTTCCCATATCTCAAGTGTTAGGTTGTTTTCAGAATGGATTTTAAAAATATTCTCTTTGTTGGTTTTAGAAACAATACGTGAGCTTTTGAATTTCTCGTTATAAATTTGAATGATTGACATAACAAGTTCTTCATTATAATTTTTTATCGAGTTATCAATATCTTCTTTTTGTTCTTTACTTTCGTTTTTATTTTTATATCTATTAGCTACGGAACGTCTTGCCTTTTCTGATTTTTCTTCTTGAAGTTTTAAATTTCTGATAACTCTTTCAGAAACATATTCTCCATCAATAATTTTGAATAATTGAAAATCTTCAAGAATTTTTTTTATTATTTTTGTGTCGACTCTAAGCTCATCAGCAAGCATATCAATCTCATCTACATAGAGCTTATTCTCGTGAAGATATTCGATTATCTCCCAATAAATTCCGTATGCAGCATGTGAAATAAGATCTCTTGAAACAGTTTCAGATATTTCATTTTTCGTTTTCCTGAAATCAAAAAACAGACGTATAATTTTCTGATCAGTTTTTGCAGCTATGTCATGTGAAAAATATGGTTTAGATGCTTTCATTTCTATCCTTATCTGCTTTTAATTTTTCAATGCTTTTCTATAGCATTTATCAACTCTTTCTTCTGCGATAACATTAAACATTTCTTTGTAAGCAAGTTTTGCAGCAGTATCTTCTCGTTGCATTTCATAAATAAACTCAGGTAAATCAATACCTGAAACTTGAGGAGTTTCAAGTAAATCATAATAATAACGGTATGCTTTTTTATAAAGAAAATTTAATTTCTCTTTTCTTTTTCTAGTTTTGTAATCTTTAATCTGTTTTATAAGATGCAATAAAATGTTTATTTTGATTGCTCTTGGTCTTACAACTTTATTTGTGGGAAATTTAATTACATTTGTGCTCATAATATTTCTCCTTATTTTGTTAGAGTTTAATGCCGATTAGTTCTTCAATATTATTTTTTTTGATGTATTCACGCAGAATTAAAACAACTTGCTTGGAACGAGAGTTGTTTTTTAATTTTGCATAGGCATCAATTATTGACAAAACTCTTGGAGGGAAACCTATTGATTTCAACATTTGCCCTTTAAATTCTTCTTCCATAACTTCTCCTATTTTTGTACGATAAACTACACGAATGTAACGGCAAATTTTGCCGTTTTCGTGTTTTTATGATATATGTTAGTTAAACAGTTAAACAAACTAACAATATTAATTATACATAATCGTGCATAAAAGTAAAGCACAAATATGCATAATTTACAAAACTTCATACAAACGGAGTAGGAATGTATCAGGAACGCATTAAAAAAATTAGGTCTGAATTAAAGCTGTCAGTCGCAAAGATGGCAGATGAAATGAATATTCCATCAAGAACTTTTGTGTCTTATGAAAGCGATGGAAGAACTCCGTCTTTAGAATTTCTTGCACAATTATGTAAAACTTTTGATATAAATGCAAATTGGTTTATAACAGGTGAAGGCAATATGTTTAATGAACAACAACCTTATGCAAGCAACGAAGAACTTGAGCAAAAGGTTGTTGAAGTAATGAAAAAATACGGAGTTATTGAGAAATGAGTTTTACAAGCTCATCAAAAAGCTTGAAGGCCTTTTGTTTTCCGTATGTTTTGATTAGAGCATTAAGCAGAGCTTTTAATAAATCTTTTTGCTTCATAGAAGTTCTCCTTTCTTTATTAAGAAAGTTGGAGAAGGAAAGGAATATTATGAAAAAAGTATTATTTATTTTTATTTTTATTTTTTCTTGTATAAGCGTATATGCTGCAACAGCTCCTAAATGGAGTGAATTTTGTCCTGATGGTTTTGAAAATCCAGTAATTTTATCATTGGAAGAAATCGAGAATAAAGCGGAGAAGCTTGCAGAACAAAAAACAAAAGTTTTTTATTGTAAATCTGATAAGACTTATGCAAAAATTTTGCGTGGTGTTACAATATTACCTGCCTTAGATTGTTGGTGTGGCAATAAACTTGCTAAATCAAATTTTAGACAATCCCTTTTTTATGAAAATGAAATAAATTCATATTGGTTAAATAGAAAGAAACAATTTGAAAATGAATTAAGCTCTTGTAATGGTTTATCAGAAGATGCAAAAGGTATGTGTTATTTAAAAGTTAGAGAAATTGAACATAAGAAAAATAATGATTTAAAAAATGAAGCTGCTTTAAGAGGTATTCAAAGACAGTTATTTGTTCAAAATCTATTAACTAATT
This sequence comes from Candidatus Gastranaerophilales bacterium, assembly GCA_944326525.1. GTDB lineage: Bacteria > Cyanobacteriota > Vampirovibrionia > Gastranaerophilales > Gastranaerophilaceae > Scatenecus. The sequence goes on from CALVEG010000003.1 coordinate 136,505, forward strand.
AACATGAAGAAACATGAAGCAAATATACCAAAAAGGCTTGTAATTTTAAAAAAATAGTAAATAATGTAAATATGAACAAGTTTATTTTTTTATCATTAATATTATTTTTTGCATGTTCTTCTGCTAATGCTGAATATATACAACAAGACAGATTTGGCAATTATCAAATGAGTAATGGTGTATATATACAAAATCTCGGTGGTGGTTCATATACTACAAGTAATGGTGATTATATTCATAAAATGAACGACTACCAATGGCGAACAAATTCAGGAACGGTTAATGTCCGAAAAGATACTTGGGGAAATTACAATGTAACTTCTCCTAATGGAAGTTATTATTTGCAAAGAGGTTTGTAATACATTTGTAATACAGATGTAAAATAATATTTATACGTTCGTAATACGTTTGTAATACGAACGTAATTCGTTTGTAAAATATATTTTTACATTCGTATAATATTGTGAAATACAATTAAAATACCTCTGTAATACGTTCGTATAACGATTGTATTACTATAAATAAAATAAAATAAATTAAATTAAATTAAAATAAAATAAAAAATACTATACGTATTTTTTATAATAGTCTTAAAAAAAATTATTTTTTATTTTTTCTTTTAGAGCAAAATTTGTTAATTTTAAATCTTAAATATTAATAAATGTTAAGCAACTCAAATATTGTAAATTTCTAATTGTTACGATTTCTTTAAAAAATTAACAGTTTAACAACTATTTACATTTAAAAAAAAATCGTTTAATTTTTAAAACAGATTATGAAATGTATATTTTTCACTAGGGATAGTGAGCTGGGAAGCATAAATATAACGAGTAATAATTGGTGAACATAGGCAAACTACGTATTTTTTAGGGGAGAGATGCAAAGAATAAGGTTTTCAAATATTTCAATAATACCTTATGATGTTTGGTTTTTGGACGGAACCGAACATTTTTGTGAGAGAAAACTTTTACTTGGAAGAACTCCTAAATTAAAAACAGTAGTCAGTCTTATTGAAAAAAGAATTATAGATGGAAGAATTTTTGTTGATACGCAATGCGGAATAAAAGCTGAAAAGATTATCCAAAACGAAAGAAACCGCATTATGTACACAAGGCAAGATGTTCTTTGTAGTAAAAGAGGAAAACCTTTTGGATGGACTTATGGGCAAAATAAGGAAATCCACAATAATAAAGGTGAAATTATTGCAATAAGACAAAGAAGGTGTGATTATTTCGGACAATCTGAAATAGTCAAAGAAGAAAGAGTTGAATAACAGAACGTAAATTAAATAGTCTAACTGCCTCGATATTTGTTCGGGGCTTTGTTTTGTAACATTATGATTAATCCTGATGATTTACCAAAATTGAGCGACAAGCAAGATGCTTGTTTAAAAAGATACCTCGCTAATGGTTTTAAAAAAAGCGAGGCTTATAGGTATGCTCATAATTGCGAACGCATGAATACAGCTACAATATATGTTGAAGCAAGTAAATTTTTTAAAAACCCTAAGATTACCCTATGGCTTGAATATTATCAACAAAATACTGAAAAGGCAGTACAAGAACAGTTGAATTATACTGCAATCGACTACTTTAATGATTGTGAAGAACTTAAATTAATCGCTCTTGAATGTCGTGATAAACAGGGAAATCCGAATGTATCGGCTGCAATTAAAGCGGATGAAAACAAGGCAAAAGTTGCAGGGTTGTTAAAAGATCAGATTATCCACTCCGGAAGTGTTACACAAATGCCGTCTGTTGTTGTTAATGGTGAGGAATTAGTCCTGAACATAGGAGAAGATATTAATGCTGCAAGTGCCGGAGATGCTTAAATGCCCACCAAAGCTCTATCCGGTAATAACAGAATTTAACAACTATTTGTATTTTCTTCTTGAAGGCGGTAGAGGTTCGGGCAAGACACAAGTTATTGCAAGATGGATTTTATACGTTGGTGAAAAAAGAAAAATAAAAGTTTGCTGCGGTCGTGAAATCCAAAAAAGTATTGAAAACTCTGTTAAGTCTGTTTTTGATGGTTTAGTTGAGAAAAATAATCTTAACTGGAAAGTAACAGATAAAGAGCTTATTCATAGAACTACAGGTTCAAGAATATTCTTTCAAGGTTTCAGAGAGCAGGGGGCAGTTTCAATTAAAGGCTTAGATGATGTTGATATTCTATGGATTGATGAAGCTCAATCTATAACTAAGCCGACACTTGATATTATTGTTCCTACGGTAATCAGAAAAACAAATTCAAAAATAATTTTTACAATGAATAGATTTGTGCGTTCTGATGCGGTTTATAAGTTTTGTGTCGGAAGGGATGATTGCCTTCATATTAATATCAACTATTTTGATAATCCGTTTCTTAATGAAGCAATGAAACATGAAGCGGAAGTTTGCAAGGCTAAAAATATAAAAGATTATGAGCATATATGGCTCGGTTATCCATTAGCACAAGCATCAGATTATCTTCTATCTTCTGACAAAATTGAATACGCTGAAAAACTTGTATTCAATAAAGAAGAACATCCTGAAAATAAAGTTATGGCAGTTGATTTGGCTGCATCCGGTGGAGATTTGTGTGTGGCAAAATTGCTTGAGCAAAAATCAATGACAGGGTGGGAAGAAACTCAAACAATAACATGGGCAGAACCTGACACAGATGTTACAAAAGGGAAAATTATAAATCTTTACGGTATATGGAAGCCGGATATTTTGATTATAGATGCCGATGGATTGGGGTACCCGATTTATGTAACCGTAAAAAAATCTATTGATGATGCTATTGGTTTTCGTGGTGCAGGAAGTGCAAAGAATTTGGCTTGCGGAAATGCAAGAGCGGATGGATATATGGCAACAAAAGAGTTTCTCGATAATGGTTGGTTGAAGTTACGCTGCGAAAATACAGCAAGACAACTTGAATATATCAAAAGAGACTTTAAGCCAAACGGATTAACTTATATCCAAAACAAAAAAGATATCAGAAAAGAACAAGCGGAAAGTCCTGACTTTGCAGATACCTTGATGATGGCTGTTTACGCAATTACTTACCATTCTCATTTATTCACTGCAAAGATGCAAAAGAGTTCAAGTTCTTTTATTAACAATGACTTTAATCCGTACGAATAAACAAAAGAAAGGGAAAAAACAATGTGTTCAACTCCGAAAATGCCTGCGGTACAAACTACTACAACGCAGGAAGTTGCTGCTCCGACTTATGCGGATGCAAGCGTATCTAAAACAAGTACAAATACAAGAAATAAAACAGCAGCTCTTGCCGGCAGAGATACAAGAACCTCTGCACGTGGGTTATCAGATAGTGCAACGACACAGAAAAAAGAACTATTAGGGGAATAAAATGAGCGAAAAGAAATACGATAAAAAGTATTTTGAACAAAGAAGAGCAGAGTTAAGGCAAATATTTGAGCAGATTAAGCCGGATTTGCAAGAACTTGCGGATTACTTTTCTCCTAATGGAGTAAGGTTTATTGCAAGGAATGTAAATAAACCTTATGTAAAAAGCAAGAAAATACTCGACAGCACTACTTTTATAGCCGTTAGAAACTTTGCATCAGGAATGATGACTGGAGCAACATCTCCAACAAGAAGATGGTTTAAAACCGGAATTATGAATAAGAAGTTTAAAATGAGTTACAATGCAAAGGCTTGGTGTGCTATTCAGGCAGAATTAACAAGAAAAATCCTGTATTCATCTAATTTTTATCAGCTGCTCCCTGAAGTTTATGAACAACTCGGAATATTTCTTTTTTCTTGCATGGCTATGGAAAAAGATTATGAGAATGTTGTCAACTTTAAAGTGTTGCCAATAGGCTCTTATTATTATGCAAAGGACGGAAGAGGAATTGTTGATACCGTATGTAGGAACTATATGGAGAGTGCAAAGAATTTAGTTGAGAGATACGGCTTAGAAAATTGTTCAGATCAGGTAAAAACTGCATACAAAGAAAGACCTAATGATTTGTTTGAGATTGTTCATTTTGTTGAGCCGAATAGAGAATACAAAGAAAATTCTCCATTCTCATCACAGAAGAAATATATCTCTGCTACTTATGAAGTCGGAAATGGGACGGAAGGTTTTTTAAAGAAATCAGGTTTTGACAGATTTCCTTATGTTGTTTTTGAAGCAAGTTGTAATGGTGAAGATGCATATCCATCAAAGGGGTGCGGAGTTTATGCTCTGCCGGATGCAAAGCAATTAATGACTTTGATTAAAGAATTAGGAAAAGCCGTCAAGAAAATGGTGTCTCCTGCTTATCAAGGTTCTGCAAGTTTAAAAAACAAAAAGTTATCGGATCAACCAGGATTTTTCAATGAAGATGGGGATAGTGTTGCAGGTATAAGACCAATTCATGAAGTAAATCCTCAAGTATTGGAGTTAAAGGTTATTATTGCTGAACTTAGGGAAAACATCAAGGCAATCTTCTACAATGATTTATTTGCAATGATTTTAAATACTGCTGAACGTGGCAGAACTGCAACGGAAGTAAATGAGTTAAAAGAAGAAAAGATGGTTCTGTTATCTCCTTTATTGGAGCAAATTCATACTGCATTAAAGCAAATTCTTGATTGGGTATTTTATGCGGAGATGGATGCGGAAATATTACCGGACGTTCCTCAAGAGCTTGAAGGAGAAGAGATTGAGATTGAGTTTATATCAACTCTCGCTCAAGCTATGAAAGCTCAAAATATATCTTCAATGGAAAGGTTTATTACATTTACGGCAAATATGGCTCAAGCGGTAGATCCTGTATTAATCAAAAAAATCAAAGGTGAAACTATGATTGATGATTATGCGGATTATGCAAATATTGATCCATCTCAAATTGCTCCTAATGAGGAATTAGATGCATTTAGAGAAGAACAAGCACAAAAGCAACAACAAGCCGAACAAATGCAGCAACTGCAGCAGGGTAGCGAAATGATAAAAAATATCGGTGGTGCCGATAGCTACGGAGCTGATTTATTAAGACGTTTGGGAATGGGATAGGTGGCTTATGTATAGCGAACAAGATGTTAGAAACATAGTTAAAAATGTTTCTAATACGGAAGATGGACTTGATTTTATTTGTATTTTACTTGAGGAGTTCAAAACATTTACAACAAAAATCAACTTAGGAAACTCCGAAGTTTATAATATCGCAAATCAGGTAAGACGTGAGCAAGGAGAGTTTATTCTCAACTTACTAAGGGAACATAATTTTGAAAAATTTATTGAGGTACAGAGAAGAAGGAGTAATGAAAAATGTCTGACAACATTGAATTAGAAAATCAAAACGGTAATTTGAATGCCGGAGACGGAGCGGAAAATGAAAACAATCAGAATATTACCGGAGAAGGAAGTAATGGGAATAATTCTGATAATGAAAATCCGAATGATACAGGTGCTAACCAAAATAATAATGATGAAATTTCTATTTATGGAGCACCTGAAAACTATGATTACAAAGATATTAAATTGCCGGAGGGCTACGAGTATGACAAAGATATGCTCAAAGAGTTTGATGCACTGAACAAAGAAACCAATCTGTCGCAAGCTCAAGCTAATAAGTACATGGAGTTTGGTCTGAAACTTGCTCAAAAGCAGGCAGGAAATATTCCTGAAATATTAAAGCAAGTTCAACAAGCAAGAGTTACTCAATACAAGCAGGCTTTAAATACAGATAAGGAAATGGGTAGTGGTGATAAAGACAAGATGAATGCTTATCTTGATGTAGCCGAAAAAGGTTACAGTGCTTTTGCCAATGATGAGGTAAAAGCCGCTTTTGCTGATGCCGGACTTAATTACCATCCGGCTGTTATTAAGATGTTCCACAAAATCGGGGAGCTTGTTGGAGATGACAATATCTTTTCAGCAAACAAACCGAAAGGGACTGACAATAGCGATCCTGCTGAAATTCTCTATGGTTCAAATGGGTAAGGTAATTAATTGGTTATAACTTTAAATTGAAAGGGGAAAAAACAATGGCTACAATTGGAAAATCTTATTTAACGCTCAAAGACATGTATTCACAGATGGAAGGTGATGGAAAAGTTACCGCAACGATTATTGATTTATTTATGTCGTCAAATGCAATATTGGAAGATGCTGTTGCTGTTGAATGTAATGATGGAACAAGTCATAAAACAACTGTAAGAAACGGTTTACCTTCTCCACAATTCAGAAATTTCTATCAAGGTGTAGATTGTCAAAAGGGTGATTATACTAATGTTACTGATACAACTTCTATGCTTGATGATTATTCATTGGTTGATAAAAAACTTGCAGATATTAACGGAAATACTGCTCAATTTAGATTAAATGAAGCCGAAGCACATATTCAAGGAATGAATAAAACCGTAAAAACAAACATTTTTTATGGTAATAAAGGTAAAGATAAATGTGCTTTTGACGGTTTTGCAACTCGTTACAATAAAATATCTGATAAGGAAGGGGAACTTGGTTATCAAGTTATTAATGGTGGTGGAGCTTCCAATAACAACACTTCAATTTATTTTATAACTTGGGGTGATAGGGATGCTCATCTCATCTATCCGAAGGGCTCAAAGGCAGGTTTGCAGAGACAAGATAAAGGGCAAGTTACAGCTCAAGATAAAGACGGAAAAGATTTTGAAGCGTATAGAGACTATTTCTCTTGGGATGTTGGTTTATCTCTTCGCAATTATCGTTCTTCCGGTCGTATTGCAAATATTGATGTTGAAAAACTCGGAACTGATACAGCCGCAAATCTTATCGATTTAATGGTCGATATGTATTACAGAATTGAAGAGCATTCAAAAAATGGTAAAACAATTATTTACGCAAATAACACAATAAGAACATATTTGCATAAACAAGCTATGAATAAACAAAATGTAAACTTATCAATTAATGAGGTTGCTGGAAAGCCTGTTGTTAATTTCTTAGGTTTGCCGATTAAACCGTGTTCTGAAATCTTGAATACAGAAGCAAAAGTTGCATAACTATTGCAGACGATTTGGGGATTGAGTTTGTGTGTTTACTCTCTTAAACACACTCTTTATTACAAATAATAACAAAGGAGATATAAAAATGAGAATTGATAACGAGATGTTGTTTTCAGACAATCAGAAGATAACCGCAAATGCGGCTTCAACAAATGTTGTAAAATTAGCAAGCACCGAGCACGGTTTAACCGAAGTTGCTTTTGGTAAATCTATTCCTCTTTTAATTCAGGTTACAGAGGATTTTAATAACTTAACTTCTTTAAAAGTTGGTGTTCAAACTGCAAGTGATGAAGAATTTACCTCTCCTACAACACTAGTCGAGGCTACATTGGAGCTTGCATCATTAAAAACAGGAAAGAAATTCCCTATTAAAGAAATTCCTGCCGGTAATAAAGGATATGCAAGAATGTATTACACTGTTACCGGAACTGCTCCGACAACCGGTGCAATAACTGCTGCGGTTGTTGATGCGATTGATAATTCTTATCAAGATATGTAGTTAGTTTTTCGGATGCAGATTTTATAATCTGCATCCGGCTTATTTTAATGGAGAAGGTGAAATATGGAAGGAAATACTTTAAAAATTAATGTATCTCAAGAACCCGAAAAACCAAAGTTTGACGAATGGGAAATTAAAAATGCAGTGAGAACATTGATTGAAGCGGAAGAGATAAAGGGTAATGCTGAATTAATGGCTTTTGTTGCTCCTGAACTTGAAAAACAAGCAAGAGCCGCAAAAAGTGCAGCTGAAATTCTTTATGGAAACGATACTCAAGAAACGAAGGAGAATAAATAATAATGACAAAAATTGCAATAAAAGTTACTGATTTAGCATATTATGATGGCGGTTTAGTTTATCCTGGAACGATTATAAAAAATTATGAAGGAGAAATTCCAAAATGGGCTACTCTTGCAAGTGGTAAAGAGCAGAAAAAAGAAACTCCGGTTGAGCCATCTAAGTCAACAGAGAATGAAAAAAATAATGATAATTCGGAAACACAAAATGAGAATGAAACTCAAGCTCAAATGAGTGTACCCGAAGATCAAAACAATAGAGCTGAAAATCAAGTTCAGGAAAGCGAAGTTATTGTTGCCAGAGATGGCGGAGTTCATGTAATTCCTCAAGAGAAAACAGAAGCTCAACTAATGGAAGAACTTGATAATTTGATAACAAAAGCGATTGAAAAAAATATAGTTATCGAAGATGCAGATAAAAAAACAATCGATGAACAAATTGCAGAATTAAAGTCTCTGCTAGGGGAAGAATAAGGTAAAACGCTATGTGTATTATAACTATGACAGCTCTCGGTACTGCATTGGGAATGTCTGCTGCTGCAATATCTTCCGCAACTGCTGCATCTGCTGCCGGTGTATCGCTTCTTGGAGTTGCTACCGGAGTTGCTAATGCAGCTCTTGCGGTTGGTGTTGTTGGTGGAGTTGCAGGTTCTGCAATAGGGGCAGTATCTTCATACAGTCAAGGTAAGCAGCAACAAGCTATGTATAACTATCAAGCTCAAATTAATCAAGAAAATGCAAGGATAGCACAAAAAAATGCAGCAACAGAGAGACAAACAGGAATTGAAGAAGCTAGATTGCAAAGGATGAAAACCCTTCAAGTAATCGGAAGTCAAAAGACGGCTATGGCTGCGAACGGAATGGATATAACACAAGGAACGTCTCTTGACATAATTCAAGATACAGCGGCTATGGGGGAATTGGATGCTTTACAAATTGAAACCAATTATGAAAAAAAAGCCCTTGCCTATGAGCAACAAGCAAATAATTTTTCAAATCAAGCAAATTTAGATGTAATCTCAGGCAGGAATGCATATAAAAGTGGACAAATCAATGCTGTAACAGAAGGGTTAAACGGTGTTTCAAAACTGGGAAGCGTTGCAAATAAATGGGTTGGATTTGGAGCATAAAATGACAAATAAATATGAAACAAAATTAACAAAAGAAGAAGAAAAAGATTTTGAGAAATGGTTTAAGCAGGCTAAAGCAAATGGAACTATTCACAAAGAAGATAATGGTAATGATTATGACTTTAGGGGGTTTTGGAAAGATGTCGTGAATAATTCAGAAAATGATGCAAATTATTCTCAAGAAACGCATTTTCCCGATACATATAAAAAACCTAACCATGAAACATTTAGCAATGAAAGCAAGTACGCAACTGGAACGATGAAAAAATATGCAGGTTATTGGGATGGTGATACGTATATTCCGCCTAAAAAGAAATACAAAGATCGTGATCCAGAAGATGTGCTGTATGAATAAAGGACTGATATTATGGCATATTCAAAAGTAAGTATTTTTAATATGGCTCTTAATCATCTTTCTATTACTGCACCTATTTCAACAAACAGTATGGATAAAGATGCAAGAGCAATCGTTTTAAATAATTTTTATGAGACGGCAAGAGATGAAGTTTTAAAGGCTTTTGATTGGGGATTTGCTAACACTTACAGAGATTTGACATTATCAACAGAGAGTTCTCCTAATCCTGAATATCCTTATGTTTACGATTGCCCTAATGATTGTATAGCAACACGAGCACTCATTGATACTGTAAAAAGTGATGAAAGAAAATTTGAAGTGTTTGCAAATACTCTCGGTGAAAAGTCTATTCTTGCCCAAATAGAGTGTGCAAGGTTGAGATATACACGCAGAATTGAAAAAGAAGTTTTATATGAGCCGGAGTTTGCAATTACACTTTCTTATTACCTTGCAGCATTAGCAGGAGAAACCTTAACAGGGCAACAGAAAAAAGCTGATAGCTGCATGCAGAAATATGAATGGAAGTTAAGCAAAGCAAAACAATTGAATGCTCAAGAAGGTGCTGCAGAAGATGAAGATAATTCTCAATACTATGATGTAAGGTAGGTTTAAGTTGGCAGGTGTAAGATTAACACAAACGAGTTTTTCAAGAGGAGAAATAACTCCGGCTCTTTATATGAGAACAGAAATAGAACAATACTCTCTTGGCTGCAAAAAAATAAAAAATGGTTTTATTCATCAAGAGGGTTGTGTTTCTAATCGTTCAGGATTTGAGTTTTGTGGAGAAGTTAAAAACAGCAACAACGAAACAAGGCTTTTGCCATTTTCTTTTAATTCAGAACAAACATATATAATTGAAGCAGGTGATAAATATTTTAGGTTTATTCAAGATGGTGGTTATATTGTTTATTCGGAAGGGAATGAAAAAGCAGGTCAAATTGTTGAAATTGCTACTCCTTATAAAAAAGAAGATTTGTTTCAATTAAAAATTGTGCAATCTGCCGATATTATCACTATAACTCATTGTGATTATACTCCACGTGAATTGGCAAGATATGATCATGATGATTGGAGACTTGAGGAAATAATTATAAAGCCTGCTATCGCTGCACCAACAAATGTAAAAGCTGTGTGGACAGGTGAGACAAGTTCTAACACAAGAAATTATACTTATCTTGTTACTGCCGTTGATAAAGACAGTCTTGAAGAGAGTGAACGTTCGCAATCGGTAACTGCTAAAGGTCATAGAGAAGCATATTGGACAACTTCGGAATATATGACAATAACTTGGAATGCTGTTGCAAATGCTTGCGAATACAATATTTATAGAAGTGTTAATGGTATTTTTGGTTATATTGGAACGGCAGAAGGAACATCTTTTACAGATGATAATATTGAGCCGGATTTATCAGAAGCTGCTCCGATTATGCAAAATCCTTTTGAAGATGGAAATAACCCTTCTTGTTCAACATATTTTCAGCAAAGAAAAGTTTATGCTTGCAGTAATAATAATCCTCAAACATTTTGGGCTTCTCAAACTGCGACTTCAAATAATTTTAATATTTCAAGACCACTAATTGCATCTGATGCAATAACTCAAGCACTTGCTGATAGAGAAGTTAACGAAATCAGACATCTTGTAGGTTTAAACCATTTAATAGCATTAACATCAAATACAGAATATAGAATAAATGGTTCAGATGGAACTTTTGAAGCAAATCCGGCTCCGGTTGCAGCAGTGCAATCAAATTATGGATCTTCACATGTGCAGCCGATTATTTCAGGCAATATGGTAATATTTGTTCAATCCGGCGGTTCTGTGCTTAGAGATTTAGGATATGACTATTTAACCGATAGTTATAATGGTTCTGAATTATCATTATTTGCAAGCCATTTATTTGAAGGGAAAACAGTAAAATATATGGCTTATGCCAAAGAGCCATATAGAGTTATATGGGTTATTTTTTCTGACGGAACTTGTGCATCTTTAACTTATAACAAAACTCAAAAAATTTGTGGTTGGGCAAGAGAAGTTACTGATGGATTTTTTGAGAGTTGTGCATCTATAAGAGAAGGTCAAGAAGATGTTACTTATTTTGTAATAAGAAGATATATAAATCCGGCATATCAGGGAAATTATGAATTAATAAATGCTCAAGAGAATAGTGCAGGAACAATGGTTTATAGTTATTCTTGCGGAGAAAATACTTATTATTCTGCAGAACTCTTTGCGTTGGGTGTAAATGTTTATAGTGATAATTCTCTTCAAGAATTAATTGGTACGATAAATGTACTTAATGAAGATGAAAATATTGTTACTATTGGCGGAACATTAAAGAGATATGTAGAAAGAACAAAAACAAGAATTATAAAGAAAACTCAAGAAGGCTTTTTTGTCGATAGTGGATTATCTGCGGTATTTGATGAAGAAATTACAACTATATCGGGGCTCTCTCATCTTGCCGGAAAGGATGTTACTGCTCTTTCTAATGGCGGAGTTATTGAGAATTTAAAAGTTACTCAAGAAGGTAAAGTTGAATTACCGTTTCCAGTAAAAGAAATAACAATTGGTTTGCCATTTACTTTTGAACTTGAAACTTTAAATATAGAAGGTGAGAATACTCAAGGGTTAAAAAAAATAATTAACAATGTTTGTATAAATATATCAAAATCAAGAGAAGAGTTCTTTGTTGGCGGTTCAGAAGGTTTGTATGTTGAAACAGATAGAAGTTTGGAAAGTGTGAATAATAGCAATACTTTATTTTCTTGTAATGTATCTGCAACTCCTTTAAATTCTGCGACCGCAAACGCAACAATAATTGTTATGCAAAAAAGACCATTGCCGTTAACAATTCTTTCGTTGAGTGCCACTTTCAGCTTAGAGGATATATCAGATACTCAATAGGGGAAATTATGAAAAGAAGTAAGCCTAGAATGATTATCAAAATCAAAAATATTACAAATAGCAAAGCTCAAACAATAAAACCTAAACTGCAGGGTATTAAAACAGATGTACGAGAAAGCAAAGAATGAGAAAGATATTTTGTATATTCTTGAACATTTGAAACCGGAAGATCAGCACGAAGCACAAGTTCAAAAAGGTGATAATTTCAAAGAGATAATTTTAAAAGAAATTATGGATAATCGCACGAGAACATATTTAGGGTGTAAAAAAGCAGATAATACTCCGGTTTGTGTTGGCGGATATACTGATACAAATGAAAAAGGAGTTGGAATTGTGTGGCTCTTATCTACTCCGGAGATTGAAAATTATAAAACCTGTTTGTTGCGGCACGTTATAAAAGCATTTAAAGAGATTGACAATAAGTACTGGCTCACTTGCAACATTTTATTTTCAGAAAATAGCTTTGCAAAAAGTTGGTTAAAAAAAATAGGGTTTAAGTTTAACAATCCAAAACCGGAAGGAATTGATATACCGGAAGGATTTGAATTTTTTTACAGAATAAGAGAAACAAGAGGTCTTAGATAATATGGTTAGAATACCACAATACAACAGGAGCGTGTCTCCTCAAAATACTCCTGCCGGATATGTTCAAGCAAATGTTTCACCGACTACATTCGGAGCAGGTGTCTCTCAATCTATGAGAGATATGGGAAGAGCAGCAGGGAATACGCTAGATACATTGGCTACGCTTAAAGCTAATTATGATAAAGCTAAACTTGTTGAATTTAGTAATTTTATTGATAACTGGTCTAATGAGAATTTATACGATAAGGATAAAGGCTATTTTAACAAAACCGGCAAAGAGGCTATGGGAAAATCTCCGGATGTCATGGCTAGTTTTGATAAATATGCAGACGAATATATTTCAAAAGCTGGCTTTTATGGTGGTTGGGGATTAAGAGCAAGGGACATTGTTCAAGAGAAAAGAAATACTATTGAACGCTATGTTAATGCACACGATAAACAAGAAACCGATAAATGGCAAGATGCGGTTTATACGGATGCAATAACAAATGTTTTTTCAAGAGCCGTTCAGGGAAGAAACAATCCGAACGACTTAAATACATTTTATAAAGATGGGCAAACTTTACTTGATAATTATGCAATAACAAAAGGTTGGGATAAAGCCCCCGAAATGCTAGCAATAAAGAAAAAGGAGTATGAAGGAAGTTTTCATGCTCAAATTCTTGATGCTTATCTTGCAGAGGGTTCTTTAAAAGCAAGAGAATATTTTAACAAAAATAAGGATAAATTTACTCCTGAAATTCAGAATAGGTATTTGACAAGAATACATGCAGAAGAAGTTAATTATGCTGCAAGAGAAACTGCTCAAACACTGTTAGGAAAACCGGCAGCAGAAGCGTATAAATTTATTGACAGTATCCCTAATATTGATGTTAGGAACGCAACAGAAAATGAATACAATCGTTTATTAAGACATCAAGAGACTATTCAAAAGCAAAATGATATTGCTATAAGTAATCAGATAATGCAAGAAGTTTATAGTGCCTATGATAATGGTGAAGATATTTCCTCAATAATGAGAAAAGTAAATATCTCCAGTATGTCTTTGGACCAAAAAGAAAAAATATACAATAATCTGAAAACTATGCAGGAACTTGAAGGAGCAGGAAACAATTGGGCTGATTACAATATTCTGCTTGATATGGCAGCCTATAACAATGAAGAATTTAAAAATATTAATCCTGCAAACTACAATTTAACGAAAGAACAATATAACAAAATTGTTCAGATGCAAAGAGATATTGCAAATAATCAATATACTCCTGAAGTTGAAATGAGAAAACAATTAGGCGGCTTTACTGGACTTCTTCCACAGACAAGTAACGGAATAAGGACAAGCGAATATAAAGATGAACTCGTAAGATTTCTTTCAAAAGTAGAGAGAATGCAAGGCGAAGCGTTCGATTTTAAAAATAAAGAACAATTACAAGCCATCATGGAAGGGTTCAATTACAAAGATCCGAATGCTGTAAATAAAAATATTGATGAAACAAAAGAACTTTTTGCAAGGGCAAAAAAACATGGTGAAGCCTATGATCTGATGGCTAGGGAATATATGTATTTCAAGGGACAAAACAAAAGAGAGCCAACTCCTGAAGAAATTTATGAAATGGCAAAAAGATCTTATAACACTATCGAAAATAATTGGCGGCAGCGTGATATGGGTAAACTCAATAACGCTCAAGGAATTTATCAAAGCGTAAATTCAACACGTCCGAAAAAAGGTGAGACAAAAGTATTAACATATTATGCAGATGTGAGAATACCTCAAATGTCGAGAGAGTTAGGTATTCCTTTACAAGTTACCTCACGTTATAGAGCAGGAGACAGCGGCGGACATGGCAAGGGTAGAAAATGTGATGTTGGAATGGCTGCATTAAATGTTGCACAACGGCAGCTTGTATTTGAAAAAATGCTTGCAGATCCGGCAGTAGCATCAATAGGAACATCAGATCCGGCATTATTGAAAAAATACAATAATCCGAGAAATCCTAAAATAAGAGATTTAAGAGAGTATGATGCCAATTATAAAAAATCTCATCCAAATACAACAATGAACCATGTAAACCATATTGATATATCGTTTGATACTAGATTTGGCGGAACAACACAAGGAATTTAAAAAAGTAAAGAGGAAATTTTGAATGTTTAATACTGTGCCTGACACACAAGGAAATCCAATATTTGGCAGTTATTCAACTCGTTCAGCAAACTTTAATGAAAATATGGATGAGTTTGTAAAAGCTCCAAATGATTTATATATTGAAGAGCAGCAAAAAAAACAGACTGTTAAAAATAAGAGGAATATTAACAATGAAGCATTAAACAATATTCCTGGTATGCCGGACTTTTTGCGTGAAGAATATGATGAAGCATATAGATTACCAGAATGGCTTGAAAAACTAAATGTCGCAACTCCTGAAGAAATTGAAGAGTGGAAAAGTATGGGGGGAATGGGAATTGCGGAAGCATGGGAGAAAAATAATAAATGGAGAGCCTTTGTTCCATACGCTAATACAACAACTGATGCAGCAGAAGCAATTACCGCATCAGTTTTATTGAATAGAGCAAAAAAAGGGGAAGAACTTACAGAAAAACAAAAAGAAATTCTCGTTGACTATTTGAGAGAATTGAAAGAACTTCAAGTTCGTGGTTTTACTTTTGGCGGTGGAACTGTCAATGCAATTTTGACATCTATTCCATATTTGGAAGAATTTGGGATTGGGCTTGCAACAGCAGAAGGCGGTGTTGGGCTCGCTTCTCTTGGGAAAACTATAACGACATTAGGCGGGAAAAGAGCTGCAAGAAAGGCTGTTGAGAAAGCGTTGAAAGAAGCAGCAATTAAATCCGCAGCCCCTGCTGCCGCAAAGACAACAGTTCCTTTATCAGTTGCAAAGGGTATTTATAGAGATACTTTAGCAAAGACAACAACGGCAGCCGCTTTGAGAAATGTTACAACAAAAGAAGCGTTGAGTGCTACTGGTAGGGCATTACCGCAGGCTCTTGCATCATCAACAAAGTTTGCATTAACAAAAATGCCGCATACTTTTGTTGGTGGGATTGCAGACAGACAACTTTCTACCGGTGTTTATGTTACTGATTATGGTGATGCTGTGTTTACATCATCAGAGCATCTTGCTACTTCAATAATGAAGGCATTAGGAGAAAGCACATTTGAAGCATTAACGGAAACCGCAGGATGGACGCTTACTCCGGTTGCAAGTTATTTTGCAAAGCCTATTCAAAAAATTATGCCGAAAAAGTTTTTTACTGATTTTGAAAAACTTGTTACAAGTCGTTATGGTATGCCGGCAGCTCAAGCATTAAAAAAATACGGTTATGATGGTGTAATTGAGGAAATGGGAGAAGAACTCCTTAACCGATTTTTATGCCAAACTTTTGGCATTAATGGGCTTGATGAATACAATTTTGATGGTTTTATGAATAATGTGCTTTATGCTGATAATCCTTCTCAATGGGGGCAGGAAGCACTCTCTTTTGCTGCCGTTGGTGCGGCAGGGCATGCGGTTGCCGGAACTCAATCAAGAATAGCTGACGAGTGGAATAAAAGGCAGTATCAAAGAGATTTGGGTATATTAGCAGAAAGAGCAAATAAATATTTATACTCTCCGGAGCAATTTTATCTTGAGCAGGGATTAATTAAAATAAAAGGCTCTCAATCTTTGGCAGAACAAAAATTAAGAGATATTTGGGGTGCTCAAAATGTTGATGAAAGTTTGCAAGATGATGTTCTCAAAAATATGTCGGAGACTGAAATAAGGTCTGAACTAAAAAAAGCGATTGAAAATCAAGAAACAGATAATACTCCTGAAGCTGCAACAGAAAGAATTGAAAAAGATTTAACTGAAAGGTTTATGGAAAATAAAACTTTCAATAATGAAAAACAAGCAAGAACTGTTGCGGCTCTTTTTGCGGCTCCTTTACAAAAATTGAGTGAGACAACCGGACTTTCTTTGTCAGAGGTTATGGAAGAAGAGATGCCGGATATACAAAGAGAAGCTGAACAGGCTGCAAGAGATAATGGTAGATATATTCAGGTAGATGGCAGAATTGAAGAAATCTTTAATGAATTAAACGAATTGCCGGATGATTTCAATGATGAAAAATATCTTGAAAGACTAATGAAAGAAGTTGATATTTTATCAAAGGCACGAGATGGATTTTTAACTGATGCCGAAAGAGAAGAAGCAATCCAGTTTGCAAACATTCTTCAACAAAACGGAGAAATTGAATTTGCTAATGAACTAAAAGAAATTTTAAATATTGAAGGTGGAGAACAGTTATTTCAATCTGCAAGTTTGGCAGGTGCTGAAAATAATGAAATCGAAGCTGCTAAAAAAGAATGGCAGGAAAAAGGAACAGAAAGCAAGTATTTCAAAAAGTGGTTTGGAGATAGCAAAGTTGTTGATAAAAACGGTAAGCCGCTTGTTGTTTATCATGGAACAGAAAATAACTTTAGAATATTTAAAAATACTGGTAAATCAAGGCAGATTGGTGCGAATGTGGGTTTCTTTTTTACTGATAGTCAAAATATGGCAAAACAATATGCAAACGATGCAAGAGTAATGGATGTATATTTAAGTTTAAAAAATCCTTTAATTGTTGAGCCTAATAGTGTAATAGAAATATTTGGTGAAAAAATTGAAATTACGGATGCTTTTGATTTCTTTACACAATTAGATATTAGACAAAGTGAACAAGAAACAAAAGAAGAATTGTTAAAGCTAGGATATGATGGGATAATTTTAAGAGATACAAATGTTGACACGCCTTTCATGAAGGATATTCATGATGTTTATGTTGCATTTGATAATACTCAAATTAAAGCAGTAAATAATAGAGGAACTTTTGATGCCGAAAATCCTAATATTTATTATCAATCTGAAATAGACAGAGAAAATATTGAAACGTCTTTCGGAGATACTCTTGAGAATATTACGGATGCTGTAAGAGCTGATGTATTAAATATTGCTGTTGAAAATAATCTTAGTGAGGACGAGTTCAACTTTGAGGATATAAGGGTTTATGGCTCTTATTCTAAAGGTCAGAATAAAGATACATCAGATTTAGATTTTCTCGTTCAATATTCCGGCAGTATGCGTGAAGATGATGCTTTTAATATGTTCGCTTATGCAGAATTAACACTTGAAGATGTAAACGGTAATACTGTTAAAATAGATATTAATCCGGTTAATATTGCGAAATCGGGTACGATTGATGAGCATTTGGTTGATATGGATGCTCTTTATCAAGAAGATAACAATAAGCTCATCATGGCTCATGCAACTAAGGCGGAGCGGATTGATGATATTATAGAGAGCGGAGAATTCGTTGCCCCTTCATTGTCTATTACAAGAAAAGGGTCTGCAGAGTTATCAACAAAAAAATTTGGTGATGTTTTATTTTTAAGAAATCCTCGAAGGATTGATTTTCAGAATGACAATATTTATGACAGAGATATTTATTCTCCACGTCTGCCGGAGCCGGACTATAAATTGACAAACGGAACAACTGTCAATGCTTATGAATATAGTTCTATGCAAAGAGAATGGAAAGGTAATCCCGAAAGGTTTATTCAAAGATATGGAAAATCTTTTGATGAATATTTTAAAGATGCTGAAAAAGTCCTCTTTGTGGGATATACACCTTCCGGCAATAGAAGATATAAACCTTATAAACCTAATTTTATATTGGAATACATTAAGAAAAATAAACTTGTTGGTGGTGAAAATGCAAATTACGGTTTAAGTAGTTTCTTGGCTAGATTGGCAAAAAAACAAACTTCAAAAGATTTGCTGAAAAGAGCTGCTAATGAAGGATTACAAGATAGAGAAAATACAGAAGAAGAATATGATAAGCTGCGTGATGAGTATGCTGATTTGATGTTTGGAGAACTCGGTGATTATTATCGGTTTGATGGATATAGTTGGCAGAAAATTTCTGATGAAGATTTTACCGAAATAATGCATGCAGTTGCAACAAACAATAAAAGAAAACTGAATACTTATATTGATACCGATAGATTACCGAAAGAGTTATATAACAAACTCAAGGATTTTACAAAAAGAGCATTGTCTTTACCTCGTTCATATTTTGAAGCAAAACCGTTAAGAAAGGTTGATTTATCTGAATTTCCTTATGCTATTACTGAAAAAGGTACACTGTCTGATAAGCAAATAAAGGGTTTGAAAGATTGGGGTGTAACTGTTGTAGAGTATGAAGATGGTGAAATGGATGCTGCTTTGCAGAAGGTTGAAGATACGTTTCCTGAAGTTTATTTTCAATCTGCTTATCATGGAACTTCGCACAGGTTTGATGAATTTTCACTTGATAATATCGGTACAGGTGAAGGGGCACAAGCTCATGGTTGGGGTTTGTATTTTGCAGAAGATAGAGAAGTTTCGGAAAGATACAGAAAAACTCTTTCTGAAATAAATGATAAATGGTTGTATGACGGAAAGGATGTTAGCTCTATTGTTAAAGGTGCTGATATCGGTCTATATAAAAGAATAAAACATATTGGTAAAAAATCTATGCTAGAAGCCTTGCAGAATAGATTGAAAGAAGCCGAAGAAAGAGCAGCTAAAAGCAAAAAAGATGATGATGAAATATCAAAATTGATTTTTGGGGATTATGCACCAGATTTAAACGATATAGAAATACGAGATATTAAAAGGCAGATAAATATAGTAAAAAAAATTGATGAAAGTAAAATAGAATATAAACATTCAGAAGGTCAGCTTTTTAAAATTGATATCCCTGAGGCAGATGTCTTGCTCGATGAGGATAAAGGATTAAGAGAACAACCGGAAAAGGTCAGAAAAGCGATTTTTAATTATATGAAAGATAACCCTGATACTTTTAATATGAGCATCATAAGAAACCATGATGAACTCCCCGAAACTAAAAATGGAGAATGGTTTTATAAAGAAGTCGCTTTTGAAGAGAGAAGAAAAGGGGTAGTTGGTAATGGACAAAAAGAAGCAAGCCTATTGCTTAATAAATATGGTATCAAAGGAATAACTTATGACGGACGTCATGATGGACGTTGTTATGTAGTTTTTGATGATAAAGCAATAAAAGTTCTTGAAACGTATTATCAAGAAGAAAATGAGCCAATACAAACAAATATGATATATGACAATATTTCTCCTCGCAGATTGAGAAATATGAATATTAAAGGTGCTTTTGTTCCGGCAGAAAATTTAATTGAGTTATTTAAAAATGCTGATGAAAGTACGATTATCCATGAGTTTGCTCACTGGTGGTTATCTCGTTTGGAAAAATATGCCCCGAATAATGAAGAACTTGCACTTGACCTTGAGGAAGTTAGAAAGTTTGTAAAAAATGAAGGCGGTGCTTTTACACGAGAGCAGCATGAGAAATTTGCACGTGGGTTTGAAGCCTATATCAGAAATGGCTCTGCAAAGAATAACAGATTAAAAAGAATTTTTGAAGATTTCAAAAATGCTCTTATTCAGATTTATGACAGTATCAAGCAGCTTGTTTATACAGAGGACGGACAGCAATATTCTTTCTCGGAAGCTGATATTGCAAACCTTGAAAGATTATTTGAACGTTTGTTGACAACTGAAAATGAAAGAATTAAAAAAACAGTTTTTGATAGATGTGATGATATAAATGACAGAATACAACAAATCAAAGAACGTCAAGAAGAAGAAATGAGAGAACTTGACGAACTTTGGAAAGGAAATATCGAAGCAAACAACAGGGCATCAGATAAAAAGAGACAAGTTCAAGAATATCTTGACCTTGCAGAAGGAGCAGTCTCAAAAGTTCCTAAAGAAGTAAAAGAACTGAAAAAGAGATATAAAGATGCAACGCTTTCAATTCTTTCTGTTGCTACCGGTTATGATAAAAGATATATTGCTAATCCTCGTAATTGGGAAAGAGTACAGTTAGCTCTTGAAAATGCTGATGATAAAATTACTACATCAGGCGGAATGCGTGGAGAATGGCAAGAGTTTTATACTGACACCGGAGTAAGTTATGAAAATGATGAAATAGGCGGAGACTATGAACTTGCTCAACAAGCATTTGATGTTCTAACTACCGGAACTTATGATTTTAATAATCAAAATGAGGATGACATTGGAAGGTTTTACGGCAAGTTTGAATATCTCTATGGCAAGGTTTTATCTTTAAAAGGTGAAGAAAAATCTACTGCTCTTGAAGCTCTATATAGTTTATTTAATGATTTGCCATCAATGCCGGATGAAGTAACTGCTGATATTGTTGAGAAATTAAGTAAAGTTGAAGCGGCTTATGAAGAAGGACAAAGAGAAGATTTTAACAGGAGACGTTATCCGAATATTCCGGTAGTTCAACAATTACAATATTATGTAACAAATAAATTGAGTGAGTTGAAAGTTTATGATCCGAATGTTCGCTACAAGGTTAGAATATCAAAATCTCATAGTTTATATAAGGCAATAAAACACGCTACTTCTGTAAACGAGACTAAAAAGATTGTGAGAAGAATAAATGAGTATGTGATTTCTGATTTAGAAAATCAAGCAAAAAGTATTCTTCATAAGGAAATACAGAAGCAAATAAAAACGAGTTCAAAACTTGTAAAAGTCGGAACTCTCAAAAAGGGTAAGTTTGATTGGAAAACAAATACCGTTTTTGCGGAACTTGCAGAAATGAATAAAATGAAGCAGAAGGATGCTTTTAAAGAATATGCCGCAGCTGTCGAACTTGATAGAGCCGCTGCCGGTGAGGATCGAGAATATAATGATGAAAATATTGTATCAACACCGCAACTTGAGACAGATTTCCAAAGTAATCTTAAACGAAAATTTTTAGAGTATCGCTCTAGTAAAATTAAAGATTTGAATTTGGCTGCAACACGTTCACTGTTAGAAGATATTATGACATTGAAGTTTGAAGGCAGGAGAGCAAAAGATGCTCAAGAACTTGAAAAACGTCTGCAAAAAGATAATATGAAAACAGACTTGGCTCAAAGAGTTCGTGTTTTGAAAGGTAATAGATTAGCAAAAAATGTTGCTAAATTTATAATGGGAGAAAATCTCATTACTTCCGAAAAAACTCTTGTAAACTGGGAAACTGCTCTTAATGCTTTGTTTGGAAAGGAAGTTGCTCAAAGATATTCACTTCTGAAATTAGAAAGTGATGCGGAAGTATATGCATTCAAACATTATAACGAATTTTGCAGAAAAGCTATTGATATTTATGGATTAAACAATCCTGCAAATGCAAGAGAAAGAGCTTGGAATGCGTTTAATAAATTTGTTGATTTTGCTAATATTCAACCGCTTGTTAAGTTGATGCAAGAATATGAGGAAGAAGTTTATAACTATAAAGAAGTTACATACAGCAAGGAAACCGGAGAATTTGTTGAAAGTGGTGTTCAACTTTCAAGAGCTGAAATAATAACTCTTTATGCTTGGTCTTTGAATGAAGAACTTGAACAAAGACTATTTACACAATATGGAGTTAATCAGGTGAGACACATGTTCAATGAGGTTTTATCTGATGAAGATAAACAATTGGCTTGGCTTTTGATTGATACATGCGAAAAGATGTATGATGAAAATAATGAAGTCTTTATCAGAACCATGGGGCTTTCTTTGCCAAAGGTTCAAAACTACTTCCCTTCAAAAACTGTTCGTGTAGGATCTGAAATTGATATGCTCCATGAAAATATGGTTCGTTCAAACAATCCTTCTTTTATCAAACAAAGAAAAGTTTGCAGCAGGATTAAAATGAAACCTGAACAACCTCTTTCGATATTATTGCCGCACATTAACAAAACTGCTCGTTATGTAATTTTATCAGAAAGAGTAAATTATCTGAATGCGATCTTTAAAGACGGAACGGTACGTGCTGCAATAAAAGAAGTGTTTGACGGAGTTGAAACTCCTGACGGCAAAACAATAAAAGCCGGACAAAGAGCCAAAGGAAAAAGAAACAAAAAGAACAGAACACTCGGTGATAGAATACACGATACATTGTTAAATCAACTGGGGTGTTCTACCTTTGAAAATTACGCAAGAGGAATAAATGTCGGCAAAAGTTTTATGGATTATGTCGCAACTAATTATATTACTTCTCGCATTGGCGGCAATTTAAAGGTTGCTTTCGGGCAGCTTACCTCAATGATTAATTACTGTGAAAATATGCCAAACGGTTTATGGGCTAAGGGTTTTGTTGAATGTTTGACGCATCCGAAAGAAACAATAAAATTCATGCTTGATAATTGTCCATATTTGGAAGCACGTCTTGCAGGTAATTCAATGAATGAGATTATGCAAAGGATTACGGACGAGACTGATAAATTCAGGACATTAAGGAATTTCTGTTGCACTAATACAAAATACGGCGATTTGATTGCAATATCTTTCGGCGGTAAACCTTATGTCGATTATTTAATGTCGCAAGGTATGAGTAAAGAAGAAGCGTTTGAGAAATTTGTTGAAGATACAATGCGTTCTCAACAGGCAGGGCAAGCATCTGCAACAAGTATTTGGCAGAAAAAGCAAGCAGAAAACCCTCTGTCAAGAATGATGTTTGCGTTTAACAATACTACCTTGCAATATGAAAGAAAGTTTTTAGATGCAATTGCATCACGTGCAAGAGGGGATATTAGCACAAAAGAATTTGTAAAAGCTCTTTTGATATACAAAGTTTTTAATCCTTTGTTATTTTCATCCTTTTTAACCAATTTATCTTTCATGACGTTAATACGTGGTTTATCCGGCGGAGATGATGATGGAGTTGAGAAGTTTGGAGTAGATGTTATTTCTTCAATGTTGTTTGCAAACTTGGCGGCATACGGTTATTTAGGAATGGGATTATCTACTATTGGAGCATTCTTATTAACCTTGATTGACAAAAAAGAATACAAGCCTTTCTTAAAAACAATTCCGATAATAGGGGACTTGGAAAAAATTGGCAAAAAAATTCTGATGAAAAATGAAATCACACTTGCGGATTACATTGATGCTATGGCTCTTGTTGTTGATGATACAACCGGCATTCCGGCAACAAGATTGGTAAATAGTGCCGGCGGTGTAGGTGATATTCTTGAAGGTGAATTTGGTGTTGGTTTATCACGTATATTCGGCTATGGGGAATATCGGGCTAATCAAGCATGGAAAGGGGAAACTCCCTGAAGAGAATAAATAAGGAGAAGAAAAATGATACCTGAACAAAATCCATACAATAACTGGAGTGGGAACGGAAGTACAACAACTTTTGATTTTGATTTCTATATTGAAAATGAAACGCAGTTAAAAGTTTACCATACAAACGAATTAGGTGTACAAACACTATTAAAACATGATGTCGATTATTCTATAAATGAATTAAAAAATGAAAATGGAAGTTATATAAATTTTCCTTTGAGTGGTTCTACTTACAATATTCTTGGCGAAAATGAAGTAATATCTTTATGTTTGACATTACCAATATCTCAAGAAAATCCTTATGGTAAATCAAGTTATTTGGATCCGCCGACATTGGAATACTCTCTTGATTATTTAACACGAATTTGTCAAATAATGAGCAGAGAATTAGAAAGATCAGTAAAAACACAAGAAGGTTCTTCTCAATCCGCAGATGAGTTAATTGAAGCCTTGCAACAAGCACAGGTTAATGCTGCAAACAGTGCAGCGGCTGCAAGTGCTTCTGCCACGGCTGCAAACAATTCAGCAATAGCAGCAGGAGAGGAAGCAACGACAGCAACGCAGCAGGCAGCAATCGTTCAAGAAACTTACGATGACGCAATGGCTGATATAGCAGCAGATAAACTTGACGCTTTAAATGCCATATCATCAGCTAAAACAAATGCAGAAAATGCCATAGCAACAGACAAAGAGGATTTTCAAGCATTAGCACAAAATAAATCAACGGCATTACAAAACCAGTTCAACGGCTATTCAAGTACACTTGATGGACAGATAGACGCGGTTATAAAGAACTTTGACAGAATGTATGAGGGTGTCAATCTTGAAACAAAATTTGCAACAGAAATAGCCGCAGCCGGAAACGTTTATGCTTGGCTCAATA
The DNA here is from genome assembly GCA_944326525.1 of Candidatus Gastranaerophilales bacterium. Taxonomy (GTDB): domain Bacteria; phylum Cyanobacteriota; class Vampirovibrionia; order Gastranaerophilales; family Gastranaerophilaceae; genus Scatenecus. The sequence goes on from CALVEG010000003.1 coordinate 161,333, forward strand.
ACAGAAAGAATGCAGGAAATTTTGAGGGCATACACGTTGGGGATTACTTCTCTGTAAGTTTGAGTGCCGGAACAGTGGCAGGCTATTCAATAGCAGCACAGACCTTTAAATGCCGTATAGTAGGGATTAACACATACAAATCTTGTGCAGATACGAATATAGGCAATATGTTCTATGTAATATCTGATGAAGTAATAAATACCGCTATAAAGTGGAACCCGACAGACAATAACAACGGTACGGCTTCACAAAATAAACCTTGGCTTGCAAGTGCAGCTTATGCGGTATTGAACGGAGTGAACAACTATACAACGAGTGCATACGGCAACGCAGCACACGGAGCAAACGCTTCTGCAAAAGGAATACTACAATTATTACCTAGTACACTGCAAAGCGTCTTAAAACAGAAGAGAAACCTCTTAGATAACAGATATTCTTCAAGCGGTCTTTTAACAGGTTCAACAGGCTGGGATTGGACTGATATGGGTAAACTTTGGTTGCCTAATGAAGTTGAAGTTTATGGCTGCGGTATTCGTAGCAACCTATCTCAAACGTCAGGTTTTTGGTTTCCTGAAGCTGGGCTGTCAATCCAATTTCCTTGGTTCGCAAATAATTGTGAGCACAGGGTTAAAAGGAACTCAAGCGGTGCTCGTTGCTCTTGGTGGCTTTCTGCTCCGGCTTCTATTAATACTACTTCCGTATGTTATGTTAACAACTCCGGTGATGCTGGCAGTCTTAATGCTACTTATTCTAGTATTTTTCTGCCGCTCTGCTTCTGTATTTAATCCTTTCCATCTTGTATGCGGACACTTTATGTGTCCGCTACCTCACCAATGTTTGTAGTACAATCCCCTTAGTGGCTTACGCCACTCGAAAAAAATTTTTTTGAGGGTAGAGAATGAGCAACGTTCACAGAAGATTTAGGAAAGAAACAGAGTTACAGTTTTTGGTTACAGCACAGGAATTACAATTTGAATTAACAAAATTTGTAATGCGTGAGAAAAACATACCAAAGAAATGGCGGTTGATAATCGGGCAGCCATTGATAGCAAAAGTCGATGAGCTTCTTGACAATTTGAATTACGCAAACACAATTTTCCCTACAAACATATCTGAATATGAAATGCGTTCAAAATATCAAACACTTGCAGTATGTAATTGTTGGCAACTTCATAATAAGATAGTTAGAATGATTGAGTGCGTTCAATCAGTGAAAATTGAAAATCTAGAAAAAATTGCTGAATTGCTAACGAATGCAGAAGTTCTAATAAAGAAGTGGAAAAAGACTGATAAAGAACGGTTTAAAAAATTACTTGCAGACGGTGAAGATAAACCGGAAAGTGAGTAAGAAAAAAGATAAGTCATTTGTTGATTTTGGTTAGCCTCTTGGTGGCTTTCTGCTCCGGCTTCTAATAATACTACTAACGTATGTAATGTTAACAACAACGGTAATGCTAACAGTAATAATGCTACTAATTCTAGTATTTTTCTGCCGCTCTGATTCTTTAATTGTCCGACCTAGTAAGATTTTTCTGAACGCAGTACATTTTTTAAAGAAGGAACAAATGACTTTCGAGAGGAAACTCTCGTAAATAAGCACCTTGATATTTTTAGGCGGACGCCTTTTCGTTAAGTGCATAGCAGGCAACTTGTGTATTATAGTCTGTTTTATGCCTAAATAATTAAGCAGTTTAATGTTAATACACATTGTCCATTAACTGTACGAGGTGCATAAATGTCAAGACGTAAAGGCAGATATGAAAGACGGCAGCAAAAGAGAGAAGCCAAAAAGCAGCATTTAAAACAATATGATGATTTTAATAATGTTATCAGCCTAAAGTCTATGTATAAATCCGCAAAGAAAGCCGCTTGCGGTGTGTCGTGGAAAGCAAGCGTGCAAAGGTATATCTTAGCCATATTGTTCAGAATAACTCATACAAGGCAAGATTTACTGAAAGAAAAAGATATACGGCAGGGCTTTATTGAATTTGATATAAACGAACGAGGAAAAGTCCGGCATATTAAAAGCGTGCATTTTAATGAGCGTGTAGTTCAGAAATCAATATGCTTGAATGCAATGAACCCCATTTTATTAAACAGTGTTATTTACGATAATGCAGCAAGCCAAAAGGGTAAGGGAACACACTTTGCATTAAACAGAGTTACAGACTACCTGCATTGGCATTATAGGCATTATGGAAACAAAGGATATGTTTTATCCATTGATTTTAAAAGTTATTTTGAGAGTATTCCTCACGATGTCTTAAAAGAGAATTTCAGAAGAAAGTTTAAAGATACAAGAGTAATAAAACTTCTTGATGATTTTGTTGACGCATTCGGAGAACGTGGGCTTGGTTTAGGCTCTGAAACATCACAGATAAATGCTGTCGTTCATACAGACAGAATAGACCATTATATTAAAGAGGTAGAACGGATTAAGGGCTTTCGGAAGTATATGGACGATAATATAATAATTCACCCCGACAAAGGTTATTTGCAAGAATTGTTGTGGGAACTAAAAGATCTGTATGCAGAAGTTGGAGTTACTTTAAATCAGAAGAAAACACACATCAGCGATTTAAAGCACGGTTTCACATTCTTGAAAACAAGATTTTTCTTAACCGATACAGGCAAGGTAATTAAGAAGCCTTGCAGAGAACGGATAACTGCAGCAAGAAGGAAATTAAAGAAGCAGGCTAAACTCTATCATCAAGGAATTATGACACTTGATGATATAAAACAAAGTTATATAAGTACGAGAGGTTCTTTTGTGCATAAGAATGCACGCAGAACAATTCACAATTTAGATATGTTGTATAAGAAGTTATTTGAAAAGGAGTACAAAAATGACACAGGTAACACCGGAAACGAAGCAAAGCAAGATACAGGAGTTTGCAGATCTGTTACGGCAGAGGGATAATGCAGTTCAAAAAAAAGGCTTAGGGCTTGAACTATCGGAGTATGAAATGGATTTAATCAATTCACCGTATCAAGACTGGTTGAGGATTAGCACAATGCTTGAAACCGCAGAAATAGAGGAGAGTGTTTATGATGATTTTCTTGCTAATCCAACACACTATAAAATTACAGATGGCGGAATTGTTTACAATTCTAACTGGGAAACCGAAGCACAAGCAGCAGAGCTTGAGCGTATCGGGAAATTACATATCACAAAGCAGGATTTTTATACATATATTTGTGTACCTGCTAATATTTCTTATGACACACTCAAAGCAAAGATTGCAGAATTAAATATGCAGCCGCAATGGGAATTATGCAATCACGTTTATTATGGTGTTATTCAGCCATTCTTGACAGCATTGCCGCTTGGCAAAACAGAACAAGAAATTATTGAAATATTTGAAGCTCACACTCCGGCTGATGAATAGCCTTTTAATTTTTTAGAGATGAGATTATGAGAATAGAACCTACTGATGGGGTTACTTTTGGTTACAAAAGTCCTCTAAAAACCTTGTATAAAAAAGGTAAATTAAATATAGACAAGGGGTTTTATGGTGGAACGTTGACGAAAGAAAACGTTACCCTTGAACACTTAGTGCCTTATTCAAAGGGTGGAAAAACTACCCTTGATAATCTTGTTCTTGCAACAAAAGAAAATAATATGAAACGCTCTAATCTGCCGATTAAGGACTTTATAAATCCTTCACAGGTAAGAGAATACCTAAAACAATTTTTAGGTATCTCAACGGACGATTTCAGCGGAGATAAATACATTAAGAAAATTATTATGACATTGAAAAAGATGGGGGTATGTCTATAACTGGAAAGGCGGACTGATATGGCTAAAATTGTGCGTTTTAAAAGTAAAAAACAAAAAGCCGGAGAGTGGCTGCAAGATTTGTTTTCTCAAAAAATTGAGAAAGCAAAATCAATAGCGGTAATTATGGATATGGAAGATGAAGTTGTAACCGCTTATTTGAACGCTGATTTGATGCAGAAATTAAACTTAAAGCAGCATTTTGAGTTTGATATTTTAGATCAGTTCTTAGCTCAAAATATGAATAGATATGTGGAATACGTTGAATAAAGCAAAGGAGATTTACTATGAAGAAATTAGCAATTTTATTAGCATTCTTATTTTTTTGCGGCGAAAGTGTTTTTGCTGCTGATACTAATGCGATCGTTCCTGAACAGGGTGTTGAAAATAATCAGTCATACTTTACGGCAAATATTCAAAAGCAGCCGCAAGAAAAAGGAAGCAAGCAAGGTATAAAAAATCATTTTACCTTTTTTACGATCAATATCAACGTCAACGGTAAAGTTCTTAATTATGCCTTACCAGACGAACAACAGTAACGGATTAGTGTTTTACATAAATATTAAATTATAGAGGAGATTATTGATGTGCATTGAGTGTTTTGACGCTCTGCCACGCTTCCATTACAAGGGTAAGGAATATATTGCATGGCAGGACGACAGTATTTGTCGTGTTGGTTTTTCGGCTGTTCCCGATATTGGGAACAAGGAAATCAACAATAAAGTAATGTCTAAGGCTGAAATAAAAGCAGCTAAAAAGAAACCACTGTATCTAAAGAATACCGTTGAGGTTTGCCTTATTAATAAGGTTAAAAATAAAACATATACCTTTACGATTAACGCAGGTTATGACTATGACGGAGCAAGTATTGCAAGAATTTTTTGGCGGCTTATTGGATCTAAAGAAAATATTGAATTTAAAGTTGCTGCATTAGTTCATGACGTTCTTTGTGAAAATCATCACTATGTTGATAATGATAGATATTTTGCAGATAAAACTTTTGAACGTTTGCTTGAGGTTGGTGATGTTGGAGCATTCCGCAGATGGGTTATGTTTCATTCTGTCGATAATTTTCAGAAGTTTTGCGGATGGGGGAAAAAAGAGTGTTGACGACATTGGTATCTGTTATATCTATTGTGGTGGCTGTTGTAGGCTTTATTATCAATCTTATTGCAATAGGTATTTATATAGGGAAATTAGAAGGGTTTAAGGATTTAGTAAATTATAAGTTTGATGAGCAGGATAAGAAACTTGAAAAACATAACAATTTTATAACTAGAGTTTATAAATTGGAGAAAAACGAAGCAGTGCTTGAAGAACAAATAAATGTTGCTAATCATAGGATAAAAGATTTAGAAAAGGAAGAACATCATGAAAAAAGTTGTAATTCATTGGACTGCAGGTGCAAACCAGCCCAATAATACAGATTATGAACATTATCATTTTTTAGTCAATAAAGATGGAATTGTAATTGCGGGAAAATATACTCCTGAAGATAACGAAAATTGCAATGATGGAAAGTATGCTCAACATTGTGGGGGCGGTAATACTGGTGCAATTGGTGTATCAATGTGCGGCATGTATGGGTTCAAAGATAAAAACAATGTTGGCGAATATCCTTTAACAAAAAAACAGTGTGAAGCTACTTTTAAATTAGTCGCAGAACTTTGTAAAAAATATAATATTGCAATTACTAACAAAACAGTATTAACACATTATGAATTTGGACAATCGCATCCAAATACATCAAGCTATGGGAAAATTGATATTGTTTATATGCCGCCATATCCTGAAATCGAAAAAAATAAAGTCGGTGATTTTATTAGAAATAAGGTGAGATGGTATTTGGGAAGATTATAGATAATTTCTTCTTTTACTCCTTTTTGTTGTCGGGTTTAAGCTCTCGTGTTTACGAGGGCTTTTTTATTTGATTTTTTATGCAGCAATTAATCTTTGTATCTTTTGTGTAAAAACTTGACTTAATTCAATGTCTATGCTTATAATTACCTCTGTAAGGGGTTCGGAAATCATACCATTAGGTGCCCCATTTGAAGAAATAAGTGTTTCCGGTTCAAAATCGGATAAGTCACAATCAAATACAAAAGTTCTAAAGAGCGTCATAAAGGCGCTCTTTACTTTTATGTTTAATTTTGAATCCTGATAAAAAAAGTTCGAACACAATAATTTTAGCAATTCACGCTTTTTTGAGTTTGAAAGCTGCAAATAACGCCCTGTTAAGTCTTTGCAGAGTTCGAACGCTTGTTCTAAACGTTCAAATAATATTTGATTGGTCTTGCTTAAAGCATTGTATTCAATGTTAAGTTCGTTTAATTCTGTTGAATATTTCTCTCGTTTTTCTATGTATATATCCTGATCTATAAGCCCGTCAAGTTTATCTTCGTACAATTGATTTAATCGGTTTCTAAGTTTTTTGATTTTTGTTGCAATTTGTTCTTTCTTTTTTTCGTCATAGTCTGTTTGTATATTAAAAAATATCTTGAAATTCTCTTTGATTTCATCCAGTTGTTTGGGGGTGATTTCAATTTCTTTTAAAACTTCAATTACTGCGTTATCTATTATTGTTGATTTGATACATTTTTTGCACGCATTACAAACTGCATCACCTTTTATTGGTTTGTGACAGCGCCAGTATTCATATTCTCCGCTGTTATTCTTTCCTTTTTGAATCTCTCCAGTTAAGAATTTATTGTTTTTAGGGCATTTGATAAGACCTTTATAGAGTAATTCGTGTTTGGTTGTCTTTGATGCGTAAATTACATGTTCTTTGTGTAATTTTTTTATGGTTTCGTATAATTCAATAGATATTAGAGGTTCATGTTTCCCTTGATATTCTTTTGTGGTTCGGATGCCATTGTAATCTTTTAAGCTGTAATCAAATTTGCCGGAATAAAATTTTAGGTTATTCCGAGTTATGTTTTCAACCATTTTTTTTGTGCATTTGCTAAAGCCTTCTTTGCGCATAAGACCTGCAAGCATTCTATCGCTATATATGCCGGTAGAGTGTAATTTTAAAATTTTTTGTACATAAAAACTTGTTTCCGGATCAGGAACAATTAATTTTTTCTTGTTGATTGTAACTCTTTTATAACCGATTGGTGGTCTTGCAACTGGGGAATATCCTTGTTCACATTTCTCTCTAAGATTTGCAATTGTTCTAATTGAGTTAATATCTGATTCAAGTTCGGCATTGTTTATCTGCATGTTACGCATGTACTTGCCATAAGGGTTGTTCATATCGTTATTTTCTGTTGCTGATAAAATTGCGATATCAGCTCTATCGAACATTGGCTTTATTACACTGTGATAATAGTCATTGTTTCTAATCAATCTGTCGCAACGCCAAACAATTATTGCGTCAAAATCTTTTTTTTTGCTTTTGATGTCCGATAAAAGTAATTTAAGTTGCGGTCTATTCATGTTTTTTCCAGTAAAGCCAGCATCAATATATTTCCCGGTGATTAAATACTTATGACGTTTTGCAAAGTTGCTGTCTTCTTTTTCTTGCATTGCAAGGCTATGACCAAGCACCTGTTCTTCATCGGAAACTCGAATATATAGTCTTACTCTTGATATTGGGCGGCCTGAAGGTGTGAAAAATTGTTCTGCAAAGTTAAACATAAATATCCTACTCCCCTTAAATTATTCGATAGTTAAAGATTAACAGATACATAAAATAAATAAAATATTCATGAATTTTTGTTAAGGAATATTGATAAAATGTATTGATAAATAATCAAAAAGGTATTATAATAAAGGTATAGAGAACATTGAAATTTGAATAAAGGCTAAATTCAATTAGCAAAAAGAAAGGAGGTAAAAATGCTAATTGAAATCAACGAAAAAGAACTATCACTAATGTTAGTAATAGTTCTCTTGCTAAAAGCCCTTTAATAGGGTGGTGAGGGTGCTCGTTACACCCTTGCCTTTATTCTTATTTTAACCGATTTTATAAAAAATTCAAGAGGCAAATAAATATGGAAGAACAAAAATTTACATCAGGCAGGGGCGGCAAGCGTGAAGGTGCCGGCAGGCCTAAAGGTACAACAAAAGAAAAAGTTAAAAAACGGTTTACTTTCAGGTTGTCGGAAGAAGAAGAAAAAGCTGTTCGTGCTCTTCTTGCAAAAATGCGGAATAAAGCCTAATTTTTAGCCTTAACATGCGGGCAATCTAAACGCTTAGCATCACATATATGTTCCGGTTTCATTGTAAAAGTGCGCATATCCACACCTTTTTTATATGCAGCACGGCGCAGACGCTTCAGATATTTTAAATCTTTTTCTCCACGTTCCATAATTAAGACACAAGCCGGCTGCTTACCGGTCTGTCTGCCGTAATAAAGCGCCTGTCCGATACATTCGGCCCACTTGTTCGCAAAGTCAAATTCTACCGCAAGCTCATTTGTCAGGCAGTCAACACGGGTTTTATCATTCAGTTGATACTCTTTTATTCCGTTATGTTTGCTGCACCACAAAGTTTGATAGGTATCCTCTGAATACAGTCGTTTTGCCTGGCCACAGGGGGCTGCTATGAGTATTGTACATATTAAAAATAAAAGTTTTTTCATAGCTTATTTAACAGCTAAAAATTCGTTTATTTTATTTTTAACATTGTCTGCAAATTTAAAAATATCGTTTATAGAATCGATTGGATATCTGTTTTCCTTTGTCCCTTCCAAAAATGCAATATACTTTTGCGAACGATTAAAATATAGTCTGCAGATGGTTTTTCTTATGTTGTCGTCAAGTAAAACGTTGCAATAGCTAGTGTTATCTCTGTATGTAATTCTATTTATATCAATATTTTCATGCAAAATACATTTAACAATTGCATATCCTTCCAATTCTTCAAGTGTTGTGACAACTTCATTTTTTCCTGATTTTTCTTCCTGTTTGGCTGCAATACTAAAATCCAGTGAAGTTTTCATTACTTTAGACATAAAAAGATTGAATGCTTCTACAGTAGTCTTTTTGTGTTTTTCAATAACTTTTTCTGTAACTCTGCCTTCGCAAACTCCAGACTTATTTATCAAATATTTTACAAAATCATCAGATGGTGTTCTGTATTCATTTTCTATTACATCTTCGAACTGTTTGATGTATTTTAAATCTCCAGCATTAGAATACGCTTTTTCAATGTCAAAATTCTCTTTGCAAAATTCGGACAATGTTTCAAGTTGATTTTCTTTAAATTCAAGCAAATTAAAAGTAAAAAAGGGTTCTTTATCAAGAATATTTTGTTCCTCTATATCAGAAAAGAATTTGTAAACAATTCCGTTTGTTAGTATAATAAATTTTGCCCTGCTTGCGGTAAAATATTTAAAAAGCTGACCAGCATGTTTTTTGATGTCTAATTTATCGTTTTCAACTTTTTTGCATTCAATTAGAATAATCGGTTTGCCATCTTTCATAATAGCATAATCGACTTTTTCATCTTTTTTAAGCCTGGAATCAGCGATAAATTCAGGAACAACTTCCAATGGATTAAAAACATCATAACCAAGTGCCGTTAAGAAGGGCATAATCAAAGCGTTCTTTGTAGCTTCTTCAGTTTGAATGCTATCTTTTAAATTGGTTACACGTTCTTTGAGTTGATTAATTTTTTCACTAAATTCCATATATAATCCTTTCGTATTTTTGAAATATAAAATTTACCTTGCTACACGACCCCACCAGCGGATTTCTCCGATTACTTCAAAGTCAAAATTGATATCTTTTGAAAAATCAACATAAAAAGCATCATATTTTTTTTCGTTGTCTGAGATTACTTTGATTTTGTTTGGAGGAATTTTTTGAAGGCGTTTTGCGTAAAGCTGGCCTTCAACTCTTACACAATAAATCCGTCCGTCATAAATTTCTTTTTTTGACGTATCTATTAAAAGGCTGTCTCCGCCTTCTATTGTCGGATACATGCTGTCACCTGAAGCAAAAATCATCTCCGTTTTGCCCGGAATGATGCCAATATCTTTTGCCAGTTTCTGGCTGATTTCATAAACTCCGGTCTGGTTTTCGTCATATACTGTGATACCATATCCCATGCTCGCAGTGACATTTCCGTAAACCGGAATTTTGATAAAGTCAAAATTTTTATTTACATTTTTGTTAAAGTATTCAGTCAAAATGTTAAGATTTTTTACACTTAGTTCTTTATCTCGTATCGTTGATAAGTATTGCCTTGATACATTTAGAATCTCTGCTACTTTTGTGTAAGTTAGCTTATATTCAAGGTTTTTATTCTTTTCTTTGATAAATTCAGAAAGTTTCAAATTCTACTCCTATTTACAAAAATGTTAAACTTTTACTTGACAAATTTGTTAAAGTATAGTTTAATGTTTTCATAAGGTTATTTTACATGTTTTTAAATGACTTTATGTTAAACAGATTAACACAAAGGCAACTGTTTTGTTGTCTGTTGTGTAAATTTTGTTTACAAAAATTTATGGTAAATCGAAAACAAAGGACGGTTTAAGGTAACAAGATGCCATTTTATTCAACGGAAGAGGCAGCAAAGATTTTACATATTGCACCTGAGGTTCTGACCAGAAAATGCAGAAACGGTGAAATCACCTTCAAAAGATCCGGCCGCAAGTATCTGTTTTCCGATGCAGATATCAACAATTACATTTCTTCCGGAGGTGTCGGTGAAATCTAATAAAGTAATTTTTAGTAAAAAAATAGATGGTATTGAAATCATAGCGAGCTTCGATGATGAAGTTTATACACCGGAGCAGTCTAAATCCATGATTGCTGAATTTGTTTATATGCTAACGAATAGAGGAGAGAATAATGTTTAGATTAAAAGATTTATTTAAAAAAGATTTGAAAAAAGTTCCGTATGCAAAGAAAATACGAGTTTTGTATGTGGTTATTGAAAATGTACTGCGCAAGAACACTACTGGTTTGCAAATCCCGTTGTTTCAGCGGGTCAATACTGTTCTGGGGTATATGATTGCAAACCGTAGAGTGGATTATTATTTTACCAATAGATCTTTAATACCTGCACTTTGCGATGATTTAAAATGCTTTTCGTAATTTTTTTTCATAGCTCCGGGCAAGGCTCACCCTTGCCCGGTTTTCATTAAATTTTAAGGTATCTGCACGAACGAGGGTTTATGGTAATAACGGAATCATTAACAAAAATAATTCTGGACGGCAAAGAATTCTGGGCAACACGTAATATTATGGTTGCCCGTCAGGCGGCCGGAAATTACAAAAAATATTCTATCCGCTGCCGTATTTATGACGGTAATGCAAGGTTGTATGTAAAGCCCTGCTCTTACTGGCACGGAAAAGATTACATCGGAACTTTGTTTTTTGACAATATAAACAATAAAGTAATCTTTCACGCTTTATCAGAGTATAATCCGGATTTTATTTTTGTTTGCAAAGTTGTTCTTGATGAGATGCTGGATAATGACGAAATTATTGTAAAAGTCAAATCCGGCAGTGTTATAAAAATCTATCGGCAGAGTATAGGTAAACTCAGAGAATTTATGGCATCTGAAGCCGGTATGTCCGGAATGGTTTCAGTGCCAAAAAATGTATTCAGGTATTTAAGGTATAAAAAAGCGGGGCGGTGATGGCGGAAAATTTAAAACAGACTGTTGCAGACTTAAAATCAGAGGTTGAAAAACTCAAAAAGGACGTTGATGATTTGTCAAAAGCCTGCCTTGTCATAATTAAGCAAAATAATAGTCTGATTGATGAGAGGTTCGAACTAAAAAAGAGGTTAGAGGGTGAAAAAGCGTTTAAGCCAAAGGGAAAAAGAAATACGGCAGCTGATAATAGAAGGTAAAACAAATAGAGAAATCTGCTGTTTGCTTTGCATTTCCCGTAGTACGCTTGAAAACCATATTACAAAAATTTATCAAAAATGCGAAGTTAAAAACCGTATGGAGTTGTTTTTTAATTATTTCAAAGAAAGAGGTTAATGTGGCAATATTTATTATTTTTTTTAAATTTTTGTTGGTAGTTTGTGTTTTTTTGATACTTGCTGGTTGTGCACTGGTTGATGTTATTCAGGAATATTTTAACCGTCATTTAGAGCATAGGGAAAAAGAGATCGACTTGAATGAAAACTGAGGAATTGCAAAGAGTAAATGCTATTAATGTTTACGATTATCTTCTTGATTTTATTTGGCAAGCTACCTTGTTAACTGATAAAGAAAGAGAAAATTGGGAACAAATTGAAGCTTTGATTAAGTCAAGAAAAATAAAAAATTGTATGGATGTAATGAAAACTCAAGTTAAGGTAAAAAGTATTATGGATAATAAAACTGAATTTTTGAAACTTTTAACGCCTGGTGAAAAGCGGGTTGTACAGGAATTTATAAATCAAACACCAAGTAAAGATATTCCTTTAAAACTTGATATATCTGATAAATCTTATTCGGTGTATTTGTCAAGTATTTACAAAAAGACTCAAAATTTGGTTTGTTATGGCAAGAGAATAAAGATGCCGGCCCTGTACAAATATCTTTTTGACACGCTTAAATTTCAAAAAGGTGAAGTTATTATTGAACCTAAAAAGAAAACAATAAATTCAACTTCTAAGAAAAAAGCAAATTTTATAGTTAAAGAATTTGGAAATTCGACTGATCTTATAAATTCATTTACCCAAGTTAAAACTTGTATTCGTGAAAAATTGGATGGTCTGATATTGGATATAGGAAAAGCTGTTCTTCAACAAGGTAAAGATGGATTAGAAAATAATTTAACTTATGTTTGGGCAAAACGATACGAGATCGCTCTCAAAGTTCTTGAAATGGAAAATGCTCGGTTATGTAAAAAGGTAAAAAATAATGAGGTGAAAAATGAAAATAAAAATTAGTGTTGATGAACTGAAAACTATGCTGGGAAAAATTAAGCATATAGCAAAAGAAGATAAAAACTGTCATGTCTTGGCATTCGGATTGTTTGAAGCGAGTGATGATGAAATCAGAATAACTGTAACAAGTTTAACTAATTGCGCTGTAATTACTGTTGGAGCTGAAGTTTTGAGTCCAGGAGCCTGTCTTATTGAGCCGGCAAAGCTTTATGACATACTAGATACTTTAAATGGTGATGTTTTTATTGAAGAAAAAGAATCTTTTGTTTCAATTCTTCAGGATAATACTGAATGTAAACTTGATACTATACCGGTTGATGATTTCCCGTCTGATAGTTTTGATATTGAAAAAGGACTTGAGTTTGAAATGCCTGCTGCTGCTCTTATTGAAGGATTTAAAAAATCTAAAAAGTTTGCAGATAATACTGAAGGTAGCGTTTTAACAGGTGTGAATATAAATATAGAAAAAACTCTAATAACTTTTGCTGCAACTGATGGAAACAGGCTTGCTGTTGTTGTTAAATGTATAGAAGATGAAAAAATTAAACTTAATATAACACTTCCAAAACGATCTATAGATAATTTACTTCCTATAATAAAACCCGAAGATAATATTCTTATATTTACAAATGATAATATTTGTAGCTTTTTTTATTCCGGAATTCGCTATTACACAAGACTTTTGCAGGGACAATTCCCGAAATATAAGAAACTTATGCGTGAAGAAAGTCCGGTTAAACTATTTGTGAATAAATCAGACTTATCTAGAGTGCTGGAATGTATCAAAGCTGTCGGTGGAGAAGATAATTTTTATTCAGTTTGCTTTAAAACAGATGGATTGTTCCTAAAAATAAAAAATAAAAATGCTAAGGTTAATGATGTGCTTGCAATTGAACATGAGGGCCCAGATGTTTCATTTGTCTTGAATAGAATTTATTTGGAAATTTTGTTAAGTGTTATAACTGGTGATACGGTAAAATTTGAACTTCTTCAAAATTCACGTTCAGCTGTTGTTTGTAAAGATATGGAACACAAATATTTAATAATGCCGATATCAGATCGAAATGGAGAAAGTGATGCAAAGCCAGTTTGAAAAGTTTGCAAAATTTGAAGAGAAAACCTTTGTAGGTTATTGTACTGAGCCTGAAGTCAAATATGCGGAAAATGGATCAATAAGTTGCAAGTTTTCTATTCCTTTGAAAGATTCAAAAAGTAGCAAAGATACATTGTGGTTGAATTGTAAAACTTATAAAGAAAATGCTGAAACATTTGCTGAAGTTTGCAAAAAAGGTTGTTTAGTAAAGGTATCTGGGCGTTTTTATCAATATGAATATAATTCAAATATTTATACTGAATTTTTTGTCCGTGAGTTTTTGAAACTTGCGGACCCAAAAGAACAAAATGTTTAATTTTAAGGAGGATTTAATGGCCAATGAGTTAGAATTTGATAGTAACTACTCAAAATTGTGTAATCAGGCGCATGCCCAACTTGTATGGTGCGAAAAGGTATTTTGTAATCCTGAAGATATAAAGTACAAAAGCCTTGTTGAATATGATACACGAAAACGTGATGGAACTTATTATAAAATTAGGAAAGCTTCTTATTTGCTATTGTTATTTGTCGGCGATAAAGGAATAATGTTTTCTACTTTAAGAACTCCGGATACTAAAAATATAAATAATTTTTGTGGTAAAGAAGGGAGTTGGTTCGATATTTTGATAAAGGATGGTAAAGATTGTGCCAAGTAAATGGTGTTCAGCTTGTCAAAAAATAGTAACAAGTAGTTATGTACCGGCATTTTGTTGTTGGTGTAGCGCAGATTTGTCTAAGGATGCTATATTGCAAGGCTTTAAGACTTTACAAGAACGTGCACAATTAATAAAGAAACTGAGTAGTAACGATTGTTTAGTTAATCCGCACCAAATCGCGCAGATGAAGTTATTTTGAAGGAAGGAGATCTTATATGAGTAAGAAAATAAAATGGGTGCCCGGAGAAATTTTGGAAGATGATTATCCCGTGTATGGAGATTATTTATATTTTGCTGATGACCGGCTTATACGTTCGGACATATTCGGTACCGTGTGGGATTTGAAGCGAGATCTGCGCAGTCAAGACATAACTTTTGAATATATACGTGCTGCCAGAATGGATTTTGGGGAGGTGTAAAACGGATGGAATGCAAATATAAATTTCGGGGTAAAGAAAAATTTGACGGCAAACCTTATTGTACTTGCTTTAGTGAGTTTTGTGAGGATTTGCCAATTTGTGATGATGATTGTCAAATTTATGAAGATTTCAAACAGCTCACTAGCAAGACACTGGAATATGAGAAATATAAAAAACTGGCAGCTGATTTTAAGGATGTCAATAAACAACTTGGCTACAAATATCTAACAATAAAGAAGGAGTGTGAGGAGCTGAGAAAAGAAAATCAAGAACTAAGAAACAGCTTATCAGATAGTTTGATGTTTAGATTTACTAGTCAAGACAAAGAAGCAGACCGCTACCGCAAGACTCTAGAGAAGATTGAGGAGTATTGTAATGAGTATTGTATGGACGACTGTATTGGCGATGAAAGACTAAGGACTTTTGACAAATGTCAACAATGTATTAGTGGTGATATTCTCGACATCATCAACAAAGCTAAAGGAAATAACTAATGATTAGAGATATAGAAAATTGCAGAGAAGTTCATTTAGGACATGGAACTGTTGGTGTCTCGGTTGATACAACCGGAACTGTAGAAGTTTTGTACAATAAACCTTCTACACCGATAGGTAGCATAAGCAATGAATTTGCAGGCAAGGCAGCAGTAGAACTAAAAGAGAAATGTGTTTGTTTATTCTTTGACGGCAGAGAAGGAATAGCTGCTTTAGACATATTAATTCATAATCTGCAAAAGATAAGAACAAAGTTAAAGGAGGGCGTATGACAACTAAAGACTTATCACGTGAATTGTGCGAGGTTTGCGGCATTGAAGGAAAATACCTTGAATATACAACAGAAACAACAGACGGTTGTGTCAATTCAGGAAAAAAGAGAGTTTTTCCAAACTTCACGCAGCCAGAAAACTTTGTAAGGCTAATTGAACTTAGATTTACAACCAAAAGAGGTGATGTTTTTACAGTTGTAGAGGCATTACAAAACGGAAGGTGTTTCACTTTTGCAGATAGAAAATCTTTTTTGGAACAATTATTAGATTACATTTTCACGTGTGAAAATTTTGGCGAATATATCAAGCACGCAATCAAATCGGAGGTGTGGTTGTATGACTAATGAAGTGGAAAAGAAGTTTTTTGATGCATTCGGGATTGAATGTGATCAACTTATACATCAACAGTTTAATTATGCCCAAGTACCTCGAGGACTAGAATTTTTCAAAACCCGAGAAGAATTAGCAAACGCAGGTATGATTAAAATAAGTTATAAAAAACTCACACCAGCACCCGGGAACGATTGTATTTATTGGGGTGAATATCACTACCCTGCAATCACTGACAGCATTCTGCTTAGGCTAATTTGTCTGCTTGTTGGCCACTATTGGAAAACAAAAGAGCATTATTATCTTACTGCACTTGATGTTGAATATTTGCGTAAAGAGATATTGTCCGATGCGTGCTATGTAATTGACGGTATGTTTTCACAAGAAAAAGAAGCTGATTTTGTAAACCAAGTCCGTACGCTTTTTAAAGGAAAGAAATAAATGCCAAACAGTTAAATCGGAGGTCTAGATGTATGTGTAATATAACAAAGTTTCGAGATGGTAAATACAGAGCAATAGTAGTGGATTTGGATGATGTGGTTTTTTTATACAAATCCTATTTTCAAAAAAGCTGAAGAAATGAATTTGTCAGGTGATGATTTGTGGAATTTTTTTCATGAAAAAGTAAAAGAATGTTCTGTGAATCATTGGGCACGTGATATGATTGGTCTTTATATAAGAAAAGGAATTTCACCGGTTTTTGTTACAGCCAGAAGTGAAGAAATATGGCTTGAAACATTTATGAGCATTGCGAAGGGGTTGCATATGACATATTTTGATTTGTATATGCGCAAACCTGGCGACAAGCGCCCGAGTGAAATTGTCAAAGAAGAAATTCTTCTTGATTATGTTTTGCCGCTTTATGAGGTTGAATTTGCGCTTGATGATGATATCAAAAATTGTGAGATGTATGCAAAACACGGTATTCCTGTTTTGCATGTTTTAAATGCTGAAGGCGAAATATGTCCAAATGTTGCTAAATGTAGTGAATTACTTGCTGTGTCTGATATTCAGAGTAATTAATGTGTGTAAAGGTTACTAAACAAAGGAAGGCTTGAAAAATGGATCCGGGATTCGGAACAAAAATTAGAAATATTAGAACAGGTGAATTAGGTTTATTGATTCGAACTTATCTTAATAAATTTGCTGACGGCAGTGTTATGTATGCCGTCTGGGTCGATCAAAAAGGTAAACGGAAATGTGATGAACTGGATAATTTGAAACCTGTTGACGATGAGGACGGTTAGATGGATAAAGATTTATTGATAGCTCAAATAAACAAGGCGCAGCAGGAGCTTGCCAATGCTGCTTTGTGGATGCAGGATGCGGTTGCAAATTTTCATTTCAAGCGCGGGTATCTTGCGGCCCTGCAGGCTTCACTGCAGCTTAAGGAAAACAACCTTGAAAAACATGTTGAAAGCCAGAACTAACGGATTTTGCGTAGAGTGAGGACTTTGTTCGAAATTCAAGACGATTGAGGTAAAAATGGAATATGGATTTAATGTAGAAATAGCACAAAAATTGGGCGTAAATGAGGCGATTATTATTCGTAATTTTCAGCACTGGCTCCAGAAAAACAAAGCTAATAATGCAAATTTTTATGACGGCCGGTACTGGACTTATAATTCAATTGCTGCATTTTGTAAAATATTCCCGTTCTGGACAGAATACCAGATACGGAATATTCTCAAAAAACTGACAACCTGCGGAATATTAATTAAGGGCAACTTTAATAAAAATCCGTACGACAAAACTATATGGTATTCAATTGATGATGACGTTCTTGCTTCATATCTTAAGTGTGAAAATTCTTCAGATGATGTTGGGAATTGTAGCGACGAGATACAAAAAGAGGTTAAAAGTACCAAAACGGTCGATTTGTTGAATTTACCAAATCGATATGTTGAAAATGCCAAATCGATGTTGCAAAATTACCAAATCGATGTGGTAAATTTACCGGATCGATCTGGCAAATTTGCCAAACCTATACCATGTGTAAACACAAATAGTAAACCATGTGTAAACACACATACACAAAAGGGTGTGTGTGATGAATTTTCAAACGAACCAAAAGCGGGCGCACCCGAAAGCATAAATCCGGATAAGCAGAATAAGCGTACGGCGTGTAATGTAACGCCAAACAGTCCGGAAGTTGCTGATTTTTGCAAAGATTACAAAGAATTTAAAAATCCTGAGTTCGAACCGTCGGACGATGATAAAATTGAGATTGCAAAAGTGCTTGCCAAAAATGGCGGATATAACGCCCAAAAACGTGAATACTGGTGTGACGTTTTTAAAAAAGCAGCCCGCGGCTGGAAAATTGTTGAAAAAGATGTTGCCCGTATTGTGCCATGTTCGCTTGATAGAGTGCTTACCGAGCATTCCAGAATAAAAGCCAATGAACTCGGGCTTTTGCCACCTAAAAAAGATGTCCCGAAACCGGAACCGCCTTCAGAGCCCGAAATCTTTGAGGATGCCGGTGATATTGAAGTGGCAAGGGAAAAAGCAAGAGCGTTATTTAACGATTTAAGGCGGTTATATACACCAATTAGATAAAAAATGATATCCGCACATTGAAAAATTTAAAAATTTTGGCATGTATGCCTTTAGGTGACTTATTTTGAAGCTGATTTCAAAATCATGGTTTACCCCCATATTTTTTTTACAAAAAATCGGTTATATTGAGATTGCGTTGAAGGGAAAACTGAATGATTAACAGGACAGGCTGAATGATTTAAGTTCCCGGAGCAAATATTCCCGGCAAAAGTAATTTTGCCTTCTGAACCTTCAGGTTTTTTGAATGAAAAACAAGGCAAGCGGGTCTTCCGATATCAGAAAAAAGGAATATTGAAGTTTGTACAACTTCACCTCTGCCGAACTGTGCCCTTACAGTTCCGGCATTAAAGGGGCTTGTTACAAACAGGAAGAGAGGATTGGTATGGCAAAAATTTTCTGCGATTCAAAAAAGTGTCTGCGTCACAAATGCGTTATTGACCAGACTTTTGTTATTGTTCCGAAAAACCGCCGGTTCGCTTTTGCATTTATGTACACGGCACATTGTCCGGTGTGTGGCAGACATTACACTCTTATTTCAAACTTCAGGTTTGTAAAAGAGGGATGTGATAAAGCTAAAAGAGCCTTCGGCTGCTTTGCACCTGTTTACAGATTGTTCTCAGGAAGTGACGCTGACAGGATTTTTGAAGATGTTTTTGAAAAACAAAAAGCTGTTCTGTTTGAAGTTGTAAAAGAATCCGCAAATCACAAATCGGGCTTTTATTTGAATTATTCGGAATACGGCACAATTAAGCGCTGTTATTCTAATCTTTCAAGCCTGATGCTCGGCCGGATGAAATCTAATTTCGAGGATTTGGAAGATAGAAAAAGAATCTTTTTATATAGCTGAGTGTTTTAAGGCTCCTTAATATTATTGTTCGAGGGGGTAGACAGCCCCTCGTTTTTATTTGTTTCTGTGGCGGGGAAAGGGCAGGTAGAGCCTAAAGCCCCGAATATATTATCGCTGCAACGGTAATATATTCAATCATAAAACCTACTTATGATTACCTGCATGACTATATTAAATTGTCATGTTAATTTTATGCAAATTTGTAAATCTTAAGGTGTCAGGAGGTGTATATGATTGAAAGACGAACTTTTGGCGGTTATTTGATAAACTGGATCGGAGGGAAAAGACAGCTAAGAGAGGCTGTTTCAAAACTTATTCCTGAAAATATCACAAGCTATATTGAACCTTTTGGCGGCGGCGGATGGGTTTTATTTTATTATCAAAAATGGGCTGAACTTGAAGTTTACAACGATCTGGATGGTCGTCTTGTAAATCTTTTCAGAGTTGTTAAATATCACCCCTGTGAACTTGCCCGTGAAATGTGTTATTTACTCTATTCAAGAGAGCAATTTTTGACATTATCGCAGACTCCAGGTGAAACTGATATCCAAAGGGCTGCAAGATTTATGTTTTTGCTTTCTCGCTCGTTTGGCGGTAAAGGAAAGAGTTTCGGTGTATCTTACAGCTGTTCCATTAAATCTGCCGGTGGACTTATTGAAAGAATTGACAGGATTTCAAAAAGACTTGACAGGGTTATTATTGAAAACTTATCGGCAATGGAATTGATTCAGCGCTATGATCTGGAAACCGCTTTTTTCTATTGTGATCCGCCTTATAGTTCCGGTGCAGGTTATGAAGTCGTTAGTACTGCTAAGTTTAAACACGAGCAGCTTTGCGATGTTCTGAAGAATATTAAAGGCAGATTTCTGCTAAGTTATGATGATTCGGCCAGGGTTCGTGAACTGTATAAAGACTTTAATATAATTGAAATTTCACGTGCTAATGGTATAAACCGAAAGAACATACGCAATAATGTTTATAAAGAGCTTTTGATTTGTAACTATGATGTCGAAATTTCGGGCGATTTTTACAGAGTAAAAAGCAGCTCTGCTGAACAGGGGAGTTTTTTTTGATGTTTAAAATAGATACAAAAGATTTGAAAACACTTACGGATAATTTAAGAAAATGCAGCAAATCCGCATACCCACTCACTGTCCGCTCAACTCTTAACAGAATGGCTTTTGAAACCTCTAATACCGCTAAAAAAGATGTTTTACCTAAAGTTTTTACTCTGAGAAATAAGTATATTCAGAGTACAGTAGGATATAAAAGATGCGACAATACTTTTAATATTGCATCAATGTCCAGTTATGCAGGTCAGGTTTCTGAATGGAAAGGAAAGCCTACGGGCCAACTTGAAAAACAGGAATACGGAAAACCTGTTTTTGCAAAAGGTAAGCACACATTCGTTGCAACCCCGACAGCCCGCGGAGGTAGTTATAATAAAACAATTTTAAGAAGTATGCAGTTCAGCCGCCTTGATGTTAAAAAGTTGTCGGATTTTGTCGAAAACCCGACGCACGAAACTCATAAAGAAATCAGGCAATCAAAAGCCTTTGCAATCTCAAAAGGTAAGCAGGTGAACGTTCTGCTTTCAAATGCAAAAGGCAAAAAGGGGATTTATACAGTATCCAAAAAGAGTGTGAAGCTCTTGTACAGGTTGAATGAACGAAAAACTGATATTGACAGAACCCAGTGTTTAAAGACTGCAGCGGATAAAACTATTGCAAAAGCTGAAGAATTTTATGTTTCCGAAGCTGTAAAACGGTTTGAAAAGGTGATGATGGCTGGGTTACAGAAAAGATGATTTTGTCTATACATACAAATAGGATCTTTAGCCGCAAAAGGTACTTCCTCGGCCTCATCAACGATCGGGGTTATTTTTGCGACCTCCGAGCTTTTTGAGCTCCCCCATATGTTAAAAAGGCATGAAATCATGAAATAGTATGGCTTAAATCCTTATATATTGGGCTTTTTTATTTTAAATCCATGAAGAAAGCATGAATACCATGAATAGAATAACAAAAGCTGAACTTGCCAGACGTTTTGGTGTCAACCAGTCAAGAATTAATGCACTTCTGTCAGAGAAAAAAATTTTTGAGGCCGAAGATGGTTTGATTGATTTATCTGACCCGCGTAATCAAGCGTATATAGAAAGAAGAAAAGAGACAGTTCCTAAATATACAGGAATTCCCGCCAAAGAAGATTTGTTAGACGAAGATGATATTGAAGATGAAGATCTTATAAAAAAGCCGGGTGGAACTAAAAATGATCCTCTGTATGCGGAAAAGGTTAAAAAGTATCGAAAAGAAAATGAACTTCTTGATTTAAAGTTGGCGGCCGCAAAAAAGGAAGTCGTAGAAACTGAAATTTTAAACAAAATTATAATCCAGTCTTATGATATTTTTCATAATTTGCTCTTAGAGGCTCCAACCCAAATAATTGATGAAATCCGCGATTTGATATTAACAGGTCAGCATCAAGAGGATTTGGATTTAAAACTGATGATTACTAAAAATGAAGAAATTTATAAAAACGGGCTTGAGCAAGCACGTAAAGCGTTAAAAAGATTTTATGATAGCTGAATCTTGTGAAAGACAAATTGATAGAATAATTGATTTAGCTTTAAGTTTTTCCAAAAAGGAAATTTTGCCTACTGTTTCTGAATGGGCTGAAGCTAATCGGTATTTAAGCAGTAAGGTAACGAAGAAACCCGGTAATTTCAGCTTTGACTATATGCCATACACCAGAGAAATTGCTGATTGTTTTTCCAGAACAAGTCGAGTTCGCAGTGTAGCTGTAATGAAAGGTGTACAGCTGGGTTTTACTACTTCTATTTATGATAATGCAATAGGATATCACATTGCTGAAAATCCTTCAGGAATTATGCTGGTTTCAAGTAGTAAAAGCCTTTTGAAGGATTATAAAAAAGTAAAAATAGATCAATTGATAGATGATTCCGGATTGAGAGGCAGGATTGTTGCAGATACAGGCAATAAGAACAGTCGTCGTCAAGGTGACACTTCTACATTAATTGAATTTATTGGCGGTTTTTTAAGAATTGTAGGCGCAAAAAGCGCTGATGATTTAAAAAGTTTTCCAATAAAAATATTATTATTAGATGAACTTGATGCATATCCAGATAAATTACCAGACGAAGGTGATCCTGTTGAACTTGCTGTATCAAGAGCGGATTCGTTTGGTAAAGATAAAAGAATCGGGTATATTTCAACACCACTATTAAAGCATAGCAGTCGTATATTCAAATATTATGAAAAAGGCGATAAGCGAAAATATTACGTTCCGTGTCCATTTTGCGGTGAATATCAAGAATTAATTTTTTATTCAAAAAATGGGGGATTATATCCTGAAGAAAAAGGCATTGAGCGAGACGGAGTTGTTTTTAAACCATATGGTTTGGTATTTGACACGAAGGAATGTAAATGCGGGTGTTATGATTCGGTGGCTTATAAGTGTATGCATTGCGGGGAATTAATCAATGAGTATTATAAACCTTCAATGTTGAAGAAAGGGTACTGGAAGCCCACAGCTGTAAGTCAAATCCCTTATTTTCAGTCTTATCAAATTTCGGCATTATATTCGCCTGCACGTGAATGGTGGGAAATAGTATCCAGATTTTTGCATGCAGGTAATAATCCGGAGTTGCTGCGTGTTTTTTATAATCTGGATCTCGGTTTGCCGTTTGAGGATACAACTGCAGGTGTCAATTCTGTTTCAATTACAAAATTAAGAGACGGTAAATATAATAATGATGTTGTTCCTGATGAAGCGTTATTTTTGACAGCTGCATGTGATGTTCAGGATAACAGACTTGAAGTTGAAATAAAAGCCTGGGGTGATAGATTCCGTAATTGGGGAATCAATCATATTGTTATTCCGGGAGATACTTCAAATCCTATGGATCCTTGCTGGCAGGAATTGATAGACATAAAAGATAAAATTTGGGCTGGGAAGCAAATTTTTTATATGTTAATAGATTCCGGAGATGGCGAGAAAACTGACCTTATCTATAGATTTTGCGAGCAATACGGGGAAGGCATTATTTTTCCATTAAAAGGGATTGGATCAACATCCAAGACCGGCGACAAATACAAAATTCGTTCATTGGATAATTATTCAATCAAACTTGTTGAAATTTACGTTGACTCTTATAAAAATCAGCTTGCTGCTTGGTTTAATCAAGAATGGCGTGAATCGGATGATGATTATCCTGACGGGTGGTCAACAATTGCAAATGGATATTCTGATGAATATTTAAGACAGCTGACAACGGAACATAGAGTCAAAAAAGTATCTGATAGCGGTATGGTCAGTATAAATTGGGTTGCTCACGGAAGAAATGAGGCTTTTGACCTTAATGTTTATAATCTGTGCGCAGCTGAGCTTGTAATAAGTGAAATATCAAAAAATGCATTGAACTTGCCCGCATCAAATGCAGGGGAAGTATTTAAAATTTTAAAGGCGGCTTAATATGACAACTTTAGATGAAATTCAACGCTTGGCCCAGAATATAAAAAATATTGATCTTGCTATAGAGCAGGCAGCTTTGAATGGCGGGATCAGCAGTTACACATTAAATAGCGGTCAAGGTTCGACATCAGTCAAACGGGCAACTTTAAAAGAGTTGATTGATATGCGGAATAATCTTGAATATTTATACAACGAGAAAAGAGAACATTACTCAGGAGAGAACATTTCAATCATAAGGAATAGCAATGTTAATTCTGGACATTTTTAACAGGTCAAAAAATAAAGATATACAAGCTCATGTAAATATTGAACCTCAGGCATATTCGGGAAGTTATTCTTTGTATGATTATTTTAACGGCGAAAAGGATTTTTTCGCAATGTCAGGTAGCGGCAAGGAATATAATGTCGATTATTATGAGATGTCAAAACGTGCATACAATTTGTACGTTACAAATGAATTTGTAAAAGCTGGTGTTGATAGATTAGTACAATTTTTAGTTGGTACAGGATTGGAACTTTATCCGACACCAAAAACTGATTTTTTAAAACGTAAATACGGTATAGAGCTTGAAGAGGATTTTGCAAAAGATATAAAGGATTTATGGGAGCTCTATTGTACGGAAAAAGATGTTTCGGCTGATGGACAAAGCAATATTCATCAATTGGCGAAGGAAATCGCCTTTAATGCGGTTGTCGGTGGTGATGTTCTTGTTGTGCGCCGTGTTGAAAACGGATATAACAAATATCAGCTTGTTGATGGCCGCAATGTATTTTCAAGTAAAACATTAAACAGCGATACCGGGAATAAAATCAAAAACGGTGTTGAAGTTGATGAAAGCGGTCGTCATGTTGCTTATTATGTATTAGATGATGCCGGCAAGGAACATCGGATAAAGGCATATGATGAAAGCGGCAATATGTATGCGTGGCTTGCCTATGCGAATAAAATCCGTTTAGGATCAACCAGAGGATATTCAATCCTTGGTGCAATAATGCAAAAGATGGACAAAATCGGGGATTACACCGAAAATGAAGTCCAGGCAAGTGCGTTGAATGGTAAATTTGTTGCTACTATAGATCAGGATTCAACTTCTACTGGTATTAATCCTTTTAATAATAAAACGCTGGGTGGTGCATCAAAAGTTTTGCCCGAGCTTTCAAAAGAAAAGTTTGAAGAGAAGTCTTTGCTGGATAAGGTATTTACTCAATTACGGCGTTTTACAAACGGTTTGGTGCTGCATATGCCAAGAGGCCAAAGACTTCAGGCTTATGATACCAAGCGGCCTAATGTAAATTTTGGAGTCTTTCTTGATGCAAATATGAAATACGATTATGCGTCAATGGGGCTGCCGTATGAAGTTGTATTAATGGTTTTTCAAAACAATTTTTCAGCTTCCAGAGCATCTTTAAAAATGTTTGAGGCAATTTTAAAATTTACCAGTAAATATCTTTGCATAGATGGATTTTATAAACCGGCATATGAACAATTTTTTGATTTGGAGGTGTTAAAAGGAAATCTTGATGCTCCGAAATATATTGAATTGCGAAATAAGCCTGGTTATGCGGATAATGCATATTTACTTGCAAAATTTGAAGGAATGCCGATTCCTCATATTGATCCGCTTAAGGAAGTTAATGCGGTTGTAACTAAGCTGAAGAACGGTTTGACAGATTTTGAAGGCGCTCTACAGGAACTTGGCAGTAAAACGAATTTTGAAACATTGAGTAAAAGGTTATCCGAACAAATTAAGAGCCTGAAAGAGGCCGGAATTGAGTTACAAGGCATAACAGACAATGTTGATATAGATGAAGATGAGGATAAGAAAAATGGCAGATGAAAGAATGTTTGTGGATATACCACATGATGAACAACAATTGATTATGGAAGAGATTAAAACACTTAAGCTCACTTGTGAACCTAAGAAAATGACTGTCGGTGCGCTTTATGAACTTATAGAAAATGCCTCTGATAAAAACAATTCAGAGAATATCGATGAACAAACGGTAAGTAATGTGGAGCCAGCTGAAGAATTTGCAGCAACAGAGCCAAAAGATATAGAAAATTCGGAGGGTGTAAATTCGGAAATTGAAAATGCGCCTGAAAATAATTCCGATATTGAAAACGATACAGAAAATATGCCTGCTGACGCTTTGCCTAAGGACAAAAAATGTGACGGGCTTTGTATTAGTTGTTATTCAAAAGTTTATGATGGTGTTTGTTCCGGATGCGGGAGGCTGTATTAATGCAATTAAAAATTAAAGGCGAAATAGGCTGGGACGTTTTATCCAGTGATATAGAGCGCCAGCTAAAGTTTGCAGATGGAGATATTGACGTTCTGATAGACACTCCGGGCGGCTGGATTTATGAAGGATTTTCTATTTACAACGCTCTAAAAAATTATACTAAGGGTAAAATCAGGGTTATAGTTACGCTTGCAGCATCTATGGGCAGTTACATAATGCTTGCGGGGAAACTTCCGGGGAATGAATTGTTATTTGAAAAAAATGGCGTTGTTATGATTCATAATCCTTCCGGTGCTGTATGGGGTGATTATAGAGAAATTCAGAGCTATGGTGTTCTTCTGGAAAAATTAGCCAATCACTTTAGAAACAAATACGCTGAAGAGACTGGGTTAAGTTACGACGAAATTAAAACGATGATGGATGATACAACTTATTTTGTCGGACAGGACGAGCTCAAAGCCTGGGGAAAAATTATTGATTCTGATGGTGAAGCTGAAACCGATGCGGATATTTTAAAGGCCTCGGCAAAAGAGCGTATTCAGTTTTTAAATTCAAAAATGACAAATGATTCTGTGAAAGCTGATCTTGATAAAGTCGCCAAAATGTTATTGCCGGCGATGACAGTTATGAAATCTGAATCTGAATTGCAGATACAAGAAGGTATAAAAAACAAAAAACAGGAGGAAAAAATGGATTTAAACGAATTGAAAGCAAAACACCCCGACGTTTATGCTCAGGCAAGGGCAGAAGGATACACGGAGGGTGTAAAGGCAGGATGCAATGATGAGCGTAAAAGAGTGGAAGATCATTTACGTTTTTTGGACATAGCAAAAGATGAAGCGACAGCTGCAATAAAAGACGGAAAATCTTTTGCTGATATGATGTCAGCTTATACTCATAAACAGGTATGCGTAAACACTATTCAGGCAATGCAAAGCGCTTCTCCATCAGCAGTGAACACTGAGGATCCGACAAAGCCGGGAGATGAAAAACCTGCGGATACGGCAAGACAGAAAGAGATAGAAGCTGCTTTGCAGGAACGTGGATTGATGGAGGTTAAATAATGATAACAGGAATTAATTGTATTTATACTGATGCAACATTAAGGATTGCAACAAAAGGGACAGTATTGGCCGGTACTGTTTTGGGTGAAATTACGGCGGCTAATGTATTAGTTCCGTATCAATCAAGTGCGGAGGATGGAAGTGAAATTCCATGCTATGTTCTGGCTGAAGATGTAGAAAATACAACAGAGGCAAGTTTGGATGTTAAAAATGCCAGAGTTGTTGCATATGGTCAGGTTAATGCAAATGCTTTAACTTTAGTAAAAAGCGGTGATACTGTTGAAGCAATAAAAACTACATTAAAGAACAACGGAATCTTAGTGATGAATGTTCAGGAAGGAGTAGGTGAATAAATGCCGATGGATTTGAATACATATTTTGCAGGCGGGTTTGAAAAACGAAAAGCTCAGCCTCAATTTTTAAGCGGGCTTTGTGAAGAGGTTTTGACTAATAAAGCAAAAATCAAATTAGACAGCCGTACAATTAAATCTTTATATTCTATTGATCTGCCACAATGCACTGGCGGGCGTTTTCATGATTTAACCGGATATGAAAGTTTTGAATATAAAATACCGCAATACAATGATTATACTGCAATAACAGACAAATGGTTTTTGGAACGCCCGTTTGGAGCAATCCCTTATGGTGACAGAGTTGCGGATGCAGTTGATGAAGTGTCACGTAATCAGGGAATTTTTTCTGAATATCAGGCCAATGCGAAAAGCAAGCAGGTTGCAGATGGTTTGTTAAATGGTGAACTTACGTTAGTTAATGGCGATAAAATTAAATTTAACAAAAAATCGACACATAATATAGCGGTAACAACCAAATTTACAAGTGCAACAGCTACAATTCTTGATGATTTGGAAAAAGGCTGCAGATTAATAAAAACAGACGGAAAGATTGCTGATAATGAATTTCATTTTATAACAAACGGTACGATTACAAATGCTATCGTTACAAATGATCAAGTTCAAAAGATAGCTAAAAAACTTGATGGTATTGATCTGGCTGCTTTAGGAATGCCGGTTGAAAAAACTCCCGGAGCAACTTTGTCAGGTCGTGTTGCCTGCGGGGCTTATATAGTTAATATCTGGAGTTATGACGGTACATTTACAATTCCTTCTGGCTTCGGATTGACAGGCGAAGGTACAACCTCAAGTTTTATTCCAGACGGTCGAGGAGTTTTGCTTCCGAAAACGCATGGTTTAAAAATGTATTACGGTGGACTTGTAACTTGTCCGAATATGACACCGAATATGCAGGATATCTTTAACTCAATTCAGATTATAAAGGCTAAAGAATATGCATATTGCTATCCGAAAACTTCTGCAGGTTCAACAACACTTGAACATGGTGTTAAATCTGCTCCGTTGTTTGTGCCTACAAATCCGGATGCTTATGTGTCATATTCAAATCTTAAGTAGGGTCTTATGAATGGATTTGAGATGCTCGAAAATGATAAACAGGCCATTGTTGATAATGGCCTGTTTTCTACAAAGTGTATTTTATACAGTCCGGACGGCAAAGTGCAAGGCAGAGGTTCAACTTTACCTGAAGATGATCCGGATTATGACAAGGATGATAAGGTAGGATGTTTTGCGCCTTTTATTGGTATTGACATAAGTACGGATACCGGACTCGGGATTTTTGCAGACAGAGCTGAAGTTACCATAAATATATCCAGTGTGACTATAGGGATAATTGATGAAAAATGGCTCATAGATGTTTATTTTCCAAGCGTTAAAATGTGGAAAAAATTTAAGTGTGAGCATGTTGCGATTGACAGAATGCTTGGACTTTATCTTATAAAACCAAGTATAGCTAAGGATATACCGGATATAACAAGTTTAAGAACGGGTAAATTTTGATGAAGCCGATATTTGATGAATTAATTCCGCCAATGATGCAAACGTTTGCAGTTGATTTGATAGCGGAAATTATCAGCTCCGAACGTGATAACCAGATTGAAATTGCTCGCAAACTCGGCAAGGAAAAAGATTGGATCAGGAGATGTATCGATTTTGAAGTAAAAAATCATGAGTTCCGAAGTCCGCATATACATGAAATGGCCTGTGTATATATCTATTTTGAAAGATCTGATTATGACGGTAACCAAACAATGTCAAAATTACCTTCAACCAATCAGCTTGTAATTGAAGCCTATGCGTATGGCGATAACAAATTGAATGACAAGTGCTCGGTTGAAATGTCAGCTGATGTTATTGCTGATGTACGTCTTGATTATCTTGTTGCGCAGCTTAAGCAGATTATGATGAGTGAAGCTGCTGAAAATATCAGGATAAAGTCGGGAATATCATCCACTATTTTAAAATCAACCGAACGGATTTTTTATCCTGAAAAAGAAAATATGGCCCAGAGTGCTATAGGACAAAAAATAATATTTGAGCTTGAGTTTGATGAAAAAACAAAATATCTGACTGGAACACAAATTAAAGAATTATATATACAGAATCATATCCGTGACGCAATCGTATCAGTATTAATCACGGATTCATAAGGAGGATAATTAATGACTGTAAAATCTATTGCATCAGATGCAAGAGCATCTGCGACCGGTGTTGCTTTTTATCAAAGAGAGCAGACAACCGGTGCATATCTACGGCCGGAAAGGTTGTTGTTTTTAGGTAACTATCAGACCGGAAAGACTATTGAGGAAAAAACTATTTACTCCGGTTCAGGAAATGCTGATGATGCCGGAATAATGTTTGGTTTCGGCTCTCCTCTTCACAGAATGGCGTTGAAGGCCTTTCCGGCAGATGGCAGCGGCGCAAACGTTGAAACTTTCTTTTTACCTGTGCCGGAAGTTGAAACAGGTACAAAACATAAAGTTTCGTTGTCTGTTAGTGGCACACCAACGGCCAATGCAACGCTTTATTTGAGATACAAAGAACAGTTGTTTGAAGCAGCTGCAGATGTGGCATCAAAAGTTGCAACATCTGCGCATAGCAATCCTGCTTTGGATCCCAAAGGGATAAAAATGAATGCATATAATTATGAAAATATTCCGTTTACTCTTCAAAAGGGTAAATCTGCAAAAGATATTTTGACAGCAATAAAAGAAGTACTTGACGAGTATGTTGAGGTGCCTTTTACTTATGCTGTTGATGATAAGGCTTCGGCAACTGCGGCAAAAATTCAATCTTCAAGCCCGATTGATTGTACTACATTAACGGAAGATGATTATTATGTTGCATATTCAGTGGATGGCGGCGAAAAACAGGAAGTTTCGATTGGTTCGATTTCAGCAACAACATCTGAAGATGTGATAACTGCAGTAAGCTCACATTTGACCGGATTAACACTTACTGCAGGCAGCCCTGAAGAAGCAAGTTCAACATATACGCTTACTTCGCAGACAAGCGGATCAACATCTAAGATAGAGATTGCTGTTCCGTCATCTGGTACAGATTTGTTTGCGGCTTTGGGGCTTTCCGGATCAGCAGTTGGAACCTCAAGTGTTGTACTGGCGTTTGAATCAAAAGTTAAAGGTGAATCCGCAAAATTTGAAATAGATGTTGTAAATTCAGAATACAAACCGATAATATCTGCTGATTACGGCGTTAGTTTTTCCGTTGCTGTTGTGAGTGAAGCAGCAGGACTTGTAAAAATTGATGATTATCTGGAGGATATAACGGAAGAACTCGGAATTACAAGAGTTTGTTCTCAGTTTAATGATGATAATGCGCTTGATGCAATGAGAGAGTATTTTCAGGGCTGGCGAACAGACACAAAGATTGCGCAGTATGTAACCTGTTACACAGCGAAAGAATTTCCGGAAAACAAACTTGTTCCCGGCACGGTTGATGTTGATGCGCTTGTCACGTTTGGCAACGGACGTCGTGATGATCAGATAAACGTTCAAATTTATGGTGATTACGGAAAACTTAGACCTTTAAAGTGGGAATTGAGGGATAAACTTTTAAAATCGGGGGTTCCGAATCTTGAGCCGCTTGCAGACGGCGGATATCAGATAGGTGATTTGTGTACGTTCTATCATCCTCAGGGAAGTAAGAAAACTCTGTATATGTTTGACAGGGATGTATGCTGCCTTGGAAATATTGCTTACAATATGATGTACCCGTTTAAATATGATGAAAACTGGAAATCCGTTATTGTTATCGGGGAGGATGATGTTTCTACAAATCCTAAGGCGAGAAAGGTCAGTGCCTTTGTTGATAAGCTCAATAGTGTAATAAGGGCACTCGGCAAGGCTGCGATTCTTGCAAACGTTGAAAATTGTATCGGTTATACAATAGGCGAAATTGATAATACAAATCCGGACAGAATAAATCTCAATTCATTCCCCGATCTGTCGAGTGTAAATCGAATTGTTGATGTTTGCAATATGGTCGGATTTAATTACGGAGGTTAAAAATGGCAGGATATTTAAAATCATTGACAATAGACGGATATACGTTTGCGGTGCCAAGCGATTGTGAACCTAAATTTCATATCGGCGGACCTCAGATAACTGAAACGGTGACATTTGGAAACAATAGTTCTCGAGGCATTAAAAGTGTTGTTCCAGGAAAAATAGAGGGCTTACAGGTGGACGCTTCTGAAGTTTCTGCGCTTGAAAATCTGCTTGGCAGGGAAAATTTGCCGGTGCGTGTTGAAACTGATGATGGGTCGTGGACATGCGATGGGATGATTGTGGTTGAATCTGTAAATATATCTGGCAAAACCAAAGTTACAGACAATTTTGATATCATATCGAATTCAGGAAAACTTAAACATGGTTAGTAGTGATTCATTGACGGCCGCTTTTGCGGCCGTATCCTCTAAAAGTATTTGAATTAATAAAAAGAAGGGAAAAGAACATGAGATTACAACAGATAATGACAAAAGAAGAGGCTGAAAAATACATTGATGAAATGGCTGATAAATTAGAAATTGATATTCTTGATTTTGAGGTTGGAGCAAAAAGTTCTGAAGAGCTTAAATTGAACTCAGATTTATTAGAAGGTGTAATGGCGGGGTTAATTATATATGATGATGACAAAAACTGTTTAACCCAGAAAATGACACGAAAAATAAAAATTGGAGACTATGAATATGACACTTTCCATTACAGGTATAAGTTTAAAATTAAAGACGCAAGAAAAATGAAAGACGGCGGACTTGAAAACTATATTAATATGTTATCTAAAGTTTGTGATGTTCCTATTTCTGTTCTTAATGAGCTGTATGGAAAAAATTTAGAATATGCAATGGCTTGTCTGGATTTTTTCTTAAGATAAACCTGCCTCTGTTTTTTGTAATGGCAGATTTTTTGTGGCTTGAGCGATTTGATACAATTACAAACGTTGACAATATGGATGTCTCAACGATAGTTGCAAACGCTCCGGTTGCTTACCGGTATGAGAAAAAGAAGAATACTATTCCGAAGGTGAAATAATGTCATTTTCAATTTTTACACGATTTAAGGCTGTAGACAGCGTAACTCCCGTATTTAAAAGTATGATTGAAAAAGGTAATAGTTTCCAGCGGCAGGCTGGGAAGATTCAGAATGCTTTTGGCAGGGCGCTAAATTCTGTAAGATCTAACATTACCAAAATAAAAAATGGTTTTTCAGGGCTGACGGATAAGATTTTTAGCGTAAAGAATGCATTAATGGGTGGTTTTCTTGTCGTTGGAATTCAAAAAGCGTATTCAGCAATAAAGGGATTTGTTGTGGAAACTGTTACGGCAGCAAAAGATCAAACCCTTGCGACAACTAAATTATATACAATTCTAAAAAATGTACACTCAATACAGGCAAGGGGTCCGCAAGCATACAAAGAGGCTGGAGATGCATTATCAGAAATGGCGACAACCTTGCAGCGGGTTGGTATAATTGGTGACGAAATAACTCTTGCAGGATTTCAACAGCTGGCTACTTTTCAAATGTCAGATAAAGAGATTAAAATTTTGGCCGGAGGTATGAGTGATTTATTAGCGCAGCAAAAAGGGTTGAACGCTACTCAACAGGACGCAGTTAATATTGCGAATCTTATGGGTAAAGTTATGGATGGTCAGGTTGGTGCATTGCGGCGTGTTGGTGTATCTTTTACCAAAGCTGAGGAAAAAATCTTAAAAACAGGTACAAGATTACAAAGAGCATCAATGCTTGCAAAAGTATTACAAAATAATGTAGGCGGTGTTAATAGAGCTATTGCAAGAACTCCTGAAGGTAAAATCCAGAACATGACAAATCAGTGGTCTGATATGTATGAAAATATAGGCATTAAATTGTTGCCGGTATTAGCTGATTTTGCCGGATGGTTTGCACAATATATCCCTAATATAGAATCTACAATGTTCAAACTTATAGAGGATATTTTAGCATTAAAAGATAATGTTTTTGTGCTGTATACTCGCTTTAAAGGCTGGTATGACTTTATTATATCTAACTCAGATAAGGTTATAGCGGCAATTAGCGGTATTGCAACAGTTGCGTTGATTGCAAATTTTAATAATCTAGCATGGGCTGTTCTTGGGCTTGCCGTAAAAATGGGAACGTTAACAGCTTCTGTATGGGCGAGTGTAACTGCGATTGCAGCGCAAACAGCAGCATTAATAATGAATCCGATGACTTGGGTTGCTGTTGCAATCGGAGCTGTTGTGGCCGGACTGGTGTTGTTAGCATTAAACTGGGATAAAGTCAAAGCGGCGACATTGGATTTTGTTCAAAAAGCAAAGGCCTGGATTTTGGATTTATGGCAAAAAATAGAACCTATATTCAATAAAATAAAAGAAGCTGTAGAATTCGCATTCAGATTTACTGCAATTGGTGCTGTTGTAAATGTAACAAAGAATATTAGTGAAAGAGTGAAACAGCGCAGGAAAGAAGAACCAAAGGGTTTTGCTTCCGGAACAAACTATTTTTCAGGCGGTCTTGCGCTTGTTGGTGAAAAGGGGCCGGAATTGGTTCAATTACCTTCTGCGACAAAGATTTATAACAATAGCAGCACTGTGAAAATGATTGAGCGTATGTCGCAGCCCCGCTTTAATAATGTTATTGATTTTGGCAAATATCTTGACCGGCGGATCGAAGTTAAACCTGCCAAGCTCAATCAGGATAATGAAAATGATGTAAATACGGCTGAAGTGAATGACAGTTCAAATGAAAAAAACGGCGGAGTTTTGACTATTGAATTGATTGCACCTGAAGGATATCAGGCAAAAGTTGTCAATGCAAGAACATCTGACGGCAGAGCCTTCAAGGTTAAACTGAGGGGTAAACGGAGACAATAATGAGTTATCTTGACAGGCAAAAACAGATTATATGGACTTCCCCGTCAGGCAAACGTTTTACTCTTTTGACAGACGGAAGAGTAAAATTTTCCCGTAAAAGGAAAGGTGAAGTAAAAAATAACCCTACCAGAAGTTACGGTGAAAAGAACAGTAAAACATCATATAAAACTGTCAATATGTCAGATGACACGTTTCAGGATATGGGGGTATCCGGACGTGATTTTTCTTTAAAAATATACTTTTTCGGTGATGATCATGATATTGAGGCCGAAGAGTTCGAGGCTGCATATTGCGAACATGGCAAAAGTAAACTGCAGCTTTCATACGGGAATGTAATAACGGTTCAGGCGCTTGATATTGATTTTGAACAGGATATGGTAGGCAGAGCTTCATTGACGGAAGTAAATCTGTCTTTTCATCAATGCGGCAATACAACATATCCGACTGCAAAGACGACAAAAACAACAGCAGTCAAGAAGAACATAAGCCAGATGCAGGAAACTATGTCTGAGAATTTTGCTGAGGCTGTTAGCACTGTATCTGATCAGCAGTCATTTGTGGCTCGGTGGAGTTCTAACCTGGATAAGATTGCCCAAAAATTCAATGATATTCAAAATTCGGATTTTATTGGTATTTTAGAAGATATCAGAGCTCAAAATATTTTAAACAATCCGCTTGTTATGTCTACTCAGGTAGGAATGCTGCTGAAAAAGGGATTTCTAACTTATACAACAGCTTATGATGTTATAACTTCCGTTGCTGATATTATTGATGATTTAATGCCGTCATCATCCGGGAACGTTTCAAAATCCGAGTATATTGCAGATAATGTATATTTAAAATCAACTATACTGGCCGGATGTGATGTTGTGAGCAGTGCGGAATTTGAACTGCGCAAGGATGCTCTTGTTGCGGCAGAAACAATTCAGGAAATAAATGATACTTATATCGAACAGTCACAGGAAGTTGAAGAGATTATCAATGTAAATCTGGAAGATACAATCATTACTGAAGTTGATACAACAGAAATCGTAAACCAGACGATTACATCTATTATTGACAAAATAGATAATCTGAAGATTGAAAAAACGATTTTCTTGAAAGAGCATTCAAATCCGCTTATGCTAGCTTTTCAATATTATCCGGATATGTTTGTATCTGATCCTGATGCAGCTGTAGAGTATGTGAATAAAACAAACAATTTTGCCGGAGATGATTTCTTCTTTTTGGAAAAAGGACGGAAAATCGTAATTTATGTTTAAAAAGATTTTAAAAGGTGAAGATGATTATGACAACATATCGCGTAAGCTCTACGGCACACCTGATAAAGCTGGTAATTTATCTAAGATCAATAATAATACTGACGGGTATATTATGGCACCTATGGATGAAGATTTACCTGCAGAGGGGGAGGGGGTTCGCTGTAATATTGACGGTATTGTTTATCACAGGTTTTATTATTATCTTTTGCTGAATATGCTCGGAGCCGTCAAGGGGGTAATATTTGATTTCGATTCAAACCCTGATGAATTTCCGTTTAAAAGAGGGCAGAGTGTTGCGGTTTACGATAATGAAGGCTTATTTTTAAACGGGTATATATCAGATGTAAGACCAGAAAAAAGTGATACCGGCTGTACAACCCGCCTTTACGTAATGTCATCTGCCGGAATTTTATTGGATACAGTTGTTCCGGAACCGTTGAACTTTTCGTATTTAAGCATAAGGTCAATTATACAGACTATTTGTGACTATTTCGGGCTTGCAGTGGAATTTGAAGATAATCCGAATTTGGATTATGTTTCTCAAACAGAAATAGGGAACAGCTATGCTGCAAGGGAAGATGAAACCTGCTGGGAATTTATAACCAGAATCGCATCATCAAGAGGGTTTATAATCGATGATGACGGAACAAAACTTTATGTGGGTACCATTCAGGATGATGAAGCAAAGATGTCGTTTCTGGAAGGTGAAGCTGTAGGGGTTACGGATTGGAAAGCAGAATTTTTGACTGAGGATCTGGCAAGGTATTATGTCGCATTAACGCAATATCCGGAGCCTGCGCAAGCTACTGCAGAAATTCCTTATGATTTGCCTGTGACAAAGCGTGTACCGGCAGATGATGCGTATTCGGGAAGTTTGGCAGAATTTGCAAACTGGTACGCCTGCCGTTCAATTGGAAGTGCGATTAAGTTTAAATTGAGTGTTAATGACTTTTTTAATTTAAAAAAGGGGGATTTTGTTTATTTAAAATCGCCATCCTGTTATTTATTTGAAGAAACCAAAGTGATTGTTGAAGAATTCGAGCAGGACGGGGATAAGGGAAATTCAATTGTTTTAACACTTCCGTGTGCTTATACTGGAGTTATTCCGGAGAGCCTTCCGTTATGCTAATTGTTTTTTTGCTTCGACCGGATCAATTGAGTGCTGCCTGATGAAATCAAGCAGATCTTTTTCTCCAATGGTAACACGAATGCTGATGTCCCTGTGAAGTTTTTTTCTGCCTGAACCTTCACGGGCACCGCCATGTGTAAATGTTTCTTTGTAGTAAGTTTCTCCGCTAAGGTCTTCCCATTCTTTTTTAGTTATAACGGTATATTCATCTGTAAGTTCTTGTTGAAGAATCTTTTTTACATATCCTTCAGAATCTTTTACATAGACGTATTTGCCTGATTTAACGGAAAGCGGTTTTGTTTCTACAGTCATTTTAAGTTCGTTTAATTTGATAGTTCTCATATAGTTTTTCCTTATATTTTTATTTGTTAAATTTTTTAAATCTTTTAATTGCTTGTTTCTTGATATTGAGCGGCATTTTTTGAGTTTCTTTGATATAAATTAAACCGACAATGATTATTTGATCTTTTTGATAAATGAATAATGAACGCAGATTTTGGGTTTTAATCTCAAAGATTTTGTCTTCTATAGGACGGGTCAAAACATATTCAAGACCGTGATTTTGGATAGTGTTGTAGTCTTTTAGCAGTAGAATTTGTTGATCTTCATCCAGGTCATCAAATTCCTTTTGAGCTTCAGGCATTATTTCAATTTCGTATCTCATATAAATATTATAACATAGTTTTTGAAAAATGCAACATTTTTCAAAAATAAAAATATATTTTTTTTAAATATGCTAAGAATTGCCAAAATACTTGAAAAAACAATAGTCGGATTTATCCGAAAATTCAAAACAACACCGTACGGATCGGATGCTGTTTATCTTCAGCAGTTCCATGGCGGCGGGGACGATTACAACCCTCCGGAAGGTGTAAAGGCGCTGTATGACTCTTTAGGAAATAACCCGAGGGATGGCATTATATTTTTATTTCAGGATAATACTGAAAGAAAATCAGCACCGGGTGAAAAGAGACTTTATTCTGTATCTGCAGATGGGAGCTCTGTGACAGCGGAAATTCACCTTAAAAATAACGGTGATATTGTAATAATTCCATCCGGAAAAATTTTAACATCAGGTGTTTGGGAGCATACCGGAGATTTGAATGTATCAGGAACGATAACGGGCGGAGTTGTTGTCGCGCAAAACGGTTCAAGCGGCACGTTCTCAAACTCTGTTGTAGCTCAGGATGGTATTGTAACGGGCGGAAGTTAAATTTAATTTTGTTATTCTTTGAATGGATTGAGATGTTATGGATTTTTTGATGATAGAAAACGGCGACGGCGGCGAATTAGATATAGCGGATGACGGGGATGTCAAGTTAAATTACACGCTGTATAATACTGTTTATTTGAGCTTGTTTGGAGGCAAGGCCTTTTATGACGGTATAGATATAGAAGGGGAAGATGGGGATGATATAGATATTGAGGCTGAATTTAACAAGCCGGCCACACCGGATAATTTGAAAAATCTTGCAGCCTTGATTTCCTCAAAATTGAACTGGATGAGTAATTCGGGTCTGATAAAAAATGCTGATGCAACGGCATCAACGTCGTTAGATAAAAAGACTGAAGTTATTCTGACAATAACACAGCCGGATGACACAACAGAAAAATACAGTATTATTTGGGATTGCGAAAAATCTGAACTAAAGCATTACGGAGCGATTTATGGCCGGATATAAAAAGAAAACATTAAAGGAAATACAATCAGATATAATAAGTGATTATACAACAAGAATAAAAAAAGAAACTGGTATTGATGCTCCTTTATTACCAAAAGCAGTAGTAAGATCAATTGCTTGGGCCGTTGCTGGTGTGGCTTCAATGTTTCAAAATTATTTAGCTTGGTTGTATCTGCAAATTTTACCGCAGACCTGTTCTTTGCCAATTCTTCAAATGTGGGGGAGTTTGCTTGATGTCGAATATAAAAAAGGTACAAGTACAACTTTACAATTGGAGATTGATAATGTTTCCGCAAATGTAATTGTTTCTGGAACTTTGTGGAAAAGTAATAAAAATGGAGTAGTATATTCTTCCGTTTCGTCTGTCTATCCTGATAATGGTGTTGCTATTTTAAGTGCTGAAGCTAAAACTACAGGCCCAACAGGCAATCTGGATCAGGGGGCGGAATTAAATATAACAAATCCATTTGATGGAATTCCTGATAAAGCTACAGTAAAAGCTGTACTTGTAACTGGAAGTAATGATGAGGATGTAGAAGAATATAGACGTCGAGTATTAATAGCTTTCAGGCGAAAGGCACAAGGGGGAAGTTTAGTAGATTATTTCCTTTGGGGAACCGGTGTTTCTGGTGTGGCAGATATATTTCCGTATGTCCTTGAATCCGGTATAATTACATTGTATGTAGTCGCTGTTGGTAGCGGTAACGGTAGGACACCAACTGGTAATGTACTACCTAATCCATTTCCGGAGTGGGAACTAGGCAATATTAAAGAAATGTCAGGTTCTGGATTAATTTACCAAGTTGCTCTTGCAATTAATGGTACTGAAGATCAACAAAATACAAGGCGACCAGCTGGTGCAATTGTGAAACTTTCTCAACCCAATTATATGGGGTATAAGGTAGAAATAAATGAATTAACGCCAGCTACAAATGACATAAATTCGAAAATAAAAGCAGCCATCGTAAAATATTTGGATGCAAGGAAACCAAATATTTTGGCATTGGGGTATACTAAGCAAGATGCTACTATAAATGCAAGTAAGCTGAATGCTGCCGTACAAAATGCTATTGAAGTATATGGCGGAACTTATAATTCATTTGTTCTAAAAAATTCATCTGGAACAGCAATTAATGAAGAAATTTTAGGCATAGGGTGTCTTGCATACTTAGAAAAATTGAAGATTAATGGTGTGGATGTCGTGTTATGATATTTCAAAGTTTTAAAAGTTTACTTGGAACGGGGCGTGCCTGGCGGCTAATAAATGCAAACATTTCAGCATTAGTTTATTCTTTAATTAAACCGTTTGAGGATATAAGATGTGCAGGGTTAAGAATTATAAATGCGCCATTTTTGACTTCAAATATATATGCGAGTGATGCGGAAAAACTTTCAGATGTAGAAAATTATGAAGACCTTTTTAATATAGATGTTATATCGAATGAGCTTTCTGAACGTCAAGCAAATGCCGAGGTTCAATGGGCTCTTCGTGGAGGGCAAGGATTTGGCTATATAGAGCGAGTAATGGCAAGAGCTGGGTTAAAAGTAAAAATAATTGAAAATATCCCGATGCA
The DNA here is from genome assembly GCA_944326525.1 of Candidatus Gastranaerophilales bacterium. Taxonomy (GTDB): domain Bacteria; phylum Cyanobacteriota; class Vampirovibrionia; order Gastranaerophilales; family Gastranaerophilaceae; genus Scatenecus. The sequence continues at coordinate 201,328 of CALVEG010000003.1, forward strand.
AGATTTGACTTATCTTGGAACTTATGAATATGGTCAAAATCAATATGGATCGACAATAAATGATTCGAATATACAGTATGGAGCTTCGGGGTATAAGACAATATGTAATGGAGCTCTTTATTATGACGACAACTATAAAGAGCCTGTTCAAATAACAAGATGGGATAAAGTTTTGATGGTAACTGTTGAGGATCCAATAACATACGGACAGTATAAGCTTTTTATCGATTTGTTATTAAAAGTTAGACCGGCAGAATATGTTTGTCTATGTAAGATTACTTTGTATTAGAGAGGATATATGAAAAATTTATTTGATTATGAAAAAACGCAGTCAGCGACTGTAGATTTGCCATTTGGTGCATTTAAAAATGAAAGTGCACCCGGACAACAGGATGGTACAGCAATTTTAGCTGAGCATATACAAGATTTAGCATACTCTTTATATCAGGTATTGCAGCTCGCTGGAATTAATCCGAATGGTGAGTTGGAAGATGGAAATGTAAAAACTCAATTTATACAGGCCCTTACTAATATTGGTATTTTAAGGTATTCTGATAGAAGTGTTTATAATAAATCAATTTTTGTTTGGAATATTATCGGTGATATGTTTACTTTGTTTCGTTCTAAAGTAAATGATAATAATAACGATTTGAGTGATGAAGACTCTTGGTTGAAGATTTTAGAGATTGGTAATGATAATAAAATAAATTTTAATGTTGAAACTAATGTAAAATTTGATGAATCTGAACTTGTTCATAAGACAGGTACAGAAACAATCACAGGAACAAAGACATTTTCACAACCGATAGTATCAACAGCTAATGGAATTGTTACTACAGGGAATATTGTAACCAAACTTGCAAATAAAGAATCAACA
>CALVEG010000004.1 GCA_944326525.1 Candidatus Gastranaerophilales bacterium
GCTTCATATTCAGGGTTTATTACCTGAATTGTGTCGCCGGTGCCAAGTTCACCTAAAACTCCGTATTTTTCCAAAAATTCTTCTAATGTATTTGAATTCTCAAAGTTTGCTGCATCGGTTTCGCTTACTAATATCTGGCCTGCTGAATTTATTAATCCGTATTGATTTTTTAATTCTCCGTAAGTCGTTAATACTGAACCCGTCAACGGCATTGTGATTTTATCACCTGCTGCGTTGTAATAATTATATTGATATTCTGTTTTATTCAAAGCGGCAACGTATTTGTCACTTGCTTTTTGGGTGCTGTCGGATAATCTTATTTTTGCATTTGACAAATATTGCGTTTCAAGCTCGACGTGATTTAATCGCGCCGTTATTGTTAACAATCTTGCCTGTGATGCTGACATTCCCATTTTTCTGAGGATTCCTTTTTCTTTTCTTGTCGACTTATTCTCTTTATTTGTCGGATTTTTAAGAAAAATTCTTTAATTATACGCAAAATTGTTACATTTGTTAATATTGGGGTTTGTATTTTTTTATTCATTTTAAAAGCACAATTCTAAAAAAGAATTGTGCTTTTGGTGTACGGATGCGATTTTGTTACCTGCTGGTCTCGCAGGTGGGTGAGCGCCTTGACAAATCCGTTTCCCGCTGGCGATTTTAATCGGCGGGTATACTGCAATGTCATTGAGAGTCAACTCTCCCTTTTATAAAAAATGTAGGAACAAAATTGAACACCCGTACAGTAATAAGTATTCTAGCACATTATTTTTTATTGTTCAATAGCTCTGAAAGATAATTTTACCATCTCATCGCCAAAGTTTCAGAAGCTATTTTTTCTGCATCATCACATTTTTTCATTGCAGCTGCAACTCCGGTATAATCATCCTGCGGGCCAGGTAAAACCATATTTTCAGGAGATGGAACATATTTAGGTTTTGCGGGCTGCGGAGTTGACGGCTTTGGAGCTTCCGCTTTTATGTTGCAATCCGGAGAAGGAATATAACTATATGAAAGAGTTTGAGGTGCTTGACTGTTGTGAGTCAATTTTGCAGCCGCATCTCTTACCATTGGAGAAGGTGAAGATTGTTTAACATTTATAGGGTGAGTACCCGCCGTTGTCTGCAAAAGCGGAGAAGGCTGATTTTGAACAGTCTGCGTTGTTGTGGTTGAAGTCTGTTGACTTGTTCTTGCCTGATTTACGTATTGATTAATCAAGTTTGACGAAGATTGAGGAACTCGTGGAGGCTGGTTTTGAGCTTGAGCCGCTTTTAATAAAGCTTCTTGAAGTGCCTTTTGCTGTTCAGGTGAAATCTGAGGGTCTTTTGGTGTTTCTTCCTTATCTTCATCAAGAACTGATTTTGTCGGTTTACCAAAAATTGCGTGTGCACCTTTAGTTGTTAATTTTGCAAGGAAAGGTGAAACTATTGCTAAAGGTATTGCTATTCTTAATGGAACACCGGCCAAGTTACGGAAGAAATTACCTGATTTCCTTAAAAAATTCAAATTCCATTTAGCCGTTGATCTTCTTGCTAAAAGCGTTTCGTTACCGATGTTAATAAATCCGCCGATTTTCTTGAATAGTTTTGTAATCGGATTTTTAACATTAGCTTTCAACATCTTTTTAAGCTCGGTTTTACGTGCCTTGTATGCTTTTTTATCAGACAACAAACCTGCTTTAACATCATTATTAAACGCTTCTCTTGCAGCACGGAACTTTTCAACCTGTTCGACTGTCATGCCTGCATATTTCAAACCGCCGACTTTGTGCATTGCAACAATCCCAAGAGGCATTGCCATAAAGTAAGTAAAGTCGTTTACAAATCTTTCAGCTAAAGTTTTACCTTTTTCACCTTTCGGAGCTTTTAAGGTATGAATAAGCATATCAGCAAAGATTCCTGCCTGCATTGCAACGGCAATCTTGCCGCCTGCAAATCTGTTCGTACAACCTTCCAAAAACCAAGACAATGCTTTCGGTAATGCTCGGCCTAGTGCTGTTGAATTTCCTTTACCTAATGCTGCTTTATATTTATTTAAATATTCTTTAAATGAAACTTCTCGACCAAACATGTGGTGCATAAATTTTCCAAAATTACCGCCCTTTTTCCAAATGGAAACCTTTATGTCACCGTTTTTGGTCGCTTTTTCAAGCGCTTCCATAACTTTATCAGGATGTGCAACTATATCTTTCTTAACAGATTCAAAAGCCTCAACTGAGTCAAATCCCATTTTGCGAACTTTTTTAGCATAAGCGATTTTTTCAAGACCTGCTGTGCCTCTTGTTTTATAAATATGTTCAATAAAATCTTGTTTATATCCCAAAAGTTCCAACTCTTTTTTCTGCATCAAAAGCTGTTTTTCTGCAAAAGTCTTACCCTTTAAGGTTTTCTTAAATGCCTCTATATCAGCTTGCTGCATCCCCAAACTTTCTAATACCTGAGGATTTACGTCTTTTCCTTGTAACCACGAAAATTTATTTCTGTTCTGGCTTGCAGGTTTTAAATATTCTTCAAACATCTGCTGCATATCCATCGCCAAAAATCCGTGAACACCTTTTCCGGGAGTTTTTGCAAATCCCCATTCCGGCTGTGTCGAATGATTTGCCAATGAATAAGCTATGCTGTTTTTCTCAGTCATCCAATGACCGAGATCCTTTGTCTTTTTACCCAAATGGCCAAATATTTCGCCTAACCAAGTCTTATTAAATGCATTTGCAACTCTGTCACCAAATGCTCCTAATTTACCAAATGCACTCTTTTCATAATCTACCGCACATTTTTTGTTGAAAACATCCATCCCCTGCGATATTCCATACCATATCGCAGCCCCTGTTCCCGCATACAAAAGCGGATTTGTTTCCTCATCAGCAGATGCTTTTACACGGTTAGCAATATATGAATTGTCTACTCCCTCTTTAATTTTTTCCTTATCAATGCCAACAGGAACCATCTGACCATTCACTGCCTGCATCGGTATATTATATTGTTGATTGTAATTACTAACCATTTTGCTAACCTACCAAACTCTATATAATTATAAAAACATGTCTTTTGGAAAAATTGCCTGTCTATTTGTATTTTTAAATTAATTGTAAAGTTTTGTAACAACAAAGTCAAAAACTGAAATTTTTAAAAGTGTATATACTTTATATATACACAAGATGATTTTAAAGAAGAGAGGCTGAGAATTATGGCAGTTGCAAATTTAGCAAAAATTGATGACAAACTTAAAGATATGTATCAAGACAAGCTTACGGCTCCAGCACCTCAGGCTTACGAAGACAGATCAGAAGTTTTGCTGGCACAGATGAATTTTATTGCAATGGCAAACAGACAAGCTTTACACTTAATTTAAATCTAACAATACTTACTATAAAATTTTAACTCCAATTAATTTTTCCCCTACAAATTTTGTACCTGATTTTCCCCAAAAATCAGGTTTTTTTTTGTACACGAAGTGTACTTTTTAATCTTATAAACCCTAAATTATTTGTTCCTTAATTTTTTCTGAAATCGCATTTCGCGCCTTAATCTCCGGCAAATTCGCATAATCTTTAGGATTTATCGCCTCTTTTACTTCAAAATTAAATTCCGCTGTTTTTTCTCCCATATCACAGAATAATTGTCCCTTTTGAAGAAATGGGAAATTCGTTGTAATTTTAACGGGAATTATTTCTACACCTGAATTAAGTGCAATAGCGGCTGGCCCTTTATGAATTTTAAAATCTTCATCAGGCTTGGTTCGAGTTCCTGAAGGAAATATTACTATATTAAAACCTTCTGAAAGATATTTTGCTGAATCTTCCTTTAATTTTTCAAGATCAATATCATTAATTATATAAATTGATTTTACAATATTTCTAAAAAACGGATTTTTAAGAGTTGCCTTTTTAGCAAGACAAGTTGATTTTGGGATTAATCCTATCAATATAACGATATCTATAAAAGTCGGATGATTAGCTACAATTATTTTCCCCGATAAATTTTCCAGCTTTTCCCGCTGGGGAATTTCTATACCAATAATCTTTATTTTCATAAGAAGCCGAATAAAGAAATTCCAAGCCCTATGAACAACTTCAGAATACGCTTTTTTTTGTTCATTTTCAGGCAGCGCAAAATGTATATATGGGAAAATTACAAAACTTATAATCCCAGCTCCAAAACCGAAAAAAGCAAAACATAACACCCCGAGAAATGAGCGCCAAAGTCTTATCATCCAACTCTCCTTATTGCATAATATGGCGCAACAAATTCTGACGCTTCTTTACTTAAAAATTTCACAAATCTTTCATATTCATTAGCTTGTAAAGATTTTTCAGAAAGAATTAATTCAACTTCATCAGCATCTGTTTGAGGCTCTTTACCTATTAAGCAAGCAGCCCCGCTCAATTCCGGCAATGTATCAACATAAACAAAAAGTGTTTTTTCCGTTTCCAATATAGCATCCAAAAAACCTGCACTTAAACTGTTTTCACTTGCTGATATTGCGTTATACTTATTTTTTATACTCTTAAACAGCGAAAAAGCTCCGATTGAAGCATTATGAACAGAAGAACCAAATGAAATCGGTGAAACTTCACCATCTGCAGTGTATTGAGAAATTAAGCTTTCAAGCCTGTCTAATTCACCAAATTGTGAAGCAAACACAAGATTAACATCAGTTCCGTCATAACACTCGTTTAACAGAGCAAAAGTAATCCGTGCAATCGGGCTTAACTTTCTTCTCGTCATCATAGGCACAAAAGACAAATCAAGCTTTTCGTTTTTTAAAACTGATGTCTTATATATAAAAAATTTCTGATTCATGTTAACATATTATTATAGTTGGAGAGAAAATGCAAAGCGGAATTTCTATAACAAGTTACGATGCAATATGCAACCTCGGAAATAACATTGACGAGATTTTTGAAAATGCTCTTAAAGGTTCAAACGAATTTTTAAGTCCGCTTGAAGACATCGTAAAAGACAAAAAATTTTATTTTGGAAAAGTAAACTGTGACCTCCCGCAAATTAAAGATGAAAGATTTAACCTGCGTGTAAACAGGCTTCTCTTGCATCTTTTGAACAATATGGAAGAAAATCTTGAACAACTTTTCAAAAAATATCCAAAATCAAGAATCGGTACAGTAATTGCAACTACAAATTCCGGTATTGAAGAATACGAAAAATCCCATAACAAAAAACACTTTGAAATCGGGAATCCGGCTGAATTTATAAAATATCAATTAGGACTTGAAAGTTTTTATACAAGCGTTTCAACAGCCTGCTCATCAGGAATAAAAGCATTTGCGACGGCAAGAAAACTTATATCTAACGGGATTTGTGATGCGGTAATCGTGGGTGGAACTGATGCCCTTTCAAAACTTCCTGTTTTCGGATTTCATTCTTTGGAAATTTTATCCGAAACCAAAACAAACCCGTTTTCCAAAAACAGAAACGGAATAAACCTTGGTGAAGGCGCTGCACTTTTCATTGTAGAAAAAGCCGTAAATGGAATTAAGATAAAAGGAATAGGCGAAACCTCCGACGCATACCATTCAGCAACCCCCGATCCAAAAGGAATAGAAGCGGAAAGAGCTATGAAAATTGCCCTAAAAGAAGCAAACCTTGTTCCGGACGCAATAGACTACATAAATTTACACGGAACGGGAACAAAAACAAACGACCTTATGGAAGCAAATGCCGTATACAATCTTTTGGGTTGCTGTACAGAGGTAAGTGCTACAAAACCACTTACAGGACATTGTCTTGGGGCAGCAGCGTCAATAGAAACAGCCCTATGCTGTCACATAATTAAAAATAACACAATAATTCCTCACGTATATGATGGTGAATACGATTACGCATTGCCTGATATAAACTTGATTACAAAACCAGTTAACAAAAAAATAGATAATGTTTTGTGTAATGCCTTTGGATTTGGCGGAACGAATGCAGTTATGATATTGGGGAGAGAATAATTATGAACTATGATTTAGAAAAAGTTCTACCGCACAACCACCCGATTATATTGATTGACGAAATTCTTGACTACAATCTTGAAGATCGTACAGCAAGCACTCTTGTCAAAATATATGAAGACAAAATGTTTTTCGATAAAACTATTAACGGAATTTCTCCTATAGTCGGAATTGAGTTTATGGCACAAACTCTCGGCTGCTATTCATATTTTAAAAACAACAACAAAACACCGAAAATCGGATTTTTACTAGGCACAAGATTATATAAAAACCACATTGAATGCTTTGAAAACGGTAAAGAATACCGAGTAGAGGCCAAAGAAGTTTTTTCAGATACCGAACTTGTTTCGTTTGAATGTTTTATTTATAATGGAGATGAAATTTGCGCCGAGGCAAGCATAAACGCATATATGCCGGCAAATCAGATAAATCTTATAGGTATGCTTAATGTCTAAATATGTATTAGTAACAGGTTCAAGCCGCGGAATAGGAAGAGAAGTTGCAATATATCTTGCAAAGAACGGTTTTGATATTGTTCTTCACTGTAACAGCAATCTTCAAAAGGCACAAGAAACCGCAGAAGAAATAAAAAATCTTGGGCAAAATACCAGAATTTTGCAGTTCGACACTTCAAAAAGAGAACAGTGCAAAGAAATTCTGACAAAAGATATAGAAGAAAACGGCTGTTATTACGGAGTTGTTTTAAACGCAGGAATTTCTCGCGACAACGTATTTCCGGCGATGGAAGATAAGGAATGGGATGATGTTTTAAACACAAACCTCGGAGGATTTTATAATATTCTAAGACCAGTTGTAATGCCGATGATATCTTCAAGAATTAAAGGAAGAATTGTCACAATGTCTTCAATTTCAGGACTTTGCGGGAACAGAGGTCAGGTAAATTACAGCGCCTCAAAAGCTGGAATAATAGGAGCAACAAAAGCACTTGCACTTGAACTTGCCAAAAGAGGAATTACGGTAAACTGTGTCGCCCCAGGGGTTATTGAATCGGATATGACCAAAAATCTTCCTGCTGATGAGCTTAAAAAAGCAATTCCAATGAGACGTTTCGGCTCGCCAAAAGAAGTCGCAAGCCTTGTTAATTACTTGATGAGCGAGGATGCCTCCTACATAACAGGTCAGGTAATCTCAGTAAACGGAGGACTTTACCAATGAGGCGTGTTGTAGTAACAGGTATGGCGCTTGCAAGTCCCTTAGGGTGCGATGTAAAAGGTGCATTTGAAAGATTAAAAACTTATAAAAATTGTGTTAAATATACTCCTGAACTTGAACAGTACAGAAGATTAAACACAAAACTTTCAACACCAGTTCAAGGCTTTGTAATCCCAGAACACTACACAAGGAAAGTAACCCGCACAATGGGCGAAATTGCTCTAATGAGTGTTGCAACGACAGAAAAAGCTCTTGAAGATGCAGGGCTTTTAAATGATGAAATTATCTCAAACGGCAAAACAGGAGTTTCTTACGGATCCTCATCAGGCTCAATCTCAACTCTGATTGATTTTTACGCAATGGAAGTAGATAAAGAAGTTAAAAATCTCAATTCGGGTTCTTATGTAAAAATGATGTCCCAAACAGCTGCTGTAAATATTTCGCTTTATTTTAAGACAAAAGGCAGACTAATCCCGACGTCTTCTGCCTGCACATCAGGCTCAATGGGTATCGGAGCAGCTTATGAAGCAATAAAAGACGGATATCAAACAATTATGATATCAGGCGGAGCGGAAGAACTTCAACCGACTCATATTGCAATTTTTGATACACTTTATGCCACAAGCCTAAAAAATGACACACCTGAACTTACACCTTCTCCATTTGACAAAAACCGTGACGGGCTTGTAATCGGTGCAGGTGCAGGAACATTAATTCTTGAAGAATATGAGCACGCTAAAAAGCGCGGAGCCAAAATTTATGCAGAAATCATAGGCTACGGAAACACAACTGACGGAACCCATATAACTAATCCAAATCCTGAAACTATGGGAAATGCAATGACTGAAGCTTTAAAATACGCACAGATTTCTTCAGATGAAATAGGTTACATAAACGCCCACGGCACAGCAACAATCCAAGGAGATACTGCAGAAAGTGTTGCAACTTATAACGTGTTCAAGCGTGATGTTCCGATAAGTTCACTAAAAAGCTACACAGGACATACACTTGGTGCCTGCGGCGCAATAGAAGCAATAATGACAATTGAGATGATGAACAACAACTGGTATCATCCGACGCTTAACCTTAACGAAGTCGACGAAAATTGTGCGCCCCTTGGTTATATAAAAAAAGAAGGGGTTGAAATGGATAACAAAATTGTAATGTCAAACAACTTTGCCTTCGGCGGAATTAACACATCTTTGATATTCAAAAAAATTTAATATTCATTAAAAAGAAAGTCTAAATATAATGAAAAAAGTTAAAATTACAGTTCTCAAAACAACACTTGATAAAGAACTTGCAGAACAATACGGAGTAGAAGGCCTAACATCATGTCCAATGATGAAAACAGGACAAATATTTTACGCAGATTATGCAAAACCAAACGGTTTTTGTGATGAGGCTTGGAAAGCAATTTATCAATATGTTTTTGCACTTGCTCATGGCGCAGAAAAAGATGTTTTTTACTTTGGTGATTGGATAAAAGAACCCGGAGTGGCAATATGCAGCTGTAATGATGGACTTAGACCAGTAATTTTTAAACTTGAAGCAACTGATAAAATTTCAAAAATTGATTACACTCCAGTTTGATAAAATTTATAATTTGTTTAAATAATAAAAACTACGAATTAGTCTACACTTGAAAAAAAAGTCCTGTTTTGCTAATTTATTTAGTATAAGAGAGTAACTGGCGAAATATTAAAAATTCCGTTAATTTTCAGAATTGGAGAAAGAATGACAAGCACCCCTGCGATTGAAGAATGGAAACCATCAAAAAATCCTTGGATAGTAATGATACCTGTTATGTTATCAGTATTTATGTTTGCGCTTGACGAGACTATTTCAAACGTTGCTCTTCCTTATATGGCAGGAAGCTTTTCCATAAGCCACAATGAATCCACTTGGATTATTACAAGTTATCTGGTTGCATCTGGTGTAGTAATTCCTGCAGTAGATTTTTTCTGTAAACTTTTTGGCAGGAAAGCATACTTATTAATAAGTATCGCAATATTTACAATCGCATCAATTTTATGCGGAATTTCAAATTCAATGTCAATGATGCTATTTTCAAGAGTTCTGCAAGGAATCGGAGGCGGTGGAATTATGCCGATTTCGCAAGCAATTATTTTTGAGATTTTTCCTAAAGAAAAGCGTGCTGCTGCAATGGCAGTTTTTGGGCTTGGGGTTGTAATGGCGCCGATTATGGGGCCTGCTCTCGGGGGATATTTAACCGAAACTTTGTCATGGCCGTTTATTTATTTTGTAAATATTCCGTTTGGAATTATTGCTATTCATCTTACAAAAATGCTTGTCGAAGATCCGCCGTATGCAAGAAAACAAAAGAACGTTTCAATGGATTATTCGGGATTTTTCTTCCTGACGGTATGGCTTTTAACTTTGCAGATCGTACTTGATAAAGGGAATGATGCAGATTGGTTTGGAGCTGCATGGATTTGCAAAACTTTTGCTATATCAATGATGGCAATGGTTGCATTTTTTATGATTCAAATTAAAAAAGAGAAACCATTAATTGATTTATCGGTTATGAAAGACGGGAATTTTTTCTTCGGAACAATAGTTTTAGTTGTGTTAATGGGAGTAATGATGGCTTCTGCTGCAATTTTACCTTCAATGCTTCAGCAATTAATGGGATACACTTCATTCTTAAGCGGAATTTCCATGGTACCTCGAGGAGGAGGATGCCTTCTTGCAACAGTTATTTGCGGAGTTCTAACCCCAAAAATTGGAACTAAACCTTTGATTATTGCAGGACTTATAATCCTTGGAATAGGCGGATTAATGTTTGGTGAAATTAATACACAAATAGCACTTGTAGATATTGCTCTTCCAAACTTTGTATTCGGATTAGGAATGATTATGGCAATGGTTCCGATGATGAACCTTTCTTGCAGCACTTTAACAAATGCTCAGCAAACAAATGCTGCTGGTGTACAAAACCTTCTTAAAAACATTGGAGCTGCTGTCGGAACTTCAATTGCAACAACAATGATTTCAAGATTTGCGCAGGCTCATCAGATGATGATGGTCGGACATCTAAATTATACAAGTGACACGTTTGTTGCTAAAGCTAACGCTCTTGCAGGAAGCCTTTCTGCTATTACCGATATCTCTGCAGCAAAAGAAATGGCTAATTATCAAATTTATCATCAGCTTCTCCAACAGGCAAACCTTTGGGGGTATGTCGAAACTTTCAGATATTTCGGGCTTATGGCTTTGGTGATTATCCCGCTTGTACTTATAATCAGACAGAGAAAAGCTCATTAATTTTATTTAAAAATTACCTTATAAACATTTCCCCATTAGGAGAATAGTATTATCTATAAAAAGTTTTTACCTTAAAAATGTAATATTTTTAAGGAGAATTTTTATGTTTTACAATGTTTTAAAAGCAAAAGAAATAGTAAATCTTGACGGCGGAAAATTTGAAAGAAAAATACTGCTTGAAAAAGATGAAAGCTGTTTGAGTATAATTGCAATTAAAAAAGAAGAAATAATTGATACTCATACCTCCGCATGTGACACCGCAGTTTATGTAATTGACGGCGAAATTGAACTTCATTTTGACGCTGAAAAGTTTACAATTGCAAAAGGTGAAATTATGATGTTCAAAAAAGATGAACATCACAAAGTTTTAGCAAACAAAGACAGTAAATTTTTATTAATCAAAATTTAGCAATTTCAGAATTTGCCAATACTGTTTAATCAGGTTCAACAGCAACTTTCAAGCAGCCTGCGGGTTTTTCTTCAAACAACTTGTAGGCTGCTTCTATTTCACTCAATTTAAATTTGTGAGTAATCAAAAAGTCGGTTGAAATCTTCTTTTCAGCAATTAATTTTACAAGCTTTTCACAATGAACGGCATCGACGCCTCCTGTTTTAAATGTCAGATTTTTGCCATACATTTGAGGAAGCGGAAGCGTCATATTTTCCTCATACATTGCAACAACTCCGACAACAGAATTTGGTCGAGCTATTCTCCAAGCCATGTTAAAAGTTTCCTTTGTGCCCGCGCATTCTATAACTCCGTCTGCACCTCTTGTTTCTGTCAGATTTTTAATTTCTTTTTCTATATCACATCTAGCAGGATTAAATGTATAATCAGCAATTCCATTTTCAAAAGCGATTTTTAACCTTGAATCATCCACATCAATTGCCACAACTTTTGAAGCACCCAAATATTTTGCGCACATCATAGCACACAATCCGACAGGTCCTGCTCCGATTACGGCTATCGTATCACCTGATTTAATCTCACACATCTCAGCCCCAAAATATCCGCTTGATAAAATATCACCCACAAACAAAGCATTTTCATAACTTACACCATCCGGAAGCTTTGTTAATCCGTTATCAGCATAAGGAACTCTAACATATTCACACTGGCATCCGTCAATTTTACACCCGAGTTCCCATCCTCCATGAATACAGTTATTTATAAATCCTCTTTTACAAAAATAACACTCTCCGCAAAAAGTTTCACAATTTGCACTAACCCTATCACCGATCGCAAGCTTTTTAACTTCACTTCCAACTTCAACAACTTCTCCGACAAATTCATGCCCTAGAATTATGTCATTTTTCGCCAAAGGTACAAAACCTTTCTTTATATGCAAATCACTTGTGCAAATAGCTGAAAGCTTAACTTTGACTATCGCATCTTTTGAATCTTTAATTTGAGGCTTTTCTCTTTCACAAAGCTTTATTCCGCCCTCAAAATTCTTATTATAAACAAGCCCTTTCATATAAATCTCCTTTTTAAGCAATAATAACCCAAATATATAATAGCAAAAAATACATATAAATTCTTTTTTCACTAAACTTCCCTCCGATTAAACATTAAAAAAAATAAACTATAATCAATTTGTGAATAGCAAATATCACACACAAATAAGGGAGATGAAAAATGAAAGAAACACTAAAAGAAAAAGCCGAACATACAGCTGAAAACATCAAAGAAAAAACAGACGAAATTAAAGAAAACATCAAACACAGTGCCGAACATATTAAAGAAAAAATGGAAGAAAAAGCGGACGAAATAAAAGTAAAACACGAATTAAAAAAAGAAGAAAAAGCTGAAAAAAAGGCTGAAAAGTAAAGGAAAAGCGGGCGGAGCAAAGTTTACCCCGCCCGCTTTATCCGAAAATTATTATGCAATTACGTTTAATTTATTACCATTTTGCTGGTGGTTATTTTTATAATTTTGAGCTTGAAGTTTAATTTGTCTTGCTTGATTTGCGACTTTAAAATCCTGTTCTGAAGGATCCATTGGTGCCATTGCAGAACTTATCACAGTATTGGCATCCTTAATTGTTTTATCAGGATTATTCTTATCAAGAGATGGCATCCTAATCGGCACATGCCCGCCAATCGGAATACCGTTTTTGTCACGTTCAATTACGATACCGCCTGCAAGGCTGCCGCCGGCTCTTTGATGTGCAAGTTCGTGTGAATAGATCTCGTTATACCTTTGATTAATCATATCTTGACGAGCTTGATTCTGCGCAAATGCGTAATTGTTGGCAAACATTTTAACAGCACTAATCATAATTACAATTCCTAACCTTTCTGCTATAATTGTAGCAAATTTTTATTAACTTGGCAATAGCACATTTGAATTACTTAGATTGTTTTCAAAATAATTTCTGCTATAATGTAGGTAATAAAGGGTTAGTCAACATCTTTAACGGAGGATTAATGATAAAAAAAGTTTTCGGTATAGCAATTTTAATGGCACTAGCAGCACCTGCAGTAATGGCAGATGGCAGAGGTAATTCTAACAACTACGTTCCGCCGGAAGGTTACGGACAGGATTTGAACAGTTATATGTATATGAATTATAAAAACAGCGAAGCTCAAGATGATGCAGATGATTATGCAATGCCAGTTCCAAAATTTTTCCAACGAAACAAAGAAGAAGTTGCAGCTAAACGTGAACCGCATGAAATCAAAAAAAATTCAGACGGAAAAATGAAAACTGCTCCAATGAGTTTTGAACAGTTTCCACAGAATTATGACAGCAGCCAGCAGATGTTTATGATGCAAAACGGTATGCAAAATATGTATGGAATGCCTTTCTAAGGCGTCAATTCTTTTTCTACAATCGGCGGAATTGGCGAGGTAATTAGCATTGTCATATATTTGTCATTGTCGGCCCGCACTTTTTCTGCTATCTTAAATATTTCATCGTTATTCTTGAAGAAATACTTAACTGCATAGCGAAATTCCGTAATCCCTTCAATCGGATTTTTTTCGTACTTGTAAACGTTATATGTAAAGAAATTTTTGCCGTTTTCTCTTCCGTTTTCCAAGTAACTTATAACTGCCTGATCTGTCTTTTTGTTTTCAGCAAATTTCAACAACAAACAGGTATCATCACTTTCAATTTCTTTGTCTATATCCTTTGCGTAATCAATCGGATCCTTATTCTCAGGCAAATGATAAACACCAATCATTTTTGTCCAAGAATTGTGGTTTTCGCCTGTCGGGAAATATTCATTCATTGCGTTTGGCAAATTTAGAGATTGTGCAGTTGCTTTCAAAGTAAAATTCTGGTTATCAAATTTAATTTCATTTGCTTCCGCACCATACATAAAAGATATTGTCACCAAAAGCGATAACGCCAAAATATTTAAAATATTCTTCATTATAATTTTTCCTTTTCTGCTTATCATTTTAAACACATCGTAAAAAGAAAAAATTACACTTGTTACTGATTTACAAGGCGAATTTTTAGATTTTTAAATTAAATTACCTATTAAAATAATCATACATTTCGGACTGCAAAAGATTATCCATCAGCTTGGCACAATCCTTGACGTCTGAAGGATTATGCATTCTTCTTGCTTCATCATAATAGTTTTCACCGAAGATTTTCTTTAAATCATCACCCATGCACATCCCTTTACTTAATTCTTCACTCGCCAAATAATCTTCATTAATAACAAATTTTTCTTCGGGTTTTTGTGAAATTTCTCTTATTGTCCTTGCAAGGTATGTAAATAACGGAAGATTTTTGTCATCCAATTCAAGAGGTTCATCATTTATAAAAAATGATGATTCCTTAGAAAAATTACCATCTTCTTTTGATAACTCTCTATTAAAAAATATATTTAAGAAATTTTTATGTATAGGATTTCTAAAATTTGAAGTTTTCAGATGTGATTTTTCAAGAGCCTTCTGAAATTCCGTGTAATGCTTACCATTAAAATCATCCGTAAGCTGCATATTCAACAAATACCCTTCTTCCAATTGAAAATCCGGCCCTGGCATCTGAAAAATCCTCTTCCAGCTTTGATCATTTTCCTTTATCATATTTAATTTTGCGTAGTCAAACGATGTTTTTATATATCCGATATTTTTTATTCCGGTAAATGTAACTTGCATTGATATCCTTCCTTTATATAATCTATATCAATATTAAACCGAATAAAAATATTTTTTGCTGTTATATTTTATTTTTTTACAAATTTTATGATAACCTGAAATTATGTACGATAAAATTTTTGAAAAACTAAAGAAATCCGAATTCAGAAGCCGATTTAAATTAAAAGAAAAAGACCGAGAATATCTGCTCTCAAAAGGTTTTGAAACAATTAAAACTCACGCGCGGGATTTTATATCAAAGAGAATTGCGCCGGCAAACCCATCGAATGACGGAAAACAAACACCCACAAAAGGCCACCCAGTTTTTACAGCTCAACATGCAACCGCTTGTTGCTGCAGAGGCTGCATAAATAAATGGCACAAATTCCCTAAAGATGTACCACTAACCCAAGAACAACAAGAATATTTGGTTGAAATTATTATGGAATGGTTGAGAAGACAAGTCGAAAAAGAATAATTTTTTTAGAGGTTTTTATGGAATTTAAAACAAATGTAATGCGAATGCTTGATAAATTAAAAATTAATTATAAACATTATACTTACGCTGACACTGAAGCAATAAGTGGAATTGAGGTTGCGACCGTCCTCAATCAAAACCCTGCACAGGTGTTTAAAACTCTTGTAACTGTTTCAAAATCTAAAAAATATTATGTTTTTATGCTCCCTGTCGCCGAGGAATTGGACTTGAAAAAAGCAGCCCATGCAGTCGGCGAAAAGTCAATCGAAATGCTTAAATCAAAAGAACTTTTGCCGCTGACAGGTTACATTCACGGAGGCTGCTCGCCTATCGGGATGAAAAAGTTTTTCCCGACGACAATTGACAAATCCGCCGAAAATTTCAGCACAATAATTTTCAGCGCAGGCAAAATCGGTTATCAGATTGAACTTAGCCTAAATGATCTTCAAAAAGTTATAAAAATTCAAACTGCAGAGATTACTGCATCATAAATAGCACTTGCGTTCCTGACCTTCGACACCTGCGTAGAGTTCCACGTATTGTTTAGCAGGACTTGAATCAATTTTAGTCAGCAAAACTTCTTCCACTTGGAAAAAACCGACATCACCTGACATTTCGACATCAATCTTTATAGGTTTTCTCTCTCCGTGATGAATACCTATACGATTAATAGCATTTGCAGAATACTTATGAATATCTCCAACACGCGGGGTTTTGTTTATAGACATCGGAATTCTTGCTCTGCCTTTTGTCATATCGCAACCGTCTGCAATTAGGATTATTCCGGCCTCTATTGAGTGAATTTTAGTGGTCGACATATGCCCGATAATCGCTTCTGTCGCAAGGGATTTTATAATTACTCTTTTGTGAAGATTGTCAGGAAAAATATGTCTTAAAGCTCTTTCAATCAATGGTTGAGCCAAAATTGCAGACATATCTTCATGTCCCTGACGTCCTATCATCATCCCTAAATCATGCATCAAGCCAGCCAAAATTACCGCACACATGCTATCTTCAAAAGTTCCTGTTTCTTCGGCCTCAAGTGAAGTTTTTATGTTGCTGTCGTGAAGAATATTCAACATCTTTATTGCATTTCCGACAACCTGCCTCATATGAACAGGCCCGTGGTCGTTATAACCTAAGCGTTTTATAGAAACAGTGTTTGCATAATCCTGCATCTCTTGCAATTCTTCGTCAGCAAAAAGATAATTTACTAACTCAAGACATTTGGGGCTTTTTTCTAATCTTCGTTGAATTTTTGATTCAATCGAAACTTCTTTAACCGATTTCATAATATTTATTCCTTATCAAAAAATCTCTTCTATTTATATAATACCCTATTTTTGAGAAAACTTAAAGCCCGATATTTAAATTTTTAACCAAAGTTACGGAAAAACACTTGTGTTTATTATACAATATCAGGCAGAAAGAGCGGAGGTTATTTCTTGATGCGAAAATCAACATGCCTTTTACCCCTTGCACTTGGCACATTCGGGCTTGGGCTTGCAGAATTTGTAATGATGGGAGTCCTTCCTGACGTTGCAAAAGCTATGAATGTTTCTATTCCGTCTGCGGGAAATTTTATATCATTTTACGCACTCGGAGTGGTTTTTGGATCAATTTTGCTTGTAATTTTCGGAAGAAAAGAGCCTTTAAAGAAAATTTTAATCATTTTATTTTCAATTTTTACGATAGCAAATCTTGCTTCTTCTTTTGCTCAAAACTATTACATATTTTGTTTATTAAGATTTGCCGCAGGACTTCCGCACGGGGCATTTTTCGGTGTCGGTTCAATTGTAGCCGATAAGCTTGCAGATAACGACAAAGGAAATCAAGCTGTTGCAAAAATGTTTTTCGGAATGACCGCAGCAAATCTTGGCGGAATCCCAATCGGTACATTTTTAAGCCATAGTTTTTCTTGGAGATTAACCTTTTTACTTATCGGAATTTACGGACTTTTGGTTTTATATTCGCTTAAAAGGCTTATTCCTGAAGTTAAACCGCTTCCTGACAAAGGTTTTCGAGGACAATTTGGAATATTCAAATCGCTTGCGCCCTGGTTATTAATTTTTGCCGTAATCCTTGGTAACGGCGGGATTTTCTGCTTGTATAGCTATATAAATCCGCTTCTTGTAAAAGTTTCTCATATTGAGCCGAAATTTATTTCTCTGATAATGATTCTGGCTGGAGCCGGTATGTGCACGGGAAATATTATCAGCGGAAAGCTTTCGGATAAGTTTTCACCCTCAAAAGTTGCAGGATGTACTCAACTTATTGCAGCAATTGCGCTTGCCGGAATGTTCTTTTTCTCGTCAAATCCTTTTATTGCAGTAACTTTGATGTGCGTCTGTACAGCTTGTCTGTTTGCAGTTTCAGTTCCTCAGCAGGTACTTTTGATTAAAAACTCAAAAGGCGGCGAAATCCTTGGAGCTTCTTGTGCTCAAATTTCTTTTAACCTTGGAAATGCCATCGGCGCTTACATCGGAGGAATCCCCATAACTCTTGGACTGGGGTACCAATATACCGCAGTTCCGGGAATTTTGTTTGCATTTACTGGATTTTTAATTTTATTCGGGTTCTACATCAGATACAAAAAATTCCCCGAAAAAATATAATTTCACTTTTTAAAATCCAGTTTTATAAAATTTTAACCCCAAACGGAACGGATTTTAGACCATTTTTTATAAAATAACCGTCAATTTCTTCAAAGTCCCCGCCAATTAAAAAATAAGAGGAGCCTGAGCCTGACATCATTGAATTCGGGTAAAGTGATTTTATTTTTTGAAGTTGTTTATAATCATCAATCACTGCCCACTCCAAATCATTTTTAAAATTTTCACGTCCGGTTTTGTTTTCGGATTTTTTAAGCGAAAACTTTGTATAAGCTTCTTTTGCACTAATTCCAAATTCAAGAGGTTTTATCACCGAAACTTCAAGCTCCTCAAACGGCAAAGGCTCAAGAATTTCTCCTCTGCCTGTTGCAAGCTGTCTTCCGCCTTCCAGACAAAAATTTAAATCAGAACCAAGTTTTGCGCATAATTTGTGAAGTTCATCTTGTGATAAAGGATTGTTAAAATAGCTGTTTAACCCTTTCAAAACCCCCGCCGCATCAGTGCTTCCACCGGCAAGCCCCGCAGATACAGGTATATTTTTTTCAATATAAACTGAAATTCTATGCGGAGAAAGATTTACTCTTTCTATAAAAAGCATTATAGCTTTGTAGACTAAATTTTTCTCGTTATAAGGAATTTCATCACTTGTTCCGCTCAAATTAATTTCAAATTTCTGTGAAGACTCTATTTCAAGCGTCAAATAATCGTACAAACTTATCGTCTGCATTATACTTTCAATATTATGAAAACCGTCAGGACGTTTTGAGGTTACTTTTAAGGTCAGGTTAATCTTTGCTGGACACTGGATTTTCATTCTTTAAAAGCTCCTCTGATAATTTCCCGAAAGTTTCAATCGAAAGTTTTTCACCTCTGGTGTTTTCATAAATATTGAGTGCTGCAAGTGACTTTTGCACATTATCTTTTAAAAATCCCCCGTGAAGCAAGCAGTTTTTAATATTTTTTCTTCTCTGAGAAAATGCCGCTTTAACTGTTTTTCTAAAATGTTTATAATCGCTCAATTCAAGTTTCGGCTGCTCTCTTACAACTAGTTTTACAAGTGCTGAATTAACCTTCGGGGCAGGATAAAACGATTTTCTGCCGACTTTTTTGAAAACTTCAACATCTGCCCAAAACTGCGACAAAATTGTTAATAACCCGTATTGTTTTGACGGTGAATTTTCATTCGCCGCCATCCTTAAGGCAACTTCTTCTTGAACCATCAATATTATGTCTTTTATCAGGTTTCGATTTGTATTGTTTAAATCATCAACTTCACCGAGCAAATGCGCAATTATCGGGCTTGTTATATAGTATGGAATATTGGCAACAATTTTAACCTTTTCATCAGTCAATTCAGAAAAATCCGTTTTCAAAATATCTTTATGAATGATTTCCAAATTCGGAGCCTCCAACTTTTGAAGTTCCTTAACTGCTTCCTCATCAAGTTCAATTGCAATAACTTTTTTAGCATACTTCACAAGCTGTTCTGTCACAAACCCAACTCCGGGGCCAATTTCAATAACAATATCATCAGGTGAAATTTCAGCCTTTTCAATTATCGCCGAAATAACATCCGGATTTATTAAAAAGTTCTGCCCGAGGCGTTTTTTAGTCTTAAAAAATTTTGCACGTTCAAAATAGTTCATCTTAACTATTATAATACCACAGACAGGCTAATGTTTATTAATATTATATTTGATATTTTAACAATGGTTATAGTATTATATTTTTTAACGGAGGCAGCCTTGAGTAATCTTCAAACTAAACAAAAACTTGAAAAAAATGATATTTTAAAACTTTTTACATCAGGATGCAAAACTGCAAGTGATTTAAATGTCGGAATTGAATATGAAAGGCTTCCGATTGCAAAATTAACCAATACAGCTGTCCCTTATGACGGAGATTTTGGAATTTGCGATTTTCTAAGAACCTTCGCTAAAAAAGAAAACTGGGATTATATAACTGATGACTACAGCATTATCGGGCTAAAACAAAATCACGACACAATTACGCTTGAACCCGGATGTCAGGTTGAATTAAGTGTTAAACCGGAAAAAACAATTTTTGATCTTAAAAATAAAATAGATTCTCTTAACAAAAAAATGGAACCTATCTTTGACAAATTCGGAATTAAACTTCTTGAATACGGGGTTTCACCGCTTTCAACACACAAAAATATTCGGCTAATTCCTAAAAAACGTTACAAAATTATGGCAGGATATCTTTGGGGAATTTTGTCCGATGTTATGATGAGAGAAACAGCCGGAATACAAGGTGCATTTGACTTTACAGATGAAGAAGATGCAATGAGAAAGTTTACTATCGCAAACAAGCTCTCTCCATTTATGACAGCTATGTTTGCAAATTCACCCATCCGAGGCGGAGTGGAAACAGGGTATAAGACTTTCCGCGCCTTAAGCTGGCTTAACACTGACAACGACCGCTGCGGCTTCTGCGGAAAAATGGATAGTGATTTTTCTTTTGAAAAATATGTCAATAATGTTCTCAAAAGTCCTATGATTTTCATTAACCGAAACGGCGCACCTATTCCGCTTAAAGGAAAAATTAATTTTGAAGAATTTATGCAAAAAGGATTTGGAGATTTTGAGGCTGAATTGGATGATTTTAATCTTCACGCAAACCTTTATTTCCCTGAAGTTCGCCTAAGAAACTTTATTGAAATTCGTAACCACGATTGCGTCGGAAATGATTTAATCTATGCCGTTCTTGCAATATACAAAGGAATTCTATACAACAAATCCGCAATGGAAGAAATTGAAGAACTTTTTGCAAAATTTACTTACGAAGATTTTGCCGAACTGAGATACAATGTTCCTAAAAACGCTCTTGATGCTGAAATTTGCGGAATTAAAACCTCGCAAATTGCAAAAGAAATTCTCTATATCACCGAAAAATCCCTTATTGAAATGGATACAAGAGAAGAAAATTTCTTAGATCCGATAAAAGAGCTTACCCTTGAAGATCTCTGCCCAGCTGATATAATCCTACGCAACTGGAACGGACTATGGAACAAGGATATTTCAAAATTAATTAAATACTTAAGCAGATAACCTACATATATAACCAAAGAATTAATCTTAAATATTTTGCAATCAATGTTAACAGATAACTTAATATGAAATCATAAATTATCTTAACACCGCTCTGCGCCATAATCCAGCCTGTTATAAACATTAGGCCTTCTTGCTTTATCCCTGCAATCGTGAGCATATATAAAATTCCGATTATATGAATTGTAAAAACCCCTGCAAAAACAGCCTTTCCGATATTTTTATAGGTAAATCCGGACTTTAAAATACTTCCGGTTAAAAATACCGCAGGAATATATGCTAAAATATACCCGAATCCATATTCTCCAATATATCTCCAGCCTCCGCCAAGTGCAAACACCGGCAAAATAAATAACCCTGTCAAAATATAAATTAATACACTTGCAAGTCCAAATTTTCTACCCAACAATGCTGCTATAAACATTACGGCAGGAACTTGCGGTATAAGATTAAAGTTATGTATGTAATCCTGTATTTTTAATTCTTGCCCGGAAAATAATTCTGACGGAATTGCAAAATGAATTATATTTAGTTGAATAAACGTCGATACAACAAGCAAAAATGAACAAAAAATTATCAACACAAGACTGCTTAAACTAAACTTTAAACCTGATCTTACGTTTGCGGAGGTTTTTACACGAGGTTGTACGGCTTCTTCTGTCATAATATATATGTAATTCCTGTTTTTTCGTTCAAATTCTTCAGATTTTGCGAGTATATACTCTTAAATTTATCGTAAAACATGTTTTCTGTCCACATTATTAAGGCATCTTCATCATTATCCTGATAATAACCCTTCCGTGTTCCAAGTGATCTGAAACCGTATTTTTCATACAACTTTATAGCAGGTTCATTTGAAACTCTTACTTCCAGCGTTATATATTTAACCATTGCTTTGCGACAAGATTCAATCAAAACCATCAAAAGGGCTTCACCTACATGTTTTCGTCTAAAATCAGGCGAAACCGCTATATTTGTAACATGCGCTTCCTCTAAAATCTGCCAACAGCCTGCATATCCAACCAGTTCGCCTTTATCGTTAAATGCACAGTAATATTTCGCAATTTCACTGTTTAATTCATTGAAAAAAGATTCCTTAGACCAATGATGAGGACCGTATGCTTTCTCCTCAACCACCATTACATCATCAAGATAATCCCTTTGCATAGGTTCAATTTTTAACAAAACTTTTTCCATAAAAAAATTTTATCACGACATTTCCTAAGGGGCAATGATTAAATTTTTCTCGTAAATTGCAATAAATCCGATATTTTTAATATAAAATCAAATTGATTATACATCTTTTCAAAAAGTTTTTTATCATTTGTACGTCTGTTAAGCTTTGCAATATTGAAAGAATCTCTTCCAATGTCAACTGCTATATAAAGATGATTCCCCAAAAAAGAAAGCGCTATGCTTTTTGCATCAAATAATATCTTTAATGCCTTTAACTTTTCCATAAACCCAGTAGTTAAGATATAACGGCATTCAACTTGATTATTTGAATATACATTAAACATTCTGTTAAATTCCGCATCTTCAAGTATAACTTTTTCATATCCCTTTGGCGCAATAAATCCGCTATCTTTGACTATTATTTCTGCAGGAAACAACAACCTGTCTTCAAAATTATACTCTATTACTATTCCGTTAAATACATTTGTTTTGTAAATTCCGTGACCTAACTTTAACGTCTGTTCACTGATTTTTACAGGAATTCCTTTATATGTTCCAACAAAATTGTCATCAGAATAGTTGTCTTTAAAATTCGGTAATATTTTTATTGATTTTAAAGTTTTTGTATCAATCTGACTGTCATTTAATGTCCAGCATTCCCAATCAAAATCACTAAAACACTCCATAAAATCTTCAATAATTTTTTCTTTTATTTTTATCTCAAAGTGTTTTTTTATATACCGATAAAGAAAGCATCCTATAATTATCATTGCCAAAACGGCTTTAATATGAGTTGCATTGTGAAATGTTATAACACCTTCAAAAAACCAATATAATATTAAGACCACAATCGCAAGTTCTAAAACAACTGTAATTATAAGAAGAATTATTCTGATTAACTCATAACTCTTTAAATTAGGCTCTATATATTTATAAAATTTTTCAAAAATTTCATCTGCCATAATTGATTATTATTTATTCTAGTCTTCTCTAAAACTTATATTAAAATCGTCAACTTTCTCTTGAATTTTGGACATCAATTCCTTATCGTCCAATTTTTCTAAAATATCTTCTTTAGTCCCGCGCTTTAAAATTACGCTTGAAGTCTGACCTTTAGGACCTTCTCCGACAAGCTCCAAATAACGAAGCTTTTCAAAATTTTCAACTTCGCCTTTCAAAATATTAGGCAACGGAGTTACCTGCAAAGTTAATTCTTTTACCAAACTTTCTTTATTCTGCGATTGCAAGTTTTCTTTCACTATTTTAAAACTTCCGTACTCGCAAACTTCTCTTTCCGCACGTGTTTTAAGTTTTTTAATCATTGCAGAAATCTTATCTTCAATTTTCTCCATTTTAACTTTCGCTCCGGTTTGGTTTATTTTATTCAATTTTGCAGGATTTATACGTTCCATAATCTTATCCTCATTTCTTATTATACATTAATTTGGAATATATTCTATATCTGTAAAATAATTTAATGCAAGCGGTATTTCTTTATTCTGTTTTAAACACTCTTCAATCATAGCGTGTTTTTCCGGCGAAACAGCTTTAAAACCTTGCTTATAGTAAAACTCAATATTTGTTAATTTGCCATTCAAACCTTTCATCGGACTTGCTGTTGCAATTAATCTTCCGCCAAATCCGTGAGATCTACTTATGTTTTCCAGTTCTTTAATTAATTTTGTGCCAATACCTATTCCTTGAACATTTGATACCAATCCTTCAAAATAAATACTTGGCTCTGAAGATTTGTTATTTCTTACATCAAAAGTTACATTGCCTAAAATATTGCCAAATTCATCTTCTATTGATATACTACCCGAATTTAAATATTCATTGGTATTAACTTTAATTTTGTCTAAATCAACTTTTACAGGCTTGTTTGTTTTTTGGTCCAATACGTAGCCTTTTTCAAGATGAATATCCTCGGCACTTAATTTTCCTGACGGAATATTAACAGCCTTTTCCGTTTTTACAAAATATTTTAATAAAGCTGTTTGTTTATCTATTTTACCTTTCTTCAAGCCGTCTGAAAGTTCATGCAATAATTCAAGATTTTCTGCTTTTAATTTGGGATCGGTCAGACCAAAATCCTCAAGTTTCGGCGGTGTGCTTTCAAATCCAAGTTCAAGCTTTCTTAAATGTTCGTAATGCGCTGTCAAATATTCATTATACAAATCGTATTTTTCAGGCGACAAAGCTTTAACTGCATTCTCAATCGGGGTATAAAGCTCCTTCAATAAAGGATTTCCACCCGTTACGTCTTTACCTTCTCTGATATCATAAGGGACATGCTCGCATTCGGCAAATTTGTTTACTTTTGAGCCTCTTAACTGCCACTCAAAGATAAATCCGTCTTTTGTCACAAAATTCATCTGCAACGCCGTATAACCTGACGGTCTGACTTTTGTAAGTTTGTTTTTTACATTAAGTTCTATACCAAATTGCGCTGCGTAATCTCTTAATACGGCAACCTGTTTTTCTGAAAAGTACGGAATTCCGTCTTTACCCATATAGTTTGAAATATTTATCGCACCTAAGGCTGCGCTGTTTGGATCTTCTGCTTGAAGTCTAATTATCTCCTTAACTTTTGCAACATATTCTTCTGACTGTCTTTCTGCCGCCATTTGAATTGCTTTTTTAGGATTTTTTTTGTACATTTCAACAATATCAGGATGCTTTTTGTAATCAAAATCACCAAGTTCAGTTCTTGTGCCGACGGCATCTCTTACTGATTTTATGGCATCTTTAAATGTTGCAGGAGATTTTATATCTGTTAAAGCATTTCTTATTTTGTCATATAAACTTTGAGCGCTTTTCGGGCGATGTGTCATATTTACACCGGATTTGCCAAGGCCAGCTTTTTCCATTAAATTAACAATACCGGCTTCAGCTTTAACAGCTTTTTCGTGTATTTCAGCCGCCGAAGCTCTTGCCATTGCTTCGCCTTCTTCATTTAAAACTAAAATCTTTTCACCTTTTGCATTTACTGATTCACGGGTGAGCGAAACCTCCTTGGAAGCTTCAACTTCTGCTGTTTTTGAGGCTTTTGCGGTTTCGGTAGCTTCGCCTGTTTTTGAAGATTCTGTCGTTTCAGCGGCTTTTACCGGTGCTGCTGTTTCAGCAACTTTAGCAGGCTCAGTAGTTTCATTCGCTTTGGCAGGCGTTGACGTATCTGTAACTTTTGAAGTTTCTTTGGCTCTTTTTTCTTCTGCTATCCTATGAACATCTAATAATGCCTTAGAAGCTTTTTCTAACTCATCTTTAGACATATTAGGATTTGATTCAAGAAGCCCCTTTTGTATTACTTTAACTTTTTCAGCATCCGAAATATTTGCAAAAGTCTTGTGCATAACAGTTCCCATCAAGGCTCCGTTTGCTGATCCGATATAATCCATTAAGGTCATATCTTCTCCTCGAGATGCTTGAATTGCATAAGTCGCAATTACATCCGCAGTAAACTCTGCCCCCATCCCGCTTGCTTTTGAGGCATTTTCTATTAACCCCAAGGATTTACCGAGATTTGCAGGAAGTTTATGACCTGATTTATATAAATCTATAAGCTCAGTGACTGATTTACCCGTATTTTTGGCAACTTGAGAAAGCCCTTTTTGACCAAGGAATAATCTTGCTTTATCACCGACAACACCTGTTGCCATACCTAAAGCCATCCACATAGCTCCTTCTGCAACACTCATTCCGTAAGCTTTCCAATCCGGTTCTTTTGATGTCAAATTCTCTGTTAATTCAACAGGACGTGTAACTTGGACAGCTATAGCCGCCGGAACTACTTTTGATGCTGCATTCGTTGCTGCTGTTGCGGCTCTAAGCACCGTACCACCTTTAGATAACAAACTTGCACCTTTTAAAACTAATCCGCTGCCCATAAACATTGTCGCCAGAGAAATTATATCCAGCGTTGTTTGAGCATACCCAGCACCTTGCTTCTGTGATTTTATATAATTATCTGCCATCGTTTCTATATTTCTTTTGCCATAAGCAGATTCAAATGACTTATTATATTCACCCTTTAAAGTGCTGTATTTTGTATCTATCAGGTTCTCAATCTCTTTACTTGTCGCAGTTTCTGAAATTTCAATACCCATTGCAGCTGCAGCTGCCCTGTTTAAACGCAACTCCATTTCTTCCGCAATTAGCTTCAATTGCTCCGTATTTGCGGGTACAGTTTTGCCTCTGTTGTTTGTCGATTTTAATATAGTATTTCCATAATAGTTCTTGCCAAATTCGAAATCTCCGCCAAATTTTTGTATTGTTTCACTACCTTTATGAGAAGATTCTATGTCCTTTAATATTTCATTTATTTGACTTTCATCTTCTATTCCAAGTGCTTGAAATGCCTGCACTATACCACTGTTTAATTCATTGAACGATGCTGTAGAAAGTTTTGACTTAATCCCATCTACAACACCCTTTATATTCTCAGCATTATTAAAAATTTCTGCCTTTCGAGCACAATCCTGCACCTTTGCTGATGAAAATTCTACGCCTCTGAGTTTTTTAAACTTGGCTTTAAAATCTTCAGGCGATTCTGCTTTTTCCAGCTCAGAAATTTCTTTTTCAATTCTTAAAATTTCATTTTCACTATCTGATTTTTTATTTTCTAAATTAAAATTTTCTTTAATACTGTTAAATGTTCTTGCAAAAAATCCGTCGTAATTATCCTGATCGGCAAGCTTCTGTCTTGCGCTCACTGCAGTCGCATTCAAAACAGCTAAACTTTCGTCAAACGCTTTTTTATCAGCTTCCCAAGCAGGTATTACTTGAATATTACTTGCATAACCCGTATCAAACGTAGAGTTTTTTAAATATTCTGACGCATCAGAATGACTGATTACGCCCTGCATAACCATTATCGTTAAAATTTTGCTTTTCGGCAGTGATTTCAATTCCGCATTGTTTGCTAAAAATGAACGTATTGCCGCATTTATTTTACTAACCTCTGTCATAATAATCCCTCTTACGACAAAACCATGAATAACTTTAATTTTGTTAAAACTTTGTTACAAATTGGTTTTAAATATTACAGCGTGATAAAATGCGAATAAGAGTAAGTTGACAGTAAGGATTTGAGATGAGAAATATTATCGTTTATACAAGCAAAAAATCTTCCTCCCTTGCAGATGTTTTATCAGGGATTGAGGAAGTAAATGTTAGAATTGAAGATGCTTCAAAGCTAAGAGATTATGAAACTCTTAACGCCGCATTGTTAGTAATTGAAGATGTTCCGGATATTAAAGATGTTTTGATGGTTGTTAAATTTAAAACACCTGTTCTTTTTGTTGGTGAAGTTTTCAAAGGTTCAACCGTCAGAGCGTACACTTACGATATGATTAAAACTCCGGTTGATAACGCCGAACTTCTAATCAGAGTTAAATCCCTTCTAAAAATTCGTGATTTAAGAGAAAAACTTTTACAGGTTTCAACAACAGATGAACTGACAGGACTTCATAACAGAAAATATCTTCACGAGCGTCTTGAACAAGAAATGTCAAGAGCTAAACGTTACGGAACAAAACTGTCTTGCTTGTTGTTTGACTTAGACTTTTTCAAAGTTGTAAATGATATTTACGGCTACGATTGGGGAGATGTTTTATTACGTTCTATCGCTGATAAGCTTAAACAACTTATTAGAAAAGAAGATATCCTAACTCGATATGGAGATGAAGAATTCTTGTTAATTCTTCCAAATACTTCTGAAGAAAATGCATTCCTTTTTGCGGAAAGATTCAGACGTGATATTGAGAAAATGGAATTTATACCTGCTGGAGAAGAAGAAAGACATCCTATTACAATTTCCGGCGGAATTTCAACTTATCCGTGCCTTGAAGATACGGAAGAAGATGTCAATACTATAATTCGTTATGCTGAACACGCATTATATAATGCTAAAAAACGAGGTAAAAATAAAATCGTTCAATTCTCTCAACTGAATTTGGGCGACTAATTCAATTTGATTTCCAAAATCATCAAATAGTTTTATCTGTTTAAAAACGGTTTGTGGGGACAGACTTGTATTTTTACAGTATTAATTGCAAAAGACTACTTTAAGTCTCGAGCAACAACAGAAAACTTCCTTTCTGAACACTTACATAGTGTAAATCTGGTTATCAGGCGATTTCAAACAAAATCGCCTTTTTGCTTTTTAAAATAGCAAAAAAAAATTTGATAAGTTTTAAATAAGTATGATTAATACAACCTACAATTTACCTGCACCAGCATTTACCGGACATGTCAAAGTTTCAATATCAAAACTTGAACAACATCTTAATAACGGTTTATCAATAAAAGAAATTGCAAAGATTTTAGACATTAGCGAACGAACAGTTTATTATTTAATTGCCAGATTTAACTTGAAACTCCCAAGCAAAATACATTCTGAAAAAATAGATTTCGTTCTCCCAAAATACACAGGACAAAATATTTCAATAAGAGAAATTAATAAAAAAACTGGTTTAAGCAGAGTCTCAATTCAAAAATGGTATCAGCAAAATTTCACAAACAGTCCTAAAAGAATCTGGCTTCAAAAAATCATGCCGTTACTAAAATCTGATATGAGCAGCAAAGAAATTGCGCAAATAACAAATACAGATATTAATATAATAAAATATCTTCGCCAGCAATACAAACTTGGCAACAGAAAATTAAAAAAAGAAAATATGATGGCGAAAATAATTAAAAAATTCAAAGAAGGCTTAAATAAATCAGAAATCGCCACAGATCTTGGAATTTCACGTGATACAGTAGGCAGATATCTCAAAAACTTTTTCTCTAAAAACTAAACTATGAAAGTCTTCTAATCATTTCATGTGCTTCTTCTAAGTCAGGGAAAATTTCAACCGCTTTTTCAAGCTCAACAAGTGCTGAAGTGTTATCGTTCATCCCCTCAAAACACTTTGCACGATTTAGCAAAAGATTTATATTCCCCGGATTTGACTTCAAAAGATTTTCGAAAATAACATTCGCCTGGGCAAAATTTCCAAGCTCCATATAGCAAATTCCAAGAAGATTTTCCACATCTTCAATTTTTTCTAATTCATAAGATTTAATCAAAAAGGTCTTCGCATCTTCATAATTTTTCATTGCAAATCTTACTTTGCCTGCAATATAAAGCATAAACGCATTGTGAACTGAATGTTCAATTGCATGATTTATCTGTTCTAAAGCTTTTTCATAATCATTTGTATGAAGCTTATTTAATGCAGAAAATGCCAATGCCTCAGCATTTTCAGGTTCTATTTCTAAAGCTTTAGCATACATCTCATCAGCCTTGTTAAATTCAGTTGTAGCGTGAAGATAATTTGCATATTCAAAAACAATACTAAAATTATCCGGCGCAACCTTGAATGCTGTTTCAAACTCGTCTTTTGCATAATCAAAAAGTCTTTTACTTAAATAAATTACACCCAAATCTTTATGAGCCTGAGCATGTTCTGGGTTAAGCTCTATAACTTTTTTCAGAATTTTTTCTGCCTTATCGGTATCGTTTGTAACCACGCAAATATGTGCAAATTCATAGTACAAATCTTCATTTACATTCCCCTGAAGCAGAATCTTTTCGTAAATTTCTTTCGCCTGAACAGGCTTTTTAACTTTCACATAAAGATTTGCAAGCTTCTGCGCCATTGAAACCGATTTCGGATTAAGCATTACCAAATGCGCCAAAATCCCTATAGCATAATTGTAATCTTCTTTTAATTCATAACAGCATGCCAGATTATATTGGTAAATATCTTTTTCAGGATGATGACTTATCAATGTTTTATAATGAGCAATTGCACTGTCATACTTGCCGCATTTAGTTTCCGACAAAGCCAAAGCCACCAAATAGCTGTCCGAAGGCTCGATTGCATAAGCTTTTTCAAAATATTCACAAGCTTTTTTGTGCTTATTTTTAAGTTGCAAAATTGATGCTATGTTAAAATAAGTGATTGAATTATTCGGATCAAGCTCGCTTGCTTTCACAAAATTTTTGTAAGCTTTATCAAGTTTTCCGATAGTTATATAAGAAGTTCCAAGATTGTTGTAAAGCTGAGAATGCTCAGGATTTAATTCTAAAGCCTTCTCAAGATATTTTACACTGTCTTCAAAATTTTTCTTGGACATATAAGCCGTTCCGACAATGTAATAAAGAGTATAATCTTCCTTCTCGAATTCTAAAGCCTTCTTAGCAAGCTCAATTGCATTATCAGGCTCGTCACATCTGACGTAAAGCACGCAAAGACTTTTATACGCATCAAGAAAATTTTCTCTTAATTCAATAACTTTTAAATAAGCTGACTTTGCATGAAGCGTATCATCCAAATTGTCATAACAACTGGCAAGATAAAACCAGCTTGAAGCATCTTCAGGGTCGTATTTGACAACGGTTTCAAAATTCTTTTGACCGTCTTTGTAAAGCTCCAAATTGACATTACAAAGCCCGAGAAGCTTTAAAGCCTCAAGTTCTTTTTCTTCATCCAAATTATATTTTACAAGCTCATTTTTAGCTTCTTCAAACCTCTTATCAACAACAAGTTGATTTATTTCATCTAATTTCTCTTTATCCATAGTTTCATTATATTATAAAAAAACAAAATATTGCGACTGGACAGAAATTTAAATCATATGATATAATAACTATGCGCCTTAAAATTACGTCAAATGTTGTCCCTTATAAAAACAAGAAAGGGACAAAAATGGGAAAATCATCAAAACCCGCATACTCTGGCGGTGTCGTAACAATTAACGGAGAAGAAAAAGCTTCTCAATACAAAAGCGGTAACAACATTTATTCAAATTACAACATGTCAGATACCGAAAAGCAAATCTATGATTATGCGCAAAATTCTTTTTTGGAAAACCTTCCAAAAATCAATACTTTTTCTGAAGAAACACAAAAAAATCTGCAAAACCAGCTTAACGCCTATACGCAAAAGGGCATTGATACAATTAATGATATCTACACCCCAATGCTAAATGATATGAAAACAGATATTGCATCACGTTTTGGCAATTTTGACAATTCAATATTTATGAACAATTTAAACTCAATTGAATCAAACCGATCTGATGCAATTAATTCACTATCACAAGACATTCTGGCTAAGCAAAATGAACTTATAAACGATGAGCTAAACAGACGCTACAATTATATGGATTTCCTAAGCGGAGTTCAAAACCAGACAGTTGGGAATATTTTAAGCTTTTTACAGCAAGCTTCAAACAACAGCAATTCAGGCAACTCATATAACAACAGCAATTACTCAAATTCGTCAAACTTTAGCGATTACACAAGACTTGCCTCTAGTATTGCCTCAATGCTGCTATCCTCAAGACTTTAATTCTATTTAAAAAGAAAAAAAGGAAAAGGGCGGATTTATAATTTAACTCCGTCCTTTTTTAGTGTATAATCGTTTTATGAATATTTTACAGGAATTTGACACAATAGCGGCAATAGCAACCCCTCTTGGAACTGGAGGTGTTGGAGTAATAAGGATTTCAGGTGACAAAAGTTTTGAAATTGCAGACAAAATATTTTCGAAACACAATCTTGAAGCCGGAAAAATTGCACACGGCTGGATTGTAGACGGAGAGAAAAAAGTTGATGAAGTTATTATCCTTCCGTTCAAAAATCCTCACAGCTACACAGGCGAAGATGTAATAGAAATCCACTGCCACGGCGGGGTAAATGTTGTAAAAAACATCCTCTCGCTTGTCCTCAAAAATGGTGCAAGAACAGCAGAGCGAGGCGAATTTACAAAGCGTGCATTTTTGAATAAAAAAATGGACTTATCTCAAGCAGAAGCAGTAGCAGACCTGATTCACGCAAAAACCCAAAATTTTGCACTTCAATCCGCAAAAAACCTTTCAGGTGTTCTGAGTGAAAAAATATCGCAAATCAGAGGACAAATTTTTGAAACTTTATCAAGAATAGTTGCCGGAATTGATTTTCCGGAAGATGTTGCCGAACCTGAATATTCATATCTTATTGAAAGTTTTGAAAAGTCGCTTTCGGAAATCGACAAAATTTTATCCTGCGCACGATCCTCAAATATCCTAAGGCAAGGGATAAAAGTTGCCATAGTCGGACGCCCGAATGTCGGCAAATCGTCACTTTTTAATTCTTTATTAAACACAAACCGTGCAATAGTAACCGATATAGCCGGCACCACCCGTGACGTAATCAAAGAAACCCTTGATCTTGATGTTGCAGTAACCCTGATTGATACAGCAGGAATTCGTGATACAGATGAAGTCGGCAAAGTTGAAGAAATCGGGATTGAATTTTCAAAACAATCGGCGGATGAAGCGGATTTGGTAATTTTCCTGTATGACTCCTCAAAAGGTATAACAGAAGAAGATAAAGAGATTTATGAACTTATCAAAAACAAACCGCACCTTGAAGTTGCGAACAAATGCGACTTAATTGACAAAAAAGCCGAAGATAAGATTTACATTTCGACCAAAACAGGAGAAGGAATCTCAGAACTTCGAGAACTTATCAAATCAAAAGTCTGCGATTTTTCGATAGAAGATACCGAATACATAACAAACGAAAGACAGGTTGACTGTCTTCAAAAATGCAAAGAAAGTCTGATTAATGCCCTTGAAGCTGCCAAAAGATTTGAACTTCAAGATCTTATTTCAATAGACCTAAAATCAGCGCTTCTTTTCTTGGATGAAATTACAGGCGAAGTAATAACCGATGATATATTAAACAACATTTTTGACCATTTCTGCATCGGTAAATAACGTTGCAAAAATTCACCTAAAAGCACCGCTAATATTAAACAATACTAAACTTTTTAACATCAACAGCAGAAACAGCTTTCAGCTTTTCAAGACGGGATTTGATAAACTGTGCCTGAGATGAAAGCGGATTATTTTGAAGGAATTTTCTGTAATATCTTTGCGCCTCAATTCTTTTTCCAAGTTTGTCAAGGCAGATTCCGATACCTGCGAAAGCCTCCGTATCACCAGGATTACGTCTTAAAAGCTCATTTAATACAAAAGAAGCTTCTCTGTAACGATTCATTTTCATTAATAAAGTTGATTTATGTTCATAAGCTTTTTTGTATTCGGGAGAATTTTCAATAAGCTTCTGATAAATCATAAGCGCCATATCATATTCTTCACAAGTTTCATGGGCAACTCCAAGCTGCAAAATAGCATCGGGATTGTCAGGATTAACTTGAACTGCACGAACAAAATTTTTAATTGCACCGCAAGGAATCCCCTCTAAAAGATGGCATATTCCAAGTTCATAGTAGGCATCAAAATAATTTTCATCAATTTTTACTGCTTTATCAAGGTATTTAATTGCTTTTGCATAATTTTTGGTATTCTTATAGCACATTCCAAGCCCAAAATATGACTTTGCATCATCTCTTGAGATAAGTATTGCATTAAGATAGTTTCTAGCTGCTTCTTTATAAGATTTATCTTTCAAAAGACTTGCAGCTTTCTCATAAAAATTCAAATCCTTTTTATCGGATTTCACAGACATATATTTCAATTTGTTAAAATTATCGTTACCCAACCTCGGCCTCTTTTCTAATACTTAAATTATACTTTTCAGGGCAATTGTGTTTAACCATCATTTGGTGTAGAGCAAACTCAATCATTGGATTTATTTATTTGATTGTGCTATAAGTATAGTTATGAGAAAGCTGTTAATTTTGTTTATTATATTAGCGGGTATACCTGCATTTGCCGGGGGAGATGTTGTAACACTTAAGGGTGTCGAAAAACAACAGATAGAACTTCCAAAAAACAACGTGAAGCTGAAAGAATCCATTATAATAAGCGACGAGCAAGTAATGCAAGAGCTGATCAAACGCCAAAAAGAAAAAGATCTTGAAGATATTGAAAATCTATGGCAAGGAACAGTTGAGAACAATCAGGTTATAGGATTTGCACTAAAAAAACTTGCAACCCCTGAAAGTCAAAGGAGAATACATTCTTCTCTAATGGCAAAAACCTTGAATGCCGTAATTGCAGGAGCATCTTTTGCCCCAATGATGATGGGCTCAGATTACATGGTTCAATCCTCAGCATTTGCAGCAGGAAGGTTAGCACAAAATCTTATCAACCGCAAAAACATTCCGCAAGAAATTCCTCTAACGGATACCGAATTAATTGAACTTGCAGGATTGATAGAGAATCTTCAGGACAAAATAATTGATGCATACTACAATTACAAAAGTTCTCTAACCCAGTTAAAAGAAACTCGTGAAAAGCTTCTTTTATACAACAAAAATTACTCCAAAGCACTTGATGCGAACGATTTACTTGAGATAACAATTTCGTCGTCATTATATGATAATATGGCTCTGGAAGAGTTTTACTATATGCAGAATGCGAAGAAATATCATTTGGAACTTCAGCGTCTTGCGGGGAAAAAAGTTGTAGATAATTTGAATTTATATCAATACAATTTTGATTCGGCACTTGTAAAAGGAGCGGAAAAATAATGAAAAAAATCTTAAGTTTGTTATTATTAATTTCGATTTGCGCACCGTCATTTGCCGCAACACTAGAGGAAATGACGGATCCGAAACCGCCTGCATACAGAACAGGACTTTCAGAGCTTCCTGAAAAAAAATATATTGAAGAAGTAACCCCCTTAGAACAAGAATACGTCCGAAAAGAAGAAACCGAATATGATTCAGCTGACTTAACTTACGCGGATTTAAGCATAAAAAAAATATCAAAAGAAATTGGACAAGACTTAGGATTTGATGAAAAAATTATGATGGAAGACTTGTCACTTTTATGGCGTGGTGCAGCTTCCAAAAGTGACACCATAGCATTTGCGCTATACAAACTTTCCAATCCTGACGAAGACAAACCTGATGAAAAATCAGTTAAGAATATTTTGACAACAATTGCCAGCATGTCAACATTAGTCGGCGCAGGGGTAGGCAATCCTATTTTAGCGACCGGTTCGCTTATCGGCGGAAACATTCTTGGTATAATGTCACAGGATACAAAAGCCATAAACTACAAATATACAAGGGTTACAGATGCTGATATGATTATACTTGTCAGAAAAATAGAAGAGCTTCAGCAGACAACGGTAAACCTTTATTATAACTACATGACCTCACGCAAAATGCTTGGCTTAATAGATAAAGTAGTAGTTCAACGCCGCAAAAATTATGATATGGCGCAGGATGAATCAAGAGAAGTTATAATGATAACTGATGCATATTATCGTTCGGCAATAGATCAACAAATAAAAGCCCGTTCTGATTTTATGGCAAAACGAGCAGCCTTAGAGCAGTTTGTAGGGAACGAAACTTTTGTAGAATTCGAAAAGATTTTAAGTGAAAGAGATAAAAAAGAACAATGAAATTCATCCCCTACGAAGTGAAAACAGGCGCAGAAAATATGCGTATAGATTCAGACTTGCTTGATATGGCAATAGAAACGAACGAAAAAGATGCAATTTTTCGTTTATACGGCTGGTCTCCCGCCTGCATATCTCTTGGCAGAAATCAAAAAGACGATTTTTTGGACAAAGATTTTTTAAAATCCCATAATCTTGATGTTGTAAAACGCCTGACAGGCGGCAGAGCATTATTACATGACAAAGAATTAACATATAGCTTTATCTGCCCGTTTGAATACCTTAAACATGGCGAAAACGTAAAAGAATCTTATAAAGAGATTTCTGAATTTCTAATAAAAAAGCTGAATGAAATCGGAATTCACACAGAT
Organism: Candidatus Gastranaerophilales bacterium; assembly: GCA_944326525.1. Lineage (GTDB taxonomy): Bacteria > Cyanobacteriota > Vampirovibrionia > Gastranaerophilales > Gastranaerophilaceae > Scatenecus. Next base: position 35,578 of record CALVEG010000004.1, read on the forward strand.
TTTGGCGGACAAAAACCTGTTAATACAAAATTCGACTACTGTATGCTTTTATCAACAGGAGCAGACCTCTGTTACAACGGCAAAAAGCTTATAGGTTCCGCCCAATGCCGCAAAAATGGTTATATTCTTCAACACGGCTCCATACTTCTTGATTACGATAAAAAACTTCTGGAAGAAATATTCCAAGAAGAAGTAAACCCGGATGAAATCACATCTATAAAAGAAATTAACCCCAATATAACCCTTGAAAACCTGATTGAATTATTCTCTGAATGTTAAGTATTGTTAAGCTATAAAAAACCAAAATAGCAATACCGGACTAAAAAAAAACTTTATATAATTACGGGAATAATTAAGGAGAATAAAATTATGTTAGGCGACAGAATATCTGCTAACGTAAATCCATATTTATGGATGTTAATGGGGCCTTATGCATGGTCATCAAACTATGGTTATGAACTGCAATTAAATGTACTTCCGGAATTTTATTCATATCAGGAAGCACAACTTTTCCATGGCATACTGAACCCAAATCACGTAAGCCAATGGAACCCATTATTCTCCATTCCATTTAATAATAATATTACAAACCCTTATTTAACAGAAAAAGGCTTAGAAGCTGCAAAAGAATGGGGCTTAAAAACTTTTGATGCAGCCTTAAGAGGCATAAAATTTAATGAAACAACTCAAAAAATCAGCCAAATTAAAGGACAATTTAGTTCGCTTATAAAGGATAAGAATTTAAACGATGAGCAAAAGGCAAAATTGCAAGAAATAATAGAGGAAGCAACAGCAATTCAAAAAAGACTCACCGAATATAGAAATAAAATGCAAAAAGAAAATGCTGATACAAAAACCTTAGATGCAGAATTTGAACAAATCAATAAGGATATCGAAACCCTTAACGATAAAGCAGCTACAGTTGTTGAGAAAATAAAAGAAGAACTGGAAGGAACCTCTGATCCAGACGGAACAGAAGATCCTAACGGAACGGAAGATCCTAACGGAACAGAAGCTCCTGACGGCACGGAAGATCCTAATGGCACAGAAGATCCTGACGGAACTCAAACTCCACAAGGACAAACAGCCAAAATTAAAGGAAAACCTGGGCCTAACAATACAATAATTAAAGATGGCAAGTACTATTCCGCATACGACGGAACAGAACTTAATCCTCAATATGCATTGGGTACAGAAATGAAATTAAAAGACGGATACTCAGTAAGAGTTTGGGCAAACGGCGAAAACGCAGTTTACCGTGATCCAAAAAGTAAGCAAATAATTGATCCGAAAGAATTCATTAAAAAATATCCTGATGAATACATAAAAATAATGCTTCAGCAGTTTAACAATGCACTTCCGGAAAACACAGGCGAAATAAACTATAAAAAACAAACTAACGATAAAGGTGAATTAGAAAAAATTGAATTCACATACAATGACAAGAAAGTTGTTGGAAAAGTTCCGGTTGACGTAAAGAAAATTCTTGAAAAACTTGGAATTAAAGCTCAAAAAGCTTAATTAAATTATTCTATGACATGCATTCTGTTCAAGGAAAAATTAAAGGAAAAATTTTCAAAGATTTAGGAGAAAAAAGAAAAAACACAAACAAAAGTTTACTCAAAAATTGAGTAAAAACTTTTGTTACGAACCATAAAAGAAAGGTTTGGTAATTCCTCAAAATCGCATAGAAATTGAACGGAAGTGAAGAGCAGGTCAGTGCTAGAAGAACCCTTAAAAAATAAGGGTTCTTTTCATAATTAAATTATCAGAATCAGAATAGAACTTGCTTTAAAAGTTTAATTGAAGTAAAATGAAGAAAGAAATGTAAGTCAGATAGACTTGTTTGAGGTAGTCATGTCGAAATTAAATATAACAGTATGTATGGGAAGTTCTTGTTTTGCACGCGGGAATCAGTCAAACCTTGAGTTTATCGAGAATTACATCAAAGAAAACGGTCTGGAAGCAGAAATTGATCTTGCAGGCGCACGCTGCGAAGGCAAATGCGTCACAGGACCAAATATTACCATCAATGGAGTAGAATATACAGAAGTTGATGAAGAAAAGCTTAAACAAACTTTAGATGAACTTGTCAAAGTAAAGTAAAATTTGTTTTAAAAACATCCTTACAAAAAATTAAAATACAGGGGTTAAGATGAATAGTACGAATCCGGTATACACACTTTCAAACGAGTGTCACGATTGTTATAAATGCATCCGAGAATGTCCGGTAAAAGCGATAAAGATAGAAAACGGACACGCATCAGTAATAGGAGAACGCTGCATTGCATGCGGGAACTGTGTAAAAGCATGTCCATCGAATGCAAAGCGTGTAAGAACTGATATTGATAAAGCAAAAAATTTAATCAGAGCGCAAAAGGATGTATATGTATCTCTAGCACCGAGTTGGAGCGGGGTATTTGAGATAAATGAAGAAAAAATGGTATCGGTATTAAAAAAGCTTGGCTTCAAAGGTGTCTCAGAAACGGCCCTTGGAGCGCAGGAAGTTTCGATTAAGACCGCCGAAATGTTGAATAACGCAGAAAAAGGACTTTTTATTTCAAGCGCCTGTCCTGTAATTGTAAATTTCATTCGCAAATATCATCCTGAATATGCAGCTTGCGTAACCCCTGTTGGTTCACCAGCAATGACACATGCAAAAATGCTTAAAGAACAATATGGAGAGAATATTTCCGTTGTATTTATCGGCCCTTGCATAGGGAAAAAGATGGAAGCAGATGAATTCAAAATGTTTGATGTTGCACTGACATTTGAAGAACTTCGGCTTTGGCTCAATGATGAAGCTGTAGACATATCGTCACTACCAGCCAATCCTGAAAACAGATTTGTTCCGCGCACAGCTTATGAAGGATCACTTTATCCTATAGACGGTGGTATGAATGAAACAATCCGCAAAATAGGAGTAAAACCGGAAGCTCAATTAATGGATGTAAGCGGACTGTTATCATTTGAAAGAGCCTTAAACCAGCTTAATCCAGAAAAACTTGATAAAGTAATATTTGTGGAAGCACTATCTTGTGAGGGAGGCTGTGTTGCAGGGCCTTGTATTTCGACAGAAAAAGCAGGAATAAGCATAGTATCCGACGTACTTTCAAACGTAAAAAGGAGAGAAATTGTTCCAAAAGTTCCGCAAACAGTAGTTGATATGGCAATAGTTCCTAAAAAAGTTGTAACAAGTGAATATCCGATAGAAGACATTTTAAAAACTCTTAAGAAAATCGGTAAACACTCGGTAGATGATGAACTTAACTGCGGCGGCTGCGGTTATGCAACTTGTCGTGACTTAGCAAAAGCACTTCTTGACGGAGATGCGGAAACATCAATGTGCGTTTCATATATGAGAAAAATTGCAATGAGAAAAGCAGCCGCAATGCTCCGATGCATGCCATCAGCGACCGTTATGGTTGACAGCAATATGAATATTATTGAAGCAAATGATGCATTTATGAAAATGTTTACAGGCGATATGTACGAGGTATTCAAAGCAAGACCGGACGGTGTAACCGGAGCCGCAATTGATAGGATAGTAGACTTTGCAGACATTTTTAAAACCATACTTGACACAGGCAAAGATCTGCATAAAGAACGCTATCCAAGCAAAAACAGGCTTTATGACATAAGCGCGTTCACAATTGAAGAAAACGAAATTGTAGGTGCTGTCATCACAGACGTAACCCAAACAGAATCAAACAGAGAAAAAATCTCGCAAAAAGCACACGAAGTAATTTCAAAAAACATTTCAATCGTTCAAGAAATTGCCTGTCTTTTGGGAGAACACATGGTGGAAACAGAAACGCTTTTAAGCAGTATTGCAAACGACTTTGACGACAAAGATGAGTCAGAAGAAAACAAATAAAAACCAATCCGCAAAACAAAAACAGGAATAAGAGATGTTTATTGATATAGATTGCAATCAGATGAAAAAATACAATCAAAATGCCTATGGGGATTACTTTGTATCCAAAAGGTATCCTGATGAAGCACGTTTGATTGCAGTATTATCAGACGGTTTAGGAAGCGGAATAAAAGCGAATATTTTATCCTGTATGACAGCCACGATGTTATTAAGATTTATTGAAAGCGGACAAATTCCAATAAGAAAAGCCGCCGAAATCATCATGAACTCTCTACCGATATGCAAAGTCCGTCACATAAGCTATTCAACATTTTCAGCAATAGACTGTGATGATTACGGAAGTGCCAAGATTGTAGAAGAAGGCAATCCGGAATTCATCTGGATCCGAAACAATGAAGTGATGAAACCTGAATACGAAACAATTCAATCTAAAACATTTAAAAACCGGATGATGCGAGTATACAAACTTCAATTAAAACTGGGTGATAGACTAATTTTCTGTTCAGACGGAGTCACTCAAGCAGGTTTGGGAGGCGGGAGATTAAAACTTGGCTTAAGACGCGAAGGATTAATTGTACTTCTTGAAGATAAATTGAAAGAACATCCTGATATATCAAGTTCAGAACTTTCGCAATACATAGTAAACCAGGCTCGCAATATAGAAACCGACAGAAATCCTAAAGATGATATATCAGCTTGTGTTTTGTACTTTAGAGAACCCCGAGAATCATTAGTATTTACGGGTCCTCCGTATCATCAGCAGAAAGATGCTGAGTATGCAAAATTATTTGACAATTTCAAAGGCAAAAAAGCAATTTGCGGTGGAACAACAGCGAATTTAATTTCACGAGAACTTAACCGACCGATAGAAATGGACTCAACTATAAGTATCGGTAAACTTCCGGCCTGCTCCTACATGGAAGGGGTAGATTTGGTTACGGAAGGGATTTTGACCTTGACTAAAACGCTGGAATATTTGGAATCAAACACCACGGATATTGACAATGCCGCAGGAAAGTTGGTAAAATTCTTGTTAGATAGTGATTGCATAAATTTCATGGTCGGAGCGAAATTAAATCAAGCTCATTATGATCCGGCGCTTCCGATAGAAATAGAGATACGCAAAAACATAATCAAAAAAATGGCTGCAACATTGCAAGATAAATATTTCAAAAAAGTTAGTATACAATATATGTGAGGACACCCGCACAAGTTAGGAAGGTAAAAATGGAGAAAAAAGTTAGTGTAAAAGTATGTTTAGGAACAACATGTTTTGTAATGGGCTCTGCCAATTTGCAGGAATTAATTGAAATGGTTCCAAAGAAATACGGAGAAAAAGTTGAAGTAACAGGAGTTCCATGCTTGGGCTTATGTTCAATTGACTGGGAATTTTCAAAAGCACCATACGTAAAAGTTGACGATGATGTAATAAAAGAAGCAACAGTAGAAAAAGTATTAAAAGCAATTGACGAAAAACTTGCAGCAATGCAATAGATATAAATAAAGAAAAAACATAAAAATCCTTCATTTAAAATGGAGGATTTTTTATTGGTAAAAATTGAAAAAAATCTTGTTCATGGCATAATAATTTTATAATGGAATAAGAAAAGAAGGAAATTAGGAATATGGCAATAAACACCCCAAAACAAACATCCCACTTAAAAAGAGAGATTTTGGTCAGATTAATCAGAGCATTTCTAAGTGACGATTTTGCAGAGAATGCAAGATTAATTCCTTATGATATGCGTCCAAAAGGACATGAAGTTCCTTACAGATGCTGCATATATAAAGAAAGAGCAATATTAAGAGACAGAGCAGTTGCAGGTTTGGGACATTCGATTGAAGAAACTGATGACAGCGAACTTTTGTCGAATTTGGCAGAAAAAGCACTTGAAAGAACCCAACCTGATGACAAACCACTAACAGTACTAACAACAGCATGTAAGGGTTGTGTACCTTCAAGAATTTATGTAACAGATTTATGTCAAGGATGTGTTGCAAGACCTTGCGTAAACACATGTAAATTTGGAGCAATCAGCGTAATTAACGGGAAATCAGTAATAGATCCTGCAAAATGTAAAAATTGCGGAATGTGTGCTCAAGTATGCCCATATCAAGCGATACAAAAAATCATAGTACCATGTGAAAACGCGTGCCCAGTTGGAGCAATAACAAAAGGAGAAGACGGACACGCAAAAATAGATTTTGAAAAATGTATTTCTTGCGGGAAATGCGTATCTGCTTGTCCATTTGGCGCAGTACACGAAAAAAGCCAGATAATAGATGTTTTAAAGAACATAAAAGCTGGCAAAAAAGTAATAGCAATGGTTGCCCCGGCGATTATGGGCCAATTACCTTGCACTCCACAACAATTAAAAGAAGCTATCCAAGAATTGGGATTTGCAGATGTATATGAAGTTGCACAAGGTGCAGATGTTACAACTAAAACAGAGGCAGCAGAATTTGTAGAAAGATTGGAACACGGCGCTGAATTTATGACAACATCTTGCTGTGCAGGATACAATGAACTTGTTGATAAGCACATTCCGGAGATGAAACCATTCAGATCAGATACCAAAACTCCGATGTACTATACAGCTGAAATTGTTAAAAAAGAACATCCTGATGCAGTAACGGTATTTTTCAGTCCTTGTGTTGCTAAACGTCGTGAAGCATTGCAAAATCCAAATGTTGACTACGTTCTAAATTATGAAGAAGTAGGCGCATGGTTTATTGCAATGGGAATTCAAGTAGCGGAATGCTCTGAAAGCAAATTCAAAACAGAAGCTTCAGCAGAAGCAAGAAACTATGCCGTTACAGGTGGTGTTGCAAAAGCCGTACAAACTCTTCTTCCTGAAGAAATTCCGGCACATCCTGTAATAATCGACGGATTAAACAAACAATCAATCAGAGATTTGAAAAAATATGCTAAAAACGGTATGTGCGAACTTGGTAATCTAATCGAAGTAATGGCATGTACAGGCGGTTGCTTGGGTGGAAATGCCACAGTAAACGCTTACAAACCGGCATTAAAACAATTGACAAACTACGTTAATGCAAGTGAATCTCTAAAAGAAAATACTAAATAAAGCGTAATAAATAATAACTTACTAAAAAGCTCGGAATTAAAAATTCCGAGCTTTTTTAATTCAAATTTATTTTTCTGGTACAAACAAAGGCATATATTGTTTTATAAATTTTTCTGCCGATGCAAGAATTGAGGGATTTGCATCCATTTTTCTGTAGTCTTGGATTTTGTAAACATCCAACGGCGTAACTTCTCTAAAGTTTACCTTTTCCGTTGCAGAAGCTTGATCAAACTCAATATAACTCCAATTTCTTAAATCTTGTTCTGATTCTGTATAAAGAGTTTTCATAGCCCTCAGATTATATTTCATATAAGGTTTATCTTTAATTTGAAGTTCAACAGTACTTCCGTCAGGAGATTTTGCACGCAAAGTAAGGGTATCACCTAGTTCCAGCGCACTTTTACCATGCCTGATGTTTTTAACTTCACTATAAGCAGAATTTATTTCTTGAATACCTTTATCAAGAAGTTTTTGAGATTCCGAACTCAAAAGCTTTCTTGTACCTGCGTGATAACCTTTAAAAGCTAAACTATTTCCAATAGGATTCACTGACAACATATATACTCCTTTCTGTTTCTAAGCCCTAAATTATTGAATTCATCATACAACGAAAATTTCAAAAAACAAATTACAAAGTAAAAATTCTGTTTGTAATATAATAAACTTATGGACAGGAAGAGAAGAATAAGCATAATTGGCTCGACAGGTTCTATTGGAACTCAAGCGTTAGAAGTAATTGAAAAACTTCAGGATAAATTTGAAATCATAGCGCTTGCGGGCGGAAATAATATCGAACTTTTAAAACAACAAGCAGAAAAATTCAAACCCAAATATATTTATGCTCAAAAACATATAAAAATTGATGGTATAAGAACTCTTGAAAGCCTTGATGAGATTGCCCAAAATCAGGAAAACGATATTATTCTGGTTGCTTGTTCTGGAAAAATCGGCTTAAGACCGACACTAAAAGCAATTGAAAACGGAATTGATATCGCACTTGCAAACAAAGAAACCCTTGTAATGGCAGGCGATATTGTGATGAAAAAAGCAAAAGAAAACGGGGTTAAAATAATACCTGTCGACAGTGAGCATTGCGCAATTCATCAGTGTATAAAGGATATTTCGCAAGTAGAAAAATTGATTATTACAGCAAGCGGCGGCCCTTTCTTGCATAAAAGTATCGAGGAAATGAAAACTGCGACAGTTAAAGAAGCTTTAGCACATCCAAGATGGAATATGGGAAGAAAAATTACCGTAGACAGCGCAACTTTAATGAACAAAGGATTAGAAATTATAGAAGCACATCATCTTTTCGGAATGGATTATGATGATATTGATGTTGTGGTTCATCCGCAAAGCATTGTACATTCTGCGATTGAATACAAAGACGGAAGCGTAATTGCACAGCTTGGGCTTCCTAGTATGCACATTCCAATTCAATACGCAATTTCATACCCCGAAAGATTTGAAGGAATTAAATCAAAAAGTTTTAGTTTTTCAGAAATTGCAAGGCTTGACTTTGAAAAACCTGATTTTGAAAAATTTCCGACAGTGAAACTTGCTTATAAAGCGGGTAAAATTGGCGGAAGTGCAACAGCTTGTCTTAACGCTGCTAACGAAGAAGCAGTATTTGCATTTCTTGATGGAAAAATAAACTTATATCAGATTTATGAAATTACAAAAGAGATTTTTGACAATCATAAAGTAATTCAAAACCCGACTATTGATGAAATTTTTGAAGTGGATGAAAAAATAAGACTTCAGACAAAAGAATTAATTGAAAAAATTACCCAAAAATAATAAGCGGTGTACTTCGTTTTGACTTACTAAATTTTCCAAAACTATAAAATATCCAGAGGATCAACGTCTACCGTAAGTTTCACATCTTTTGGCATTGTTATTCTGTTTAAAAAACTCGACACAAATTGATGCCCCTTTTCGCCCATTTTATTCTTTATAATAATCTGAAACCTAAACATTCCGTTAATTCTCTCAATTACACAAGGCGTCGGACCGAGGACTTCAAGCCTTTCCGAAATCCCGTATTTTTCAACCATTGTACACATCCTTAAAGCAATTTCCTGAGCTGATTTTTCTGCCCTAAAATTGTTTTGACCGCTTAGGATAAGTCTTATAATCTGGCTGAACGGTGGATAGTCAAATTCTTCTCTTGCAATAATTTCCGTTGCATAAAATTCATCATAATTTTGCGCCTTTGCACTCGCAAGAGCATAATAATCAGGGTTGTAAGTCTGAAAGAAAACTTTCCCTGAAAATTCTCCTCGACCTGCACGTCCTGCAACTTGAGTAAGAAGCTGAAAACCTCTTTCACTTGCTCTAAAATCAGGCAGGTTAAAGCTTGCATCTGCTGAAATTACACCGACTAACGTAACGTTGGGGTTATCAAGCCCTTTTGCTATCATCTGGGTTCCGACCAGAATATCAATATCACCTTTTTGGAATTTCTCTAAAAGTCTTATATGCTCACCTTTTCTGACCAAAATGTCACTGTCAATTCTTTCAACATTTTTGTCAGGAAAAAGATCCTGAATATACTGTTCAATTTTTTGTGTACCGGTCCCGCTGTTTTTGAGAGCATCCGAACCGCACTCGGGACAAAAATCAGGGAAATATTCGCTGTGGTTACAGTAATGACACTTAAGCATTTGATCTTTGCTGTGCCAAATCATCGGAATTGCGCAATTCGGACATTCAATTACATGCCCGCAAGATTTGCATTGTGTGAAAGTCGAAAATCCTCTGCGATTTATCAAAAGAATTACCTGTTGTTTGTTTTCTAACGTTTCTTTTATAGCATTTTGCAAAGGAATAGAAATGACGTTTTTATAAGCTGCCCGACCGTATTCCTGCATATTAATTACGGTTACAGGCGGAACTTTTGCATCGTTAAAACGCTTTTTCAATTCAAAAAGATTACCTGAATTTGTCGCCCGATAATAAGAGGAAATATCAGGAGTTGCGGAACCCAGAAGAAGCGAGCATTTATGAAATTCCGCTAATTTTTGCGCCACAACCCTTGCATCATACCTTGGAGCAGGTGAAGTTTGTTTATAAGCTCCTTCATGCTCCTCATCAATTATTATAAGCCCAATATCCTTTAGCGGTGCAAATACTGCCGATCTTGCGCCTGCAAGAATTTTAATTTCATTTTTATAAAGCTTTTGCCAAACATCATACCGCTCGCCGTCAGAAATACTGCTGTGCCAGATTGCGACATCTTCCGTCCCAAATTTTTTGGCTAACCTTTTGGTTAATTGTGAAGCAAGCGCAATTTCAGGTGCTAGAAAAAGAACATTTTTGCCTGCATCAATACAATCTTTTATAAGCTTGAAATAAACTTCAGTTTTCCCTGATGCCGTTACCCCATGCAATAAAATCGTCTGAGGCAGCATTTCGTCTTTTGGCAGATTAAATCCGCCGATTTTTTCCTTGATACCTTCATATACTTTTTTTTGATCGCCCGATAGTTCAAACAACGGTTCCTTTTCTGAAATTCTTAAAATATCAAGCGGGTTTCTATAAATATTTTCTTCAGCAAGTTTTAAACACCCTAAAGCCTCAAGTTTTTTAACTGTTGCTCTTGTTGTTTTTGCCATCTTTTCAAAACTAATGAGTGGCATTTTGCCTGAATTTTTTAAGATTTCCAAAACTTCCGCCTGACGCTTTGTTGCGCCATCAAAAGTTGCAAACTCGACAGAAAACTCGGTTTTAAAAGCTTTTTCAATAAGTTTCATCGGTATTGCAGCATTTAAAACAGTTACTAAATCGCAGCAGTAATAATTTGCAACCCACTCCAACAGTTTTAAATAATCAATAGAAAAAAGCGGGGTTTCATCAAGGATTTTACTCACCTTTTTGGCTTTAATTCCCTCAGGCAAATAATCTGAAAACCCCACACAAAAAGCATTAATAAGCCCTTGTCTTCCAAATGGTACAAGAATTGCCTGACCTATTTGAATTTTGTCTTTCATTTCATCGGGAATTAAGTAACTGAATGTCTTAACTCCAAGACCAGTAATGTTTACAAGTGCAAGGGCGTATTTCATTATTCTTCCATAAACTCTTTTTTAGCTTCCTGAATAGCTTCTTCCAACAAATCAAGCTGATCAGGACTAAAAGTTACACCTTTTTTTGTCGGAAGCCAAGTTGCACCTTCATCAGTTGTGTAGAATATTCTCATATTCAAATAACTTCTTCCTTTGTATTCACTAACAGAAATCTGAAGCTGTTCAGTATCACTTCTTTCTATTGTTGCCAAAATTTTTGCATCAGCCATTTTTTCTCTCTCCTAATTTTCATATAACAAACTAATACTATCACAAAAATAGTTTGCAAAAACCTAATTTATATGCTAAAATAGAAAAGTTAATAATTAATCATTGGAGGTTTGAAATGCAGACTATAACTGAATTACAGCAAGGGGGGGGGGGCATCTGATTCTAAATATTTTAAGGTAATAAACGTAGGATTTACATTAGCAGAAGTTTTGATAACGATTGGAATATTAGGGGTAGTTATTGCTATGACTTTACCCGCTATTATTGGTAGCTACAAAGAAAAAGCCGCTACTACTCAATTAAAGAAAACTTATTCAATATTATCCCAAACTTTTAATCGAATAGTAAGTGAAACTGGCGCTGATCCCCGTGGTTGGGGCATGGGAGATATGTATGACGCAAACTCTCATATAATCATGGCTAATCAATTTGTTCCGTATTTGAATATTATGTACAATTGTGTTGGGAAAGATTTAGCATATACAAAAAAACATTGTATTGATAATCCTGATTATTCTAATCCAATTTATTCTGCAAATGTAAGATTAATGGATGGTACAACTCTAAATTTTAGAAACTGGCACTCTAATTGCAACGGTAAATACGGAAATAATAAATATCTGCAAAATGTTTGTGGATCTATAAAGGTAGATATAAATGGACAAAAAAATCCTAATTTATATGGAAATGATATATTTTCTTTCTATATGACAACTTACGGAATCTATCCGATGGGTACAGAATTTGAAACCAAATTAACTTTTAGTGATTATTGTGATAAAACAAAAGGTTGGGGAACTATGTATAATGATTACAACAACGGCGCGGGCTGCACTGCTTGGGTAATATATAACGAAAATATGGATTATCTCAAATGCTCCGGACTAAATTGGGGCGGAAAAAAGAAGTGTAAATAACTGTTCCAATCTTTTTAAACTATGCAATAATTAAGGTGCGTCGTTTGACGCACCTTAATTATTGGAGTTCTTTCTATAAAACAATGGTATATAGTAAACTCTCAAAATTATATATTTTACAAAAAGTGATTTTTGTTTTATCCTTTGAAAAAAGTTAAGTAAAAGGAGAGAGAAATTATGATAAAAGTTGCAGTATGCGGAGCTTTAGGAAGAATGGGCACAGAAGTTGTTTCTGCCGTTGAAAATGCTGAAGATATGGAACTTGTCGCAAAAATTGATATCGCAGCAGACAATATGTACAGAACAATTGAAGAAGCCGCAAGAGTTGAAGATATTGATCTTCTCGTAGATTTTACCCAGCCTAAATCAATTTACGAAAACGCATTGTATTGCTTAAACAATGGCATAAAAATCGTTATCGGAACAACAGGCTTAACTGATGAACAAATTCAAGAATTAAGAAAACTTTCACTACAGAAAAACACCGGCTGCTTTATTGCACCAAACTTTTCAACAGGTGCGGTTTTAATGATGATGTTCGCACGCCAAGCCGCAAGATATTTTGATAATTCTGAAATTATAGAATTTCACCACAACAAGAAAAAAGATGCACCCTCCGGAACTGCCGTCAAAACTGCACAAATGATGGCTGAAGAAAAACCCGATTTTGCACTTGATAATACTGATGAAGTTGAAACAATAGAAGGCGCAAGAGGTGGCGAAGCTTATTCAAATATACACATACATTCTGTCAGAATGCCCGGTTTTATGGCCTCTCAAGAAGTTATATTCGGTTCTCAAGGACAGATTCTTACAATAAGACACGATTCTTCCGACAGAAAATGCTATATGCCGGGGGTTCTCCTTGCTATTAGACACACAGCACATGCAAATAACTTCGTCTACGGATTGGATAATATTTTATAATATTTTGCTTTTAATTATTGATTTTATAAAAGCGATACTTAGGAAAGTATCGCTTTTATCTTCTTTTAACTTTATATTGATAAATTACCTTTTCTTATACTATTCTTTAATTTATCAAGTTTAATTTTTTTAGCTTTCTCACGAAAAATTTTTTCTACATTTTCTTTCAACTCTAAAATGTCTATTTTACCATAGTAATCTAAAAGTTTATTCTTATGTTTACCGGTTAAAATATAATAAGTATTCTTGTTTTTTATTTTTCTATCCCAAAAAACATAACAGTCCGGTAAACATTCCTTAACGGCTTGTTTAAGTTCTTTTGCTTCACTTGGATCACATTTAAACTTCGCAAATCCTCGAAAACTTGGATTTGTTGATGGGGTATTTACATTTAAATTCATATTTTCTCCAAAATTTTTACATGTAAATTAAAAATGATAAATATATTTTTTGCGCTATTGTTTGTATTTTGTTAATTATCTTTACAAATCAATTCAATTCCAATTGGGGTGATATTTTATTGTAATCACATTTTTTGATTTCAGTTTAACATGACCTCCTTTTATAAAATTTGTTAATGACCCTGCGGGAGGCAAAATCGTTAATGCCCATTTTAAAGGATAAACCATTAAACTTAAATCTAACCCGAATTTTTCATAAGTACTTGTCAATTTCGACCAAGGAACACCTTCTATATTAAAATCACCTAAAACAACACTTGCAGGAATACCGTTCATTCCGTTTGCTATTATCATTTCTACCCTTGCGGTAGCAATTGTCCCATGGTTTATCACTACTTTATTTTTATATTTCACATCCCGAACAACACGCATTTTTATAATTTGACCTTCTTGAAGATATTTTTCATTTTTTATATCTTCTAAAACCGAAAGTTTTACATCTACAGTATCCGTGTCTTCATAATTGTAAACCAAATTTGTATATGGCTTTTTTATATTTTTATTTAACAATGTGGCTTTAACAAGTTCATCTTCCACAACCGCATAAGATTTATTAGTCGATAAAAGAAACATGGTTAATATTATTAATATCAAGACTAATTTACTCATACTTTACCCTTTCGGTCGATCCGCTTTGTATTTTTTCTTGAAGCTTTTTACGGTTTTCCAATGAAGTTAATAGAAAATTCTGATAATGAACATTGTCTAAATAGGTATTATTTACAAGAAAATAAGGATATTTAGTATAAATATATTCATAAATTATTGCCAATCTTTTTGAAGTCAGATTTTTTGTAGAAACCATATCATATCTCTTTTGCGGATAAACTTTTTGTATATAAGTTATAAGCCCAAGCGGATTGTAACCAGCTTTCACCATTAAATCTACTGCTGTTTTATCGGCCACTATTTCAAATTTTTTAGGTGCTGCTTTTATCTGCAATGCTCTTAAACTTCCATTTAAAATACCGTCATAAGAACGTGTTGCAATAGCAATTTCTCTTGCTAATACTGCAGCCAACTCATCATCACTATCTATAAATTTATATTTTCCTGAATATACTATTACCTGACGTCTTGTTAAATCTTTATCTATCTCCAATAGTCCGCTTTTTTCAGCCTCACTATATGCAAATATAACCCTTTCCTCAATTTTATTTGCATTCAATATTTTTGCTCCACAATCATCAATTCGACTTTGTATACTTTGCAACTGGCCCAAATGACTTTCATTCATAGCAAACGCAGGGGTTAAAAAAAACATTAATACAACGGCAAGCATAACCTTTTTCATATATTATTCTCCAACTTCTCATTTTTATTATATTTGCTATATAGTATTGATTTTTACAATTGTTCTAAAAATAACATAACAAAAAAATCAATTCATACCAACAATCAGATTCTTAATTTTTACATAATCGCAATTTTTTTTAAATTATTAAAATCTAATATTACAAATTTAATATTGTATGCTAAAATATAAGAATGGTTATTTGTAAAAGTTTTTCTCCTAATATTAACGAAAATTCCGAAATCCTAATTCTTGGATCTATGCCTGGTATAAAATCCTTGGAATATCAAGAATATTACGCTCATCCACAAAATAGATTTTGGAAAGTAATCGGAAAATGCTGTAATTTTGAAAACTTACCTGAATTAAGTTATAGTGATAAATTACAAGTTTTACTGGATAACAAAATTGCGCTCTGGGATGTTATTGAATCTTGCCAAAGAACAGGCAGTCTGGATTCTAATATTAAATCCGAAAAACCTAACAATATTACCGCTCTACTTAAAAAATTCCATATTCGAAAAATTTGCTTGAACGGAAATAAATCTTATAATGCGTTCAAAAAATATTTTCCTGAATTACTGATAAAATATAATTGTATTAAATTACCTTCAACTAGTCCAGCAAATGCTAAATTCAAATTAGAAGATCTATACGTTCAATGGAATAAAGCTATCAAAGAAAATATTTAAATTAAGGAAAAATAATGGAAAATAAATTTAATTATACAAAATTTGTCAATGATATAACGCAAAAAGCTGAAAAGCTTTTAACTGATAATGTTCAAGATAAAGAATATATCATAAGTTCTGTGCATAATTATACTTTTACCGCAGCTGAAGCTCTAACAAATGATACAAAATTAAATCTGGAAAATGAACAAATTATTTTTATTGCTCAGAATATTGCAAAACATATCTTTGAAAAAGCTAAAGATCTCGTACAATTTTATGATTTTGATAAAACAACCAGAGATAACATTCTACAAAATATTGCTTTTATCATTTATGAAATAACCTACCAAGCCGCAAAAAAAGAACAATTACAGTTTTTAGATCTTAATGAACTTGAACAACAAATTTCTGAATCATACAAAAATTCAATTAACGAATCTTTAAATCCCCAAAACAAATCTTTATTAGATGACTTTACAATAGATATTGACGAATACAATAAAAAACTTGAAAAAATTAACAAACTTATTGAACAAAATCCAAATTATACTAAATATTATGAAGATAGAGCAGACTTGTGTGAAACAATTTGCATGTTTATTGAAACAGATGAAACTCCATATAGAAAATTATTAGTTAAAGATTATAAAAAATTAATTGAACTTAAGCCTGAAAAATCAAACAACTGGTATTATTTCCTATATAAATCCTATTATCATATTAAAGAATATAAAAAAGCACTGAACGCACTTTCAAAATCAATAGAAAGCACCAATGATCCGGATGAAAGACTTGCACTTATTGAAGAACAAAAAATAATTATGGCAAATGTAAATCATTGTTAAAATTAATCAGAAAATTTAACAAAAAATATAAAAATTGTATTTTTTATATTATTCTTAGAAAAGGTACTAATTATAAATTAAGAATAGCATTTACTTTAGGAGATAAACTAAAATTGACATGTAATGCCCCATATTTTTTATCCGCAGGGAATATTGAAAAAATTAAAAATGCAAATGTTTCTATTGAAGGCAGGCACCCTAAAAAAAATTACAATGATCCTTTAACTCAATGGCCTGCAAGAGGACTTGCATACTTCAATGAAATTGGTGCCGCTATTAGTGAAGTTGCGCCGAAAACAGGGCTATTATTGTGGATTCCGACATTATTGTATTTTGGTGCAGATATTTACGATAAATATAAAAATGACCAAAATTCTTATGATCCAAGTACAAAACGTGGAACCAAACAAGCTATATTCCAACTTTTAGCCAGTGTAATCCTACCCACTGCAGCAGTTAAATTTGGTCAAAAAGTAGCTTCTGCAGTTGCAATAAAAGGTAAACACGGGCTTACACTTCAGTCACAAGAAGAATTGCACCGCTTTACAATAGATTACATTAAACAGAATAAGTTACATAAATATGCTGATAAACAAGATGAATATTATACAAAATTTGCAGAAAAATTAGCAAACCACATTGATGAAACCAAAAAAGAAAGTAAATTCAAAAATATAATTGTACGATTTGTTAATTGGTTATTCAACAGGGAACAACCTGAAGCCGTTACACGTTCAACGTCTAAAAAAATCGAAAAATTTACAAATAACAATATTAAACAAATATTTAAAATTCGTGAAAAATTAATGAACGACACAAAACCGGAAGAATTTTCGGATAAATTATTTCAAAAATTCAAACAAGTTGAACAAGAATTCAAATCAACAAAAGGTTACACCGGAGATGCCAAAGAAGATGCCGCAAAACATGTCATAAAAATGTTTCAGGAAAAACAAATTTTTAAAAACAAACTTCTAAAAACTGTTGGAGGTTTTATAGCCCTGGGGCTTCTTGTAAAACCTATTGACAAATTTGTTGAACATTTTGTAATAGACAAATTTGTTGAACCCAGATTAACTATGCTTGAAAAAACACAAATAAAAGAATTTAAAGAAAAAAACATGGCTGCTTAAAAATTTTATATTTTTCTTGAATTCGATATTAATTAAAATTATAAAAATAAAGAACCGAATAACAAATGTTATTCGGTTCTTTATGGTGGAGGTTGACATACGATTTAACACTCCAGATTCGCCAAATTGCCGCATAGCTTAGGATTTGGACTGGTTGAAAACCTACAGTTTTGATGACCAATTTTTCTGTACTCCTGTAGGCAAAAAACTGCAAAATAGGTAAAAGGCGAGAATAAATTTCTCGCCTTTTATTTTGCTATCTTGTATGACACAAGCTACAACAGTAATAACAACCATCTACATTATTGGTATATTTTTTTGCTTCTTTTTTGGCCTCTTTGCAATTATCAAAATAACCAAGATATATGCGATTATTGACATCAGGTAAATAACTGCAGTCTTCCGTATGGAATTCATGTTCACCTGTTGCTTGTGCATTTTTATTTAAATAATAATGTTTATACATATTAATTTGTCCTTTCATTTTGTATCACAAAATAACCATTTACTTAACAAGTTTGCCATGGTTTATTTTATGAGCTATAGTACTAATATCAAAAATTAATTTTGAGTGGTTTTAGCAGTGCTAAAATCACTTTTTCTTTTCCCTTCCCAACTCTCCCTAATCAAATTTGCATAAAAATCTCCTTTCTGATTATTTATCAAACTACGCTGGAATTCAGCTGCCATGCATGATAAGCCCATGTAAACATGCTTTGCAACCATGTTACAAAATCTTTACAATAGCTAAATTTCTACATTCGAATAGGTTGAATCATAAATATCCTGTAGATTCTTACCTTCATAAGTCCAATATCGGCAAGGGGCAACATTATATGGTAAATCTAACAATTTTCTGGTTAATTTAGTTAGTGAATATTCATCATGCTCAAATATAACTTTCTTTGCATTAATTGTCTTAACTATAATATCCGGATTTTTAACATATACAAAATTAGAACCTACAGGGATTCCCATCTCTTCAAAGTTTAACATTGGTCTATGAAATTGCTTTGTAGCATTTTGTTCTTCTTTTGTAACCCCTTTATTTAATGCTTTATCTACATCAGAAGTTAGTTCTCTGACAGCTAATTCTTGTAATAAAGGAATTACTTGATCCGGTTCAATATTAAAAAACTCTCTTTTAGGGTTTACACGATTATGTCTAAAAGCATTATGAATAATATTTTCAATTTTTTTACAGTCTTTAACCTCTCCAGCCCATAAACATTCAAAAGGGAACGGAACACCTGTTGAATATAATTCGGACATTCTTGTCTGTAAATCTTTCCTTTGTGTTATGCCTATTTTTATAAGGTTTGGCATTGCTTCATTTCTTAAAACATATACTATTTCATACTTTTCGTTTGCCATTTATCGACCTTTATAATTTCCTACTCTTAAAAGAGAAGACACTTCTCCCGATTATATTTTACATGTTTTTCTATATGTTATCATCAACCAAAAGTTGTATTTTTTGTTATGATTTGAATTAAAATTGAAAATTTTACAAACATATTGAAATTTGTAATACAATGTGTTATAATAATAAGGATAGTACCTGCTAAGCCTCTTAACAATGCTCAAATCAGCAGGTCTTTTTATATATGAGGGAAGTGTGGAAAAAGTAAAATTTGGCAAACCAGCCTTAAATGTCGATAAACAGATTGAGTTATTAAAATCAAGAGGATTGATTACTAATGATATAGAATTTGCGAAAAATATTCTTAGCAATATTACTTATTATCGTTTGTCTGCTTATATGAAATACTTTCAAGTTGACGATACCTTTAAAAGAAATGTTACATTTGAAGATATTGTTGATTTATACAATTTTGATAAAGACTTAAAATCGGTAATCTTTGAAAATATTCGAATTATAGAAATCTCTTTAAGAGCTAAAATTTGTTTACATATGTGTTCAAATTACGGGGCTCACTGGTTTTATGATATTAATAATTACAAAAGTCGATGGGATTATGAAAAAACTCTTGAAATATTAGAAAATGAAAAGGGTTTGAAAAAAGATACTTTTATAAAATATTACTATGAGAAATATTCAGAACCCGACTTACCACCGTTTTGGATGATTTCAGAAGTTTTATCTATGGGTGATTTATCCAAAATCCTTAACGGACTAAACTTTAAAGATGTAAAACAAATTGCAAAATCTTTAACGCCTGACTATTTTACATCGCCTGTTATTACAAACTGGATTCACGTGCTTGCAACAATCAGGAATATCTGTGCACATCATTCAAGATTATGGAACAGGCAGTTAAAAATCAAATTTTCTGAACCTCAGAAAATACCGCAATGGCATGAAAATCAAGTAAAAAATGATAATGTTTATGCTGTATGTTTTGTCATTGCATTGTTGATGAAACATCACCCATACAACAACTTTGAACAACAGCTTAAAGAATTATTTACAAAATATCCTAAAGTTGATATTACTAAAATGGGTTTTCCTATGGGTTGGATTTGTTTCTAGAATTCTATAGTTACAATTTGATTAAAAAGTTGCCAATATATTAATAAAAAGTTATTTTATAAATGATAGATAGGGATATTGTTTAAGAGAGAGTGAAATGGAACGGGATAAGAATGGTTTTTACCATGAATTGCTTAATGTTTTAAAGCAAGATTCAGGAAAAAGATTTTATGCTGAAAATGGGGATTTACTGAGGAATAAAGTAGCTGAATGTGCTATGAATTTGGATAATGAGTTAATCAAATTACTTTTATCCAATGAAAAAATCAAAAGCAGATTTTTTACAAAAGTTAATGACCTGTTGGTTTTTGATAAAATGGCTTTTGTTTGGGCTATTAACAACAAAGCTTTCTTAAAGGATTCTTATACAAGATTCAAAAACAAAATAGGATTTTCTGATGAAAACGGTCAATTTATTTCCTCTAAAAAAGAGATTGTTTTGTCTTTCCCTTACAAAGATTGTATCTTAGAGGGCGGACAAACTAAAGAAGATAGAAATCGAGATGAGATATATTACAATGAACTACTTGCTCCTGATGATATAGATAGACTTTTAGCCCCAAAAGTATTCACAAATGCTAAAAAGTATACAAAAGATAAAGTCATTGATATTACAAAATTTGATGAAAATGATAACCTTATAATCAAGGGAAATAATTTGTTAGGACTTTCTTCTTTGCTGGGAAGATTTGAAAACAGCATTAAATGTGTTTTTATAGACCCACCTTATTATTTTATTGATACAAAACCATCGGATACTTTTTGTTACAATTCCAATTTCAAACTTTCAACTTGGCTTGTCTTTATGAAGAATAGACTTGAACAGACATACAAATTGCTAAAGGAGAATGGTGTTCTTTTTATAACAATATCAGATGAAGGAGCTCATTATTTAAAAGTACTTGCAGATGAAATTTTCGATATGGAAAATTTTATTGCTGATATTACTTGGGAAGCAAGAAAATCTATTTCAAGTGATGGACTTATGTCTATGAATAGCAATCATATTTTAGTTTACGCAAAAGATAAAAATTCTATAAACAAAAACGATTTTAGACTTGCGTTAAATATTGAAGACTTTAAATATGATGATAATGACGGCAAAGGTCGTTACAGGTTAGAACCTTTCGACGCACCAAATATAAGAAAAAACTTAGAATATGATATTGTTAATCCTAATACTGGAGAAATTTTTAAACCTCCTGTTGGTAGACATTGGAGAACAGAAAAGATTACATATGAGAAATATCTTAGAGAGGGTCGAATACAATTTGGTACTAATGGGACATCCAAACCGCAATATAAGGCATATTATAGTGAAGTAAAAGATGCTGGGAAGGGTAGAGCTGTTAGCACAATTTTTCACGATATTGATTTAGAAACAATTATATGGCAAGAATTAGACACAAATACCAATGCAACAAAAGATTTGGTGGCATTGTTTGGCTCGAATGTATTTACAAATCCTAAACCAGAAGATTTGTTAAAACGTATTATTGAATTATCTACAGATGAAAATGACATTGTTTTAGACTATTACATGGGTTCAGCTACAACTCAGTCTGTTGCAATGAAAATGAGAAGACGTTTTATTGGTATTGAGCAAATGGATTATATAAACACAGTATCAATAGAAAAACTGAAAAAAGTAATGAATGGTGATGATTCAGAAACAAAAGTTGCAAAAGCTGAAAATTGGACTGGAGGAGGGAGCTTCGTATACTGTGAACTAAAAGAATTAAATATAAAATACATTAAAAGAATCAATTCAGCAAAAGGGAAAGATCTTCTGAATTTATATGAGGAAATTTCAAAATCAGAATTTATAAGTTATATTCCTAAATTTCAAGATTTTCAAAATAATGTTTTAAACTTTCAGGAATTATCAGAGGATAACCAAAAACATTTCTTAATAGATTTACTTGATAAAAATATGCTTTATGTGAACTATTGTGATATTGATGATAGTGATTTTAAAGTTACAGAACAGGAAAAAGCATTTACAAAAAGCTTTTATGGAGATAAGTAAATGACTTTTTTGTATGAAAAATTGGATACTTTGCGTTCCGCCGGATTTATTAAAGATTTTCCTAAGTTTATTGAAGAAAATCTTACATCTTCTTTGGAATTGAGAGCTTATCAGAAAAAGGCTTTTCAGAACTTTGTAACATATTACGAAAATGATAATTTGCGTAATCAAGATAATAATTATCCTTTGCAAGTTCTTTTCCATATGGCAACAGGTAGTGGAAAAACCGTCATTATGGCAGGTTTAATCATTTACTTGTATAGTCGTGGCTATAGAAATTTCTTGTTCTTTGTAAATTCAGATAACATTATAAAGAAAACAAAAGAAAATTTCTTAAACGGAACATCATCAAAATATCTTTTTAATAGTTCTATCAACATTGACGGAACTTATGTAAAAATTCGGGAAGTTGATAATTTTCAAGATACAAATGCAGATGATATAAATATCTGTTTTACAACTATTCAAGGCTTACATACAAAACTTACAACGATATATGAAAATAGTATTACTTTTGATGATTTCAGAGACAAAAAAGTTGTGTTTATCGCTGATGAGGCACACCATTTGAATGTAGAAACACGTAAAAATGGTAAAACAAATACTAATGAGCCAAATTGGGAGAATACTGTTGATACTATTTTTAAATCAAACATAGATAATGTTCTTTTGGAATTTACTGCAACATGTGATTTAGAAAATCCAAATATCAAACAAGCTTATGAAAACAAAATCATAATGGATTATTCACTTAAAAATTTCAGAAATGACAAATTTTCAAAAGAAGTTGAAACTTTATCTGTCGGCTTAGATTTAGACGATAGGGTTATTCAAGCAGTTTTACTAAACCAATACAGGTTAAAACTTTTTCAAAAAAACAAGCTAACAATAAAACCTGTTATTATGTTTAAACACAAAACTGTAAAAGAAAGTGGAGCATATAAAGAACATTTCCATAAACTGATTGCAAGTTTAACACCTCAACAAATACAACATATACGAGATTTATCTACTGCTCCAATAGTACAAAAGATGTTTTCATTCTTTGATAAAGAAACAACTTTTGATAACATTATTTATGAGATAAAACAAGATTTTGCAAATGATAAATGCGTTTCAGCTAATGAAGAAAAAGAGGTCAAAAATTTACAAATACAAATCAATACTTTAGAAGACAGAAACAATCTTATAAGATGTGTTTTTGCAGTAAACAAGCTAAATGAGGGGTGGGACGTTCTTAATTTATTTGATATTGTAAGATTATATGAAACTCGAAGTGCAAAACGTGATGGAACACCTGAAAAACAAACTATTCAAGAAGCTCAACTAATAGGTAGAGGTGCAAGATACTGTCCTTTTGTTTTGCCTAATTATGAAGACAAATTCAGACGAAAATTTGACAGCGATTTAGATAACGAATTACGAGTTTGCGAAACTCTTTATTATCATTGTCAGCATAATCCGTTATATATAAGAGAATTACGCAGAGCAATGCGAGATATTGGATTACAAGATTCAAATACAAGAACAGTTACATATGAACTCAAAGAAAGCTTTAAACAAACTGAAATATACAATAATGGATTAGTCTTTGAAAATTCCCAACAAATCAAAAATTCGAATGATTTAACTGAAGATTTTCCTTACTTGAAAGATAAACCTATTAACATTTTGCTCCCGAGCGGGGAAAGTAAATCGGTAATTTTGTTAGATGACTCAGATAATCACGATAAGGAATTGAGTGTTGCAAAATATCCAACTGAAACTCTTTTCAAAAATATTGATTACAGAATTTTACACAAAGCATTAAGAAAATTTGATAACTTGGCCTTTAACAAGATAAAGAAGAAATATGAAAATTTGCAATCTACAAAAGAATTTTTAACAGATGATAAATACTTAGGTAATATCAAAATCATTATCAATTCTACACAACAGAAAGATGAAATTACTCAAAGTCAATATTTTTATGCCTGCAAAAACATTCTTGGCAGAGTATCAACATTGATTATGCAAAAAGATGATAAATATGTTGGTACAAGAGAATTCAAAGCTAAAAAGTTAAAAGATGTTATTACTGACAAAAAAATACAAGTTGCGATCAAAGAAAATAACGGTTGCGGTGTATCACAAAAAGAATGTAATGATGAAGAATTAAGATTAGATTTGTCAAACAAATCGTGGTTTGCTTTTAAAGATAATTTCGGGACAACCGAAGAAAAAGCTTTTGTTAAATACTTTGATACTTTCATAAACAAAATTCAAGATAAGTATGATGAAATTCATTTAATCAGAAATGAACGTCAGCTAAAACTGTTTGCCTTTGATGATGGTAAACGATTTGAACCTGACTATTTATTGATACTTGATAAAAAAGGTAAAAAACCACAGTATTATCACATATTTATAGAAGTAAAAGGAACAGTTTATCTCCAACCGGATAAATGGAAAGAAGATTTCTTATTACAAATAGAAAAAGAAGGAAGTGTAACTATCGCCGATGATGACAAATACAAAATTTTAGGTTTGCCATTTTTCAATTTAACTGAAAGATATGCACAATTTGACTCAGCATTAAATTCTGTAAAATAAATCCCTGCATTTATTTTGATTATTAAATTTTCATAAAAATTTGTTTATATGACAGATTAACAGGAGAATTTTTATGTATTACTTTCCTGACCTAGACGGACAAACAAGGCTGAATATGCTTAGTGAGCTTGAATTTGACATCCGTACAGGCTTATTTTATGAGCCGTTATCTATGACAGCGTCAGGCATGATAAGTTACAAGCGGTTGTTGAAAGAGTGCTTTGAAAAAGGTACTCCTGAAACTTTGCAGCAAAAACTTACTTCTTCTTTCTTTAGAGAAAAAGACCGAAACGGTCGTAAAGTTCCTTCTAACATTCGTGAAACGGTTGCTTTTTCTGACTTTAACCGTTATTATGTTCGTGCTTTGCTGCTGCGGGCACTGAGTGAGGGCAAAAAGCTTTGTGTTTATCGGGCAAAGCAGGTTATGAATGAACGCAAAGAATCCAGATTAGCTGTTAACAAAGTTTATTTTGACAAAAGGCAAATCGGGCAAATGCTTGAATTGTTCAGGGATTATCGAAAACTTTTCAGCTCACAACATGAACTATTGAAGCCAAACTCAGGACTTAGCCTGAGACTTGTTGAAAAACCCTAAATTCTCATTTATGATTTTCGGTTATTACTGTTATTGATTTTATCTACAACAAAAGCAAGTGTATCGGTTATGATTTTAGGGTGGTTTTCTAACAATGCTTTTATGTCGGCAAGTGCTGTTTTTTCTTCTTGTGTGAGTATTCTTTTGACCTCGAAAGCGAACAAATCCTTAGGTTCACAGTCGAAAGCAGTGCATAATTTTTTGATAGTTCTTTCGCTTGCAAACTTTACTCCTCTTTCGATTTGAGATATTCCTATCAGCTTGAAGTCGATTAGGTCGGCAAGTTGTTGCTGTGAAAGATGATGTTTCTTTCGCAACTCTGCAACTCTAGCACCAAACAACTCTTTCAGATTAGTTTCCATCGTTATCTTTCTATGAATTTGGTGAGGACATCGCACAAAAGGTCGAGTTCTTCTCTGTTACATGTTTTTAATCTTGTGAGAACTCTTTCTCTCCTCAAATCGTCTGCAATCTCTCCTGATGTCTCATTTGTGAGGAAAAGCTGGAACGGTTCGACTTCTAAAACTTCACAAAGTTTTGGCATATCTTCCAGTTTTATGAAACTGCGACCTGTTTCTATAGGACTAATCACTTTATCGCTGATTTCTGCTAATTCAGCCAGTTTTTCTTGTGTGTAGCCCTTTTTTAGCCTGTACTTTTTTACGTTTGAACCAAAAATCTTTCTTATGTCCATATTCGTTTATGATATGACATTTTTCCTACCCTCTCCACTAATGAATATTAATATATCTAAATATACATTACAGTTTTGCTAATTAACATCAGGCATGACCTATAAAATTAGACAATACAGGTTGGTTTTTCTTGTCCATAGTGTTTAAGCTAATATTATGGATATAAGGCAAAGTTTAGGAAATAAAATAAGGGATTTGAGACGGCAAAACAAAATGTCTCAAGAAGATTTAGCAGAGGCTTTAGATATTAGGACATCTTCTTTGAGTGCTTTAGAGACTGGAAAGTCTTTCCCTTCTTATGTAACAATAATGGGGCTGTGCAAAGTATTCAATATTTTGCCTAAAGAATTATTTGACTTTAATATGACTGTGATTGATTCCGAACAACAAGACATTATTCACGAAATCAATACGGTTCTGCCTGAGTTGGATAGCGAAAAGCTTTATTATTTGAACAACATAGCCAGAATGTTTGCAAACAAGGATTAATTTTGTTGTGATTTTGATTTCCCTGTCTGGCTACCGCCAAGCAGGCTATTTACTTTTGGCAAAATTCTAATAGAATAAAACATGTTCTTAACGGATAAATTAGATGAAACACTATGAAAGGACATGTTATGGTCAAAAATTTACATGAAAAAGTCAGCTTTGAAAAAGTTATGCCACAGTATGAAAAACTGCTTATGCTGAAAAAAGCCTTAATGTTAGGTGAGAGTGAAGAAGTTAACGAAAAAATTCTTCTTGAACGGTCAAGGGAGCACAATTTGAGAGAAATCTACCTTGTAGGGTATTTAGTCGATGTTGTTTTGAAAGCACCAAAAGAAGTTCGGGAACAGAATGATTTGCTGATCTCCTGTTATGACAAACCAAAGGAGTTTGCAAAAGCACAAAAGCAGTCGGAAAATCTGTTCAAGACCAACCCTAAGTTCAGGCGGTATTTTGCAAATATTTTTTCTTATTTAGACCTGTTTGCTCCGATGAATCGTGTTATTACCAACATGACAATATTCGGGCTTTGTCCTGAAATTATCTCTACCAGTGTTCCGCTTGAGTCGAAAAACGTTATTTTGAACTTTCACATCTTACAAAAGTGGCTGAGTGAACAGAGGAAAGTTGATTTTTCTTTGTTGAGCGATATTGAGAAAAAAGTTGTTTTGTATCTGGCAAACGGTTATTCTGTTGAAGAAATCGTTGAAGATGATGTTATTGAGGGGGATTATGATGATAAGCGGTTACAAACTGTGCTTTATGAGCTTCTTCCTGCACGCTGCAATGTGCAGTCTGTGTGTCAGGTAATGGCGGTTATGTTTATGAGCAATCCCGAATTGAATGACATCTACAAAGCTATGGATATGCTTGAGGATTTACTCGAAAACGGTGAGTTTTGAATGATTTTTTGCACAAAATTTCTGTCTTTGATGATGTTTTCCTCATGCCTGCTTTGTTGAAAGGTTTTCTATGTGATTGCGGGCTTTCTTAGCCAAAACTACGCTTTTGCTTCACTCGAACGACTGGGAAACTACATTTTGGCGCATGGCTGAAATCTTTTCTCTGCTCCGTTGTTTAGATTTTGACTACAGAAACTACACTTTTTTGAGACAATCGAACAAATTTTTCTTAGAAGTTTTCAACCACAGGCTTGAAATTCGGATTGAGTGCCATTTCGTGAAGAACTTCTCCAATTTCGTTTTTGGGCAATATGATTGAGGGATTTTTGTAGAGGATTTGCAGAAGTATTTTTATTGAAGATATGCTCATTTTATGGTCTTTAACAAGAATTCTAAGGCTTTCTAACCATTCGACATCGTACATACTATAGAGACGTTTTTCTATTTTACCAGTCTTTACTCTCTGGGTTTTGATTAGCTTTTCTGTGTCGTATGTTCTCAGTCTGTCAGGAGTAATCCCCAACCTTTTGGCTACAATACTTGTTGTGAACAGTAATTCATCTTTCTCAAACTTATTCTTGAGTACCATATTTTACCCTCGTATCTTTTCAATGATAATACACTAGGCAAATTATAGCTATTTGCATGTGGCTATTCGACAAAAGGCTAAATTCTTAATTTATGTAAACCATATTTACAAATTTATGGTTAACGTGTATTATGGGTTTGGTTATGAAAGAGAGGTAAAAATGAAAAAAGCTTTATTTATGGTAGTTTTATGTTTATCTGTATCCGCAGGTTTATGTTATGCAGAAGATTTAAATGGTGTATTTCGAGGTATTAGAAATGGAATTAATACCTTTTCAGACGTAAATAAACTAAAACAACAAATTCAACAACCACTGAATCAAACACCTCAATCGCAAACAGAAACTAAAACTGCACCAACAAATGATGGTTTTACCATAACGAATGAACCAACTTCAAATGTTCAAGATCTTCAACAAAAACCTGTAGAAGTGAGTTTTTTCGCAGGGTTAAAGCCCGATAGTTCTATATTAGATGTAATCAATACCTTTAAAAATTATGAATCGGTTACAAACATAAAAGTATCCTTTGGTGGAAAAGTTATCAGTGATAAAAATAAGCCAATAAACTTTAAAACGGCTTACTGTGATAAAGCAACAATTTCTAAATATTTGGAACAGACAATACCTGATGGTCTATATAGCAAAAGATATGGAGAAAAAATGGCTGACTATACTAAACCTGTAGATTTAATAAGTGGTACACAGGGAAAAATAATAGGTGTAACTGATCCAATATATATTGATATTGATAAAATGTATATCGACAGTATTCCTTGTTCAGTTCAAGTAAAATTTATACTTTCAGAAGATTTCTATAGCTTATATCCAAATAAAGTTTTAATAGGTGCAACTAAAAAGTATGCATATCCATACATAATTGAAACGATAGCTTTTAAAACTGATTTTTATGATAAAACTGTCCAAGGAATAGCACAGCAAAAAAGGGAAGGGCTGTTAAACAAATACATTGAGAAATATGGTGTAATACGGAATAACTCTTGTTATGAAGGCGATCACTGTAACCACTTTGTTGCCATAAAATTTAATCCTGAATTTGGGATAACTTATAAAAACTATACTTATATTAATGAATTAGCCACCCAGTATAAGGAATTTAAAATGAAAACAACCATTCAAAAAAGTAAGAAATTTGATAGCAGTAATGATATTTAAGGTCCTTAATTGCTAATGCGATAAATCAGAGGAGTTTTCATAAATTCCTCTGATTTTTTTTTGTATACATCTTTTTATAAATACGTTGTGAGTTTTATGATTATTACTTATAAGATTTTAAAATATTAAGTTTTTGTTACAGAAAACAAAAAATCCTTTAAAAGTATTGATTTGAGAGTGTTTTAGGATATTTTAAAGATGTTTTTAGCTATTATACCAGTATTCTCCTTCAAAAGTATTGATATTACTGACTTTTGAGAAGTCTCCTCTCCAAAAATGCTGATTTTATATTATAATAGATACCCTAAATTTTCTGTTCTTATATAACTTTTCGCACATTTTCAGGTTGTTAAGTTTTGTAAATTAACCCCTGAAACTCACTATTTATAAGGGTTCTCATTTGACAGCCTTTTATAGATACGTTATAATAAGCATATAGACAAAGTTTTTAGAAATTTACCCCTAAGTGGCTTAATAAACAATTAGTTCATTACCCGCTTAGCTTGGCTATGAAAATAAAATTTTGTACATTGACAACTAAATATATAAAAAGTAATTACCTCTCGTAAAACTTATATGCAGGTACAAAACAGAAAGGAAAAACTTATGAAAACAGATAAGAAAAAATCTTGAAACTGTAAGTTTGACACCAGTTGAACAGAACAAGAAAAACAAGAGATTAAACAGCTTATTAAAATCATTTTGCAGTCGATTTTAGCTGTTTAACCTCTCTCAAGCGGAGATTCTATATCTCCAAAAGGTTGCTCCTTTTAAAAGCACATAGAATCATGCTCTATGGGTATTATATAACAAAATCTACGCATGATGTAGATTATAAGGAGGAATTATCATGGCAAAAAACTGTGATATTCATGAAAACTACATACAGTTTGGGGCACACAGCCTCAAATATCTCAAAGAACTTGGAATTGCAAAATCGGTAGAAGAAAAATTGCCGTTACTGCAAAACAAGTTAGCAGAAGGCAAAACAATCGACATTGAAGATGTAAATACTTTGTTAAACGTATTTGTTGGCACTCTCATAAATACATGTTTAACAGAAGAAGATTTACTTGAAAATAGTGTCGAATTTGAATTGCCACAAGAAATGGAAGCTATTTTTAAAGAAGGTATTGGACCAATTATTAAGTGGAAAGAACTGTATTTTAGTACAACTATTACAAAATACAACCAATTAGTAATGGTACACCTTACAGAGAACATTCCTAAAGACGATTGGTTCTGTCACATTGAAAGCATATAGCTTACTTTAAAGTTCGGGATAAATATCCCGAACTTTTCTTTTTAATTACAACAAAAAAAAGGAAAAAACAAAATGACACAATATATACAAAATAAAAATAATTGTCTTATACTCTATTACACAGACAAAAATAATAAGTTACAATCAGCAAAAATTTCAAATTACTCAATTCAAGGATTATTTACCTTAAAAGAAATCACAAACACAAAAAATTATTACAAAATAATAGAAAAACTAGCTTTATGACTGATAAAAGAGCAAGATGTCAATAAACGTTACATTAAAATCATTCAAGGCGAAGATGAAATTGATTGCAAAAGCTTTTTTAAAGTTATTCATAGTGGCACAATCGGCTTATATGAAGATTTTAATAAGAAAAAATTTATACTGCTTATGCAGATGTTACATAACAATCTTAAATCCGTTGTAATATATAAAAATTTTGGTTATCAACCCAGAGAAAATGTATATATTACAGGAAATAAAAAGATTTGACTAAAAAATCAGACCGTTGAAGATTATCCCCAATTCCCTGATGATTTATATCTTACAGAAGAAGAAAAACTCCAAATTCTTACTGCAAATGGCTTAATTCCAAAACTTTATGAATGTGAACATTCGGAAATAATACTTGAAGAATTTGCTGAAACTGTAATTAAAACTTTTGACGCTCCGGTTCTTATGGCAATAGCTATTGTAATTGGTTGTTGCTTTTTTGATGTTTTTATTGCTGAAGCTCAAGGTTTTCCGTATGTTATCTTCTATGGTGATTCAAATGCTGGCAAATCTACAATTATTCATATGTTAGCAGCCATTTTTGGTATAGCCAATATGACAGAGCTTACAAGTGGCACCTCTACTATTGTTGCATTAAGAGCTCAGGTGGAAAAAATGAATAACTTTCCTGTATTTATTGAAGAATTGGATGAAAAGCGAATACAAAATATAGAAGATTTAGGGAAAGACGTTTTTTCAGCCGTACCTCGAAAGAAGTCATCAAAAGACGGAAAAGAAATAGCTACAGAAATCAACACAAGTTTTTGTATAGGAACAAATCATTTCTTTGAAACTCTAACTTTTGCAAACTTCTCGCGGTGTATTCCGATAAATCTCAGGCGCAGACAATTTGATTTGAGTAATTTTGAATACCATTCAAAGGAAGCACTAAAAAAACTATCCTGTTTTCTTCCTAAAATTCTGTTTTATAGGGATAAAATTCTTGATTTTTATCGAGAACAATACAGAATAGCTCAAATCCATTGTGATTATGCAAGAATTTGCAATAATGTGGCTATAGGAATGGCTGTATGGTCAATTATTAATGATATTCTCAAAAAAGAAGTCCTTAATACCGAAAATTTAGTGAAAGATTATCTTGACTATTTCGAACCATATCTTGATACGGAAATTTCATATTGTGATGTATTCTTATCAGATGTCTATAACCTGTTTAATAAAAAAGAACTGCTCTATGGTAGGGAATTTCTTATCACAAAAGGTAAGTATTTAAGAATAAATCTTAATAAATATTGTACTGTTTATCAAAGTGTATATCACAAAAAGCTACACCCTAACGAAATTAAGATAAAAATTGCAAATGACGAAAGAGTTATTTCTTTAAAAACTACAGATATCAAGCCTATTGGACGTGCTATTAAAATAGATATTTCAGATAATGAAACTTTGCTTGATATTCTTAATAGAGTATCAAAAACAGCAGAAGATGAGGAGGCTGATTATGAAGAAACTCCTTAAAGCAATTTATGCTGATATCTATATCAGATTATCAAGTAAATCGCAAGAAGACGGCATGTCAAAAGAAACGCAGGAAAGAGAATGTCGTAAATATTGCGAAGAAAATGGAATCATAGTGAGAAATGTCTATTATGAAAATAAAAGTGCTATGACACCATACAATAGACCTGTTTTTTACGAAATGGTAACAAAACAACAATCAAAAGATCGTGCTGATATAATTGTTTCTTTTTGTATTAATCGTTTAACAAGAAATCAAGTTGACTTTTATCCAATTAGAGCTCTTGTTGATGAATACAACACAAAAATAATTTTCGTTAAAGAGCGTATGGTTATTGAAAAGCCTTTCAAAGCTCATGAAAAGTTTTTGACGAGCATAATAATAGCAAGTGCCGAATTTGAAGTTAATCATCTTAATGAAATCCGCAAAAACGGTTTGATAGCAAGGGCAAAAACTGGGCAAAGACCGAGCAAACTGCCATACGGCTATGACACATTTAAAAACCGTATTGTTATCGTTCCAAAAGAAGCGGAGTTAGTTAAAAAAGCATTTGAATTATATGCAACAGGCAAATATTCTTTAAAAACACTTACAGATGAGTTATTTGAACTGGGTTACAGATATAAAGGACAGAGAAATAAAAAAATTCCAAGGTCAACTTTATCTCCAATGCTTAAAAACCTCTTTTACACTGGGTATTATACCTACCCTAATGTTGAAAAGCCGATAAAAGGCAAGTATAAGCCCATAATCAGTAAAGATTTATATGATAAAGTCCAAGAAATACTTAAAACATCAGGATATGAAAAACTCAGAAAGCATAATTTTTTATATTCAAACCTCATAACATTACAAGAAACAGGTAAAATTATGACAGGCGAAATCAAAAAGGATAAATATATCTATTATACTGCCTTTGATGATGACGGAATAAGGCATTCAATTAATGAAACGGTTATTACAGAAGCAGTTTTAAACTATTTCAAGGAAATTCGGCTTAATCTTATTCCGAAAGAGATTGTTAATGAAGTATTAAAGGAAGAAATTAAACCGTTAAAACAAAAATATGCCAACCTCAAACGTGATGTAAGTCGTAAATATCATTCCGAACTACGTTTAAACGACTTTATTCAATCAAAAAATATTGATGATAAAGATTTCATTAATGATAGTCAGGCAGATATTGAAAAAGCTTACAGTAACTTGCCTGAAAGGATTGTTTATACAGAACAACAAATAAAAACTTTGACTTCAAAATGTCAAGATATTATGGAAAAACGACTTTACGACGTTTTTATTCAGCTTGACATAGAAAATCAGAGAAAAATTATTGAACTTGTCAAAAACAAGCTTAAACTTCAGGAGAAAAAAGTAAAATTAACCTTTAAACCTGCTTTTCGCAAAATACGAAATCGTTAATGTCCTTTCGTTAATTTAGATTATTACATCTGAACTTATTAACCCGTACATTTTTATGTACGGGTTTTCTTTATGCAACATTTATATAAGATATCATATTTTTTAAGTATTGTATTCGGTCAGTATTAAATGAATGAATTGATCTTTGTAAGTCACTTAATTCAAGAAAGTAAGCTTTCATTTTCTTATCTTCTATATCATAAGATTTTTCAGTATAATTTATTTGTTGCATTGCTATACAGATTTTTTTAACATGCTCCAAATATATTCTATCAGTATTAGATAAATTTTGTAATTTGAAAAATATATTTTGATTAAGAAAGCTATCAGCTTTTTCTAGTGTAAGATTACTTAAAATGAATTCATCATACAACTTTCTATCTTTAACTTTTAAAATAATTAACAAAGCCAATATTGGGGTAATTTTTATAACATTCTCATCTAACATTTTTGTAATAACATTAAATTTAGCATAGATTTGTTCAATTTCTCGTAAGTGTAAAGGATATAAAGAAGCAAATATATTAAAATATCTATTAAATTCATTATAGCCTATAACCCAATTCTGATTAGTATTCTCTAAATTATTTTTTATTTCAAATTTCTGTTGTAAATAATTAGTAAAGATTTTTATGTCTGGTTTAGGTAATTCTAATTCCAAATCAATAAATCTTCTTAAATACCCCTCTCCATCCATACCACAACCGTAAATATTACTTATTGTATGTTTTAACTGACTGCGGTCTATTCCTAAGATAAATACAAGTCCTTTAACATTAAACAAGTGTTTTATTGCTTCAAGTAACTCTATAGCAAAAATCGGTCTGCAACGTTCTAATTCATCGACAAAAATATATATATTTCTATCATTTAAGTTAGAAATAATTTCTTTTAATCCAGTTTTAAAATCAGACAAAACCTGCTTTAACTCTTGATATTCCGTTAAAGTTTTGATTTTAGGAATTTTTAAAGTTTCAGCATTCTTATGTTCATTTAAATCATCAATATTTATACCAGAATAATTTCCGATTATTCCTTTAACAGCAGTACAAAAGACATCCTTACAATTTATCAAATCTTCTTTCAAATCATATTTTACTAAACCTTGCTCTTTTAACTGTTCTATAAAATTATATAAAAAAGGAAGCAGCGGTTTTTCTACAAAATCACAATCCCAAGCATTGAAAAATACAACTTTTTCTCCATCTTGCTTAAGTTCTTCAACCCAACGCTTTAAGAAAAATGTTTTACCACTTCCATAATTTGCATTTATTGATAAAACATACGGCTGATTTATTGATGTAATAATTTTTGTAAAATCCTCTGCAACCTTATTTCTACTAAATAAATCTCCCTCCCAAATATTGTCTTTATTTATTTCTACTTCTTCATTTTTACAACATATAGGTTTTGTCATTTTCATACTCCTTTTTGTCCATATAACCATAATTGAATTCGTTTTACAATATAACCAAAAGACTATTATTGTATTGTTTTTGTAAAATTTTATAAATTCCCAATATATAATTTACTACCCATATATGACTTTGAACGCCTTGAAATTCTCCGAAATACTGTCGGGAAGTCGTACGGAATCCTTACTGTCTTGTTTGCTCGCATTAAACGGGTCTACAGCTTACTTCACGCCTGCTCAACGCAGCCGAGCGTAAGCTTTCGCCCTCTGCTCGCAAACGCTTTACTTTTTTGCAAAATGAGTAAAAATAAAAACAAAGAAGTTCAGAAATTTTAAGGAGTTCAGATATGGATCACAAAAAAGTCGTTATTTATGCACGTGTTTCAAGCAGAGAACAAGAGCGTGAAGGATTTTCTATTCCCGCACAGTTAAAATTACTCAAAGAATATGCTCTCAAAAACGGTTTTCAAATAGTAAAAGAATATTCAGACGCAGAAACAGCCAAAAAGGCAGGCAGAACAAATTATAATGCTATGCTTGAATACCTCAAAGCAAATCCAGAGGTTAAAACTGTCCTTGTCGAAAAGACTGACAGACTTTACCGTAACTTCAAGGACTATGTTACTCTTGAAGATTATGACCTTGAAGTCCACCTTGTAAAAGAAGGCTCAATTATTAGCAAAAATTCTAAATCTCATGACAAGTTCATACATGGGATTAAGGTGCTTATGGCAAAAAACTACATTGACAACCTATCCGAAGAAATCTCAAAAGGATTACATGAGGGACTTGAACAGGGTTACTGGCCATTTCAAGCGCCTTACGGGTATCTTAGAGGGGCAAAAAAGAGCTTAATTATTGACAAATCAAGAATTCTTTTTGTCCGCAGAGCTTTTGAATTATTTGCAACAGGAAAATACTCTCTTAGAAAGCTAGCTGAACAGCTTTTTATAGAGGGTTACTATTACAAAGGTGAAAGACCGAAGATTACTCAATCTGTTCTTGAAGCAATGCTCAAAAACGTGATTTATGTAGGACAAATGAACTGTAACGGAATAATTTATCAGGGAAAACATCCGGCTTTAGTATCTCGTGATATTTTCGATAAAGCTCAATTAGCCTTTTTAAAGGTAGATAAGTCCAAAGTCCGTAAAAACTTTGATTTTCTGTATCCCGGAATTGTTAAGTGCGGAGTTTGCGGATACTCTTTTTGCGGAGAAAGACAGAAAAAACAGAATATTTACTATCGCTGTTCTCATTTTGACAGAAGTTGCCCTAATACAGCATATATTTCAGAAAAACAGCTTACTCAATCATTTAGAATGCATTTAAAAAGAATAGGTTTAGACAAAAATTTGTATGAACTGGTAAAATACTCCCTTAAAGAATGTCTTGGAGATGAGCAGGAGTATCATAAAAGTGAAGTTGAAAGGATTAATAACGAAATAGAACAATGCAAAGAAATTTTGAAAAAAATGTATCTCGATCAAGTTAATGGTGTACTTGATTATGCTATGTGGGTTAATTTGAAAAACGAATATGAGGTAAAATTAAGCAGGTTAAATGCTGAACTACAAAAACACACTATAGCTAATACAAATTTCTTAGATACAGGGCTGAAAATCCTTGATTTATGTAGTAAAGCAAGCTTACCAGCCACTGAACTTTCAGAAAATGAAGTCGCCCAAATTGTCAGGGCTACATATTTGAATGTAACAGTCAAGGATAAAAAGGTTAAAATGGTCTTTAAAGAACCGTTTACAACCATTGAAAAGCTCATAAAACTTGCTAAAAAAGAGATTGCTGAAATCGGATTATCTGAATTCAAGTCTGCAATAATTTCTTCAAAGGATGAATGTATTGAAAGCATTAAAAAAGAGCCGAAAGGCTCTGATTTTAATGGTTCTATTTGTTTTAAATGGTGGAGAATAGGAGACTCGAACTCCTAACCCCCTGCGTGCAAAGCAGGTGCTCTACCAATTGAGCTAATCCCCCATTATTCTTTTTTCATGCCTGTTAGCTTTTTCAAACTCTTTCGGCTTTGTGACTTTCTCTTAAAGTTTTTAACCTTTTCTTTCAGCCACATTTTCTATTCTACATGCTAATTTTTTTTTGTAAAGACTTTTTTTATTTTTTTATAGCAATTTTTTATTTTTTATGTTTTATTTTGGATATTAAATCAAATTTTAAGGAGTATTTATGATCAACAAAATTAATTCTTTTAGTGTGAATTCAACAAATTTTCAAGGAAATCCTAGTATTTTTGACAAATTTCAAAAAAACTTATATCAACCTGCAAATAATTCTGAACAAACAAACGGCAGTGAAGCCCTAAGCAACTACAACAAAGTTATTGTTAACAAAAAAGATTTTAATTCAGAGGCAAAAAACCTAATTATTTCAGATATCCCTAAACCTATTACCCTAAAAGGCGACGAAATTGAAACACTTGAAGGAGAAAAAATTTTAAATAATGACGGAACCCTTGGAATAATAATACAAAAAAACGAAAAAACCTCTAAAGAATATTACGTTGACAATGAAAATCATCGAATAGATCAAATTATTGAACGTGACAACAAAACTGGAAACCCTTTACGTACGGATTCTTTCGGAATTTCATATAACAAACTTCAAAGTGCAACTGTCAGAGAATTTTCACCTGACACAAACACTTTAATAAAAGAAACTTATTTTTCTGATGGGAAAGTCTTTAATGTAAAAAGCTTTGATAATGATAAAGAAATTTCAAACGATTTTACCAGAAATGAAAAGCTTAGTTATATAAGCGTCACGGACAACAAAACCGGTGATATTATAGAATATTCTATTGATGATAACGGAAATGTTGAAGAAATTACAACCAAAGACGCTCTCTACACCAATTCAAAATCTACAAAAATAAAAGATAATAAAATCGAAGAAACAAGAGAATACAAAAGTGAACCAATTGAAAACATTTACGGGATTACACCGGACAATATAGACCTAAAGCCTTCAGAATTTATCGAAAAACCTGAAATTTCAAACATTGAAGGCGAAAAAAAATTCCGCTCAGACAATTCTCTTGAATCAATTACCGTAAAAGACGGCGACAAGAAAATTCAATATCATACGGATTTAAAAGGGAATCTTGAAGGAATTGAATATTACGACAAAGACAAATTAACAAAAAGTGTCGAATACAACATAACCGGCAGCAGCAATATTACGGAATATTTAGATGATAAACACGCCAAAACAACCTACTTTAATAAAAATAACAAAGTGAATTTTATTATTCTGCTAGATAACAAAAGCGGTGAATTTATAAAAAGTGCACATTACACTGATGACGGCAAATATCTAAAATCATACGAAGATAATAAAAACCCGAAATACGGTAATCTATACCTAAAATTTGACAAAAATAAAAATCTTATCAGCGCAGAAAACTCTAAAAGCACAGTAAAAATTACGAAAGGTGACGAATAGAATTTATATATTTTTATTATAAAATCTAAGAATGAAAATATTTCTTTTGCTGATTCCGTTTATTTTGTTAATTTTATGGTGCACTCTTGTTGAACCGTATATATTAACCGTAAAACATCTTAAAATAAATGATGACCAACTCAAAGGTCTAAAAGTAGTTTTTGCCTCGGATTTTCATTACAAGCCTTACGAAACCAAAAGGCTTAAGCGTGATGTAAAAAAAATTAATGAACAGAATGCGGATATAATTCTTCTTGGTGGAGATTTTGTAAACGGTCATAAAAGAGGTCAGTCGCTAGATATTGAAATTATCGCAAAAGAATTTGGAAATTTGAAATCAAAATACGGCACTTTCGCCGTTTTAGGGAACCACGACTGCTGGCAGGATGCAGCAAAAGCAGAAGAAGAACTTTCTAAAAACGGAATTACTGTTCTTAAAAATTCAAACAAAAAAGCAGGGAATGTTTATATAGCAGGCGTAGAGGATTTGCAAACACAGAATCCGGATGTGGAAAAAGCTCTTAAAGGAACGTCATCTCCCGTAATTCTTCTAACTCACACACCGGATATAATTGAAGATATTCCTTTAACAGTAAACCTTACTTTAGCGGGACATTTGCATGGCGGACAGATTAGACTTCCCATATTAGGAGCAATCGTCGCACCTTCAAAATACGGAACAAAATATACTAACGGAATTAGTATAACCCAAGGTAAAAAAATGTTTGTAACAAAAGGAATTGGTACAAGTGTTTTACCAATGAGATTTTTATGTTTGCCTGAAATTGTTTTAATTGAATTTACTAATAATTAAAATTTATTTTGCTGATTGTTTCTCCCCTTGTAACAAAAACATAAGCGGTATCAGAACAAAACATGCGATAGAAAAAACTTTAAAAGTTGTCATATACGCGCATAGAGTAGACTGTTGTATAAGCTGATTATAAAGAAATTTCCCCGCCATATATGTAGAATTAATCATATCACCTGCTTGATGAATAAATGATGCGGCATAGGTAGTAAGTCTTTCATAAAACTGCGGATTAGCCTCTGTCATATTTTTAACAAGTCCGTTTTGATGAAGCTGAGAAAACCTTGATATCATAGTAGCTACAAGAGAAGTTCCGATAGCACCGCCGATAGTTTTCAATAAATTTTGAAACCCTGAAGCATTAGTCATTTGATCATTTCTTAAAGTAATACAAGAAAGAGTCGTAATAGGCATCATTGAAAATACTAACCCGATTCCAAAAATAAAGTTTGGAAGCACAATATTCATCATACTAATTTCAAGATTCAATTCACTTAAAATCCAGCCCCCAAGCCCCATACAAAAAAGTCCGATAATTCCGTAAGTTTTATAAGTAAGCCTGCCGCCAAGACCACCAAAAATTGCAAGTGCAAGAAAAGCCCCAAGTCCTCTTGGCATTATAGCAACACCGCTTGTAAAAGCATCATACCCGAGCATATTTTGAAGAAGCTGCGGCAAAATTGCAAGTGATGCCAATAAAACACCATTTAATAAAATCAACATAGCAGTTCCGCACAAGAAATTTTTATCTTTCAGAACATCTAATTTTATAAGCGGATGTTTTCCCCACACCTGCCAAATGAAAAACAAAACAGCTCCGGTAACTGCAATAGCTGTTAACCAACAAATCCAAGGTGCATTGAACCAATCAGCATCGTTACCTTTATCAAACACAATCTGTAAAGGAACCAGCCATACACAAAGCCACAAAAATCCCAATTTATTCAATTGCACATTTTTCTGTTTTTTTGCATACGGAGGATCTTCAAGAAACAATTTTGCAAGGAAAATACATAAAAATCCGACCGGAAGATTTATAAAGAAAATATATGGCCACGACCAGTTTTCCGTAATCCATCCCCCAAGAACAGGTCCCAAAATAGGAGCTACAACAACCACAAGACCAAATACAGCCATAGCTTTATTTCGAGCTTCACCTTTAAAACTTTCCATTGTAATCGCCTGTGCCATAGGCATTAAACAACCACCGCCTACACCCTGCAAAGCTCTTGCTATAACAATCATTCCAATTGAATTTGAAACTCCGCAAAGAAATGATGCTATCGTAAAAACAAAAACTCCAAACATAAAAAAGGCTTTTCTGCCCATCAAATGACAAAAATAGTCAATCATTGGGATTACAATACTGCTTGCCATCAAATAGCTTGTCAAAACCCAAATAGATTCCTGGTTACTGACAGAATACGAACCTGCAATATGCGGAAGCGCAACATTCGCAACTGTTTCATCCAATGCATACATAAATGTTGCAAGCATTACAGGCATAATTATCAACCACGGATTAGTTTTAGGAGTCCACTCTTCTTGTGTTATTGCTGTATTTTGAGTCATTTCTTTTCCCTTTTTATATATAAAAGGCGAAGAGTACATTTTTTCAAAAATGTTCTTTTACTCTTCACCTCTAACTTTTAACACTACTTCAATAAATATTAATTTCTAATTCTTACTTTTGGAACAACTGACATTCCTGGAATTATATTATATTCTTCCGGATTAATTGTTTCATCAAATACGATTTTAACCGGAATTCTTTGAACAATTTTTACGAAAGAACCGACTGCATTTTCTGGCGGAAACATACTTGATTTTGCGCCTGACGCTCTTTGAATACTGTCAACTTTTCCTTTAAAAATTTTACCAGGATAAGTATCTATTTTAATACTAACTGGCTGCCCCGGTTTCATATGTTCAAGCTGGTTCTCCTTAAAATTCGCAACAACCCAAACATTATGAGGAACTATTGTAAATAAAGGTGCTCCGATATTTACATACATACCTTTCTCAACTCTTCTGCTTGAAACGGTTCCGGCCTGTGGTGCATAAATTTTGGTATATGACAAATTAAGTTCAGCCTGATCCATTTTTGCCTTAGCTTCTCTCAAATCAGTATCTGCAACTTTATCATTTGATTTTGAAAGCAAAGATTCTTCAGCCTGAGTCATATTAGCTTTTGCTGCATCATAAGTAGCTTGAGCATTATCCAAAGTTTGTTTTGAAACAGCACCTTGTGCATAAAGATTTGTGTATCTATCCAAATCTTTTTTGGCAACATCTATTTTAGTTTGTGCTGCATCATAAACTGCTTTTGCATTTTTCTGATTTAACAAAACTCTTTCATATTTCGCTTTTGCTTCTTCATATTTAGCCTTGTAATCAGCATCGTCAATTTTTGCAACCAACATACCTTCTGTTACAGGCTGGTTATCTGTTATATAAACATCTG
Organism: Candidatus Gastranaerophilales bacterium; assembly: GCA_944326525.1. Lineage (GTDB taxonomy): Bacteria > Cyanobacteriota > Vampirovibrionia > Gastranaerophilales > Gastranaerophilaceae > Scatenecus. The sequence continues at coordinate 77,251 of CALVEG010000004.1, forward strand.
TAATCTGCCCGCTTACACGAGGAGCCACCTGAACTGTCGTTGTTTCAACATAAGCATCATCTGTTGATTGATAATTTAAAACATCATGAATGAAAAAACCACCACCAACTGCCAAAAGCACTAAAACTCCGGCAAAAATATATCTTTTAAACGGCTTGTGTTTGTGTTCTTCACATTTTTGTTCTTCATTTTGAACTGTGTTTTCTTCTTCCATTGTTTACCTCATTATATTTGCATATCTACTATTTTACTTAAATTTTCTCTAAATTTTCTTAATGTTTTTTTTACCATCTGTTTTTCTTCTTCCGGTATCGGATTATGCTGTTTCATATCGTCTATCTTTTTTATTGTATTACGTAACTTTTCTGTCACCATATCATAGACTCGTTTTCCTGATTCAGTCACTCCCATTTTTCTAACAAGACGGTTATTTTTCATATCAACAAATCTTGTTATATATCCTTTTTCTTCTAGTGCATTCAATATCTTTCCGGTATTAGCTCTATCTTTTAATATCAATTTAGCCAAATCTCTTTGACAAATTCCTGCATTACATAAAATTGTTTCTATTGTAACAAACTCATCGGGACTTATATCCATTTCCATTTTTTTAAAAAACTTCAATGAAAAAACTCTAAAAAACTTTGTTGTTTGTTCCAGTTCATAATATAAACTATCGGTGTATCTTTCAATTTTATCTTCAAAATCCGCCATTTTTTATAATCTCTATTATTATTTTAAAACTTTGTTGTAAAAAAAATATGTTGCATTTACAACAATATTATGCTAGCATACTGATATAGAAAAAGCAAGCATTATTTTTTAAGAGGAAAAAACATTGAAAAAGGTTATATCTACAGCGATAATACTAAGTTTAACAGCAATTCAATTAACCCCTTGTTTTGGCATGGAAGAAACTAAAACAACTACCGCGACTCCAAAACAATTCAAAAGCATGGTTAAAAAAGACAAAAAAAATACAAGTGATGATTACAAGTATGAATATGTAAATCTTGATTGGTGGAGCATTTTCAATGACGATTTATTAAAAGGTTACATTGAAAAAGCTATAATGAACAATTACGATTTAAAGATGGCAACATTGAATGTTGAAGAATTTTATCAACAGACAAGAATTCAATTTGCAAACGAATTACCGATGGCAGCAGTAGGAGGCGGTCCAGCTTTAGTCAAAATGCCAGACAGTACAAGTACTGACGGTGTATTTGGGCTTCCTTTTATAGTAAACTATGAAGCTGACATCTTCTTAAAAAACCATGACAAAACAAAATCTTCGAAAAAACTTTACGAAAATTCAAAATTTGATGAAAGAGCAGCCTATATTTCAATTGCAGGCGCAGTAGGCTCAACTTATTTAAATATTGTGAATTTAGATAAAGCAATTGAAATTCAAACAGAAATTGTTTCATTAAGAAAAAAAATATATGAACTTATGAAACTTAGCAATGATGAAGGCTTAACTTCAACTGCAGATACAGTAAGAGCAAACAAAGCCTTCGTACAAAGCGAAACAGATTTAACAGAACTCAACAAACAAAGAGAAATCCTGATTAACCAGATGTATGTATTAATAGGTGAAAGTCCCGAAAGCGGGAAAACACTTGAGAGGAAGAAACTTGACGAAATCACATATAATCATGCGATTCCGGATTATATAGAATCCGACGTAATAATGCAGCGTCCGGATTATTTAAAAGCTGAAAACAGTGTTGAAAAAGCAGGAATTGATGTAAGAGTGGCAAAGAAAGAATTTCTTCCGTCAATTAACCTTACAGGGCTTGCTTTATTTAACACAAGCAATATTGGAGATTTATTTAATCTAAGGAATTCAATCTATGCACTTGGCGGTGGATTTTTATTGCCGTTGTTCACAGGCGGACAAAAAGTTGCAAATTTAAGACTTAAAAAAGCAACCTATGAAAGAATTCTCCAGAACTACTACAAAACTAATTTAACAGCCATTCAGGAAGTTAATGATGCGCTTGTAAAGGTTAGAAAAGACAAAGAAAAAGTTGACCAAACCTTAAAACAGGCAAACCTTGAAAAAGCAGATTATAAATTTTCTGAAATGAAATACAAAGAAGGCACTATCTCTCTATTGGATTTAATTCAACAGAAAGAAAACTTGCTTTATATGGACCAACTTGTAGCACAGAATAAAGTTGAATTTATGATTGACTACATAGGCCTTTATAAAGCAACCGGAAGCAAACTACAATAATCATCACCTCTTTACTTTTAATCGAAAAGTGAAGCGCCGGTAATTCCCGTTACCGGCTTTTTATTTTTATAAATTAGATTCTACCATAAAAATTTCAAAATAGACAAAAAAAAGCCGTCTTTTTAATAAGAACGGCTACCAGACTTGGGGAGGAGGTATGAAAAACTTTCGTTTTTCATATCTATATTTTCTTAATCGGCCAAAAGAAAAAAACATTTAAAAATAATTTATAAATATCCTACAAATGAAGTAGATTTTATTTTTAGCAAAAATTTGCTATAATATTTTTATGAAAGAAAATGAAAAAAATTATGAAGATTTTATTTCAACAGTAAGCCACGAATTAAGAACACCTTTGACATCAATAAGAGGATTTGCTCAAACAATGCTGGCTTCTTGGGACAAGCTTGACGATGAGAACAAAAAGAAATTTTTAAAAATAATTGAAGATCAATCGAACAGGCTTATCAATTTGGTAGAGAACATGCTATCCGTGACAAAAGTTTCACTAAACAAAGACACTGTTATCCTAAAAGAAATCTGCATTTCCGGTATAATAGAAACCGTTGTCCAAGTAATAAAAAGTCAGTATCCCGACAAAAAATTTGAAATAAATACAGACCGCAAAACTCCTGCCATACTTGCAGATAAGGATAAATTCACTCAAATAATCACAAACATAATAGAAAATGCGGCAAAATACGGAGAAGAGAATTCTACAATAAAAATTACAACAAATTTTTCAGGCAGTAATAATTATGTATCAATAAAAGTTACAAACACAGGGATAGGAATAGCGGAAGAAGATTACGCAAAAATATTTACAAAATTTTCAAGGTTAGACAGCCCTTTAACAAGAAAAGTTCAAGGAAGCGGGCTCGGGCTTTATATCACAAAAAATCTGGTGGAAAAAATGGACGGCAAAATTTCAGTCAAATCAATTCCTGATAAAGACGGGCAATATCTAACAACATTTGAAGTTCTAATGCCAGCCTGCGATGTCGAGAAACAAGCGAGGGCAAAATGCAATATGTAACGCTTATTATCGACAAACGCCGAGAACTTTCGGTCAAATATAAAAAAATGCTTGAGAACAGTCTTTCAACGGTAATCATCAGCAAAAGCCTGCTTTCAGCAATGAAAATCATACAAGATAAAGAACCTGATTTAATAATAATTTCAGACAGTATTGACAGTGACCAATGCGATTATTGCAAGCAGATAAGAGCGTTAACATACAATATGCGCCCGATAATCATAGCACTTTCAAAATCTGCAGAGCTTCAAGACAGATTAAATGTGCTTTCTTCAGGTGCAGACGACTTTATAAGCGAACCGGTTAATAGCGAGGAATTTCTCATGAGGATAACCGCACACCTAAGACGTGAATCGGAATCTAATCTTGATAATACAACGCTTCTGCCAAACAAAAATTATACACTCAGAGCCCTAAGACGCACGGTAACATCTAAAAATCCTTGGGGCTGTTTATACATAACTATCGAAAACTTTAAAACATACCGTGAAACCTATACCGAACTAGCTTCGGACAAACTGGTTCAAACTTTTTGCGCTATTATGCAATCCGCATTGAGTGATGATGATTACTCCGGATGCCTTTCAGAAAATGAATTTATAATAATTACAAACCCGATAAAAGCCGAAAAAATAGCAAATTTCTTAACCTTTGCATTTGATTCTGTTGCTCCGAAATTTTATTCACCTCAAGATAAAGAAAGAGGCTACATAATTACCGAAGGCGACAATCAGACAGGCAGAAGATCAGGTTTTGTATATTTAACCATTGGTGTTGTCACAAATGAATTTAAAAAATACACAGACATAAAAAATCTTTTAACTGATCTTGCAAGCATTCACCACCTTGCAAACCTCCCAAACAGATCAAATTATTTGATGGAAAGAGCTAAAATTTCAGGTAAAGATGCAATATATTCAAATGTTTACAACAATAAAATTGTAATAGTTGAACCGGATGAAGCTATGAAAGTTTTATTAAAAACGATTTTAGAACTTCAAGGTTATGAAGCCACAGTAATTGAAAATGGCGAAGATATTAGTATTTACGGGGACTCTCCTGCTGTCATAATTCTTGATGCAGGACATGCGGATAACCTTAAAGGACTTAAAATCTGTAAAACCTTGAGAGAAAACTCCGACTTTAACAATACAAAAATTATCGTAACTTCGATTTTCCATGATAAAGAGCTTATTTTGAATTGCGGTGCAGATCTTTACATGCCAAAACCCTACGAAATTTCAACTCTTGTAAAATGGATTAAAGTATTCATTGACGAAGTTAACTATTAAAAATTATAAATAATATAATTTAGTTTTTTATTTTTTAGAATTCTTTTGGTGAGTCGTTTGACGCACCTTCCAATTTTAAAAAGTCGCAATAATCCATTAAAATAAAAAATGCAACGATAGCGAAGTGAGCATTAATTATTTATCGCTATTTATCAACATATGATATAATATAAATTATGAACGAGAATTTGAAACAAAGTCTAAAACTGCTTCCCTCACTTCCCGGGTGTTATCTTTATTACAACAAAGATAATGAAATAATTTACGTTGGCAAGGCAAAAATTTTAAAACGCCGTGTAATGAGTTATTTCAATAAAAAACACCACGACAGCGTAAAAGTTCAGGTTCTTGTTTCGCAAATCGAGAGGCTTGAATATATAATCACAAACACTGAAGTCGAAGCGCTTATTTTAGAAAGCCATCTGATAAAAAAACACAAACCCAAATACAATATTTTATTAAAAGACGATAAAAAATATCCATATTTTTTAGTAACAGATGAAGATTTTCCAAGAATTCAAGTTGTCCGCAAAAAAAACATGAACCCTGAAAAAGGTCGTTATTACGGCCCATACACAGATGTAAGAGCGATGTATTCAACACTTGATTTTTTAAAAAAGATTTTTCCGCTCAAGCAGTGTAAAACCCCGAAATTTAAAGATCGTCCGTGCCTATACTATCACATTGGAAGATGCATGGCGCCATGCCAGAACAAGGTTACGAGCGAAGAATACAAATCACTTGTAAATCAGGCAGAACTTTTCCTCTCCGGCAAACAATCGGAATTGTTGGAGAAATTAAAAACACAAATGGAAAAATATGCCGCTGAAGAACAGTTTGAAAAAGCTGCACGACTTCGTGACAGTTATATGGATTTAAAAAAGACTCTTGAAAAACAACAGGTGGTTTATGAAAATACCAAACTTAACGAAGATATAATTTCTCTACTCTCAGAAGACGGAATCTTTGCAATCGTAATCCTTATGATAAGAGAAGGTCGATTAATTGATAAAAAAGATTTTGTATACGAAGTTGAAGAAGAGGACAAAGACGAATTTTTTGCAACATTTTTCAAAGAATACTACAATTCTCTTACCCTTGGTTATCCTGACAAAATAGTATCGAATGAACTTGAAAACCTCGGTGAAAAGGCGCTTTACGAAGAATGGCTTGAAATTTTAGCGAAAAAGAAAGTAAAAATCAGTTACGGCAAATCCGCTCAAGGAAAAGAACTTCAATCTCTTGCCGATAAAAATGCCAAAGTTGTTCTTGATAATGCAAAACTTAAAAAAATGTCCAAAATCCGTGATGATTTCAACGAAATCGGTTCTTACCTTGCAGAAAAGCTTCACCTTAAGAATTTTCCTCACAGAATTGAATGCTACGATATTTCACACATTCAAGGAACAAATACCGTTGCATCTATGATAACCTTTATAAACGGACAAAGTAAAAAATCCGAATATAAAAAATTCAAAATTAATACAACAGAAGGGAAACCTGATGACTTTCTTTCAATGAAAGAAGTTTTAACTCGACGGCTTAAACATCTTGGAGAAAAGAATTGGGACAAGCCTGACTTAATGATCATAGACGGAGGAAAAGGTCAGCTTTCCAGCGTAATGGAAATTATCGAAGAATTAGGTGTTACAGACATTGATGTGGTAAGTTTAGCAAAAAAACACGAAGAAGTATTCTTGCCAAAACAATCCAATCCCGTAATTCTTCCACAAAACTCCAGTGCACTATTTTTATTCCAAAGAATCAGAGATGAAGCGCACAGATTCGCAATAACATATCACAGAACCTTAAGATCAAAATCTATGACTAAAAAGAAATAACTATTATGAATTGTCTAATTCAGCAAGTTTAATTGTTTTCCATTGTGCATCTAAAGATACAATAGTTGTATCCATACCAATCCATTGCATAACAAATCTTTCGTCCATTCCCAACCCGCCATCAATTTTGTTTACGTAAGGGAAAGAAAATGCAGCTTCTGAAATTCCTACTCTTATAATTACGTGAGGCTGACCGTAACGTTTTGAATTCATACTTACAGTCAAATTGTTATACCTTTGCAAACTCATATGCTTCAAACCTCTATAGTTTGAATGCTTATCAACAATATAATCTCTTAAATCCTGTGCCAGCTCGTTAAAAGTTTTACCCATATAAACTCATCCAATCATATAACCATTACCATTATAACATTATTTTATGCAGAATACAACCTGGCAGTTGTCCATAAAGAACCAAGCTCCTGTTGTATCGCCGGAAGCTGCAACCAACGTTGAACATATTTCTCATCCATACCAAGTGTTCCGGTAAAAATAAGAGCCTCAGGTAAAATCATTACAGCCTCTGAAATTCCTATCCTTATTATTACATGATACGTTTGATAAATCTCTGCATCCATTCTTAATTGCAAATTATTATATCTTTCAACTGAAACGTTTTTTAAACCTTTATAGTTTGAATGACAGTCTATTATATAATTCTTTAAATTTTGCCCGAGTTCGTGGAATGATTTTGCCATCTAAGTTTACTCTAATACCTCGTATTATTATTCTATGCCCGTTTTAACAAAAAAATATTTTTTTGTTATTAATTGTTAAGTGAATGAATAGGTGCCGGAATTCTGCCGCCTCGTCTTACAAAATTAGAAGAAGAAAGTCCGTTTACTTTCATAATTGGCGCTTCTCCTAACAATCCACCCCAAGAAACACTATCGCCGACAGTTTTTCCAATTGCAGGAATAATCCTAACAGCTGTTGTTTTTTTGTTAATCATTCCGATAGCCATTTCATCCGCAATAATTCCAGCAATAGTATCAACTGAAGTGTCACCAGGAATTGCAATCATATCAAGCCCAACAGAACAAACTGACGTCATTGCTTCAAGTTTATCGAATGTTAAGCAACCTTTTGCAGCCGCCTCAATCATCCCTGCATCTTCAGAAACAGGAATAAATGCGCCTGAAAGCCCCCCGACATGAGAACTTGCCATTATTCCGCCTTTTTTAACAGCATCATTAAGCATTGCAAGAGCTGCTGTTGTTCCATGCGCACCTGCATGCTCTAATCCCATCGCCTGAAAAATTCCTGCAACACTATCTCCAATTGCTGGTGTAGGAGCCAAAGAAAGATCTATTACTCCAAATGGAATCCCCAATCTTGCCGCTAATTTCCTGCCGATTAGCTCTCCTGTCGTTGTAATTTTAAAAGCAGTCTGCTTAATTTTATTCGCTAACACGCTCATATCGGCGTCTTTAGGCAAATCTTCCACCGCAGCTCTTACAACTCCAGGACCTGATACTCCGACATTTAAAGCACATTCAGGCTCTCCCATTCCGCAAAAAGCTCCTGCCATAAAAGGATTGTCCCCTGGAGAATTGCAAAAACATACTAATTTTGCTGCACCAATACAATCTTTATCTTTCGTCATCTCTGCTGATTTTTTTATAATTTCTGCCATCTTCAAAACAGCATCCATATTAATCCCGGCCTTTGATGAGGCTAAATTAACAGATGAACACAAAAAATCAGTCTTTGATAATGCTTCAGGAATACTTTCGATTAACAGATTGTCGCCCCTTGTACAACCCTTTTCTACAAGTGCTGAAAACCCGCCAATAAAATTTACTCCGACTTCTTTCCCTGCCATATCCAAGGTTTGTGCAATTTTTACATAATCAGGATTTTTACAAGCTTCCCCTATTAACGAAATTGGAGTAACCGAAATCCTTTTATTTATTATCGGAATTGAATATTCATTTTCCAATTCATTTGCATACTCAACCAAATTTGCGGCATATTTTTTTATCTTGTTATAAATATTTTCACAAACTCTGTTTACGTCACTGTCCATACAATCACGTAAACTCAATGCAAGCGTTACAGTTCTTATATCAAGATTGTAAAGCTTTATCATATTTATTGTTTCTAATATATAATTCTCGTTAATCATTTCCAAAATTTAATCCAAATATTTGTGCAAAATTGCGTGCTTTAACTCTCAACTTTAATTCTACACGTCTGCTCTTGTTATAATCTTCTTTTCCATCTACTATCACAGGATCTGAAAAACTTTTCCCTTCTACAACAAGCATTTTGCGAAGTTTTTCACTGTTTGCTTTATCGTAACTTGTCTTTAATATAGCGTATTGAGCAACTGCATTTGCCCTTAGCAAACTTAATTCCATATTCTTTGCGAACTGCTCGTCTTTTGTTTTAAGCCCTGCAAAAGACTGTGAGTCTGTATGACCTTGAATTACAATATCTGCAATATTGTCACGCAAAATTTCTTTTGAATATATAGTATCCAAATATATCGGAATAAATTTATCCAAATATGCCTTGCCCTTGGGAGAAAGTGTATAACTATTTAATTCAAAAAGTTCCAGATTTGAAATCTTAACATTTCCTGTTAAACGATCAATTTCGGCATCAATTTTTGCTTCTTTAAGCTTTGCTGCAAGTTCTTGAGTTGCTTTCATCTGGCTTTCTTGAAGCTTAACGGTTTCCTGCGTAAAACCGGTCATTGCAAAAACGAACAATGTCATAAAGATAATTGCAAGACCTAACATCAAGTCGGCCATCGTGGTCCAGAATATATTATCTGCCGCTTCTTCCTGTATTGATTTTTTAGCCCCGATTGCCATTTACCAAATCTCCCTAAAAAAGTTCGTCTACTTCGTCACCGCCGCCTTTTTTGGCAGATTCTTTCATTTGCTTATTCAAAAGGTTTACACCAAAAATTAAATTCTCAAGATAAGGAACTAAATTTGATGCAATTCCTGAGTTAAGTGCAACTTTAAAGTGTTCAGGCATTCCTGTCATTAAGTGCTGCAAGTTGTTATTTTGAATTTTTGTTTCTCTCAATAATTCAAACAGGAACTTTTCAGATGAAACGTTATCAAATAATTTTGAAATCAAATCCTGACATTTGTGAAGAGTTCTTTTACAAATATTGTTGTATGAAACTTTTTCTATTATCAAGAACAAAAGTGAAGAACCTACCGCAAATACTGATACCAAAGCTGCAACCTGCATTGATGTCATCAAGTTTGCAACTGATGTAATAGTTTTTTCTTGAGATGAAAAATCAATTTTACCGAAAGCAATTGCAATGTTCAAGAATGTAAACAACGGACCGCAACCTGTTAAGATTGTCGGAACTGTTTGAATAAACTTAAAATTAAATTTTGAAGTAACAAGAGATTCTTCGTTAAAGAAATAAAGAGGATCGACTGTAGTTTGAATATTTTGTACTGTTGTCGAAACTTCCTTATAAGTAAGATTGTTGTTTTGACCTCTTAATGCAACAGATTCGGAAAAAACAAGTGTATTTTTAAATTCCATCCAAGCTGCTGATACATAAGGATTTACCATCATCCATTCATCAATTTCTTTAAATCGAAAACTTAAATCTGTTTTCTTAAAATTTGACAAAAACTTCTGAAATATTCTCAAATTTTTCCCAACGTAAAAATATCTGTTTAAACAGAAAATTATAGATAGCACAAAGGTTGAAAGTACTATCAAAATAGGGATATCTGTAAATATATGCGCTAAATTCATTTAAACTCTCTCCATTCTGACAGAATTATATCATAACAGCCTGTCAGGGGCAAAATGTTAAAGATTGTAATATTAATAGAATTTACTATATGGTCATATACCTGCAGGGGATTATTTCCAATAAAAAAACATTTACAATTTCAATATAACAAACCTGCCTTAGATAAGGAGTAATTTTATGCTGATGGGAAACAACTGCCACGACTGCGCAAGATACAGCCGTATGGAAATGAAAAATGTTAATAAAGATATTATTGCATGGCTTGAAGACATTATAGAAGAAAACAACAGCCGAATTGAACGAAAAGAATGGAAAAGTAAGTATAACAGTTATGTTGTATACGATTACGAACCTTTTTGCACCGACGGATTTGAAATAAACCTTGTCGTTACTTCATACGATGCAGCTTATCTTAACTTTATTAAATATCTTTATGACGAAAAAATAAGCACAATTGAATATCTAAACAGCTGTATCGGTGCATAGTTAATTTCTAAATACAATGCGGCACTCTTAAAAATTAAGAGTGCCGCATTTCCAATTAAAATATAAAATTTTTACTATTCCGCTTTCAATGTTGAAAAGCAATCTTTGCAATAGACTTCTTTACCCGGAATAGGCTTGAAAGGAACCTGTGTTTGAGCACCGCATTTTGAGCAAACTGCATCATACATTTTTCTTGATCTTCTGTTATTTTGTCTGCGTGCTTTTCTGCAATCAGGGCATCTTTTCGGTTTATTTACTAGTCCTTTTTCCGCATAAAATTCCTGTTCGCCTGCTGTGAAGACAAATTCTGCGCCGCAATCTTCACATACTAATTTTTCGTCTTGGTACATTGTTGTGTTCTCCTGATTTAGTACTTTTTAAGAAAAAATCTATTGCTAAATTCCTCTTATTTTACAAATTATAACCCATTTTCGAAATTTATGCAACATGGCAACTTTAATTTTGCACAACAAACCCTTGTTTTTATTGAATTCTAGCATTTTTTAAAGTAATATTTGCGTCCCTAGTATAATTCTATGACTATTTTCGGTATTCTGATTTTCACAAAAAACATAATTCAAAATAAGACGCAACGCCTGACCTTTAATAAAATAATTTAATCCGGCAGTGTATTCTCTTCTCAAATCTCCGCTTATATCACGATTTGGATCAAACTGATCAAAACGAGCCAATACATGGAGTTTTTTTGTCAAACGGTAGGAGACCGTTGTATAAAAACCTTCAGCCCTGTTTGTACTGAAATTTCTTCCATTATATCCATCCGCAATTGAATATTCAGCATTTATGGCAAATTTCTTGTAAGAATAACCTATATAAGCACCGCCTACCGTATAATTTTCATTTCTGTGCCCTGCATTCAAACCGCCCCCGACGACCAAATTTCCGTACCTGCCGTCAGTTCTTCCTAGAGGTTTAAAATTTACCCAGCCTGTAAATTCAGGCCCCGCAAAAAATTCATGAAAATACCTATCAGAACTGTTCAACGCCAAACTATAGTCAGCAAGAGAATAATTTCCGACAACACGAACACCTAAAGCTCTTGTATTACCAAAATTTCTTGCAATCTGAGAACGAGCCGCAAAAGGCAAAGTATATGAACTTGCACCCCCGTCTACACCTACTTGGTTTCTGGAATTACCGACAATTATCTTATGATGCGGAAGCGAAGTATTCATAATATATGCATCAGTTATAAACCCTTGCATAAAATTCTGACCTTCCGTAGGTTTAAAATTGAATTGCAATTTGAAATCAGTATTTTTATCTCTTAAACCTCCGACAACACCTGCTTCAAAAATATTGAAATCATAAGTAGTGTCGTAATCACTTCCTTCAAACAATCCGTTAAAATTTCCCTGATATGCCCCATAAAATTGAACTCTGTCAATAGGGCCTTTTTCATATTTAAAAGTCAACTCGTCCTGCAAAAGATACGAAGGAATTGAAGTTCTCTCAAGTTTTTTCTTGTAAATTCTGCCAAATAACGATTCTTCTTCGATTTTAAAAGGATGATCAGAACTTTTATCTTTATCAATCAAGTTATCAAAAATTGAAAATTCTACATCAGTATTATCATTGACAGTATCTTTTTGAACTTCTTTAGCATCATAAGTTTTAATTTCTTCCATCAAACTTTTTTGAGAAGAATTATTTTTTTCGGAATTTTCAACAAATCCTTCATTTTTTGAAACATCAAGCATTATGACATCCTGTTTCGGAACTTTTTTAGAAGACTTAGCAAAAGCAGAAAGCCCGTTAAACGACGTCAAACATACTAATATCAGTGCTATTCGCAAAATTCTGTTCACAAATATTAATTATATCATAAAACATATTGAAATTCATGATTTTTTTATTGTATATTATAAATATGACAAATGTAACACAGACCAGAAAAGCCGTGAAAACCAAAGAGGCGGTAAAAATAAAAGCCCCGATAGTGGAAGCCCTTAAAAAAGCTTACGAAAACCCCACCTATCAGTTTCACATTCCCGGACATACAAAAGGAAGCGGGACATTGCCTGATTTCCGTAAACTTGTCGGTAAAAAAGCCTTAGCGCTTGATACAACGGATGAATTTGACGGTTTAGGTACTTTGCACCCTGCAACAGGTCCTATTAAAGAAGCACAGGAACTTGCAGCCAAAGCTTTCGGAGCTAAGAAAACATTCTTTCTTTTGAACGGTTCAACAGCCGGAAATCTTGCACTTGCAATGGGCTTAACCAAAAAAGGTCAGAGAATTTTAACTAACAGAAATTGTCACAGATCAGTTTTAACAGGAATGATAATCTCAGGCGCGGAACCCTTATGGCTTATTCCGGAAAGATTTGAGGAATGGGGAATCTGGGGAAATATTACTCCTGAAAGTATTGAAAAACAGCTAAACGAAAACAATGATATTTCTATGGTTTGGATTACAAATCCGACTTATGAAGGTGTTGTATCCGACATAAAATCAATTTCAGCTGTCTGCAAAAAATATAACGTACCGTTAATAGTTGACGAAGCACATGCCTGCTTGTGGAATTTCAACAAACACCTTCCGACTCCGGCACTTAAACTTGGTGCAGATGCGGTAGTTCATTCACTTCACAAAACAGGCGGATCAATGAGTCAAAGTTCAATGCTTCATATTGCGGAAGATTCTATGCTTGATGCTGAAGCAGTTGAAAAAGCTCTTAAACTTCTTCATACAACAAGCCCATCCATAATGCTTCTTGCAAGCCTTGATGCGGCACGTGCAAACCTTGACAGCCCAAGAGGCCGCAACCAGCTTAATCGCGCGGTTGAAAATGCAAAATACTTAAGACGTGAAATTGATAAAATGGAGCACATCCACCATTTAAAACCTGATTTTGGTTATATGACGGATGTTACAAAGGTATTTATAAAAGCCGACGGACTTTCAGGCAAACGGTTAGAATCAATTCTTGAAATAGATTTTAATATAGAAGTTGAAAGTGCTTCTGATGCAGGGCTTTTGGTTCTTTCAAACATCGGAAACTCACGCAGCGACATCAAATATCTGGCAGATTGCCTTCACAAGATAGACAAAACAAATTATTCCGACATTTGCTATCTTGAGAAGAAAAAACATATGCCAATGTTGACGCCGATAATCAAGATGAGTCTTCAAGACAGCTTCTATGCGCCGAAAGAAAGAATTCCGAAAGCAGAAGCTATTGGCAGAATTTCAGGAGAAGTAATCGCTGAATGCCCTCCGGGAATTGCAATTTTACTTCCGGGTGAACTTATAACCGAAGAACATCTTCCATATTTGCAGGATTATGAATATATAGAAGTTTTAAAGTAGACTTTTCGGATATTTAATAAAAAAATAATTCGTATCCTGTTTTTAAGCAATCCGATTTTGTGTTTTACAATTTCAGGTTGTTGTTTGTTGTATAATTTAATTACTTTAAAAAAGATATCAGAGGGAATTATATGCAAACAATTAAAGTGACAAAAATGCAAGGATTAGGGAACGATTTTGTAATCCTTGATTACGAAGAATATGAAAAGACAGGGCTTTCAATGCCGGAGCTTGCGGTGAAACTTTGCGACCGACACTTTGGAATCGGTGCTGACGGTATGATTATACCTTATAAATCAGGGAAAACGCCTAAAAATGGTGACCAAAATTCACCTTACGCAAAAATGTTTTCAGATGGGCTTGAAACAGATACGGGCTGGTATTTTTATAATTCAGACGGCTCTACAGCGCAGATGTGCGGAAACGGAATGAGATGTTTTGCCAAATACGCTTACGATAAAAAACTTGTAAACAAAACAAAATTCAGCGTACAAACTCTTGCAGGAGTTATCAAACCGGAACTTCTTTCAAACGGGCAAGTTAAAGTTGATATGGGCGCCCCGATTTTAGAAGATGCAAAAATTCCGTTTAAGGGCGAAAGGAAATTAAAAGTATTAGATAAAGAATTTGAGATTTATCCAGTTTCAATGGGCAATCCTCACTGCATAATATTTACGAAAGAAGAACCGCTTGAACTTGCCCAAAAATACGGTCCATCAATTGAAAAGCACGAATATTTTCCTGAAAAAACGAACACTGAATTTGTAAAAATTCTCTCGCGCAACGAAGTTGAAATGCGTGTTTACGAAAGAGGCTGCGGTATAACATTAGCTTGCGGAACAGGAGCTTGTGCAACGGTTGTGGCGTCAGTTTTAAATAACTTAACAGAAAATAAAGTTAAAGTAAATCTTGCAGGAGGCTCCGTAATCATTGAATGGTGCGGGAATAAGGACAATTTAAATGAACACGTTTTTATGACCGGACGAGCTGATTACAGCTTTTTTGCAGATTACATCTTGTAAAAATTACTGTTTCCATGATATTATTGGCATACAGCCAAATATAAATAAAAAGGAGAAATGAAAATATGAAAACTTATGAATTATTAGCCGTATTTAAACCAAATCTTGATGCAGAAGAAGTTGACAAACAGATTTCGGCTTTAAACGATATCATTAAAAATTTTGAAGGTGTTGTAGAAAGCACAGACAAAATGGGCAGAAAAAAACTTGCTTACGATATCCAAAACTTCCGTGACGGATTTTTCGTAACAATGAACTTGTCAATACCGGCAGATAAAGTTGCTGAATTCAAAAGACAATTAAGATTGAATGACAATGTTTTAAGAACAATGTTTATGGAAGCACCGAAAGCACACGCTGTTAAGTAGTCCATAGCAAAAGCCACAAAAAGAGGGAAAAATGTCTTTAGCAAAATCAGTAGTAACAGGAACCATATACAGAGCACCTGAAAAGCGCTTCACACAGAACAATGTTGGAGTTTCAGCATTTGTTATGAACATCGGCGACAGAGATGAAATACTTATTCGAGTAATTTCTAAAAGAACTGCATTGGATGACCTTGTTTCATCACTAAACAAAGGCGACAAAGTTCTTGTTGAAGGCAGACTTCAGACAGCTTCCGTAAAATCTGATGACGGAACTGAAAAAAGAATTTACGAAATCGATGCTAATACGATTGAAAGATGGGGAGAAATTACCGCATCTTCAAGTGCTGATTTTGGCGGAGAGGACATTGTAAAATTTGAATCTGATGACATGTCTAATGAGCTGATTAACGAAGACGAAATTCCGTTTTAGTAAATGAAAGGAATTTATAATAATGGGTAAGACAGGAAAATATGCCCTATCAGTAGCTTGTCAAATAGCAACTCAAACACAAAAAAACAAACAATTACAAAGCAAGTCACTCTATAAACATTATCAAAACGGAATAAAATTGGATGACACTCCTGATTTATTTGTAAAAAGCCGTAATTCAATGGCAAATGTTTACAGAAAATCAATTGTAGAAGAAATAGCAGATAGAATATTAGCAAACGTAACAAAAGAAAAAAAATAAGGTCGAGCGCGCAAGCGCACAATAGAAAGGTAAAAATTAAAACAATGGCAAGACAAGAACAAGATAAGAAAAAACGTAAAAACTGCTCACTATGTGCAGACAAAGTTACTTCTATCGATTACAAAGATGCCGCTAAACTAAAAAGATACTTAACAGAAGCAGGCAAAATTATTCCTAGAAGAATAACCGGCAACTGTGCAGAACACCAACGTATGATAGCAAAAGCAATCAAACGTGCACGTGAAGCAGCAATCATTGATTACGTATTTGACTAATTAATGAAAAATACAGTTTGCAAAAAAGAGCGACCACACAAGGCCGCTCTTTTTATATAAAAAATTTAAAAATTAATACTGAAAATACTTATCAAAATCCACATCATCGAAACTGCACAAAAGTTTAAAAACTTCATCATGTTCATCCATTCGCTGAAAAGTATAATTATCGAACTTCCAATATTTAGGATTAATCCCTTTAACAGTAACAATACCTGCATCTTTTAAAATAGTAAGCTTTTTTTTAACAATTTCAAGAGGAAGTTCAACCATCTTAGCAAGCTCAACAGCAGTTACACCCTCTTCTTTGGAACCCTTTTCTGGTGTCATAAACATTAGCTCCAAGCCGACGGCACGTAAATCTTTATCCTCATTTTCAGGCATATAGTCATACATAACTTTATTCTACCCAAAACAATTTATTTTTATATCATATTTTTAAATTATTTACATAAAATCCCAACACAAAAAACACCTTAATATCGCAACAAAACTTAACAAAAAAGGCAATTTTTTAGGGAATAAATACTTTATATATATAAGATATAAAAAGAGAAAGGGTTTGTTATGGGCAACCAAGGTCAAGTAGATCCGATATCAGCGATAAAAGCGCAAATAGCTACAATGAGCGAGTTACAAAAGAAAGAATTCGCTAAAGAAACCGGCGTTGATATTTCGGCTGTAAACATTATGAGTTATGAAGCCGCAGAAAGGTATTGTAAAAACCATAACATAAACCTTGGCACAACAAATGTTTGGGCAGATTATAACAAAGCAAAAGCAGATTGGAACACATATCATGAGATGTATGTTCAGGCAAATAATGCTTATTACGAATTCAAAAGAATAGAAAGCAAGGCACAAAAAGAATACACGAGTGCTTATCAAAACGCACTTGCCGAAAACGGAGGAGAAACCCTAAACAGCACTCAAGACTTGGCTATAAGACGTGAAACAAATTATACAACAGACACAATCAAAAACACCTCTGATGCTGATATGACAGCAAGAGCACTTTTGAGCAAATGCTATATGGCAGTAGACAGCCAGCGTGCAGGTTTGCAAAAAGGTATCATAGGTCAAGGCTATCTTAATATAAAAAGTTAATTATACGTAACATGAGTATTTTCATGTATTGCAATTTTTTTTTGATATAATAAAATCCTCTATGTAGAGTGCTTACGCCAATAATCACTCAACAAGAAAAGGAAAAAAATTATGTCAATCAATCTTAAAAACAAGCAGGAAATAATCAAAGAATACGGCGCAAATGAAAAAGATACAGGATCTGCAGCTGTACAAATCGCTTTGATGAGCAAGAAAATTTCTGAACTTACTGAACACCTTAAAACAAATAAAAAAGACTTTGCAACAAAAAGAGGTCTTTTGATGATGGTAGGTAAAAGAAAAAGATTACTTTCTTACTTGAAAGATCAAAACCTTGATGAATACAGAGCACTTGTTAAAAAGCTTGGTATCAGAGGTTAATCGAAAAGAAACGACAATTAAAAAGGCTGTCATCCGACGGCCTTTTTTAGTATCAAAAGAGAGGGCAAGAGTTTATATGAAAACATTAAAATCAATGCGGCTTCATATCGGGATTTTCGGCAAAACAAATGTCGGCAAATCCTCACTTTTAAACAGAATAACCTCTCAAGAGATATCAATAGTATCGGAGATTGCAGGAACGACAACTGATATTGTCGAAAAATCAATGGAGCTTTTGCCTGTGGGCCCTGTGACATTCCTTGATACGGCAGGAATTGACGACAAGACAGCACTTGGCGAAAAAAGACTTGAAAAAACAATGTCTGTCATTAACCGAACAGATGTAGCGGTTGTCGTTTGCGATTATAGGGGGATTGACGATTTTGAAAAAGGTTTGATTGCAAAATTCAAAGAACTAAAAATTCCATACCTTGTTGTGGTAAACAAGCTTGACGAACAGCCTATTCAAGATAAAGCGTACAAAGAGATTTTAGAACAGGTTCAAGACGAAAAACTGATTTTAAAGACTTCCGTTAAAACCGATAAAGACATAGTATTCAAGTTTAAAGACACGGTGGTAAAGCTTTTGCCCGAGGATTTTGTAAACTCACCGAAAATTGCAGGAGATCTTGTTCCTGCCAAAAGCACCGTAATTCTTGTAATCCCGATAGATAAAGAGGCGCCCAAAGGAAGAATAATTTTACCGCAAGTCCAAACTTTAAGAGATTTGTTAGATAGCAATTGCCTAACTTACGTTGTGAAAGAAACAGAATTAGCTGAAGCACTTAAAAACTTAAAAACCCCGCCGTCACTTGTAATAACAGACAGCCAGGCATTTAAACAGGTATCAGAAATTGTGCCTGAAGAAATTCCTCTAACCTCTTTTTCAATTTTATTTGCGAGATTAAAGGGAGATTTGCAAGCCTTTGCCAAAGGTGCCGAAGCGATAGAGAATTTAAAAGACGGCGATAAAGTTTTAATCCTTGAAAGCTGTACACATCACGCAATAGAAGACGATATCGGCAGAGTAAAAATTCCGAACTTATTAAAGAAAAAAACAGGAAAAAATTTAATAATAGAAAATTATGCGGGGCACGATTTTCCTGACATATCTGGTTATGCGCTTGTAATCCACTGCGGCGCTTGTATGACAAACAGACGTGAAGTTTTATCAAGAATTTTAATTGCTCAAGAAAAAGATATTCCGATAACGAACTACGGTATAGTAATTTCGTATTGTCTTGGGATTTTACCACGTGCAATCAAAATTTTTAATTAAATAAACATAAGCTAAAATATCAAAACGGGAAATAATTTTTATCAGATAAAAGAAGTAGGTTCTACTCCTGCATACTGGGACCAAGCCCCAGCGCTCGAAATAGAACCCAATAATATTATAAATGATATTTCCGCAAATTTCAATCCTGTTCCAATTATAATTCCGCTGCAAACATTACAAAATCTTTTAAAAACCAGCAGGGTGTGTCGTTTTGACGCACCAACAAATACTGATATTAAAAAAAATAAAAAAACGAATTGACAGAATTGCTACACAAATAGTATAATAAGAATGCGCCTTTAATAAATAGCAAATGTTGTCCTTATATTTAAATTCACAAAAAAAGGACAAATTATATGAAAAAAACAGAATCAAACAATTATGTAGAAACTATTTTAAAAAATGACAATTTAACAAAAAATCAAAAAGCAGAAATTATTAACTTTATCTACAACAATTACAACAAAAAACTTGAAGAAGATTTAAGAAATTATCTAATTAAAATTTGGACAGGAGGGCTACTTGAAATTGGAAGTGCTGCGTTACCTTTTGCGGGTGCGGGCAAAGCCGGAGGAATAGTAGGGCAAAAACTGCTTCAAAAATCAATAGGCAGAAAATTATCACAGGAAATAGGTTCTGGAACAGCTTCGGGCTTAGCTTCAGGTGGAGTATTTGGCACAGGCAGAGGAATGATTGAGGATAAAAATCCTTTGATTACAGGATTACAGGATGCATTAATCGGACTTCTTACTGGAAGTTTCGCTGGCGGTGCCAGCGCCTATCTGGAAAAAGCCGTGCGGGCAAAATTGCTGGAAAACTCAAAACCTTTAAACAAACTTTCGCAAGCTCAAATTAAAAATCTTGTAAAACGAGGGAAAAACTACTACAAAGATTATTTAAGTGGTACATCTGTACCTTATCCTTTATTAGATAAAATTTATTTTAGCAATTCCCAAGCAGGAGAAATAAGACCCCATAATATGAAAATGGTTCCGAAAATACCAGAACAAATTAGAAGTGCACAAGGACTAAAATACAGTAATGATAAACCTTGGAGAGAGGATGCAAATAATTTCTACAAATTATACAACACTTATAAAGGAAAAAACTATGAGTATGTAATAAGAAACAATGCAAATAAAACTGGAAATAATTTTTATCAGATAAAAGAAGTGGACCCCAGTTCTGCATACTTGCACCACAACCAAGCGCTTGAACCGAGATCCAATAATATTATAAATGATATTTCCGCAAATTTCAACCCTATTTCAACAATAATTCCGCTGCAAACATTACAAAATCTTCAAGAGAATGAACAACCGTCATTTTTACTTGAAGGTAGTGTTGATATAAATGTTGATAAATATGGTAATCATATCTTCACTCCGGAGGAAATCGCTCAGATGGATTCTGATGTATTCAGAGCGAATGAAAGCGCTATTATGAAACAGCTTCAGGCAGGGTTAATCGGACAGCAGATAAAGAATTTTGCAAACTTCACTAACCCGATTACCGGCGACAATAGAATTTTCTCACGAGAAGATATTGGCGCAATGTCGGGAGATGAATACTCTGCAAATGAATCTGCAATTATGGAACAGCTAAAAAGCATCGGAATCCCAACAGGTAATGAACTTGAAGCTTCCTCGATTTTTGGAGGTG
Organism: Candidatus Gastranaerophilales bacterium; assembly: GCA_944326525.1. Lineage (GTDB taxonomy): Bacteria > Cyanobacteriota > Vampirovibrionia > Gastranaerophilales > Gastranaerophilaceae > Scatenecus. The sequence continues at coordinate 98,010 of CALVEG010000004.1, forward strand.
GAACGGTTTACGTAAGACCATACACACGCAGCGACGGCACCGAAGTAAAAGGCTATTGGAGAAGTTTACCTGCTTATTAATCCCAAAATTTTCCAAAACAGGAGGTTTCAAATCAAATCTCCTGTTTTTTCAATCTTCTCTCTTGAATTAATTTCCATATAAATATCCTGAAGATAATAAAACAAATTGTCGTGCGTTTTTTCCAATTCCGCAAAAATAATTTCCGAAAGAATTAAAGCATTTGAGCATTCTTCACTATAATCCTGATTTGCATTAAGATAAGTGTTCAAAATAAAAACAAGCTGGCACAAAGATTTAAGATTACAACTTATCTTTTTAAGTTTTTCAAGATTAACATCTGGCATAAAATTTCACCTATTCAATACATTTTGCATATAATAATATTCTTTATGCCTATTATTATATCTAGAAATAAAAATGTCAATACAATAGCATAAAGGTATGAAAAATAAAGAAATCAACATACAAATCGGGAACAACTTAAGAGCAGAGAGAAACCGCCGCAACCTTTCACAAGAAGAGCTTGCAGAAATGTCAGACCTTCAAAGACAACACATTTCAAAAATCGAAAACGGTCAAATTGATGTACGAGTTTCAACATTGGTACCGATTTTAAAAGCTTTGGATATCAAATTTGAACAACTGTTTGATGTTTCGGGGTTGTAACTGCAAAAATATTTAATTTTTCAAAGTTCAACACAATAAAAATTTCGTCTTTAGCGTATATATTTATATCTATAGCATATAGAATTATGTATGTCAATAGAATAATATACACTTATGGATAAAGAGAGCCTTATTACATTTGGTACAAATTTGTGTGCTGAAAGACACCGCAAAAAGCTTTCGCAAGAAGAACTTGCCGCAAAAGCAGGTTTGCAAATGCAGCAAATCAGCAAAATCGAAAATGGTAAAGCTGATTTTAAATTTACAACCTTGCTTAGATTAATGAAAGCATTAAATGTTAAATTTGAACAACTGTTTGATGTTTCGGAGCTTTAACTTAGCCTATTCAACTTCCTGCACCCACTTTTTCGGGTCAAATTTTAAATCGGTAACTTTAAGTTTCAAAGATTCCAAATAAGGCTTAAACTTAACAAGAAGCTGAGTTTTTTTAAGCATAAGTTCCTGCGCCACAATCCCGTTTTCGCAGGCAATAACCATAACCCCGCCCGAAAGCATTGAATAAGGTTTTGATTTTTGCGCAAACTTTGCCCCTGCAACTTTGTCCCAAAACTTGTATAAATTATTTCTGGTAATCGCTTTTCTGATTTCTTTTTCTTCAAGCATTTTAGCGACAATGCTGTCCGTTCCGACAAAATCAGTATAAAGAACTTTTTTAACCATACAGCCTCTGTTTAATTAAGCTTTACGGGAATTCGTTTTCATATCTGAAAACAGCCTAACCTAATCCCATATAATTCATCACATGTAAAATAATAATTGCAATTTTTGTATCCGAATATTTTTATGATATTATTTTAAAATGGAATTCTTACAACTAAATGATATCATAAAATCGTCAAAAAACATACTGATAATCTCACACATCAACCCTGACGGGGACACATTAGGTTCAATCTGCGCTATGGCTGATGTGATAAAGGATAATTTTCATAAAGAATGCGATCTTTTATGTCCTTCAAGAGTTCCAAAGACTTACGAATTTCTGCATAATTCGGAAAAAATTAAAACGCTTGAAGAAATGGATTTTTCAAGGGAATACGACCTTGTAATCTGCGTGGACGATGCTGCATTGGACAGAATAGGAGATGCTAAAACCTTGTTTGAAAAAGCGAAATGTACCGCAAATATTGACCACCATAAAACAAACAGAGGTTATGCGGACATAAATATTATAAGAGCGGAAGCAAGTTCGACAGGAGAAGTTTTGTGCGAAATTTTTGAAGATTTAAAGCTTAAAGTATCAAAGGAAGCTGCTTCATCTTTATATACGGCAATATTGACGGATACAGGCTCCTTCAGATTTGACAACACAACATCAGATTCATTAAAAGCCGCAGCACACCTTGTTAAAAAAGGCGCAAATCCGTCATCAATTTATAAAAAAGTATACGAATCTTCCTCCAAAAATCATGTACTTTTCCAAGCATATTGCATAAGTAAAGCTGAATTTACGGATGAGGACAAAGTTGCCTATACAACGGTTTACAAAAAAGACATTGAAAAATTTAACGCGCCGGAAGATTGCACTGAAGGTTTGACAGAAAAATTGAGAGCGATAGTTACAACAGAAGTGGCATTTGTAGCACGAGAGATAAGTTCATCTGTCAGCAAAATTTCGATGCGCAGCAAAACGGCAGATGTAGCGGAAATCTGTGCAGTATTTGGCGGCGGCGGCCACAAACTTGCCGCAGGATGTATGATTAAGGGAACAGTTAAAGAAGCTGTAAAGAAAATTCTTGATGAAATCAGAAAAAGAAAAATCTAAAAAAATATCTTTTCGCCCGATAGTAAGGGGTATAAAACGTCTGATAATCTCTGTTATAAAAAACGATTTTTTCGGAATGGCAGCAGAGATGGGCTTTTGGATGGTTATTGGGATTTTCCCTTTTATGCTGTTTTTGATGGCAGTTTTTGGATGGATGGGAAACAAATCCTATATGGATCCTGTATTGATATTTCTTTCAACAATAATGCCTGAGCAATCAATGGATTTAATCATAACTGTACTTTCAGAAGTCACAATATTTTCTCAAGGAAAACTTATGGCCACAATCGGCATTGTAGTTACACTTGTTTTGTCAACAAATGCTCTTGCTGTAGTTTTAAAGGGATTAAATCGAGCATATAAAGTGGAAGAAACCAGAAGTTTTATATATACAAGAATTTTGTCATTAATGATGGTTTTTGTAAATAACATGGTTTTATTTTTAACGATAAACCTAATTGTATTCGGAAAAGTAATCATCAATTTTCTTGTAAGACACCTGCATATGTCACAGAATCTTGCTGTGATGTTATTAACTTTAAGATGGCCGATAGCATTTTTAGCATTATATTTAATGGCATTTTTATGTTATTACATTTTGCCTGATTTAAGAGGGAATGACAAATTTAAACGAGCAAGCGCACTTCCCGGAACCTTCTTTTTCTGTTCATTCTGGCTTTTAGGTTCTTGGGGATTTTCAATATATGTAAACAACTTGAGAACATACAACATGGTTTACGGCACAATCGGAGCATTTGCTGTTTTAATGGTATGGCTTTATTACACATCAATTTTAATACTAATCGGCGGAGAAATAAATTCACAAATTTATAACAGGTTATCCGCAAAAGCCGAAGAAATACGAGCAGATTTTGAAAAACTTAAAAAGCCGGGGACTTAAAAAATCCTCCTATTCCCGTAATTTGCTTTATTTTTTTGTTTTTCGTAAAATAAGCTTGCAAGATTTTTTATTTTTAAATAAGGAGAAAAAATATGAAAAAATCTATTCATGATTTAGGAGACATCAAAGGAAAACGCGCATTAATCCGTGTTGATATCAACGTTCCTTTAGATGCAGACAAAAACGTAACAGATGATACAAGAATTCAGGCTATATTGCCGACCGTAAATTTCTTAAAAGATAAAGGTGCAAAAATTATATTAATGGCACACTTGGGCCGTCCGAAAGGCGAATGGAACATGGAATTTTCACTTGAACCTGTAGCAAAATACTTATCAAAAGTATTAGGTGAAGATGTATTATTTGTTTCATCAAAAGTAGGCGAAGGTGCTGAAAAAGAATTGGAAAATCTAAAAGACGGACAGGTTGCATTGTTAGAAAACATTCGTTTCTACAAAGCAGAAGAAGCAAAAGATGATGATATGACATTTGCAGAAGAATTGGCAAAACTTGGTGATTTTTATGTAAACGATGCATTCGGTGCAGCACACAGAAATCACACATCAACAGCAAAATTGGCAAAAGTTCTAAAACCGGCAGTATCAGGCTTGTTGATGGAAAAAGAAATCAGATGTTTATCACAAGCATTAGACAACCCGACTCGTCCGTTCACAGCAGTTGTAGGCGGAGCAAAAGTTTCATCAAAAATCGGTGTTTTGGAAAACTTGCTTGACAAAGTAGACAACATGATTATCGGCGGCGGTATGGCTTACACATTTGTAAAAGCAAACGGCGGCAAAATCGGTAACTCAATTTGCGAAGATGATCAACTTGAAGTTGCAAAAGCAATCGAGAAAAAAGCAGCTGATAAAGGTGTAAAACTTGTAATGGCAACAGATGTTCTTGCAACAGATGATTTTTCAGGCAACGGCACAAACAAATTCGTAAAAATCAACGAAATTCCGGACGGATTTGAAGGTGTAGACGCAGGCCCTGATTCAAGAAAAGCATTTGCAGAAGTTTTGAAATCATCAAAAACAATTTTGATGAACGGTCCTGTTGGTGCATTTGAAAACCCGAAATTTGCAGAAGGAACAAAAGCAGTATTGGAAGCAATCGTAGAAGCAACAAAAAATGGTGCAACTTCTGTAATTGGCGGCGGCGACTCAGTTTCAGCAGCTAAAAAATTCTTCAAAGCAGAAGACTTCACTCACGTATCAACAGGCGGCGGAGCTTCTTTGGAATTCATCGAAGGAAAAGTTCTTCCTGGCGTTGCAGCGTTGGATGACAAGTAAACTAAAATTTACTAAAATTTTAAAAAAGCCTCTGAATGTTTCAGGGGCTTTTTTTATATTAATTTAATTAGACTTCATATTGCTTATTTTGCATTTTTAATTGTTCAATTTTTTGTTCTCTTTGTGCAATAATTTGGTTTAAATCTTGTATATGAGTTTGGAGTCTGGCTTTTTTCTGTGGGTCTTGTGTTTGTTGAATATCCTTTTCCACATTTACGGCAGCTTTGCTTAATTCAACCAGAGCTGCGGTTTCAGCAAGAATTTCTGCCGATAATTGAGAACTTACACGGCTATTATCAATCGAAGGTATTTGAGAAACTTGAGGCATTTGCGCATTTTTAACAGGCGGTATCGTATAAGTCGGGGTAGAAAACGATTGAACTTGGGGCTGATAATAAGGTACATTCATCATAATAAGACACACTCCTATTTTTTCACACTTACATATTTAAAAATTCTAAAACTTACAAATTGCATGTTTTAAAAAGAATATTGCAAAATGTTAAGCTCTGACATATAATCATGCTGTAAGATTTAGGAAAGGAGAGTTTAATATGTTTGAAAAGGATATTAACATTAACGATATCAAAGAAATCAGAACTCGTACCACGGTATATTTTGGAGTTGGTGCAATAAAAAAAATTGACGATATCGCAAAAGTTTTAAAAGACAAAGGAATAGACAAAGTAATCGTAATGTCCGGCAGAAACGCATACAAAGCAACAGGGGCATGGGATTATGTTGAAAAAGCCTTAAAAGATAATGGAATTGGTTACATAAATTACGATCAGGTAACCCCAAACCCGACAACACACCACGTAAACGATGCTGCTAAAATGGCAAGAGAATTTGGAGCAAAAGCAGTCATTGCAATCGGCGGCGGATCTCCGACAGATGCAGGAAAATCGGTTGCAATATTACTTGAATACCCTGACAAAACAGCAAATGATATCTATGAATTTACATTCACACCTGATAAAGCAGCCCCGATTGTGTCAATCAACTTAACACACGGAACAGGTACTGAAACAAACAGATTTGCGGTTGTAACAGTTCCAGAAAAAGACTTCAAACCTGCAATTGCTTATGATTGCATCTACCCGATGTTTGCAATTGATGACCCTCAATTGATGACAAAATTAAGTCCAAAACAAACAAGATACGTATCAATTGATGCCGTAAACCACGTAGTCGAAGCTGCAACTTCAACAGTAATGTCACCATACAGCGTAACCCTTGCAAGAGAAGTAATCGCATTGGTTCACAAATATCTTCCAAAAGCAATCGAAAATCCGGAAGATTTGGAAGCTAGATATTACTTGGCTTATGCAGCAATGATGGGCGGAGTATGCTTTGATAATGGGCTTTTACACTACACCCACGCACTTGAGCACCCGCTAAGTGCCGTAAAACACGAATTATCACATGGTTTAGGACTTGCAATTTTGCTACCTGCAGTAATCAAAACTATGTACAAAGATAGAGCACACGTTTTAGCAGAAATCTTGAAGCCGATTAATCCTGACTTGGAAGGTGATCCTTCAGAAGCATATCAAGCAGCAAAATCAGTTCAAGATTGGTTATTCTCAGTCGATGTAACCTCAAAACTTGAAGACGAAGGATTTACAGAAGCTGACGTTGAAAAATTGACAAACCTTGTTTATACAACACCGTCTTTAAGCGGTTTACTTGATATCGCACCATCAGGAAACGGACGTGAAGTTGTAGAAACAATTTACAGAGAATCAATCAAACCTTTGTAAATAAGAGATAAAAGCTAAGATTAAATAAAGGCGCCGAGGCAAATTACCTCGGCGCCCATTTTATTTTCCTTCTTTAAATAAAAAATTTAACCTTATTTTCTTGCTTTCCAATAAGCCATACCGCCCATAACAGCACCAAAAATTCCGTTCCAAATAAGCGACGATTTCATACTTGTTTTCATGGATTTAAAAATAACACCCACAAGCCTGTCAATCCCGATACCAACTCCAAACCAAAGCAAAGCACTGCTAAGCCCGACTGCAGCAGGAGGCATATTTTCCAATTTTTTTAAAAATTCATCAGATTTTTTCTCTTTATTTAAATCGGCAGGTTTCGAGTTTGCCGGAGCATTTGCAGAATTTTCTGACCCAAATGCCGGATATCCGCACCTTTTAGATAGACCTTGAACTTCACTACCAATTGGATTTACAGACATTATATTCTCCTGTTTTCTTGTTTATATTAAATAAAAAAGTTTAAAAAATTGCCAATTTATAATATAATCACTTTATGAAACTTAACAAAGCAGTAGAATTATTATCACCAGCAAAGGATAAAGAAACTGCAATTGCGGCGATTAATTCTGGCGCCGATGCGGTTTATATAGGAGCACCCAAATTCGGTGCAAGACAAAATGCTTCAAATTCACTTGAAGATATAAAAGAAATAGTGGAATTTGCGCATAAATTTAACGTAAGAATTCACGTCACACTAAACACAATATTAACTGATGAAGAATTGAAGGATGCCCAAAAACTTATCCAAAAGCTTTACGAAATTGGAGTTGATGCGATAATCGTTCAGGATATGGGGATTTTAAAGCTTGCGATTGACGGGAAGCTTCCGCCGATAGAAATTCACGCAAGCACGCAGTGCAATAACCGCACATTGGAAAAGGTCAAATTTTTCCAAAGTTTAGGCATAAAAAGAGTTATACTTGCGCGAGAATTGACATTAAATGAAATCGAAAATATCTGTAAAGAAGTCAAAAACAGTGACTTTAATCCTGATATGGAAATTGAAGTTTTTATTCACGGGGCATTGTGCGTATCTTATAGCGGACAATGCTATTTAAGTGCTTCAATAGGCGGAAGATCGGCAAACAGAGGAGAATGCGCCCAACCCTGCCGCAAAAAATATTCACTTGTTGACGATAGCGGAAAAATTTATGCAAAAGACAAATATTTATTAAATTTGAAAGACTTTAACGCCTCAAAACACATTGAAAGATTAATAAAAGCAGGCGTCAAATCCTTCAAAATCGAAGGCAGATTAAAAGATTCAGGCTATGTCAAAAACGTAACCGCCTACTACCGAAAAGAAATTGACAAATACGCCTCAAAAACCTCAACAGGCGAAATTTTTACTGACTTTGAACCCGATTTAAACAAGAGTTTTAATAGAGGATTTACGGATTACTTTCTGCCGTCTGAAACAAACGACAAAAAAGGGCGCAGAAAAATAATTAACAACTTTGACACCCCAAAATCATTGGGCGAAAAACTTGGCAGAGTTGAGAAAGTTTTCAAAGACGGCTTTACAATAAAAGGTGCTCGATTAAACCCTCAAGACGGGCTTTGCTACTTTGCGGACAGAGAACTTTTCGGCTGTCTTGTAAACAGGGTTGAGGGAGAAAGAATTTACACGAATAACGTTGATAAAATTAAAGAAGGAACGGTTATTTACAGAAACTTTAACAGTGAATTTGACCGTGAACTTAAAAACAGTAAGACAAAACGCCGAATCGGAGTTGAATTTATTTTTAAAGACAAAATTTTAAAAGCAACCGACGAAGATGGAAATACCGCAGAAATTGAAGTTCAATCTTTAGAAATTCCGAAAAATCCCGAAAAAATGACTGAAAATTTTAAAGCCCAGCTTGCCAAAACAGGCGAAAGCGATTTTTACGCAGCAAAAATTAAAATCAATGAAACCCCAAATTTTATGCCAGTATCTTCAATAAATGAACTTCGGCGTGAAATCTTAGAAAAACTTGTTGCAGAAAGGCTTAAAAATTACAAATCCCCCAAGCAACCGCCTCTAAATTATGGGAAATTTCCGCTTGATACATACGACTACCACGCAAATGTCCTGAACGAAACCGCTAAAACTTTTTACGAAACTTGCGGATGTAAAATTACGGACTTTGCACCGGAAAAAACAGGAGAATTTAAATCAAAAGAACTAATGTGCACAAAATATTGTCTTAAATTTGCATTTGACATGTGCGGAGTGAAAAAGAATTTATTTTTAGTCGACGAAAAAGGTAAAAAATATCCTCTCAAATTTGACTGTAAAAATTGCCGTATGATAATCCTCGACTAATCTTGTTGCATTTGGATTTTGTCTTGATTATAATGTTGATGGCTCGTAAACAAAAATAGGAGAGAAAATATGTCAAGAAAACCAATTATTGCAGGAAACTGGAAAATGAACCTTGTTCGTTCAGAAGCTGAAAAACTTTTTGAAGGCGTAAAAGAATTTGTAAACGATTATACAGCACAAGAATTACCTACAGTTGTAATAGCACCTGTATTTACATCAATCAGCGCTGTAAGAACAGTAAAATGCACTTGCGGATGCGGCGGCAACAAAATATCAATAGCAGGACAAAACTGCCACTGGGAAAAATCAGGTGCATATACTGGCGAAATTTCAGTTGAAATGCTAAAAGATGCAGGCTGTGATTACGTAATTATTGGTCACTCAGAAAGAAGACAATATTTTTCTGAAACAGATGAAATGATTAACAAAAAAGCAAAAGCTATCTTAGCAGAAGGCTTAATTCCGATTATCTGCTGCGGCGAAACTCTTGAACAAAGAGAAGAAGGTATCACAGACAAATGGATTGCAGGTCAAATCAAAGCAGCATTAGAAGGAATTTCATCAGAAGATGTTGCAAAATCAGTTATTGCTTATGAACCAATCTGGGCAATCGGCACAGGCAAAACTTGCGATTCAGATGAAGCAAACAGAGTTATTGCAATGATCAGAAGCGTTGTAAAAGAAGTTGCAGGAGCAGAAGCTGCTGATTCTATCAGAATCCTATACGGCGGATCAGTAAAACCATCAACAATCGCTGAACAAATGTCAAAATCAGACATCGACGGCGCACTTGTAGGCGGTGCTTCTCTTAAAGCAGAAAGCTTCAACGAAATTATTGCAAATACAATGAAAGTTGCTGTTAAAGCTTAATTTTTAAAATTTGCAATTGAAAACTTATAAAAAGCAGGACTGAAAAATCCTGCTTTTTGTATGCAATAAAATCATAAAATTCCACACAACTTGATAATTGTTTTTTTATTTCTTTATTGTAGAATTTAGTTATGATAAAAACATTTGCAAAAATATTACTTTCACTAATTTTATTAACATCAACGGTATTTGCCGGAGAAGAAATTACGCAGGTCAGAGCAAGCCATATTCTTGTCAAAACCGCAAACGAAGCAATGGAAATCAAAAAAGAAATTGACAACGGCGGAGATTTTGAATATTACGCAAGACTGTATTCTCTATGCCCAACAGGTCAAAATGGCGGAGATTTAGGCTACTTTGGACGAGGTCAAATGGTTCCGGAATTTGAAAGAAAAGCATTCTCACTTCCGGTAGGTCAAGTTTCAGATCCTGTATTCTCACCTTTCGGCTGGCATCTGATAAAAGTTACCGATCGAAGATAGTTTTAAGTTTAATAAAAAGTGAAATTTTATACTTTAATCCAATGTAAATAAGAACGACTAACTTTATAATAAATACAAAAAGGAGAACTTATGTATTTATTTTTAAGATGGGTCGGTTTTGCTTTTGTCATAATGTTTATAGCATGGGTAATCCCAGGAATTTCTGTTGCAAATTTTCTAACCGCAATGATTGCAGCTTTTGTAATTGCCCTTGTTAATGTATTTATAAAACCCGTTCTTTTATTGGTAACTTTGCCTATAAATATTTTAACTTTAGGACTTTTCACATTGGTAATTAATGCTCTTTTATTTATGTTTGCAGGATTTATAGCACCCGGATTTGAAGTGGAAGGTTTTTGGAGTGCCTTCTTAGGTGCACTTTTGTTGTCAATTTTAAGTATCGGGCTTAACAGTATTGATATAAAGGATTAATTATTTAACGGATTAATTTTTGTTTGTTAACTATCAGGGTGCGTTGTTTAACATACCCTGATAGTTTATACAGAAGCAAAAATTATAGTTTTTTTTGCGACAATAGCGAAGTGAGCAATAATAAATCCAAAATGTAAAATCCTATTTATGTAATATTACTTAAAAAAATCTTGAAGTTTTATAAACATGGATAATATAATAAAATTGCAGGAATTTGAGTAAAATAAAAAGATTTTACACAAGCAATCACCAAAAAGCTGGTGACAGAAAGGATGAAAATGGTATTAGAAATAGCTTCCGAGCAGCTTGAACGCGCAATTAACCCAACTCACGATATCAAACTTTTTGCAGGACGTTCAAATACCAAACTTGCTCAGGAAATAGCCGATTATTTAGGCACTTCAATCGGTCCAATGGTTGTTAAAAATTTTGCGGACGGTGAAATTTACGTTCAAGTAAAAGAAAGTGTCCGTGGTGATGATGTTTTCATTATCCAACCTCTTTGCAATCCGGTTAATGAAAACCTTATGGAATTATTGATTATAATAGACGCATTCAAACGTGCAAGCGCAAAAACAATTACCGCTGTAATTCCCTATTACGGTTACGCAAGACAGGACAGAAAAACTTCCGGTCGTGAAGCAATTACAGCAAAACTTGTAGCAGACCTTTTAACAACAGCAGGAGCAAACAGAGTTCTTGCAATGGATTTGCATACAGGTCAAATTCAAGGGTTTTTCAATATACTTGTTGACCATATTTTTGCAACACCAATTCTTGTAAATTACATCAAGAGTCTTAATATAAATCCTGATGATATGGTTGCTGTAAGCCCTGATACAGGCGGAGTTCAGCGCACAAGACACTTTGCAAAAGCAATAGGATGCTCACTTGCAATTATAGACAAACGCCGTGACAAACATAATGAAGCTATAGCTTCTCATGTTATAGGCGATGTAAAAGATAAAGTATGTGTAATGTTTGATGACATAATAGATACAGCCGGAACTATTTGCGAAGCTTCAAAACTTTTGGCAAGAGAAGGTGCTAAAGAAGTTTATGTATGTGCAGCGCACCCTGTATTCTCAGGCCCTGCAATCGAAAGACTTGCTAACGCTCCTATCAAAGAATGTATCGTTACAAATACAATTCCGCTTGATATGGAAAAAATGCCTCCGAATATTAAACAGCTTTCAGTTGCACCATTGTTAGGACAAGCAATTTCAAGAATCCATGATGACGAAAGCGTAAGTTCGCTTTTCGGATTTGAAAAAGATATTCAAGTAACTTAATTTTAAAATTAAATACGACTTTAATACCGCCCGTAAAAAGGCGGTATTTTTATACATGAAAAAGCCAAAACACTTTTTTAAAAATTTAAGATTTGTTAAAAAAAGCTTTTTTATAAAGCATTCTTGAGTTATGCTAAACATGAATATAGGGAGAAATATTATGCCAAAATTTAACTTAATGTCGTATATTCTGCCGCCTGAAGATAAAATGTTTTTCACATACTTTCAGGAAAGTGCGGAAATCTGCCAGAAAACCGCAAGGTTGTATGACGAAATTATGCACAACAGCCTGACTGATGAGTATAAAGAGAAAGCACTTAAATATAAAAAGAAAGGGAAACTTTCATATAGAGCGATTTTGAAACAATTAAACAAAAGTTTTATTACCCCGATTGAAAGAGAAGACATTCAAATTATTGCAGTTCAATTAAATAAAATTAATAAAAAAATAGCAAAAGCCTGCCTGAATCTTGAAGTATATCGATTAAACGTCTATACCGAAGAAATGAAAGAGCAGGCTTTAACTTTGGTTCAAGCAACAGAAAAACTGGGAGATATAATAAAAAAATTCAAAAAAGTTTCAGATGTTGAAAAAATAACCAAGTTAAATATTGAGATGAAAGAAATCGAATCACAAGGTGATGAAATTCACAGACGTGCGATGAGAAATCTTTTCTCCGGAAAATATGAAGCATTGGAAGTAATCAAATTGCGAGACATTTATAAAGAAATCGAAAACGCATTTGATGCTTGTTTTTATGTTACAGACACGATTTTAAACGTTGTATTGAAACAGTCTTAAGGGAAATATGACAATAACAATATTAATTTTAATAGCAGTAATCCTTGCAGCATTAGCATTCGAATTTATAAACGGGTTTCACGATTGCGCAAACGCAATTGCAACGGTTGTTTCAACAAAAGTTCTGTCGCCCAAGCAAGCTGTGCTGTTTGGTGCAAGCCTTGAATTTATCGGAGCCTTAACAGGAACTCACGTTGCAAAAACAATCGGAGCAGGGATTGTAAACGGAGAAATGGTTACATTAACCGTAATCTTCTGTGCTTTATCGGCTGCAGTATTGTGGAATCTTTTGACCTGGTGGCTCGGGCTTCCGTCAAGTTCTTCACACGCTCTTATCGGCGGACTTCTCGGCGCAACTATCGTAAAAGCAGGAGTTGAGGCCGTTCATGTTAAAACATTGATGGATAAAGTCATAATTCCAATGTTTACCTCGCCTGTACTTGGGTTTTGTGCAGGGTTTATGCTGATGCTGATTCTTGCCTGGGTAATTCTGATTTCAAGAGCACATCCAGATAAAGTCAATAAAAAATTCCGCAAACTTCAGCTTTTATCATCAGGCTTGATGGCACTAAGCCACGGTTCAAATGATGCGCAAAAAACAATGGGGATAATAACTCTTGCTCTCCTTGCAGGCGGAGTTTTACACAAAAGCCCGACGGGTGACTTTGAAATCCCGATATATGTAATCCTTGCTTGTGCATTTACAATGGCAGCAGGCACAATGAATGGCGGTTGGAAAATTATTAAAACTATGGGACATAAAATTATAAAATTAAAACCAATACACGGTTTTGCCGCAGAAACTTCAGCTGCAGGATTAATTTTAACAGCCTCCCATTTTGGAATCCCTTTAAGCACTACCCACGTTATTTCTACGGCTATTATGGGAGTAGGTTCAACACTACACGCTCATGCAGTTAAGTGGAAAATCGTCGGTAATATTGTAACTGCTTGGATTTTAACAATTCCCGCCTGCATGCTTTTGTCGGCTGCAATCTATTACGTAATTTACAAAATCTTTTAAGGAATGAAATATGCCAGTACAACCTATAAACGCAATTCAACCCCCCTCGCAAACACGTAAATTTAAGCTTAATCCGGTATCATCAACCGGTTACGGAGCGCTTGCCGCCGGAACTTTAAGTGTCATTGCGGCTTCAAGCAAAAAAAACAAAACTCACAAATTCCTCGGATATCTGGCAGGCGCACTTGCATTCGTTCATACAGGAATAATCCTCGGCGCACGTTTCGCATCACAAAAGTTTTCCGCAAAATCCTCTCAAAATAAAATATCTTAAACTAGCGCAAGAGTTTCAGTATCATCTTCAAGAAGCGATTTCTGAAATAGAGTACATTCTTCTGCCATATCCATTACAAGGGCAAATTTAGAATTGTGCAAAACTCCGTCTAAATTTGAAATTCCATTAAATTTAATCGTATAACAATCTGAATTTTTCTCTAAAATTTCTATAAATCCCGCTTCTTCAAATAAATTAAACATTAATTCTATGAGTTTTATGGATTTGCCAAGATGGCTTGCGCACCTTAAAAGCTCAACTTTTCCGCCGTTGTTGTTTGCCGCAAATTTAAGCATGCCGGCAAATGTTTTCAAAAATTCTTCATCATCAAAATATTTAATTTCGTAATTCATCAAATGCACGCATTTGGGAGAAGTTTCTTCCATAACCCTGTCAAGAGTTTCCCTATCCGCAGGGTAATCAAAAAACATAACCGCATCACAAGCGTGAAGATTTTCTCTTGAAACACATCTTTCAATCAATGCCTCATAAGGCTTAAGTTTATCTTTTATTGCCTTACTTTCCGCAAAAACAAGAATATTTTGCTTAGAAGTTTTCACGTAATCGTTAACCTGAGGCAAAATATCAGTTTTCTTGCGATGGTCGTAAATTTTAAATTTTAAAGCTTCTGCCTGATCTTCTTCATCGTCCTTCAAATAAGGAGAATGAATATCGTCTACAATAAGCTGTACTGTACGATTTCCTTGATATTCATTAATCTGCGGATGAAATGCAACTTCAAACGGATCACCTTTTGCAAGCGAAATATCGCCCTCACTCCAGCGTATACAATTAAATTCACTGTTTCCAGAGGTCGCTGTAATTCTTAAGTGGTCTTTATTCTCACCCATAAGTCGTTTTTCTTTAACGCACAAATTTCTTAATGCAAAAATCGGACTTGGATTCGACGCCCCGAAAGGCTCTAACTTTGAAATTTCCTCAACCAAATCAACCGTAATATCGTCAGGTGTAACCTCTAAATCTATACTTACAAAAGGTTTCAAATCCTTTCCCGTTGTCATTTCTTTAATTATTCGATTAAGATTTTCTTTAACAAGTTTGAAAGGTGTTTTCTCAGGCGAAAAAGACAGCCCTGCCGCCATAGCATGCCCGCCAAATCCGTCCAACATATCTCCGATTGCATTTATCGCATCATAAAGACAAACTCCCTCAATACTTCTTGCAGAGCAACGAATTTGCTTAGCTTCCTCGTAATATGTCATCAAAAATGTCGGTTTATAATATTTTTCAACTAATTTTGATGCTACAATCCCGATAATTCCGACTTTCCATTCAGGGTTAAACAAAATAATCGCAGGATTTTTGTTGCCTTCTTTTTTAACCATTTCATCAGCCTGCAAAAAAGTTTCCTGACAAAGAGTCTGACGAATCTTGTTAAACTCATTCAAACTTATAACCGCCATTTCTATTTCCTGCGGATTGTCAGAAAGCATAACTTTTAATGCAGCCTCAACAGTATCAAGTCTTCCGGAAGCGTTAATTCTCGGCGCAACTCCAAACGCTATCTGCTCTGAAGTAACCCCGCTTGATGGATTGTATCCTGCACTTTCCAACAAACGCTTAAGCCCTAAATGTTTGCCCTTTGAAATTAAATCCAAGCCCTTTAACACAATATGCCGATTTTCGCCAACCAAAGGCACAAGATCCGCAACAGTTCCAACTGCTGCGTATGGAAGAATTTCCTGTATAAATTCGGACCTTCCAAACTTATTCAAAAGTGCTTGCGAAACTTTGAAAGCAACCCCAACTCCGGCTAAGGATGTTAAACTCGTAATTTCTTTTGCAGAAAGACTTTCGTCTAAAGCATTCGGCGCTTTCGGGTTGATTATTGCATAAGCTTTCGGCAACTCTTCAGGTGCTTCGTGGTGATCGGTTATTATTACGTCAATTTTAAAGCTGTTTATAAAATTAACCGCCTCAACATCACTAATCCCGCAATCAACAGTAATTATGACTTTCGGCTTAACAGTTGTCATTAATTTTACAAGCGCCTTTGTGTCAAACCCGTGTCCTTGCTTTTCTCTATCAGGTATAAAATAATTTACGTCAGCTCCCAAATGCATAAGAGTTCTGTATAAAAGCGAAGTTGAAGTCACTCCGTCTGCATCAAAATCACCCCAAATAATAATCTTTTCTTTATTTTCAATTGCATCAGATAACCTGTCTACCGCTTTTTGCATATCACAAAAAACATAAGGATCTGAAAGCTTTGTTAATAGCGGATTTAAAAATTCTTCAACCTCTTTTTCACCTTTAATCCCTCGTGTGGCAAGCAACCTGCCAATTAAAGAAGGCTGATTTATATCACAGTCCTTTATTATCCACTCTTTATGCATTTTCCCCTCCGGTAATTAAATAATATCATGAAAATTGCTTCGAGCAATTTAACAATTATGCTTTACAAAAGTTTACATATATGTTATAATCCTCATGTTATTGTCCCGCTTGGGTTTTCAGATTTTGGAATTTTAAAAACTGGAAATTAAATTTAAGTTTTATTTAAATTTTGCCGTAAGTGGGTATATAGATAGTAAGTATATAGTATCAGGAAGGACTTTTGAAATGTCGATTAACCCCATCGATGACAAAAAAAATGTCACGCTAGACAAAAGTGCAGATTTACCCGAATTTGGCCTTGCGGATATTGACTTTGAGGCTATTGAACAAAAAGCCAGTATCTTTGTCAAAGACACTAAATTTGTACCGGTTGATGAACAAGTTAAACTTGTTAGCGTCGAGAAAAACGGAATTATTTATGAAGATGACGGAAAAATGCAATTGGTAAACAGCCAGACAGAACTTGCGGAAAACAAATTGGATGATGATTTTAATCTTTCAGGATTTTTCGGCGGTTTCTTAGGCAAGAAAAGTATGTTCAGCACAAAGAAAAATAATATCGTCTAATCTTCATAAAAAGTTAGCGCAAAACTCCTCTATCTTAAAAGCAGGAGTTCAATTGATCATTTTGTTAAAAAACCCTATGAGTATTAATTATTCATAGGGTTTCGTGTTATTCAAATTATTTTACACATTCAAGGCAAAAATGTTCAACTGCTGTTGCCCAACCGTCATTGTCTACGGTATCTGTCACAAAATCTGCACATTCTCTTAGGGCTGGTGTCGAATTTCCCATTGCAATTTTAATCCCGCCTGCTTTTAAAAGTTCAATATCATTATCCTGATCACCAATAGAAAGAATTTCCTCTTGCTTTATTCCCCACAAATCTTGCAAAAATTTTACTGCATTACCTTTTGTTGCATCTTTGTTTGCTATTTCACAAAAATATGGTGTCGATTTGACTGTGTATAAATCAGGAAACATTTTGCCTAAATCATTAACCCAGCCTGTCACTCTATCGGGATCATCAAAATCTATCGCAAGAATTTTGTTTACATTTTGAATTTTTAAACTATCAAATTTGCAAATGTGATAGTCAATAAATCTTGCATCAGTATACTTTCTGATAGTTTCAGAATCCTGTTCAACATAAAGAACATCGTCCATATAAAGGTTAATATGAATATTATTCTCTCTTGCCCAATCGATAATTTCTAAGGCTCTTTCACTATTCATATCTTTTCTGTAAAGCACTTTATCTGATTTATAAAATTCTTTAATCATTCCGCCCTGATATGAAACGATAGGCTCTTTTATTCCGAGTTCTTTTGCAATACCAAGTGCTGCACAATGCATTCTGCCTGTTACAAGAACAACTTTTATTCCGGCTTCCTGAACTCTCTTTATTGTATCTTTAACGTAAGGGCTGTATTCATAACTCCATTTTAAAAGAGTTCCGTCAACATCAGTTGCAATCATTTTTATCATTATTCTATACCTCTCATTACTGCACAAACCGTCTTTGCATCAGTAATTTCGTTATTTTTAACCATTTTTACAAGTTCATCAATAGTGTATTCATATTCAACTAAAATTTCGCCCTCATCAGGATTTTCTCCAACAAACTCAAGGTCTGTAGCTTTATAAAGATACAATTTTTCATCGCTATACCCTGGAGATGTATAAATATAACCTAAATCCTGCCAATTTTTAGCGATATAACCCGTTTCCTCCTGCAATTCTCTTTTGGCAGCTTCAAAAGGATCCTCTCCTTTTTCAAGTTTGCCCGCAGGAAGCTCTAAAATCGCTTGTTTCAAAGGATATCTAAACTGCTTAACCAACAAAACCTTTTTAATCCCGTCTTTTTCGCGGATAGCAAGAATTACAACCCCGCCCGAATGCTCTACAATTTCTCTATAAGAAGTCTTGCCGGTCGAAAGCTCAACTTCATCTTTATAAACAGTTATAATCTTGCCGTCATATACAACTTTGCTGACTAAAGTTTTTTCGATTAGTTCCATACTCACCTTCTTTTCCAAAATTTTAGCATAAAAAATAAACTTTTTTAATCTAAGCTCTCGGATGAGATTCAGAGTAAACTTCTTTCAAATGCTGAGTTGAAACGTGAGTGTAAATTTGGGTGTTAGAAATGCTTGCATGCCCGAGAAGCTCCTGTACAACCCTTAAATCCGCACCGTTTTCTATCAGGTGAGTCGCAAAACTGTGACGAAATACGTGGGGGGTAACTTTTTTAGGCAATGCAATTTTTTCAACTGTTTCATTAATTACGTTTCGGATTGTTTTTGTTTGAAGCCTGTAACCTGTATTATTTATAAAAACCGGTGAACTTTCACTTACGTCCTCAAGCGGAAACCCTTTCGGGATTAAGGCTCTTGCAGTATTAATGTATCTTTCAAGATAGGACTTTGCTCTGTCTGTCACAAGAATAATTCTTTCCTTCGCACCTTTACCAAAAACTCTTATTTCATTATGCTCAAGGTTTAAATCTCCAAAATTAAGCCCGCTTAATTCCGAAACACGCATGCCGGTCGCCCAAAGAAGTTCCAATATGGCACGGTTTCTAAACCCTGACGGTGTCTCCATTTTGACATTATTTAAAATCTCCTCCACCTCATCAGGTGTCAAAAATTTTGGCAAAGATTTCGAGCGTTTTGGAGATGTAAGGTTCATCGCAGGGTTTGAATCAACTTTTCTTTCACGATAAAGATATTTATAAAACGTTCTAATTGACGCAATTT
Source organism: Candidatus Gastranaerophilales bacterium (assembly GCA_944326525.1). Taxonomy (GTDB): domain Bacteria; phylum Cyanobacteriota; class Vampirovibrionia; order Gastranaerophilales; family Gastranaerophilaceae; genus Scatenecus. Next base: position 117,062 of record CALVEG010000004.1, read on the forward strand.
TTCTTGCAATAGTATTTTTTTTGTAATTAAACTTTTGTATAAAATGTAAATATTCCCTAACTTTAGAAAAATTCACATCCTCACATGACTCTTCACCAATCCATAGCAAAAAGTCTAAAACATCCGCACAATAAGCCTTTGCAGTATGTTTAGAAAAGTTTTTTTCAACAATTATGTACGATTTGAAGTCTTCCAAATCCTGTTTTGAACTTGAATTTAAACCCATCATTTGCCTTATTGCTTTTTTATCAAAGATATTATACAATAACATTAAAAGTTTTAGAATAGTTAGAGTCGTATTTAAACAAAATTTGTAAAGCAGGAGATAAGATGAATTGTAAAAAAGTATTAATTGCTTCAATGATTTTCGCAAATATCCTATGTGCATCCAATGCTTACGCTGCTCAGGAATTACAGGCGCAAGTCACAAAAGCCCAAAAAAGTTACACAAGTATTGAAAAGTTGATTGAATACAATCACTATGAAGAGGCTGACAAAAAAATCAGCGAATTATTAAATAAAAAACCGGATGATATTGAACTTTTAGCACTCAGATGTATTTCAAGAGCTAAACAGCACAAGCTAGCTCCGGCTCAAGAAGAACTTGACAGGCTTATGCCTAAATACCCTAACAATGCACAACTTCATTATGCACAGGGTATAGTTTATTTGATGAGAACAACTTCTTCTGACGTTACGTACATCAGAGATACAAGAAATTTAATTGAAAATGCGATAAAAGAATTTGTAGCTGCCGTAAATGCTGACAGCAATTACTATCAAGCTTATAACGCAATGGGTGTTGCAACTTTGAGGCTCGGTAACAGAAAAGATGCCAGAGAACTTTTCCAAGTTGCACTTCAGATTAACCCACAATATGCAACTGCTTATGACAACATAGGTAACCTTGAACTTATTGAAGGAAATCTTACCGAAGCTGAAGACTACTTTAACAAATCTCTAAAACTTAATTCGCATAACCCCACAACAATGTACCACTTAGGACAGGTTGCAGTTCGTCAGCGTGATTTTAACAAGGCTCTTACTTGGCTTAACCACTCAATCCACATGCACCCGATGTCATCACCTGCTTTGACATTACAAGGTGAATGCTATTTGATTCAAGGTAACCAAGCCGCTGCAATTAATTCTTTCAAAAAAGCAATTACCGTAAAACCTGAAAACTCACGTCCTTATGTAAACCTTGCAAATATTTACGAAAGACGTGCAGATGAAGAATTTGCTATGGAACAGTTGAAAACCGTTCTTACAATTAACCCTAATTATGTTGACGGTATTATGAGAGTTGCCGATATGTCACTTCATACAAGAAAATATGAACAAGCACTTGATTATTACACAAGACTGCTTGATGACAGCAAATACGGCGATCGTGCTATTATCGGACTTGCAAATACATACTATGAAATGTCAAAAGACCGTGCTGACAGCGATAGCATGACAACTAATAAAGAATTATATTTGGCTTATGAATACATCAACAAAGCAATCGAAAGAACTCCGGATGATTTGGAACTTCACCTTGCAAAAATTAAACTTGCAAGATTAACTCATCAGCTTCCAATGTCAACAGAAAGCTTGAATTACATTGTTCAATCTGCTTCAAACAGCCTTATGGATAGTGTAATCAAAGGTGAAGCTTACTTGACACTAGGCAGAGAAAAAGATGCTGTTTATACATTTGAAAACGCAATTAACTTTGCAGATGAAATTGATGATCAATTGTACTTGGCAGAAATTCTTGTACACAACAAACAGTTCAGAACTGCCCGTTTAGCTTTGAAAAAAGCTCTAATGCAGGATCCTGATAATGTAATTGCTAAAAATAGCCTTGCATACATTGATCTTTGTGAAACTAAATCAAACGAATTCTTTGATGTTGCTCAAAGACAATATGCAGAAAAGAATTACGCATCAGCAATTGAATACTGCAACCGTGCAATTGACTTCTACCACAACAGCGGTCCGATTGCTAAGTTAAAAGCAATGTCTTACGAAGCTGAAGGTAACTATCAAGGTGCTATCAAATATTATAACCAGTACCTTGCATATACCCCGAATGCAACAGACAGAGAAGCAATTCTCAAGAAAATGAGTAAATTTCAATCAAAAATGTAATAAATTATAACGGGTTTCGTGAATTTTTTACGAAACCCGCTTAAAATAAAATCAGAAAAGAAACCATTAGGGATATTTAACCGGATTTAAGAACTAAGCTGGAATAGCTATGCAAACAAAGAAAAAATTTGACATCAGAAAGACATTTGAAATATTTTTGCGTGAACCTTTAAGCATATTAAAAGTAGGTTTGTTTCAGATTGTGCATCTTGAAACAAATATCTTTAACCAAAAAGCCGTAAATGTTGATTTTTTGGATGATAAAACCCAAATTACGGTTGTAAATAATGAAAAAATGTATAATTTATTTCAGACGGTTTTACTTAAAAGACGCCTAAAAGAGCAGCAGGAAAAGGCACTTTCTACAAGGTAATTAATAAAGGCAAGTTGGAGGAAGGATGAAATTTTTACAGGCTGAATTTATAATAAGTGCTGAAAAACTAAGTCAGTGTCCTGATTTCACGTTGCCCGAATTTCCGCTTCTCGGGCGGTCAAATGTCGGGAAAAGCTCATTTATAAACGGACTTACAAATCGCAAAAACCTTGCAAAAACTTCAAACACTCCCGGAAAAACCAGACTTATTAATTTTTTCAATTTTTCAGATAAATTTACAATAGCGGACTTGCCGGGATATGGTTACGCAAAAGTATCAAAAGAAGCACAAAATCGCTGGCAAAAATATTTGGAAGAATATCTTCTTAACCGCAAACAAATAAAATCTTTAATCCAACTGATTGACGCACGCCACGATGTTCAGAAAAACGATTTGCAGATGAGAGAGTGGGTAAAGGCTTATAATTTGCCAATAGTGACGATTTTAACCAAAATGGATTATGTTCCAAAATCAAAAACCCTGAGCGTTGTTAAAAAAATCGAAAAAGAACTTGGCGGAATTGTTTTACCCTTCAGCGCCGTCGACAACAGGTATAATGAAAAAGTTTTCGAATTTCTTTTAGGAGAATGATAAATTTGCGTGCAAATTTAATTTAGTATTTAGTTCCGACGCACCGAAAATAATGATATATAAAAAGTCCTCCGGACGGGGCACTTTTTATAGAAAAAGTGCCTCAAAACCATCGACACGCTTTCGTTCGCTAATAATAAGCTAAGCTCAAGATTAAAACCGTCTAACTCGCTTCGCTCAAACAAAGACGGCTTCGTTGTCCTTTCGTTTGCTATTATTGCTCACTCCGCTATCGTCGCATTTCTTATTTTTATGAATTATTGTATTTTTTATTGGAAAATGCGTCGTTCCGACGCTCCGCACTTAATTGCAAAAATTATTTATAAACTTACTTACATTTTGCGGTTTTGTCGGCAAGTTCGCTGTCCATTCTCAAGAATACAGGCTTAATTTCTTCTTTTGAAATCAATTTACCAGTTTTAAGATTTTTAGTCGACAAATTATCAAGCTTAACTGATTTCAAATCAAACGAAAGCTGTGAAGCCATTCTTTGAGCGATATTCGGACAATACGGATAAATAAGCGCTGAAACTACGCACATAATCTCAAGAACCGTTGTTAAAACCTGACCGCATTCAAGCATTTTTTCTTCCTTAGCCAAAGTCCAAGGCGCATTATCAGTAACATACTTGTTAGTCATATCGACAAGCTGAATAATTTCATTTCCTGCCTCAGCGATTTCAAAATTGTCAAAGTGGCTTTTTACAAGATCAATCTTATTTCTTGCAATCTGCAACAAACTTAAAGATCCCGCAACAGCCTCATTTTCGTTAACATCAAATTCAGGTTTAATTTCGCCGTCAAAATACTTAACAAGCATTGACAATGTTCTATTTAAAAGGTTGCCCATAGAGTTTGCAAGATGAGCGTTAACTTTTTCTTTAAAATCATCATCAGAATAATTTCCGTCTTTTCCGCAAGGAGCAGAAACCGCCATATAATAACGGAAAGGATCCGGAATATCTAATTCAAAATTCTTCAAAACATCCGTTGGAGAAATTACATTACCTAAAGATTTAGACATTTTGCTCTCATCAATCGTAATCCAGCCATGCGCAAAAATATGTTTTGGCAAAGGCAAATCAAGCGCCAATAAAAATGCAGGCCAGTAAATGCTATGAAATTTCAAAATATCCTTACCGATTACGTGAATATCGGCAGGCCAATATTTTTTAAAGTTTTCCGACGGATTTTCAGTGTCATACCCTAGAGCCGTTATATAGTTTGAAAGCGCATCAATCCAAACATAAATAGTTTGTTCCGGATCGTCTAAAACATCAATTGCCCACTGAACATTATCTTTTGAGCGGGAAACCGAAATGTCTTGAATATCTTCCAATTGATTTAAAACTTCATTTGCTCTGAATTGAGGAACGATAAAATCAGGATTTTCTTTAATATGCTTAATAATCGCATCTTTGTATTTTGTAAGCTTAAAGAAATAATTTTCTTCACTGACGACCTCAGGTTTTTTAAGGTGATCAGGGCAAAGACCGTCTTCTGTCAAATCTTTTTCATTTAAAAAGCTTTCGCAGCCTGAGCAGTAAAGCCCTTCGTATTTGTGTTTATAGATATCTCCTTGAGCCACAAGCTTTTTGAAAATTTTCTGAACAATTGCTTCATGGTCTTCATCGGTTGTTCTTATAAACCTTGTATAATCAATATTGAGAGCTTTCCAAGCATCTTTAAATGATTGAGCATTCATATCACAAAGTTCTTTCGGAGAAATTCCTTTAGCGGCAGCTGTTTTTTGGATTTTAATACCGTGTTCATCAGTTCCTGTCAAGAAAAATACATCATCGCAACGCTGAGAATAATGTCTTGCAAGAATATCAGTCAAAATTTTCTCATAAGCATGTCCGATATGCGGAGCACCGTTTACGTAATCAATAGCTGTCGTTAAATAAAACTTTTCCATATATAAAAATTCCCTCATTTAATCTTAATTTCTTTAAGAAAATTGTATCATAAAATAAATAAGTAAACAGGTTTTAGGGGTTATTTAAGTATATTTCGATAACTTTTGAGAAAATCAGGATTTTTCTTAATGTAATCACGAATAAAATTTGAAAATTTCACAAAATTTGCAAAAAATTCATCGCTAACCACATGCTCCATCCTGCAAGCATTTTCCGAAGCTTCAACACTCGAAAGGCCTAAAATATTTTCCAAAAAATCACGTAAGTTTTCGTGTTTTTCAATAATATTTTTAGCAAAAATTTCACCCTCATTAGTCAGTGTAATTTTTGAATAAGGTTCATAATTAATAAGCTTTCTTGCAGTAAGTATATTCAAAGCCCCAGTCACCGAAGCTTTTTTAACATTCAAAGCCTCTGCAATATCGGTCACTTTTGCATAACCTCTTTTTATAACCTGATTGCAAATTTCTTCTAAATAATCTTCCTGACTGCGTGAAAGTTTTTCTTCCATATTTTCTCCTTTTTTAAAGGCCCTAAAATCCAGTAAAACCTAATTTAGCCTAATTTAAGCCTCAATTCCGTTTTCAGAACTTTGAGATTTTTTATTTTGTTTTTCAACAAGTTTCAAAAATTGTCTGTACCCTTCGCCCCAATCAGCCATAGCATCAAGAACAGACGCAAGACTATACCCGACATCTGTTAAAGTATAATCTACACGAGGCGGAACTTCTTTATACTCTTGCCTTACGACAAGCCCGTCTTCTTCCATCTGCCTTAAATTAGCCGTCAAAACTTTTTGCGAAATCCCACTCACAGCTTTCTTAAGCTCTCCAAACCGCATGGTTCCTGCCAAAAGCTCTCTTAAAATTATAATTTTCCATCTCTTTCCTATCATTTTTAAAGTTGTTTCGACAGGACATTTAGGCAGTTCTTTTAAAAGCATAGCAAGGGTTTTCCTTTAGTTACTAAAATATACTATTACCCTTAATGTACTATATAATTAAAATTATGTCTATATTTTAAGGTTTTTTCTTAAACAAATTTTTAAAGAAATCACCGATTTTGCTCCCAAAAGATTTTAAACAAGCCGGCATTTTCCGCAATTTAGCAATGCCCCAAACTGCACCGGTAAGAGCTAATGTGCCAAATAAAACCTTTTTCCAAACAGGAGTTTTAACAATATTTTGGACTTTATTCGGGCTGTTATATTCGTCACTTTTAGGCGGCTGAATTGCAAGCGGAGGAATATTATAAATAGGATACTGCGGCTGCCCGACAAACCTTGCAGGTGTGCCGGTTACGTAAGCTGCTGCATCAAATCCGACAATTCCGGCATCTGCGAGCATATCTACACTTGAAACCCAGTCATAATTCATAACATTACCTAAATTACTACCTTAAATATATAAAGTATTTTTTAACCAAATTATTGCATGATTTTTAAAAATTTTATGAATTTTTGTTAATCACAGCCCCAAGCACAAATTTTTATCTAATAGTTGACAAAAAATCTTTTTTATAATATTGTTAGTCATGCCTAACAAATATCGAGAAAATAATGAATATTAAAACAATAGCAAAATACATTGACCAACCCTCAGTAATTTCAAAATTACATTCAAAAATGCCTCTTTGTCTAACCTCAGTTGCAACAGGGGTTTGGGGATACGAAACTTTTGGCAAAAACAATAAAGACAAAAACAAATTTCAACAAGGATTAAAAAACGCAATTACGATATCTTCAGCAGCCACAGCGGCGTACGTGGGCGCAAAGGGGCTTAAAATTAAAAACAAAACTATTTTCGAAGGTCTTTTAACAAATCCGACCACGCAGGAAGTATTGAGCAAACAATCCAAAATAATTACAGAATATTTATCAAAAGGAGTTTTAAAAGACAATGTTCTTATAAAAACCTTAAATAAAGCAAAAAATAGAACTTTCAGCTTAAAAGAAACCGAAACAATATTACAAAGAATACCACAGGACAAAATTTCGCAAAAATTTTTGTCTGAAATTTTTCCTGAACCTGAAAATTTGAATTCAAAAGAAATTTTTAAAGAGATAAAACGGCTTTCACTAATAGGCTTAATTCCCGTAGCAGGCGGGGTTGCAGGGGGCGTGGCTGCAGATATTATTACAGGTACAAACACTAAAAAAAGTTTTTCGAACAAAATTAAAGAAGGGACATATCAATATCTTGCAAATATTTTTCTATGCAATGTTGGAGCAGGAGCCGCACTATTCACGTCGGAAAAACTTGTAAAAGCAAACTTAATCAAACCACTAAGTCCTGTCAAAAAACTTGGTGTAATTTTTAGCGGAATATTTCTCACAGGCATTTTAGGTGGAAGTTTGATAGCAAATTATATTTCCAAAAAATGCATAGATCCCATATTAGGACAAAAATGCGATAAGAATAAAAGAATTTACAGCGAAAGAAAACCTGAAGCATTAGATATTGCCTTACATGCTGATGATATCGCAACAGCAGGAGTTTTATCGGGCTTCAAATGGATAGAGCCGGCACTTCCTGTAATGTATTTCATATCAGGTTACCGGGCAGGGATTGGTTATCGTAACAATTTAGAAAAAAAATAGCAAAAAAAATATTTTTGATGTTTAATATTCAAGTACCCCACAATGCGTTTATCGCATTTTCTATATAATCTAAGGAGAAAATATTATGCAAATACAATCGGTAAACAATACCCCATCATTTCAAGCAAACCGTTTACGTACAGCCTTTAAGCTTGCGGAAAATGCAGGAAAATATCAATCATCCGTTGATATTTATTCAATTAATAAATCTGACAGTGAATTAATCAATAAACTTTTACTCAAACTTGATCTCAAAGACAGAAAAGACAGTTTTGCGATTAAAGAAAAACTTAATGTTAATGATACAATTCGCAGCATTTTAACAAAAGCTAAAATGATAGATGACGACTCCACCGGCGGAGTATATATGGCAGTTCAAAATGGAGAAAAAGTAATCGGTTTTTTGGATTACACAAACGGAGGAATGCCTTTATTAAAAAATCTTGTTGCTTGGAGAGGAAAAAATCAAAGCAATACCCGCTTAAATTTATTTACTGAATTTTTGCAAAGAGTAGGTATCAAAAGTCAAGAAAGCATAACAAGCTATTCGGAAGAAAAAAGCAAAGGCAACAAATGGCTTCGTGATCTTGGATTCGGGATTCCGCCGCAAAGCAGATATGCCCGTCAAAGACTTTTAATGCCACAAAATACAGTTAGCGAAAATGCAGCTAAATGTGAAAAAATGTTAGAAAATGACGATTTAAAAATTACACAATACTCAAAACCTCAAATGATTGAATTGACTAATCTTGATTTATAAATTAAGATTATCAAAAAGGAGAGAAAGCCATGTCAGGAATTTTGAATATCCAAATAAACCCTGTTTTAGGAGATAAAGCCAAAAATCTTGAAACAGTTCAAGATTTTATTGAAAAGTATTCTAATAAAAAACCTGACTTGGTAGTTCTTCCTGAATTTTTCAGCACCGGAATTGATGATAAGGTAATGATTAATTTACCTGAAGATGAAAACGGCGGATTTGTTGTAGAAACATTATCCCAAATGGCAAAAAAATTTGATACAAACATTGTCTGTGGTTCTGTAATCGAAAAAGAAGGTGACAAGCTTTATAATACAAGTTTTGTAGTCAATCGAGCAGGCGAAACTGTCGGAAAATACAGAAAAATTCATCTTTTTCAATTTTTTGGCGGGAATGAAAACGCATACACAACTCCGGGGAATTTACCTCCATGCGTTGTCGAACTTGATTTTGCAAAAGTCGGTGTAAGTATATGTTTTGATATCAAATATCCGATGCTTTACAAAACCCTCATCAAAATGGGAGCTGAAATTATCGTTTCTCCTAGCGCTTGGATAAAATTAAAATCACTTACCAATAAAAAGAAGGAAGAAGCGGCTCTTTGCTGGAAAAGCTTGAATATTGCACGTGCTGCAGAAAGCCTTGTTTATTTTGTTACCTCAAACCTTGCAGGAGATATGAACAGTTCACTCTATTCAATCGGAAACTCAATGATTACAAATCCTCTTGGAGTTGTTGAATCATTTCAAGGAAACGAACAAGGCGCCGATTTTAGAGAAATCAACTTAAAACTTGTACGAGAACTTAAAATGACAGTTCCTGTTGCGTTCATTGATTAATATATACACTAAAACGCGACTCTAAATTACTGTTTAAGATATTCTTCAATGTAAGATTTTGGATTACGAAGAATAAACTCAACGTCCTCAGGATCCTGAATATATCTGTAAACTATTTCTTTATCAGAGTTTTCTTTTTCAATAATCAAATGACCGTAATCTGCCATTCTTCCCAAAAAACTTCTTCTAATACGTACAAGATGAATTTTTTTAAGCGGAACGCAAATATCTTCAACAGAAAAAACGCCCTGTCTAATATGCAGACTTTGAGTAGTGATAACGCTTCTGTCCGAAAAATATCTTAAAATCGGGTAAACAATCGGCATCAAAACAACAAGCGCTATCAAAAATCCTAAAATGCTTGGAATATTTACATAAAAAATCCAAAAATATGCTATGAAAACCGGAGAAAACACACAAGGCCAAAAAAGAGCCATATAATGCTTTTTGATTTCATATACAACAATTTCGTCATCGTCACTAACAGTTTGTGACAATTCTTCCTCTTGTTTTTCCTCAACAACAGGTGCCGGAGTTATAGAAGAATAATCCGCATAATCCGTTTTTTGAAAAGGAACATCACTATTTGAATAGATATTATTTTCAGTATAACTTTCAACTCTGTCATTGCGTAAATCATGCCCGCAATATTTACAGAAATTATCAAAATCATTTATTCTTTTACCGCAATTTGGACAAAACATTATTTCTCAATCCTTTTCTTGAAAATTATTTTATCATATAATAAAGACACGGTCAATTAGTACAGTAGAAAAGGCAATTATATTATGATTATTACGGAAGATATAACAAAAGAAAAATTACTCAAATTATATAATGAAGACTTAGACACTTTACTTAAAGAATCTGCTAAATACATGAAAGATAAAATCGAATTTTGCTCTCTTGTAAACGCAAGAAATGGTAAGTGTTCACAAAACTGCAAATATTGTGCTCAAAGTTCACACTATAATACAGACGTTGAAAGTTACCCGCTGATAAAACCGAAAGAAGTAAAAAAAGCGGTTTTAGAGGCAAAAGACAACCACGTGAACCGTTTTGCAATTGTAACATCAGGCAAATCTCCAGATGAAAGTGATTTTGATGGAATTTTAGACTTAATAAAAGAAGTAAACAAGGTTGAAGGAATAAAAAGCTGCGCTTCAATAGGAATTCTAACGGAAGATCAAGCTAAAAAACTTTCAGAAGCAGGACTTGTAAGATTTCATCATAATATAAACACCAGCAGTTCATACTACGGTGAAGTTTGTACAACTCACAGCTGGCAAGACAGACTAAACACTTGCAAACTTGTTAAAAAATACGGAATGGAATTATGCTGCGGAGTAATTCTTGGAATGGGCGAAACCGTTGAACAAAGAGTTGAAATGGCACTGGAATTAAGAGAAATTCATCCGGATTCAATTCCGATTAACATCTTAATGCCGATTAAAAATACTCCGTTTGAAAACTATTTTGACAAAATTGATGAAGAAAATATTTTAAGAACGCTTGCGATATTTAAAATAGCCAACCCTGATTCAATATTGCGTTTTTGCGGCGGCAGAATGAGATTAAGTGAAGAAAATCAAATAAAAGCACTCCAATCGTGTGTCGAAGGGATTTTGACCGGAAATTACCTGACTACAACTGGAAAATCTCCCAAAGAAGACCTTATGCTTGTAAAAGAACTAAATAAAACGCTTATAAAATAAAAAATTAGTGGTCTATCGGGTAATATCATTTAAAATATCTTTTTTATAGAATATATTCATACTAAAGATATTATTTAGTGATGGAAAATTACAATGGAGAGCTTAAAGTCAGAAAACACCCTAAATACACAGGAAAAGAAAATTCTGGAATTAATTGAAACAAATCACACGATAAAAGAAATAGCAGAAATTATGAAAATCAGTCACCACACGGTGAAATCTCATATCTACAAAATAAAGAGGATGACTTTAAAATAAAACCATGCTAATATGACCTAAACAAACGGAGAAAGAAATGTACAGAACAGGTCTTGGCTATGACATTCATACTCTAAAAGAGGGCAGAGATTTAATAATAGGTGGCGTAAAGATTACGCATGAAAAAGGTTTAATGGGACATTCCGATGCGGATGTACTTATTCACGCAATAATTGACGCCTTGCTAGGAGCTTTAGCTATGAGTGATATCGGCACTTTGTTTCCGGATACTGACAACAAATACAAAAATGCCGACAGTACCGTTCTTTTAAAACACGTTTACGAAAAAATTCTTGAGAGGAATTATAAAATCGTAAACCTTGACAGCAACATTATTGCACAAGAACCGAAAATGATGCCTTATATTCCAAAAATGCGCGAAACATTGGATAAAGTTTTGCAGATTGGACAGGAAAATATAAGTATCAAAGCTAAAACCAATGAAAAAATGGATGCTGTCGGACAAAAACTTGCAATTGAAGCACACGCTATAGTTTTACTAAAAAAAGTATAAGAGGTTAATGATGAAAAAGATTTTTATTATGTTTATGAGTTTGGTAATTATGGGTCTTCCGGCATTTTCAGCTGAATACACCGCACAAGACAAAAAAGTATTCTATGACAATTTTCTAAATGGAATGTTCTGGGGTATAGAACAAAGCCTTGCTCAACAAAATGTTCCCGGAGAGAAAATAAGAAATTATGTAAATGCCATGAAAAAACAAGTAAACCGCGAGCAGCTTGAAAATACAACTTGGGCTTGTGTTTCAAAATATTCACCTGAAGAAATGGCAAGCCAAAGCGATAAAGTTACTCAAGAATGTTTCGCAAAATGGGCAACAGAATATTACACAAAAAACCAAAATCTTATAGAACTTCTAAAATAATTTAAAAAAATGACCAACAAAAAACTCTCCTTAAAAATTAAAAGGAGAGTTTTTTATTTTAATTAAATTCTAATGAATCGCTAAACCTCTGTTCATTGTCATCTGATTTAAAACTTCGATTGCTTTTTTAAGCTGAACATCATTTTTATTTTTAATATCATCTTCTGTCAATTCAACAACGATATCAGGAGTTATGCCTTTTTTGTTAATATCGGTACCATTTGGAGTAAGGTATTTTTGGATAGTAATATTAATACCTGCTTCATACGGAAGTTTATTAATTTCCTGAACCAAACCTTTACCGAAAGATTGTTCTCCGATAATAACAGCTCTGCGATTATCTTTCATAGCACCCGAGAATATTTCGCTTGCAGAAGCAGAACCCTTGTTAATAAGAACTACCACAGGTTTTGTCGTAAGCACACCGGCAGTTGCTCTTGAAGTTTCCTTATACCCGTCACGGTCAACCGTAGAAACGATAGTTCCGCCGTCAAGAAACATATCGGAAATATAAATTGCATTTGATAAAAGCCCGCCCGGATTAGAACGAAGGTCAACTATAAACCCTTTTTTATTCTGACTTTGATCAAGAATTGCCTTAAATTCAGCCGCCGCATTTCGGCTTATGAATGAACTTAGTCTTATATAAGAAATATCATCCGGAACCTTCATTTCTAAAGGAGTTTTTTGAGAAATTGATTTTACTTCAATTTCAGCACGAGTAATCGTGTAAGATTTAGGTTCCATATCTTTACGCTTGATAAGCAAAGTTACCTGAGTACCTTCTTTACCTCTGATTTTGTCAGCCGCTTTGTCGACCGTAATTCCCTTTGTAGAAACTCCGTCAATTTCAAGAATTTCATCATCAGCCTTCAAACCTGCTCTTTCAGCCGGAGTATCTTCAATCGGTGCTATTACCATTAATTTGCCGTCTTTAACCCCGATTTGAATACCAATACCCTTTAAAGAACCCTTAATTGAACTTGTTTCTTCAGCAAATTCTTTCGGATCAAGAAACTTTGTATAAGGATCGTTAAGGCTTGCGACCATTGTATTTATTGCAACATAAGCATCTTCATTTGTTCTTATATATCTGTCATATTTATGACGCCACTTGTTCCAATTCTGTGCATTATTTGTCTGGTCAACATATTTGGTATTAATTAACCTCCAAACATTGTCATACAATTCTACGGGAGTATAGGCAAAAACGTTATCTCTTATAATCCAGCCGAACAGGATTACAAAAAGACCCATAAATATAAAACTTTTTCTCATAATGTTTCTCATTCTTCTATTTTTTCCTCCAAATTACCCCTAATTTCATTACCTGTTGCACAACCTGTATTACTTAAGATGTTTTTTCTTTAAATTTGTTGCATGTTTTTATAAACCAACAGTATAATGCACTTTCAGAGTACATAATTATTATATCATAATTCCCGCTAAATGCTAGTTTCAGCCAAAATATTTTAAAATTTCGTTATCAACAGCCTTTAACTCTCTCACTGAACCGCAATCTGTAGGAAGTATAAATACAATCCCGTCAGATTCCGCTTTTTTGTCAAGTTTCATTGCTGAAATAATCTTTTTAATATTAAAATCAGGAATTTTTTTAAAGTTATATTTTTTAATCAAATCTTCCGCAACATACTTATAACTTTCAAGAATTTCACCCCTTTTATAAGCAAACTGAAAAACGAATTCAATTCCTTTTACAACAGCTTCTCCATGGGTATATTTTTTGTAATTCGTAAGTTTTTCAACAGCATGGGCGTACGTGTGTCCAAAATTAAGAATTTTCCTCAAACCGCCTTCATGCTCGTCTTTTTCAACTACTGAAATTTTCAAAGAAACACAAATCCTAATCAGTTCTTCAAGAATTTTGCTATTGCGGGCAAGAATTTTTTCGGAATTTAAACTCAAATAATTAATAAGATTAAAATCTTCATCACATCCGCAGTTTTTCTCAATAAAAGCGTATTTAACAACTTCGCCCAACCCTGTTTTAAATTGTCTTTCATCAAGAGTTTTCAAAAAATTTGTATTAATAAAAACGCAATCAGGCTGATAAAAACTTCCGATTAAATTTTTGCCAAACTTTGTATCTACACCCGTCTTTCCGCCGACAGAACTATCTACACAAGCAAGTAAAGTTGTCGGAATTTGTATAAGATGAATTCCTCTCATATAAATTGATGCCGCAAAGCCTGCAATATCCCCGCAAACACCGCCTCCAACAGCTATTATATAATCTTTGCGTGTAAGTTTTAATTTCAAAGCTTTATCAAGAATTTTTTGACAAGTTTTAAAAGTTTTTTCTTTTTCGCCGTCTTTAAGAATAAAAATTCTTTCTTTCGGAAATTTCAAAAAATTTCCGTAAAGCTTAAAAACCTTTTCACTAAATACAGCAAGGCAATTGTTTTTACCAACAACTTTCAAAACATCTTCACTCAAAGCAGAAAGCTCGCAATTATCAATAACTATCGGGCAATTTTTCTCAGTCGAACCAATCTTAACACTAAGATTTTGCATTTATAACTCCCATAATTTCACCGGCGATTAAAGCAGGACTTTTTTTATCTGTATCAATAATATAATTTGCTTTTTTATAATTGTTTTCTCTTAAGGAAAGAATGTGAGCGATTTTTTCAACAGAAAAATTTTTCCTCAAAAGCGGACGATGATTTTCTGCCTTAATTCTTTCATAAATTGTTGTCGGAGAAGCCTTTAAGAAAAATACTTTTGAATTTTCAAGAAGTCTTCTTCTGTTGTCCGGATCTTCAAAAGCGCCTCCACCAACAGAAATTATCTGGTTATCACCTTGAGTAAACTGTTTAATTTTATTTATTTCCAATTCTCTAAAATGAGGTTCACCGTATTTAAGAAAAATTTCGGATATTTTTTTGCCTGTACTTTTTTCAATTTCCTCATCAATATCGACAAGCGTAAACCCCGGCAAAACTTTTGAAAGTATTTGCGCCGTTGTAGTTTTGCCGCACCCCATCATTCCTATCAACGTGATATTATTTTTCATAAAATTATTTTACCTTAAAAAAGGATTTTGGGCTTGTAATAAATTGTAAATTTAAAAATATTATTTTTGTTACCGGCATTAAAAATTTTGTTAAAAATATTGAAAAATCACGCAAAAAAGAGTAAATTTTAATATAATGAATCTTCAAAATTTATCAGAATATTTAGAATATTTAGAAATAGAAAAGGGGCTTGCCGCAAACACGATTGAAGCATACCGACGTGATCTTGCGGAATTTTTAGATTTTTGCACAGAAAAAGGAGCTGAAGATATTCAAAACATTACACGAAGCCACATTAACGGATACATAATGATGCTTCACGACAAAAGCTTAACCGCCACAAGTGTAATGCGAAAAACTGCATCTTTAAGAGGATTTTTTAAATGGCTTTGTGCAAACGAAATTTGTATGACAAACCCTGCTCTGACACTTGAACAGCCAAAAGTTCCGAAAAAACTCCCAAAAGTTATGACTATTGAAGAAATCAACACGCTTTTATCCCAAAATTTAAACAAACGCGAAAAAGTTATTCTTGAACTTCTTTATGGTTGCGGATTAAGGGTTTCAGAGCTTGTAAATTTAAAAATTAATGATATGGACTTGTCGGCAAAATATCTTCAATGCACAGGCAAAGGCTCTAAAGAGAGAATTGTTCCGATAGGTTCAAAAGCTTTAAAGGCCATAAAAGATTATGAAAAAGAGCGTGATTTTATTTTGCAAAAAAACAGACTGACTTCTAAAAATCTTCTTCTGACTGAAGACGGAAAAAACATAACACGCCAAGAGGTTTATACATTTATTCACAAACTTGGGGAAAAAATTCATAAATCAATTTCCCCTCACACGCTTCGGCACACATTTGCAACGCACCTGCTTGAGAACGGGGCAGATTTAAGAGTTGTGCAGGAGCTTCTGGGACACAGTGACGTTGCAACAACCCAGCTTTACACACACATTAGTAAAAAACGTCTTAAAGAAGTATACTTTGCAATCAACGGTTGAGCATGCTAGGATTTAGCTATGCTAGACATCTTTGTAACAGGTTCTGAAAACAGCTACGGCAAAGCGCTTGTTACGGCGGGAATTGCAGCGACTATGCAAAGTTTGGGATATTCCACCGGCGTCTATAAACCTATTCATGCCGGATATTTTGTAAGAAACGGCAGACCTTCCGTTCCTGATTTGTTGTATGTAAAACATGTTGATAACAATGTTAAAACCTACTATAGTTATCTTTTCAAAAACAAAGATATCCCGCTTTATGCTGCAGCAAAAGAAGGGCAAACAATAAGTTTTGACAGAATTTTCGGTGATTATACGAGTGTAAGAGAAAGATTTGACTGCTTTTTTGTGACAGGTACAGACGGAATCGCAACACCTATTTGCGGAACCTTGCAGGAAATAGATCTTGTAAGACTTTTGAATTTACCGCTTCTGTTTGTAATTTCTCCAATAAATACAAATTTAAACGATATTCTCGTAATGATTAACCACGCATCTGTCAAAAATGTTAAAATTAGCGGAGTTGTTCTCTTTGACTGCCCGATGAGAACTGATGATGAAAATATTAAAAATCTTCCAAAACTTATCGAAAAATATACCAACACCCGTGTCGTCGGTGCTTTCCCGCAAATTAAAAGCCTTGCGAATTTAAATCCTAATGACTTAATTTCATACGTTCTCTCAGGCGTAAATCTTGAAAATCTCTTCGGCGCAAAAATCGCAAAATTAAGCGTTTAGAATATTAAAAAGTTTTACTTTTCAAATTTTTTGCTGTTTTGAAAATTCGTCATAACTTCCTCAAAATTATCTCCGCCGTATTTAAGGAAAATTTCATTCAACAAAACACAAGCAATTCTAGCTTCCGCAATAACCGCACAAGCTTCCACGGCACAAGTATCTGAACGTTCAAAGTGTGCTTCGGTTTTTTCCATTTTTAAAGAATCCACCGTTCTTAAAGGCTTTTTCATTGTCGGAATCGGCTTCATTGATGCAAAAATCTGCAAGTTTTCGCCGTTTGTCATTCCACCCTCAATTCCGCCTGCGTTATTAGTTTCTCTTACAATTTTGCCGTTCTCCAAAAACATTTCATCATGAAACTCACTTCCACGAAGTTCATAAGAATGATGATTCCCAACAGAAACCGTTTTTACGGCAGGAATACTCATCACAGCCTGCGCCAAGCGCCCATCAAGCATTCTGTCCCAATGAACAAATGAACCTAACCCGACAGGCATATTCTCGTAAATTACAACAAATCTTCCGCCTAAAGAATCCCCGGCTTCTCGAGCTTTATCAATTTCAGCATTAAAATTTTCGGGATTTTTCTCTGCTCCTATCTGCAAAATTCTTGAATATCCTCTTATATTAAATTTTTCAAGAATTTGCTTTGCCACAGCTCCAACTGCCGTTTCTATTGCTGTTTTTCTGGCGCTTGAGCGCTCCAAAATATTTCTTAAATCTTTTTGGTTATATTTAACTGACCCCGCATAATCCGCATGCCCCGGACGATATGCCGTAAAAGATTTCTCATCAGTTTCATCCTCAGGCTTGATACTCATAACCTTTGACCAATTTTCATAATCCTTGTTATAAATTACCAAAGTCAAAGGCGCTCCGGTCGTTTTCCCAAATCTTACACCGGAAGTTATTTCAACAGTGTCAGATTCAATCTTCATGCGCCCGCCTCGGCCGTAACCCTCCTGACGACGTTTTAATTCGGCATTTATAAAGTCAGGGCTTATTTCAAACCCTGACGGTAATCCTTCTATTATTGCGGTTAAGCATTTTCCGTGACTTTCGCCGCTTGTTAAATATCTGAATTTTTCATACATAACTCTATCCTTCTGCTTAACCTTTAATTATTAAATAAGTTTATTTTTTGTCTGCATATTTAAGAAATATCTGCTGTTTTGTCTGCATCATTTCTTCTGTTATAAGCCATTTCCCATCAGGCTGTTTCTTTACTATCATATAAGTTTTAAGCTTATAAGTTTCACCTGACGGCTGGCGTAGTGAACTTACCTTATATCCATCGCCTGCTTTTGTAACTGTTATATTTGAATAGTTGTTTTTATATTTTCTAAGTTTTGCACCCGCTTGGCCTAACTTCATTTGCTTCATATAAGTTGCAGTGTCAGTTGTTACATCAACCAATCCCCCGTCAGGCTTTACAACTTGTCTTATAATCTTTGCCTTCGGTGAATACATACTTTCTATTGTCGGACTGTAATTGTTTGCTGCATTCACATAACTTTCAAAAAACGCCTTTGCATCAGCTGCATCATCTGCCAATGCGCTTAATCCGGTCGTTAAAAATATTCCGAATAAAAATACTATTGATAAAATTTTCTTCATTATTCTCTCCTTTTTCCTGCAAAATTATAACGATTTACAGAACAAAAAAGTTCGCTTTTTATATATTTTACCATAAAAAAACTCCTTTGCATTATACTAATTATCCTTTAAATAAGATAATTTATTATTTCAATCTTTATGTGGACAAAGTTAAAAAAATAAGTATAATTACTTTTATGGAAAATTTAAATCTCCGAAATCTTATCACTAAATACATAAACTACAAGCCGATATCTCAAACATCTGCTAATAATCTTTCTAACCAGAATATTTCTTCAAATACACCAGCTTCAGCTTCAACACAGACGTCTTTCACATCAACGTCTTCTGCTAATATTCAAATGGGAAGTCTTTCAAGTGCCGATCGCTCCGTTTATATAAAAGATTTGATGAAATTACCTAAAAATTTTAATGAACTTATGTTCATGCTTCAGAAAAATCTTAACCAAATCCAATTTAACAGACTTTTTGAACAGCAAATGGCTGCAAGAAGAAATCTTCTTACTCAAACTCAAGCTCAAATTTTAGCCCAGCTTCAAGGGCTTTCTACAACTGAAATTAATGCAATGTTGAAAACTCAAATGAACGGACAGCTTGCTAATTCTTTGAAAAATCTGCAAATTTCACCTAATTTGCTTATCAATATTGCAGATATTTCAAATCTTATTCAAATTAACGGAAAAGATGCGATTACAAAGCTTATTCTTGCGATGACCGCGGCTTCAAAAAATGGCGTAAGCGATTTAACTCAGCTTAAAGACACCGCAAAACTTATAAATGCAAGTATTGCGCTTGCCTCAACCGACAACCCTGCCCAAACCTTAAAAACGCTTATGCTTCTATATCTTCCGTGGCTTCCGCTCCATGAAGGTGTAGGGTTTGATCTTGATGTTGAAACCGCAAGCGAAAGTGGTTCAGATGACGAGAGCCTTTTGATTATAACAATTACAACCGTCAATTATGGCGTGGTAAAGGCTGTTATTTTCCTTGAAAATCAAAATTCTGTCCAAATAAACATTGAATGCGATGAAAAATTCCCGAAAGACGAGCTTATGCTTCGGCTTCAAAGCGAACAGAAAAACTATTCTATGCAATCCGTAATCTCTTTTGATACAAAAAAATCATCCGAAAATACTCCAAAACCGGAAGTTACAAATGCTAAAATTAATATGTCACACACAACAGAAATAAGCCCCTATCTCCTGCTTGCAGCACACTCAATAATCCGAAATACCATTGAATTAGACAGAAATCCCGAATAACACAAAAATTATTTCTCAATTTTCATCCTGTTTTCGCCACAGATAATTTTAATCGAAGATTTAAATTGGTTTAAACAAATGATGATTTTTTCTCACAAAACATTATAATCATGGTATGAAAAAGTCTTTAATTTTGCTGGCAGTTTTAATATTTTCAATAAACCCGTCTTTTGCATTTTTCTGGCAAAATGATTCCACCGATGACACCGAAAGCAAAGGTTATCTTGGCACGCTTCCGAATTTAACAAAAGAACACGAACCCAATGAACCATCTGAAAGCGCACCAATATTTGATAAAACCCAGCAATTCCACAGTCAAAATGAATTGCGCCCAATCCCAAGAGATGACGCGTCTTTCGTTAATATTATTCTTAAACCGGACAAAACAAGTCCTTATATTAACGATCTTAATGAATTTATTCTTATATTAGAAAAAATTTACGATTCTATCGAAAACCGTGAAGATGTTCAAAAATTTGCCGCTAAAGTATACTTTTTCAAAAAACATGCTGACTATTTTAGAGATAAATATGCAAATAAACCCGAAAGCTTCTATATAAGCTATCAAAAACTTTTAGAATTGAGCCTTCGAGCTAATACCGTCTCCAACTTGAGGTCTGAAGCCGAAAAATATAAACCTTATCTCGCATATTCAGGCACCGGTAAAGTTTACAATTCTGAAAACATTGACCGGCAGCTTGAATATTTGAAAAGTGAAATCGAATCCGTTATTGTTATTCTTAAAGAAGCAGAATAATTATTTATGTCTGAATTCGTAGATAAATGGTTTATTTTCTCTTATATTTGAACATATTGTAGAAAATTTTTCTTTATTATCTGATCTTAATACTACTGCATTGTTCATAGTTTTCAAGAGCAAATGTAATTCATATACATCAGGAGTTTTAGAATTTTCTATACTGCACTGAAGAATATCGTCTTTCGTAAAGTTGCTTCCGTTAAGAACAACTCCTAAACCTGTTTTTAAAACATAAGCACAAGTTGCATCTTCTCCATTACATGAAATGCTTGAAATTATTTTTTTATTTTGAATAGCTGCAAAAGTTCCAAGCCCTATGATAACTAATGCTAATGCAATACCTAATGTAATTAATACTTTTTTCTTTGTCATTATCTTACTCCCCATTTTTGTTGTAATTTAATTAATTTCCCTGATTGTGCGTAATCCATAAGAAAAAAATCTACAAATTCACGTAATTTCTGTGATTCTTTTCCTTTTCTGAAAGCTATTGCATAAGGTTCAACAGAATATCTACCAGGCAATAACTTCAAAGTTTTATCATCATATACATACGGTAACAACACAGAATCATCCGCAATTATTGCTTCTGCTTCTCCCGCTTTTAAGGCTGCTACAGCTTTATCATAATCTTTATAACCGATTACTGTCGCAGACGGTAGGGCTCTTCTTACACTTCCTTCTCCCGTTGATCCGTATACTATTATTACTCTTTTTCCATCTAATTCTTTTAAGGATTGTATCTTACTCCAATGCTGAACCATTACAGCTTGACCAGCTTCATAATATGGAACTGAAAAATCCATTATCTTTTTACGATTATCTGTTATAGACATCGCTGCAATCAGCATATCAACTTTCCCTGAGTTTAATACCGAAATTCTATTCTGAGCTGTTACTGGAACATATTCTACAGCATTGTCATATTTGTTTAATAAAGCTCTTGCTATATATGAACCTAAATCAACATCAAGACCATAATTGTAACCATCTTTGCCTATAAAACCAAACGGTTTTGCATCTACCCTTACACCTATTATAAGCTTCTTTCTGTCTAAAGCGGCCTGCAATGTGCTTTCATGTTTCTTTTTTCCGCAACCGCAAAGGATTAAGGTCATCAACAAAAAGGTACAAATTATCTTTTTATACATAAGCGATCCTTCTTCTTATAATAAAAATAATAATGGACTTATTATAAAAAGTCAATAAAATTACAAAAGAAAAGCCTCTTTAAAGAGGCTATACACTATGACTATGATTCTACATATTCTCTTAAGCGTTTGCTTCTATTCGGATGACGAAGCTTTCTTAACGCTTTAGCTTCAATCTGTCTGATACGTTCTCTGGTTACACCAAATAACTGTCCGACTTCTTCTAGAGTTCTTTGGCGACCGTCGTCCATACCAAATCTTAATCTTAATACATCACGTTCTCTCGGAGATAATGTACATAATACTTCTGCTAAGTCTTCTCTTAAAAGTTCAGAAGCTACTGTCTTTATCGGCGCATCTGCTTCTTTATCTTCAATAAAATCTCCCAAACGGCTGTCTTCTTCTTTACCTATTGGTGTTTCCAAAGATAACGGCTCTTGCGCTATTTTAATAATCTCACGCAATTTCGGAATTGATACATTCATCTCAATTGCTAATTCATCTTCGGTCGGCTTTCTTGAAAGCTCTTGTGCCAATCGACGTGTTACTTTCTTTAATTTGTTGATGGTTTCAACCATATGAACCGGTATACGAATTGTTCTTGCCTGATCTGCTATTGCTCTTGTTATTGCTTGTCTTATCCACCAAGTTGCATATGTCGAAAATTTGAAACCTCTTTCATGGTCAAATTTTTCTGCTGCTCTTATCAAGCCTAAATTCCCTTCTTGAATTAAATCCAAGAATAACATGCCTCGACCTACATATTTTTTAGCTATACTTACAACCAAACGCAAGTTTGCCTGTACAAGCTTTCTTTTTGCAATCGCTCCAGGCGTGCCGCCTTCAAGAATTTTTCTTGCTAATTCGATTTCTTCGTTTGCTGATAATAATTTTATCCTTCCGATTTCTCTTAAATACAATCTTACAGGATCATCTACCGCTATTCCCTTTGGTAATTCAAAATCATTTGGATTTTCTTCTTCTGTCGAATTCATTGTATAGATATCGTCTAAATTCATTTTTGTATCTATTTTAGCAGTTACGATATCCTCAATGTTATCCGTACTTATATCCATATTCATGTAATTTACATCATCATGCTCATTGTCAAGTGAAGAATCCTCATCTATGTCAGGAATGTTAAGATTATCATCATCTAAAATACTGACAATTGAAGAGTTGGGTTGTCTTTTTTTAGTCATTAATTTTCTCCGAATTTAACCTTTTATTTATCTTATCTCTAAGCTGCATTTGGATTTTTAGGGCTTCTGTATCATCGTCAACAGCATTTATATATAATTTCCGTAAATTTTCTTTTTCTTTTTCCCGCTGACATTCATTTATTTTGTTTTTATTTTCCTCAATTATTGTTTGAAAGTCTTTGGAATCTAAATTGGTGAAAGTTTCCGAAATTGCCGCTAAATCCGCCAAAACTTCCTGTACTTCAGCATTCTCACGGTATTCCGTATATAAATTTTCAATCAATTCCTTTACATTATTTACGGTACATATTAATTTGTCAATTGTAGATTTTACATTTATTAACGTTTCATCCGAAAACGCAGTATCACCTATCATTTCGTTGATTTGGGCAAATGAAAAGTGATTGTCAGGTACTAAAAAAACACTCAATAAATTTTTTTGCGCTTTTTCCAAAACTGTTACATTTTTTGTTACAATTTTAGTAATACTTTTATTTTCTATCTCCGGCTGAGCTAAAGTGTTTGTTTTCCTGCGCCGAACCTCCAATGATAAAGCTTTTTCATCTATATTAAGTGCTGTTGCTACCATTTTTATATATTCCGTCCGAACTATATCATTATTTATTTCCTGCAGTATCGGAATTATTTCTTTTACAAATCTTGTTTTTTCAAGCGGTGTATTTATATCTTTTTTATTTTTTAAAATACTGTTCAATTGAAAATCTATTAACAACGGTGCATTTTCTACTATTTGCTTAAAGCTGTCGGCACCTATTGTGCGAATAAATTCATCAGGATCTTTTCCTTCTGGCGGGCATATTACTCGAATTTCGCAAGAATATTTGTCATCTGATGTTGAAATATAGCTTTCATCAAACTGTTTTACATTCCCCAACCCTGAAAACGCTTCCTTGATTATTTCAGCACCCCTTCCGGTAGCCTTTTGCCCCGCACTATCAGTATCAAAGGATAAGTATATTCTTCTTGATTTTGTGTATCTCGACAAAAGTTTGACGTGATCAGGCGTTAAGGCTGTTCCGCAGGCTGCAACGGCATTTTCTATCCCGTGCGCTTGCGCTGATATTACGTCAAAATATCCTTCCATCAAAATTACGCCATCTTCTTCCTTTATTGCATCTCGTGCTGTATAAAGCCCGTACAATACCTTGCTTTTGTTATAAATCATTGAATCCGATGAATTTAAATATTTTGGCTGACCGTCTTTTTCCATCGTCCTTGCACCAAACGCCACGTAATCACCAATTTCATTCTGAATAGGAATTATTATACGGTTCCTAAAACGATCTATAAATTTTCCTGCCTCTCGGCTTTCCATTATAATTCCGGCCTTCTCTAAAACCTCATTTGAATATTCCTTCTTCAAAATATCATAAAGCGTTGAAAATGCCTTCGGTGCAACTCCTATGCTATATTTCTTTATAACATCCCTTGTAATTCCTCGACCTTGCAAATATTCAAAAGCCGCATTAATCTCAGGACTTTTGTGATTTAAAAGAAGATCATTATAAAATTCCGCTGCTTCTTTCGTCGCTTTTAGCATGTTTTTTTTCAAATCCTTCGACTCTGACTTGTCAAACTGTTTGGGAACTTCAATTCCCAACTGATCTGCAAGTTCCAAAATCATCGGATAAAACTCTAAATTCCTTGTCTTTTGAATAAATGAAAGCGCATCTCCGCCTGCCCCGCAGCTAAAACATTTGTAAATCCCCAACTTCGGATTAACTGAAAATGACGGTGTCTTTTCTTTGTGAAACGGACATAAACCCCAATAATGATTTCCCTGTTTTTTTAATATAACCTCTTTTGACACCACTTCTACAATGTCAAGTCTATCTTTAATCTGAGCTATTAATTCCTGAAAAGTTTC
Source organism: Candidatus Gastranaerophilales bacterium (assembly GCA_944326525.1). Taxonomy (GTDB): domain Bacteria; phylum Cyanobacteriota; class Vampirovibrionia; order Gastranaerophilales; family Gastranaerophilaceae; genus Scatenecus. Next base: position 141,801 of record CALVEG010000004.1, read on the forward strand.
TGCCATAAATCACCGTAATTACATTTTAACATTAATAAATTTATTAGCAAAAATTTCTCTGAATAAAAAATCAAAAGGCGCCTTTTTAAAGCGCCTAAAAAATTTGTGTGAGTAAATGTAGATTTATAAGTTTTAAAATGAAAATTTGAAATGCGATTATCTATATACCAAACAAAAATTTGTTATTTTTAATGGATAAACTTTTTATGCAAATTCACCTGTTTCTTCTAATAAACTATACCTTGCAGCACTCAAAGTTCTAATTGTAGCTGCACTTGGTTTATTTAATTCTTTCTGTAAAAATGCAAGCTCTTTGTCATTTAATCCTTGAAAATCTTTATTGATTTGAGCATTTGCTGACAATGTCAAAGCTTTTCCATAAGCTGACCCTGCATTTTGTGTCAACAAATCAAATCCAACTTCTTTATTATCACCTTTTGAAAAATCAATTGTTTCAGCCGGTTTGTTTTCGGTTTTCTTTACTTCACCGTTTTGCACCTTGCCTGGTTGATAAATGCTATTGTTTTTAAATCCGTAATCTCCATAATGTCCGTAAGTTGTCATCGCAGTTCTCCTTTTCTTTTTCTTTTTCTTAATTACTCACATACATCTAATCGGTTCATGTATTAATAATCTTTAGTGTTTTTTCAAGTCTTTTTACAATTGTTTACAATCATAGATTTTTATACTCGTTCCTATTAAATACTCTTAATCATCTCTTGTATATATAAAGTATTTTGAGATATACAAATTGCGTTAATGGTATATAATTTTGAAATATTTGTAACATTTGTTTACATTTCAGTTTTTGTTTTAATTGTTGCTTTGCACTAATATCAAGCGCACACAAGAAAAATTAGACTTGTGGCTAATATGAATTCGGTTATGTTTTGATAGTATAAACTTGAGGGTAATTATTAAGGAGAGAAAATTAGCTGTGCAAGAAAATGAGGATATGGAAGATATTCACTTAACAAATAGGCAAAAAGAAGTACTTAAATACATCATCAGCGGAGACAACAACCCTGTAATTGCAAAAAAATTATCTATTTCACTATCAACCGTAAAAGCCCACGTAAGTGCTATTATTAATAAATTTCACGTAGAAAGCAGAATTGACGTAACTCGTGAGGCTATGAAAAGAGGTTTTGATATTTAAAAATTCTACAAACATAAATATGTAATTTTCATTAATTACATAATTTTATATTCGCATATTAATCTTCATCAAGACTTAGAACCGCCATAAATGCTTCTTGCGGAACTTCTACTCGTCCGACGGATTTCATACGTTTTTTACCTTTTTTCTGTTTTTCAAGAAGTTTGCGTTTTCTTGAAATGTCGCCGCCATAGCATTTATCAAGAACGTTTTTACGCATAGCTTTTATGTTTGTTCTGGCGATTACTCTACCGCCTATCGCAGCTTGAATAGGAACTTCAAAAAGCTGGCGAGGTATTATGTCTTTCAATTTTGCCGTTAACTTTTGTCCAATATAATAAGCACTATCTTCATGACAAATTACGGATAAAGCGTCAACTATTTCACCTGCAAGCATTATATCAAGTTTTACAAGTTTTGAACGCTTGTAGTCGCAAAATTCGTAATCCATACTTGCATAACCCTTTGAGCGCGATTTTAATTGATCGTAAAAATCCGTAATCACTTCACTCAATGGTATTTGATACTCAAGGCTTGCACGAACTTTATCTATATAGTGCATATTTATAAAAATTCCGCGTTTTGCCTGAGAAAGCTCCATCAATGTTCCAACGTAATCGTTCGGAGTAATTATCTGAACTCTTACGTACGGTTCTTCAATGTAATCCCTGTATTGTGCGGGCGGAAGATTTGCAGGGTTGTCAATTTCAATCATTTCGCCATTTGTTTTATAAACATGGTAAACTACCGAAGGTGCTGTTGTTACAAGAGAAAGGTTATATTCTCTTTCCAATCGCTCCTGAGCAATTTCCATATGAAGCATACCTAAAAATCCGCATCTGAAACCAAATCCTAATGCACTTGAAGTTTCAGGTTCAAATGTAATACTGCTGTCATTTAGTTTAAGTTTTTCCAAAGCTTCTTTAAGGTCATGATAATCGTCATTATCTACCGGATACATACCTGAAAACACCATCGGAAGTGCTTCTTTATACCCAGGAAGCGGTTCTGAAGCAGAATTTTCAACTGTAGTCACGGTATCTCCGACAAACCTTGTCAGTTCTTTAATAGAGCCTGCAAAATACCCTACATCTCCGCAGACAAGCTCATCCACCTGCACTCTTGACGGAGTAAGGTATCCTAATTCAACAATCTCATACTCTTTACCTGAGGCCATAAATTTCACTTTATCACCCAAACGCATTTTTCCGTCCATTATCTTAAAAAAGCACAAAGTGCCAAGATATTGGTCGTAAGCACTATCAAAAACCAACGCTCTTAAAGGTTTTTCCGTTGTATCTGCAGGCGGCGGAATTAAATCTACAACAGCTTCTAAAACATCTTCAATCCCAATACCTGCTTTTGCGCTTACTGGAATTGCGTAAGAAGCATCAATTCCAAGAACTTCTTCTATCTCTTCCTTTACTCTTTCAACATCGGCTGATGGAAGGTCAATTTTATTGATAACAGGAATAATTTCAAGATTTTGTTCAATTGCAAGATAAACATTTGCTAAAGTTTGAGCCTCAACTCCTTGTGTCGCATCCACAATAAGCAAAGCTCCCTCACAAGCTGCAAGAGAACGTGAAACTTCATAAGAAAAATCAACGTGTCCTGGGGTATCTATTAAATTTAAGATATAATCCTTGCCGTCTTTTGCCTTGTAATTCATTCTTGCAGCATTAAGCTTTATTGTAATACCTCTTTCACGTTCAATATCCATGCTGTCAAGAATTTGATCCTGCATATCTCTCTGCGCAACAGTTCCGGTAAATTCAAGCAATCTGTCGGCAAGCGTTGATTTTCCGTGGTCAATGTGTGCTATTATACAAAAATTTCGGACATTATCTCTATATTTCATAACATTATTATATTGAGAAAATACCGAACTGCAAGAGAGCGATTCTTCCAAACATTTTATTTTTAAAAAAGTCCGGTTCCGCTTGCTCTTGTAAGAAGGGCAAAAATTTGATACAATCCGTTTATGAACGAAATTATCGACAAGCTTAAGGAAATCGGTTTAAACAGTTATGAAGCAAAAGTTTATCTTGCGCTTCTCAAAAAATATCCCGCAACGGGTTATGAAATAAGCAAACTTGCTGATATTCCGCAATCAAGAGCTTATGACACTTTAAAAGCACTTGAAAACTCACAAATCGTTATGAGTTCAAACACAAAACCCATAACTTATACCCCCATCAGACCTAAAGAACTTACAAAACGATATAAAAGAAAAATTACATCCACTCTTGATTTTCTGGAAAAAAAGCTTCCTAATGTAAAAGATAATTATACCGAACCAATTTTAACCGTCAACGGAAGTAAAGAAATTAGAGAAAAAGTCATAGAAATAATCAAAAATGCCCGCAGAGAAATTTATCTTGAAATCTGGTCACAAGACTTTAAATATATAGAAAATGAGCTTCTTGACGGATACAACAGAGGACTTGATATAAAAATTGTCGGTTATGACAATTTTGAATGCATGTTCGGAACTGTTTTCAAACACGCTTCTGCTCGAGAAATCGAACATTCCTTGGGCGGAAGAATGATTTTTATTACAGCAGATAACTCAGAAGGTTTGTTTGGTAAAATTGAATCCAAAAAAAATGAAACCGTCGCTTCTATTTGGACCAAAAATGAAGATATTGTTTTTCTGATAAAAGAATTTATCGTGCATGATATGTATTTAATTGATATAGAAGGCCAATTCCCAGAACAGCTTAAATATTTCTATGGAAAAGGGCTTAAACGATTGAAAGATAAGGTTCTTAACCAAAGCTCCGAGTATCGAATTCATTAAATTTTCATTTTCTCTTTACAAAAATTAACAATTTGGTATAATACAGAATGTTAAGAAAGGAGCTTTATATGAAAAAGATAATATTTGCGAGCATTTTAATCGGGATGTTTTTTACTCTGGGTGTTACAAATAAGGCAATATCCGCACAAAATAAAACAAAAACAACTTCAAGTTATAGCCTCGCAACTAAAACAGAACTGGATAAATTAGCAATGTCTATGCTAAAAGCCGCAGAAAAACGTAATCGAAAAGAAATGACAACATATTACAAAGAAATGATGGCAAAAGGTGCCACAAGCGTATTTGTACCTCAAATCAGAGCCAAAAAAACGCCTCAATGTCCTCCTATCAAAATGGAGCTTAACGGAAGAAAATTACAAGGAAGCCTTTGCGCACAAACGGGTTACGAATATAACGGCAAAGAATATTGGGTAGGTTATTGTAATAAATAACTATACTCAATTAAACAAAATTAAGTTTGGCGCAGCCTAAAAGGCTGCGCCTTTATTATTCAATATCCTTTTAAATTTTTAGACTAACTAATTTAAGACTTTGGAAGTGTAAAAGTAAATTTTACATATTTATTAACTTCACTTTCAACCTTAATAGTGCCATTATGTGCATCAATAATTTTTTTAGCAATATAAAGCCCTAAACCGGAAGCCAATTTTTTATTTTTATTCGCATAACTTACGTACTTTAAGAAAATATCATCCGGATTTTGAATTTCTAAACCAATACCAAAATTTGTTATGGAAAATATAAGATTTTTACCGGTTTCTTTTATATCCATAATAACTTTTGATTTAGAAATACCGTGTTCGATTGTGTTTATAATCAAATTATGTACGACTCTTTTTATTTCCAATTCGTCAAATATAGCAAATGGTTCCTTTGCATTACAATTTAAAGTATATTTTATATTTTTTTCTTTAAAAAGGTACTTTGTATCTTCAATACAAGCAATAACAATGTTTTTAAGAGAAGACTTTACTTTTTGCAAAACAAGGCTTTCATTTTCCACCTTATATTTTTGTGTAATATTTTCAACGAGATTTTTCATATATTTGGCAGCACTAAGAATATCAGTAATAATTTCTCTTTGCATACCGTCCATTTTTTCGTTGTTTTTGTTTAAAAGTTCAAGCGCACAAATTTCGGCATAAATCGGAGTTTTCAAATCGTGCGTAATCATCGCTAAAAATGTTTCTTTTTTATCATTAAGCGCATCCTGAAGCCGTTTTGTTTTGAGCATATTATAAATCTGTGACCTTACGACAGAAACATCAAAAGGCTTTTCTATATAAGCACACGAGCCGATATTATACCCCATAATCTTGTTTTCTGAATCAGAAAGCGCAGATATAAAAACTATCGGTGTATCCGAGTTTAATTTTGAATGTTTGATAATCTTCGCCAATTCAAACCCGGACATCTCAGGCATCATTATATCCAGTAAAAATAAATCAAATTTTTCTTTTCCAACAATTTTGGAAGCTTCAATAGGCTTTAAAAATGTTGTTATATCAAGGTCTAACGTTCCTAAAGTTTCGGCAAGCAAATCGACATTCATTTGATTGTCGTCAACAATCATAACCTTTAACCCTTTTAAAGAACCGTAATTCGTAACCTCAGGTAAAATTTTTGTCTGCTCCTTATGCGAACCAAAATACTTCTGAACAAGTTTTACATCAACAGGATATGAAATTACATTTTTAACCCCGCTTGCATTTGCAAGAAGAATGTTCTTCCTTGAAATTTCACTTGATGTAAGCCAGATTTCAAGATTTGGAAATTTTTTGTTCAATCTTCTTATAAGATACAAATCCTTAAAATCTGTTTTGGCAATACAGAGCTTCTTCTTACTTAACCCTGCAATATTTTCTAAATCCTTTAAGTTTTCTACAAATATGAATTTTTCATTTTCAATATTATTAAGTAATTCTTGCATTTCATATAAATAATATTTATAAATTACCCTAAAACAATTACACAGTTGGGCAATATTTTGTCATAAGCTATATTTTCAAGGTTATTTTTCATAAATAAAAATTAACAAATTTTTACTTTGAAAATAAATATTGTAGGATTATAATTAGAGGTATCTTGGGAAAAAAATTTGGGAACAGGGGAATTTTAAATAATGGAAAGTTACAGTTTTGAGTTAATAACAGGTCCTATGAGCTGCGGAAAAACAGAGGAACTTTTAAGACGTGTCAGAAGATGTATAATAGCCAAAAAAAAGGTAAAAGTAATATCTCCGGATGTTGATACACGTTCAAAAGGTGATTATATTGAATCCAGAAACGGCTTGTGGCTTGATGCAATAAAAGTAAAACATTCCATCCAGATTTTAAGCCTTGTTAAACCTGAAGATGAAGTTGTTGCGATTGATGAATTACAATTTTTTGACAGCAACATAACAAAAGTAATTTCAAAACTGATGGAAGAAGGGAAAAAAGTAATCGGAACAGGTTTGGAGCTTGATTTTAAAGCAGAACCATTTGGTCAGATGCCTCAGTTAATGTGTATAGCAACAACGGTTGATAAGCTTCACGCTGTTTGTATGAAGTGCGGATGTGAACATGCAACACGCACCCAAAGACTTATAGACGGCAAACCGGCTGATAAAAGTTCACCGCTCATTATGATTGGCGGAGATGAAACTTATGAAGCAAGATGCATCAAGTGTTATGAACTTCCGGATAAAGTTCACGAAAAAGCAAAATCCGCTTTGAAAATTCTTCCTTTCAGCCACAGATAAGCATTTTACGGATTATCAATTTTATAAATAAACTGCACAAACTACTTTTTAATCGGAAGATAAGATTGCGGATAATTGTAATCTTCTTTAAAACCAAGATGTCTGTACATTTTAAGCGCCTGAAAATTATTTGTTTCAGTACAGGTGTTAACTTCGGTAATATTTTTTGCTCCGCTGTCCGCCCAGTTTATTAATTGTTCAACAGAGGATTTAAGCATATGTTTAGACAAACCTCTTCCCTGATGTTCTTTCTTAATGGCAACTATCGGAATATTTGCGATTTGTCCGCCGGTTAAGTTCATAAAACAAAATCCGACAGGTGTTCCGCTGCAAAGAAGAACACTCGTTGCCTCAGGAAGAAATTCAGCATAAACATTGTTCACAATCTTGTCAATTATATCTCTTGTACCCTCTAGAGTCGTAAATCTCGGATCAAATAAAGCATCTGCGCTTGTTGTAAAAGCATCATGAACAATTTCCACTGCATAATTAAAATACTCATCAGACCATTTAACTATTTTATAGCAGCTGCTTAGATCCGTTAGTTCAGTAAGTTTTAAAATATCTCTGGAATTTGTCCCGCTCATCATAAATCTTAAAACCGCAATTCCGACAAACTTAAACCCAAATCGGGCTATCTCACCTATTAAAGTCTTTTGCGAGCCCAACATTGGATAACAAACTATTTTTTCACGTCTTTGTTCTCTGGTTTCCCTTAAAAATTCCTCAATTAAAGCTTTACACCTTGGAAACATACTTTCCATATTCAAAGAATGAATTATATTTAATTCTATCGCCTCAGAAATTGCTGTCGTATAAACAAGAAAAGCCTTTGGAATATCTTCCTCAAACAAAACAATGCAATTTATAAGCTCTTTTTCAATCGCATCTATAAAACCTTCGTAATCCAACGGTTCAAGTTCAAACTTGTACTCTATAACCGCTCTATTCCTAAAATCGTTGTACACAACTTCAAAAGCTTTGTAATCACGTTCTTCAAGAAGTCTGGCTTCATAAACCGCATTATTTGTCATAATCTTTCCTTATTTTTTAACCCCACATTTTTGTTTGTTAAAACATATGATGCATTTTTTCTTTTTTTGTATTCATATATTTTCTGTTGTAATCATTGATTTCAGGAGTTAATTTTACTACATCGTTTATGGTTAATCCATAGCCCTTTAGGGCTATTATTTTCTTAGGATTATTAGTAATCAGGTTAAAATTATTAAACCCGAGATCAGAAATTATTTGCGCACCCATTCCGTAATCTCTTAAATCAGCTTTAAAGCCAAGTGAAAGATTAGCTTCAACTGTATCCTGACCACATTCTTGAAGTTTGTAGGCTTTAATTTTATTAACGATACCGATTCCGCGGCCTTCATGACCTTTCATGTAGATTAAAGCACCTTTTCCGTAATCATTAATCATCTTTAAAGCACTGTGAAGCTGATAATTGCAATCACATTTAAGACTATGGAAAATATCTCCCGTCAAACATTCACTGTGAACTCTGACAAGTGGAATTTTGTCACTTCCGTCATCTTTTACCAACGCAACGCTTTCCTGACCTGTAATATGATTTACATAACCATAAATTTCAAATTCGCCAAAAACTGTCGGCAAATGAGCTTCTGCTTCACGGGTTACGATTTTTTCATTTCTCAATCTATATGCGATAAGTTCGGCAACCGTTATAAATTTTATACCGTGTTCTTTTGCAAATTTAAAAAGTTCATCTCTTTTAGCCATATGCCCGTCAGCACCCATAATTTCGCACATCGGACCTGCCGGAATATGACCTGCAAGTTTTGCCAAATCAACAACTGCTTCAGTGTGGCCTGTTCTTTGTAAAACTCCGCCTTTTCTTGCAACACAAGGGAAAAGATGTCCGGGGCGTCTTAAATCAGACGGAACAGCATCTGGTGCTAGCGCAACTTCTATTGTTTTTGCTCTGTCAAATGCCGAAATCCCTGTTGTTACACCGTATTTTTCGGCTGCATCTATACTTACGGTAAATGCTGTTTTCATACCTTCGGTATTTTGTTCAACCATTTGAGGAAGATCCAGTTTTTCCGCCAATTCTTGCGAAATTGCAAGACATATCAACCCTTTTGCGTTTTCTGCCATAAATTTTATTATCTCAGGTGTAACCATTTGTCCTGAACAAATTAAATCACCTTCATTTTCACGGTCTTCATCATCTGCAACAATTATCATTTTGCCGTTTTTAAAATCTTCTATGGCTTCTTCTATTGTATTAAATCTGTTTTCTTCCATCACATAAACCCGTTTTCTCTTAAAAAGTCTTCAGTAATATTATTATTTTGCGAATATAAAAATTTTTCAACATACCTTCCGAGAATATCCGTCTCTATATTTACCAAATCGCCTGACTTAAGATATTTTAAATTGGTATTTTCAAGAGTATGCGGAATTATTGCAACGGAAAATGTGTTATTTGCGTTCGCCGAAACAGTTAAACTGACACCGTTTACGGTTATTGATCCCTTGTAAACAACGTATTTGTCAAGAGAAGACGGTATTTCAAAAGTCATATTGCCAAGATATTTTCCGACTCCGTCAACATGCCCCTGCACAAAATGCCCGCCTATTCTTGTAGACGGCGTTAATGCTCTTTCAAGATTAACCTCTTGACCTGTTTGAAAATTTTTAAATGTCGTCACCGAAAGCGTTTCTGAACTTACGTCTGCAGAAAAACTGTTTGATGTAATCTCTACAACAGTCTGACAACAGCCGTCTATTGCAATACTGTCACCAAGTTTTGTATTTTCAAGAACTTTTCGGCACTCAATGACTAATTTTCTACCGTCAAAACTTTTAACTTTGCCTGTTTCTTCCACAATCCCTGTAAACATAGGTTTATATTATCATAAAAATATTTTTTGAAAATAATAAGCTTTAATCTAGCGACAACAAAATAATACCTTCAATTTTCGGTACTTAAATCTAATAACTATCCCAATATCTATATTTTAAAAATTCCAACTAATCAAGCAAATGATCTAAAATTTGCGCATTATCCTCTGCCTTTTGAATTTGCTGAGGTGAATATCTTCTCATATAACTTCTCAAAGCTTCACGAATAAGCTCGCTTCTTGTCCTTTGTTCATTATTTGCAAGACCATCTACACGATTTAAAAATTCATCAGGCATTGTAACTAAAATTTTTGCCATTTTCACTAACCCTCCATGCTATAATTGTAACATGTTTTTTTTACTTTTACAAGATTGGAAAAAAGTATTAACCTAATTGTGCTATGGACTTATTAAAATCATTTGCAATATTATTACCTTGTAAAATAAGAAAGGAGTTTTTCAGATGGAAGAAAACAACTACGAAAACAAGCATGAACATCGGGCTGATGACTGTTTCATATGCAAACATCCTGCAATGAAACATATTTTTATTGGTATATTAACGTTTTTAGGTGCATTTGCTGCTTTTTACGTCGTAACTGACTGGCATTACAAACAAATGTTTAACCCAATGGTTCAGATGCGCAAAATGGACAGAGCAATTATGAAAGAAGCACGTATGGCAGAAAGAATTGCTCAAAAAGATTTTGCAAAAGCGGATTTGCTTGAAAATCAAGCCGGACAAATTATCCACATTGACAAAACTGACGATGCATACAAAATTATTATTAATCTAAAACCTTTCGAAAATGATGAAAAAAATGTTGAAGTTACAACTGAAGGGAACAAAATGACGATTACTGCGGCAGGTGAAACAAAAAAGCACAACAAAAGTGCGATAATCCGTTTCACGCAAAGCTTTATTTTCCCTGATAATGCAATAATCGGTGAAATGACCAAGTTTAAAGACGGAAATAAATACGTAATCGTTGTTCCGCTCGAAGACTAATCTAAAACGCAATCCCAATTATTCAAAAATTTCAAGCTTTTTAGAATTAATAACTTGCAAAAAAAAATTGTAAAAACCGGATGAAAGTCCGGTTTTTGTGTTAAAATAAATCCTATGAAAATTCTTGTAACAGACGATTCAACAGGATGGATTGAATATCATACAAAGGTGCTTGTGCAAATTCTGCCGCCTGATACCGAAATAGATACTGCTAAAAGTGCAAAAGAAGGTTTGGATAAAATTACGCTTAATATTGATTCGCCTTATGATGTAATTTTTACCGATATGCAAATGGAAAGCGATTTTCTGCCGCTTTATGCCGGAGAATGGTTTATCCGCCAGATTAAGAGCTTTCCGCAATATGAAAATACAAGAATTATAATAATTTCGGCAGCACCAAATATTAAAACAATTGCCGAAAAATATGATGTTGAATATCTTGCAAAACCTATGTGCCAGCTTAAAAGTAATTACTCCAAGCTTTTTGAATAAAAAATTGAAAAACATTTATGAAAACTTTTTACGATTACAAAACAATTATAGGAAAAATTTTCATCGAAGCAGACGGCGATTTTTTAACCCAAATTTCATTCCGCAAGCTTTCGGGAAAAAGGCTTGAAACGCCTATAATTAAGGAAACTTTCACACAACTTGAAGAATATTTTAAGGGAAAACGCAAAACCTTTGACCTTCCTTTAAAACTCGAAGGAACAGACTTCCAAAAATCGGTCTGGAAAGCGCTTTTGACTATTCCTTACGGAAAAACCGCCACCTACAAAGATATTGCAAAAATTATTGGCAACGAAAAAGCCTCCAGAGCCGTCGGAATGGCAAACAATAAAAATAAACTGCTAATTCTAATTCCCTGCCATAGAATAATCGGCTCAAACGGTAATCTGACAGGTTATGCAGGTGGTCTGGAAATTAAACAACAACTTCTCAGCCTTGAAAAATCAATAACTCAGGTTTAATTGTTATCGGTGTCTTTACAATCTTTTTTAAATACTTTTTTAATCTTATTTTTAAAAGAGCGTTGTTCATTTAAATCTTCCAAATATGCAGGCTGGCTGATTCCGTAGCCAAACGGTCTTAAATCAGAAGGTTTTTTGCCATATTTGTCAATTTTTTTCATTTTTTCCAAATCATCAAATCTTAGCTTTTGAACCATTTTATATTTGCTTTTCTGCTCGCTATTCAAAAGTCTTTCAAAACATTTGTCGTATTTATTACAAATTTTTCTGATTTGTTTTTCAATTTTGTCTGACTGCCTACATAATGCTCTAATTTCTTTTTTATCTGCACCTTTAGAGTAACTTTCTCTGATTTGTTTTCTGACAAACAAAAGCTCATCAACAAGCGGGGTTATTTCTTCAAACCTTTGCTGCTCTATTTCTCTGGTTTTACAAATTTGAGAAGGTGTAAGGTTTAATACATTATAAATTGTGTTTCTGTCTTTTCTAATTCTGTTCATTAACGTGTAAGCTTCGGCAGGTTTTTCAACCTGAATAACTTCATCTTCAATACTCTGCGGAGATAAGATAGTTTCCGAATAACTCACACTTGAGGCTAAAACACAAATAAATATTGCCAAAATCAGTTTTTTACACATAGAAAATTCCCTCTCTTATTGAATTTTTGCATGGATATAAGGAATTTTCAATATATTTCATTTTGTTGTAAACTGAATTTATGGATGAAATTAACCTTAGAAATTACGCATATTTAGGCGATGCTGTTTGGGAATTATTTATCAGAGAAAAAACAATTCTCCTGACTAATAACGCTAAAAAATTACACAAAATTACGACCGATAAAGTTAAGGGACATTTTCAGGCAGAACTTTTGGAAAAGCTTGAAAACACCTTAACGGAAGAAGAAAAAGAACTTGCCAGACGTGCAAGAAATCTCCCAATCCCTGTTGCAAGACGCTCATGCCAAAGTGAATACCGTCAAGCAACCGCCTTTGAAGCGTTAATTGGCTTTTGGTTTAAAAACAACAAGGAAAGATTTGATTATATAATTTCTTTACTTGAAAAAGAATTGGATTTTTCAGAAATTTAATCGCCTTAAAAAAAAGAAATACCGCAATAAGTACACTAATTGCGGTTAATTCCTTTCCAAATTGTAAGAATATGTTACTAACTGTCTGATGATTGTTTATATCTGTAGCTCAACATACTATAAGATCCTGAAGTGCTTGAAGAACTGTCATCTCCGTAGAATGTTGACATATCTGTCGCAAATTGATGTCTAAATTCATCCATTTTTTCTTGTTTTGCGCTGTTTACAGTGAATGCGGAAATTTCGGCATCAGTAATCCTTCCGTCACCATTTGTATCCATTTCATCAAAATGTGTAAGAATATTGTTTATAGTAGATGTTGAAAGTCCGCTTGTGCCTGACAATGCAAGCTGCGCAAACTGTTCTCTCGTTAATCCTTGTACAGAAAGATTATTAGTTAATGTCGTCATTTCATCTGATGAAATCGTTCCGTCACTGTTTTGGTCTATTGATGCAAAATTGTTTTGTAAATATGATGCAAAAGACCCGTTTAAAATTGTCGCATTTGATGTATTTCCTCTGGCATCAAGAATATTATCCAGAGTAACACCATCTTCGTATTGCGATGCTATAACCGAATAGGCATTTGTCAATCCGGCATATATTCCTGATAATGATCCGTAATTTGCCATAATTTAAGCCCTCTAATTACCACCTTTATTTATTCTTTTCGGATTTATAAAGCTTCTACATTACTACTTAATACCAAATCTATATCGATTATGTCGCTATTTTCGTGCTGTAAACCCGTCATGAACATTTTAATGATTTTTTTGGTTTCGTCAACCCCATGAATAATGTATTTGTAAAATTATGTTACAAAAGCCCTCTTTTTCTTAAAGAACTGCCCTTTCTGTTCCGACATAAACTATGTGAAAAAAACATCAGTTTATAAGGAGTGTGTTTTATGGATGACAAAAAAATTCTCGATATTGAAGATTTAATGATTGATTACGGCGAAATGACAAGCTTTGATTTTAATTCTTTAAGTTTTAAAGAAATGCAAGATTTGCAAAATATCACCGGAACAGATTACGCAAAGCAAGCAATTCCTTTTAAATACGGCAAATTCGATCTTGCAGATTTATTTCATTCATTTATCTCAAGAGAAAATTAATTGAAATACCCAGAACTAAAAACTTTTAAGGATAAGATTATGGATATGAAAGAACTTTTTGAAAACGGTTGCTTTTCACCAAGTTGGAACGAAGTAGAAGAAAAAGAAGTCTTCATCCCGCAAAGAAAAGATTTACCTACACTTCTTGCAGAACTGGAAGATATTAAAAATTCAATTGACGACATTAAAGCAAGACAATGGCATTTGGCAAAATTAATGAAATTTCACCAAGAAGGCCTTCCGTTAAAATAAGAAAAATGTGAATTGTAGCCGAATATATGGCAGACCTCTCTTTTTGTAACTAAAAAGAGAGGTTTTTGTATATCTTTAAAACTTAATTTAATCTTCAAAAATATCTTCTTCCAATAACAAATCATGCCCGATATTGTGCATCATATTTAAATAAACCCCGTAATAAAAATCCATTGCAGTCAAATATTCATTCAAAATTGCCTGATGATTGTTTTCAGTCCAAATAAGGTTTATCAATGTAACATTACCGTTTTTATACATACCGGTTGTTGTTTTTAGGATTTCATCGGATTCATTAAGAATATCCTTATAATAATCCATATTTTGACGGGCATATTTAAAATTGTTGTAATTTTGTTTAAGAGTAATTTTAAGTTTATTTTCAAATGAAGCTTTATCCATATGCGTTTTTTCAAGGATAGTTGCAGCTTTTTCAATATCCGGTCTGTAAGAGTAAAGTATAGGAAGATTAAATCCGCCGCCAATAAAAGCTCCTGGCCAATTGTCACCTTCGCCTTGATATTTTGTCTGCCAAGCAAAACCTCCGCCTATAATTAAATCAGGTATCCGCTGACGTTTTGCTAAAATATATTCTTGTCCGTATTTTTCAATGTTATTGTCCGTAATCCTTATAGAATGACTGTATTTCAATGCGGTTGCTTCAATTACTTTGTATGGCGGAAGCTGAATATCAAGAATGGTTAAATCATCATCAAATAAGGATGTTTCTTGCGTATCGTACATTTTTTCATCAGCCGGAACATTTATTGTCTTATTAAACTCAAATTGAGCATTCATCAACTCCGCTTTTGATTTATTTAGTTCTATAAGTTGTCTTTTATATTTTATATCTGCTTGAAGAGAGTCTATTTTATAATTTTCACCGGTTCGAGATTTATCAGAAGCAATTTTTTTCATTTCATCAAACAAATCTCTTCTTTTAATCATAATATCTTCTATAGATTTGTAATAAAGCACCTCAAAATATGCTTTCATTACCTTTATTTTTAATTCGTGTTCTGCTTGTTTTATCTGATTTTCAACAGCTTTTTTCTGAGCAATTGCAGCTTTTTTTCTAACACCGCGTTTAAAAGTTTCTATAGGAAATAAAACTCCGGCTTGAGAAGAGTTACCGGTCGTAATTTTACCGACAAGAACATTTGTCTGAACTTGCGGATTTTGGAGTCTGTTTGCTATTTTAATGTCTGCAGAAGCTATTTGAAGTTCCTTACGTTTTGCCTGTAAATCAAGGTTATTTTCTAAAGCAATGTCAATGGCTTCGTCAAGCGAAATTCTGACAACTTCAGCACTTGCCGGTGAGGTAAATATTAAAAAACTTAATAAAATCAAAAATACTCGCATGTATCTTTCCCGATAGTAATGTAACACAAAAACAATCTATAACAAATAAAAAAGCAGGGTTTCCCCTGCTATCTTTACAAAATTCAAGAAGGATTATTCAAAAAGCACTAAGAACGGGTTTGCCTGCAAATTCAATTAAAATTTCTATAACTTTTGGCATTTGGCATATAAAAGAATAATTGCCTTTAGACAAAGAACACTTTGAACAGTCACAACCTATTGAATAGCATTCCAAGGCTTGTTGTGTCCAAGTTTTTGTAATAGATTCGGAAATTTCCCCGTTTGTTTGGGGTTGAAAAGACTCCTCTTTTAATAAATCAACTTTTTTCATACTCTGATTCCCCCAAAAAATGTTACTAACCCCCGCAACTTTATTTTAAACAATCAACAGTTCTTTTTAATCCTACAAATAAATGAATTTATAAAAAAATATATGCATAAAAAAAAGCTATGTACTTGAGGTGCATAGCTGTTGATTAGGGATATGTGTATCTTAGTCTCTAAGGAGTATGGTTTTAATATAGCAGGTGACCTTAAAAATTAAATCATTCATTTTTACGATGTTTCGTTGACAAACTATGTAAAATAATGTAAATTTTTACTATGCAGGTAGCATAAAAATCCCTTTTTGTGTTTAAACATGAATAAAAGTAACAACAGTGAGGCATGATGCGAGTTTCATTTAATACGTACAAACCTTTTACATATCAAAACAGAATAAATAATCAAACAAGACCTGTTTCAACTCCAAATTTCACTTCTGGATACGGAGCAGATGATTGGGGTTCCGTAGATGAAACAGAGCTTGAAAACTGCAGCGAATCCGAAAGATGGAAAAATATTGGAATTGCTCTTAAACAAATGACTGTTGATGCATTTAAGGAAGCTTATTGCAGTGATCCTAAACCAAAACCGCTTTTATATTCACCGGAGGAATGCAAAAAAGCACGTGAGGAATTTTATAAAGGAACAGATTTAGAAGGCGTTGATACCAGCGATCGTTTGCCTAAAGAAGATCCTTTCCCATACGTTTTTGATCCGTATGAAGATGATTTTTAATTGTTTTTAAGCTCTTTTTACCGTCAAACAGATATTTTCATGGTATAATTTTATCAATAACAGATTATTAAAGGGATATAAAAATGTTTGACAGTTTAAGCGAAAAATTACAAAATATTCTACGTGGCACAAGAGATAAAGAACTTACGCAAGAAAACATGCACGAGGCATTGCGTGAAATTCGTCGTGCACTTTTGGATGCTGACGTAAATTTAAGGGTTGTAAAAGCTTTTATATCAAATATTAGAGAAAAAGCAGAGGGAGAAAACATTGTACAAGGAGTTGATCCTTCCCAGCAGCTTGTAAAAATTGTTCATGATGAACTTATAGAACTATTAGGAAAAGAGAAAAGACCGCTTGAACTAAATGGTAATCCGGCTTTAATCATGATGCTAGGGCTTCAGGGTTCAGGTAAGACTACTTCAAGTGCAAAGCTTGCTGTTAAATTAAAAAAAGAAGGCAAAAATCCGCTTCTTGTAGCCTGCGACGTCTATCGTCCCGCTGCTATTACACAACTTCAGACATTAGGAAAAGAGATTGAAGTTGAAGTTTTCACAATTCCTGATTCTAAAGATGTTCAAAATATTGTAGAAAAATCAATTGAACATGCAAAAAACAATAACTATAATGTTCTAATTCTTGATACAGCAGGAAGATTACAAATTGATACCGATATGATGGCAGAACTGTTGCTTATCGACAGAATTTTTAAACCAGACGAAAAACTTCTTGTAATTGATGCAATGACAGGTCAAGAAGCCGTTAATGTTGCAGAAAACTTTGATGCACAGCTTGGTTTAACGGGATTGGTACTGACAAAACTTGATGGTGATAGCAGAGGAGGATCAGCATTAAGTGTCGCTTACTGCACAGGAAAACCTATTAAATTGACCGGAACTGGTGAAAAACTTCACGCCTTAGAGGACTTTTATCCAGAAAGAATGGCAACAAGAATTCTCGGAATGGGAGATATAGTATCACTTGTTGAAAGAGCACAGGAAGTTTTTGACGAAAAACAGGCAAAAGAATTAGAAGAAAAAATGGCAAAAGCTGAATTTTCTTTTAATGATTTTCTAAAAATGCAAAAACAAATGCAAATGTTTGGGTCAATGGGAAACCTTCTTGGAATGATTCCTGGGTTAAATATCAGTAAAGACGATCGTGACAAAATTTCACACGAAGGCGAGAAACAATTTAAAAGAATTGAAGTATTTATCCAAAGTATGACACCGGAAGAACGTAATAAGCCGGATTTGCTTGATACAAGCCGCAAAAAAAGAATTGCAAAAGGCTGCGGAATGGAATTGTCTGAAATAAACAATTATGTCAAACAATTTGAACAAATGCGAACAATGATGAAAGGTTTGCATGATATGAAAGGATTGTTCGGTAAAATGGGCTCACCAGATCCATCATCAATGAAGGGAATGCCAAACATGCCTGGATTGAATCCTAAATTAGGCAAACATGCAATGAATAAAGCTTTAAAAATGATGCGAAAATTTAAATAGAATATATATAAAGCAAAATTTGCGGATATTTTATAACGTCTTGTTGACAAAAAAGTTTGAGCAAGTAGAATTGAGATACATCTGATAAAGCAAATGGAGGAGTGCCAGAGCGGTTTATCGGAGCGGTCTTGAAAACCGTCGTACGTGACGAGCGTACCGTGGGTTCGAATCCCACCTCCTCCTAATAAAAACGGGCTAACTGTTGTTAGACCCGTTTTTATTTTGTCTGGTGTTGGAGAGAATTGTTCTTTTACAGAGTAATTTGGTCGGAAGTATTTTTTGTCATTGCGAGGGCAAAAGTCCGAAACAATCTAGCTTTTAGGCGGTCGGAAGTGGTTTGATTATCTCAATTTCAAATTACCCACTTTACTCTTTTTCTACTCACTCAGAATTTTTAATTTTTGCAAAATTAGCTTTTTCTTTACTTCACAAGCCGATTTTTCCCCCGAGTAATTAAAGAGTAGTTTGAGTAATTTGAGTATTTTAAACTTGTTGGGCAAGTATGCCCAACCTACTGGCTTTCCAAGGGCGTGGTTTTATACGGAGGAGAGGATATAACTGCAAGTATTTCAAAAATTGTGAAATAATTGCTTTATATTGGATAAAAAGAGTCTCGATAATAGAGGCTCTTTTTGTATAAAATAATTAAGATTTGTACCAAAATAATCATACTAACCGTACACCATAATCAAACCATGTGTTC